>NZ_NFZS01000004.1:0-604725 GCF_003264855.1 Dyella jiangningensis | reverse complement strand
GTCCGCATGGAATTCGGCCAGCAGCGTCTGTCGGCGATCTTCGCTGAGCGAATCGGCGTCGAGCAGATGCCACACCGGCAGGCGCTTGGGAAAGCCGCCGATGCTCGCGCGGCGATTGCGGAACATCGCACGGCCGGTGCCGTGGCGATCGATCAGCGCCGCGAGGATCTCGCGCATGTTCTCCGGCTTGGTCGCATCGGCGAGCCGCGCCAGCAGGCTTTCATCACCGGCAAACGCCTCCTGCAGGATGGCGCGCTGCGGACCGTCCAGCGACTGGTTTTCCAGCAACCGGTCGGCGATGCGGGAGAGGTTGTGGAATTTGTCCGACTCGGACAGGTAGATGTCCAGGTCGTGATAGCGCTGCGGGTCGAGCAGGCGCAGTCGGGCGAAGTGGCCGCTGCGGCCCAGCTGTTCCGGCGTGGCCGTGAGCAGGATGACGCCCGGCGTGGCCGCGGCGAGCTTCTCCACCAGCGTGTAGCGCGGGCTCGCGGCTTCGGGCGTCCAGGCCAGATGATGCGCCTCGTCGACCACCAGCAGGTCCCAGGAGGCTTCGAGCAACTGCTGCGCGCGTCGCGGCGACTGTTCCAGGAAGCTGAAGTCGGCGATGACCAGCTGTTCGTCCTCGAACGGGTTGCGGCCGTCGCCGGACTGCTCCAGCGCCTCGCAGCGCTCTTCGTCGTAGATGGCGAAGCTGAGGTTGAAGCGGCGCAGCAACTCGACGAACCACTGGTAGACCAGGGTGTCGGGCAGCAGGATCAGGGCGCGCTCGGCGCGGCCGGTGGCGAGCTGGCGGGCCATGATCATGCCCGCCTCGATGGTCTTGCCCAGGCCCACCTCGTCGGCCAGCAACACGCGAGGAGGGCGGCGCGCGGAGGCGATGCCGGCCACGCGCAACTGATGCGGCACCAGGCCGATGCGGGAGGCGCCCAAGCCCCAGGCCGGCGAACGGCGGGCATCGGCACGGCGGCGCAGGCCTTCCAGGCGCAGTTCGAAATGGGACGGCGGGTCGGTGCGGCCGCCGATCAGGCGGTCATCGGCCTGGCTGACGCTCTGCTCGTCGTCGAGCTGCCCTTCCTCCAGTTCGCGCCCCTCGCCGCGGTAGACCAGCAGGCTTTCCCGCACTTCCACGCGCTCGACCAGGAAAGCGATGCCCTTGCCGGCCACGCGCTGGCCGGGACGAAACTCCGCGCGCACCAGCGGCGCCGAATCGACGGCATACGGGCGCAGCACCCCCGCCTTCGCAAACAGCACCTGCACCCCGCGTCCTTCGACGCGCAGCACGGTGCCAAGGCCGAGCTCTGGCTCGGCGGTGGAGATCCATCGTTGACCGGGAACGAACATCAGTGGGGCAGCCGCCAGTTGCAAGGGCCGCCAATTATCCGCCCAGTGGCAAGCCGTGCCTAGGCTTGTGGATGGCGATGAGGCCCGTGGCACGGCGAGCAGAGGACATGGAAACGTGCACATTCCGTTCACGGAGGTGGGGTCGACCGAGGGGTGCCGAGGCCACACGGAATCGATCGTCAGCCAGAGCTCTAGTGTGTGATTGCCGTCCAATTTTGTGAGGCGGCATGAACCACTCGTCAGGAAAAACCTACTCTTTGTCGGATAGTTACTTGGCTAATCGGGGTTGCTGGGTACAGTGCCGGCCAGGGAAACAGGGGAAATGCCATGCAGGTCTTTTCGCGCCAGCGAAGCGTTGTGCTGGCCCTGGTAGGGGACGGGCTTGCCGCGCCGGCAGACGCTACGGAGCATGCCGCGGCGACGCGTGGACGCCACCTTGGATTCACCATTATTGAGCTGATGGTCGCGCTTACCGTGGCAGGCATACTGCTGGTCATTGCCATCCCCAGCTTTCGCCAGCTGACGCTGTCCAGTCGCCTTACCACGGCCACCAACGACGTGGTCGCCGCCATCAACGTGGCGCGCATGGAAGCGGTGAAGCGCAATGCTGGTTCGCAGTTCTGCAGCGACGTGTCGGCGAACAACCAGACCGATACGCTGGGCGCCGCATGCAGCACGGAAGTCCAACCAGGGGCTGTCTATGTCATGAAAGCCGATGGCACGGCCACCAGAGTGCTGGGTGCCGTGAGCAGTATCACGACGCCGCTGCAGTTCAAGGGCAGTGTGACCGCTTTGCGCTTTACCAGCCAGGGGGTGGGCCAGAAGGCGGGGCAAACGACCCCTTCGGGCGACACCATTGCGATCATTTGTACGAGCTCGTTGAACGGCACCTTCCAGAACATCCGCACCATCACGATCACCAGTGGCTCGATCATTCAGGTAACACCGTCAAATGGGGCCTGCCCATGAGCAGCATCGGTACCTCGGCCCCGATGTCGGCGTTTGAGCGCAACGAGGGCATCAAGAGCCGCCTGTCTTCAACCCGGGCACGCCAGGCCGGCGTGGGCCTGATCGAAGTGATGATCGCCGTCCTGGTCCTTTCGATCGCGTTCCTCGGCATGGCAGCGCTGCAGGCGCGCTCGCTATCCACCAATAACAGTTCCATGGCGCGCACTATGGCGACGATTGCCGCGCACTCGATCCAGGATGCGATGCGCGCTGATATCGTCAATGCGACAGGTGGCGTCTACAACCGGACCATCACCGCGGACAAATGCCCTGCAACAGATGGCACGTTGGCTGGCTACCAGCTCAATCAATGGTGCACCACTCAGCTCGCCATCCCCGCGTTGGGCGGTGCGGTATCGACCACCAGCGGCGTGATCGACTGCAAGAGCAGCGGCCTGTGCACGATCACGGTCTCCTTCGACGATACCAAGGCGGGTGCGATCAACAACAACACCAGCCAGAGCGTCATCACCAAGGGGATTCTATGAGCGTCCGCGACGTCAACCATGATGGCGGCCGCCGGCGCGTCTCGACCAGGGAAGGCCATCGGGGCTTTACGCTGATCGAGCTGATGGTGGCGATGCTGCTTGGCCTCATCGTCATCGGTGGCGTGACCAGCGTGTTTCTCGCCAACCAGCAGACCTATCGCACCAACAATGCATTGGGCGATGTGCAGGAAAGCACGCGGCTGGCCGTCGAACTGCTGGCGCATGACATCCGCAATGCGCAGCTCACCGGCTGTAACAACAATGCGCGTTTCACCAGCGTGCTCAAGAACGGTCCCGCCAACGGCGGCACCGACTGGTGGGCCAACTGGGGCAATGCCATCGTCGGTTATGCGCGTGGCACCACAGATCCGGCCGTCGCCAGCGGAACGGCGGAAACCAACCGGGTGAGTACGACCGATTCCATCGAGCTCCTGGGTGCGGCCGACACCACCATGAGCGTGAACGTTCATTCGCCGTCTGCAGCAACGCCCAATTTCACGATCAACGGGTCGGCAGGCGATCTGCAGGGCGGCGATATCATCGTCGTGTGCGATCCCGATCACGCGACCATCCTCAAGACCACTACGTACACCGATTCCACCAAGACCATCACCTACGACGCGACAAACAACTGCTCCACGGGCCTCGGCTATCCGGGCGTCTGCGTGGCCAGCGGCAATCCCTATACGTTCGGGCAAAGCGCCTTGATCGCCAAGCTATCCGCGGTCGATTGGTATATCGGCGTCAATCCTGCGGGTGGCAAATCGCTCTATCGCGTTTCACTGAGCAACGACGGTGCTGGGGCGGTGAAGGCAAACAGTTTCCAGGAGATGGTACGCAATGTGACGGATATGAAGATCACGTATTTGCAGTCTGGTACGACCTCGTTCGTTGCACCAGCATCCGTCACCAGCTGGGCGGGTGTGACGGCTGTCCAGGTTCAGCTGACGGTGCAAAGCGATGATGCGCGCGCCGGTACGGATGTGCAGGGCCAGGCGCAGGCGCTGATGCGAAACGTCGCCATCACCGCAACCTTGCGCAACCGGGTGAACTGAGATGAACCAGCATTCGATTTCTGTCTCCAGTGGTCCCGCCCATCGCCATTCATCTGGTCGTGACCAGCGAGGCGTGGCACTTATCGTGGCCCTGGTGCTGCTGGTCGTGATTACGCTTGTTGGCCTGGCTGCCGTGCGTGGCACGATCATGCAGCAGAAGATGACGGGCAACTTTTACGATCGCGAAGTCGCGTTCCAGGCAGCGGAAGCGGCGTTGCGTCAGGGTGAGGCAGACGTCCAGAGCGCCGCGTCGCCCTCCGTGTTCCGCGATTGCTCACCAAGTAGCACCACCAAATGCGTCCCCAATCCGTTTACCGACTCGACCGCCGTCATTAAGCCGGTCCAGAAGACGGGTTTCGATCCAGGCGCGTTGGCAGCCAGTCCCCCACAGTACGTGGTCGAGTACCTGGGTAACTTCACGATACCGCCGCCGAGCGTGCACCAGCTCTCCAACTGTTCGGGCTATTCGCCGTGCGGCGCCCTCAATACCGCCGATTTCTATCGCATCACCGCCCGCAGCGGCGATACGACCGTGGGTGACCGCGCCACCGTGGTGCTGCAGACCGTCTATCGCCGCTAATCGACCAGGATCGCCGAGTCCGTATCGGCGCCAGCCAACATGATGGAAAGAATCATGTCTACGAAAAACATGAAGCTGACGTGCGTTCTTGCGGGCTTGCTGGCATCCAGTGCAGCAAGTGCGGTGACCTACACGGATAACTTCTCTGGAAAGACATCGACCCTGAAATGGGTCGCGTTGAACGATGCGTGCCTTACCGCGGGCGATGGCACCGGCAGCATTCCCAAATGCAGTTCGTCCATGATCGCCAACGCGGACGCCGCGGGCTACGGCGCGTTGCGACTCACCCCCGCGCAGAACAACCAGACGGGCGCCATCCTTTCCAATTTCACCTTTCCCAGCAACCAAGGTCTGCAGGTGACATTTACCACCTACACCTATGGTGGCAGCGCGGACGGTTCGGCCAAGAACGGTGCGGACGGTATTTCCTTCCTGCTGACGGACGGCGGCGCGACGATGCCGACGGTCGCCGGTGGCCTGGGCGGCAGCATGGGCTATAGCTGCTCGAACGGCAACGACACCTACGATGGTCTTGCGAATGCCTACCTGGGTTTGGGTGTCGACGAGTTCGGCAACTTTCTCAACTCGGGCGACAACACCAGCAGCGGCATCTACAACACGAACAACACGACGTCCGGAACAACGACGAACGGGTCGAATACGTTCGCGCAATCCACGGCTAACAACAGCATTGGCGCAGGCACCGGCGCGCAGTACCAGCCCGAGCGCATCGGTCTTCGCGGTGCCGGCAATACGAACTTCGCCTGGTTGAACAGCCAGAATTCCAGCTACTACACGACCAGCGACAGCAGCAGCAACCGGAAGACCAAGGTCCAAGCCGCTTGCAAGAGCGGGCAGTACGTGTCGAGCGGTACGAACGCGTCGAAGAACCTCAAGAACATTACCTATAACTACAACGTGATTCCTGGCGGCTATGCCGTGCTTCCGGGCGGGTTCGACAAGAATGGCAATTACCTGAGCGGCACCCAGCTCATCGCCTCCAACTCGGCCAAGACACGACTCAATTCGGACTACTCGCAGAACGCATGGCCGATTACGTACAAGTTGGTGATTTCAGCATCGGGTCTGCTGAACTTCTCCTATAGCTACAACAACGGCGTGTACAAGCCCGTTCTCACCAATGCGGACATCACCAAGAGCAATGGCGCGATTCCTTCGCTGTTCCGCTTCGGCTTTTCCGCGGGTACGGGCGGCAGCAACAATGTCCATGAAATCACCTGCTTCTCGGCTGTGCCCCTGCAGTCCAACAGCAGTGCCGGCGCCAACACGGTGCAGTCGGGTCAGGTGAGGATTGGCACGCAGATCTACCTCGCCTCTTACTCGTCGGACAACTGGTGGGGCTCGTTGGTCTCCGCGCCGGTGGTGACAACCAATGGCGTGGTCAGCGTATCGTCGAACGCCAACTGGGATGCCAAGTGCGTCCTGACCGGCGGTGGCTGTCCCTCCATGGGCACCAAGGCCGATGGCACGCCCATAAATACCATCACGGCCGAATCGCCGAGCAATCGCGTACTGATGAGCTGGGATGACAGCGCCAACAAGGGCGAAGCTTTCCAGTGGAGTTCTCTCAACACCAGTCAGACGACGGCGCTCAACGGCACGGATAGCGCCGGCTCGACGCGTGTTGCCTGGTTGCGTGGCGACCGTTCGACGGAGCAGTTGCAGAGTCCGCCGGGAACGCTGCGCGCGCGCAATGGCGTGCTTGGCGACATCATCAATTCCAGCCCGACCTGGGTGGGTTCGCCGACGCCCGGCAACTACCCGGATGCGTTCAACGACTTCCTGTATGGCAACCCATCAAGTGCGCCGGAGAATGCATCGGGAGCGCAGAGCTATAGCAGTTTCGCCACGACCTACGCATCGCGCCTCAACGTCGTGTACGTGGGCGCGAACGATGGGTTCCTGCATGGCTTCAGTGCGGGCTCCTACAAGACGGTCAGTGGCACGACGACCTATGACTCGACCACCAACAATGGCAATGAGGTCCTGGGCTTCATGCCCTCCGGACAGCTGGCGAAGTATGCGGCCGACTTGACCAGTCCCACCTATGCCCACGACTACGTGGTGGATGCCACGCCGGCGGTGGGTGACCTGTTCTACAACGGCAAGTGGCACACGTGGCTGGTGGGTGGCGTGGGCTCCGCAGGCTCCGAGATCTATGCACTCGATATCACGGACCCTTCAACTTTCAAGGAAACCAATGCCGCGGCGGTCGTTGTCGGGGACTGGACCAGCTCCACGCTCACGCACCTGGGCAACACGGTGGGTACGCCGACCATTGCGCGGCTGCATAACGGTCAGTGGGCCATCATCTTCGGCAACGGTCTGGGCGGATCCTCGACAGCCGGCATCTACATCGGCTTGGTGGATTCGAAGACGGGCAAAGTCACCTACCAGTTCCTCGACACGGGCGTGGGATCGAGCTCTAGCCCCAATGGCATTGCCTATGTGAGTACGGTTGATCTCGATGGGGATCACGTAACCGACTACGTATACGCTGGCGACGTGCAAGGTAACGTCTGGCGTTTCGATCTCACGGACAGTTCAAGTGCAAACTGGAGCGTCTCCAACTTCGGCAACAAGACAGCTACGCCACTCTTTGTTGCCAAGGACGCGGCCACCACGCCGAACCGGCAGCCCATTACGACAGCGCCGGTGATTGCATCCGTGCAGACGGGCAGTACGAGCCGCGTGATGGTGTTGTTCGGCACAGGCCAGAAGACGCCGGCCACGACCAGTGGCGGTGATACGTACGCGTCGGGCACGCAGACCTTCTACGGCATCTGGGATTGGGACATGACGGCGTGGAACAAGGCGTCGACTATCCAGTACGCCAGCCTGGCACCCACGCAGAGCATTGCGCGCTCGGTCCTTCTCTCGCAGACGTCTACGCAGACGGCATCCGGAGCGAGTGGCCAAGTGTTGGGCTATCGTTCGCTGCCCACCGGCAGCCAGGTGTGCTGGAGCGGGAGCACGACCTGTGCGAAGAACAATACCCAATTCGGCTGGTACTACGACCTCCCCGATACCCAGGAGCAGATCATCTATAACCCGGTCATGGTGGACGGCTCGGTGGTGGTCAGCACGGCAGAGCCGCCGACCATCTCCGCCGTGTCTTGCAACCCGGGTCTGCAGACGGGCTGGACCATGGCTTTTGATCCCGCGTCGGGCGGTGGCCTGAAGCAAGGTTTCTTCCCGGATGCGAACGGCAGCTACGGTTCGGGCTCGGCCTCAACGTCGGTTTCCGGCATCCGTATGGATGCGGTGGGTAGCCCGACCACGATCCGTTACGGCGGCCAGACCTATATCGTCACCCAGACCGTGAAGGGCACGGCCGCACTCAGCAAGGTGAATCCGCAGAGCGGCGCCAGCCCGTCGCGAGTGTCTTGGCGCGAGGTCAAGCTCTGATTGCGGTGCTGAAACGAATGAGGCGGTCGGCCGATGCTTTGGCCGACCGTATGGGAAACGACACCACCGAAGCGTTGGCAAGCCGGTCTTCAGTGGAATGGAATCAGAGGAAGCCATGAATAGACGCCAGAACGCTCGACAATCACGGCCCCGGTCGCACTGGGGTTTTACGCTGATCGAACTGCTGATCACGGTGGCAATCGTGGCGATCCTCGCGGCCATCGCCGTTCCCTCGTATTCGAGCTACGTCACCAAGACCCGACGCGTGGCAGGCGAGGGCTGCATGTCGGAGTACTCCAATTACATGGAGCGGTTCTATACGACGAACCTGCGATATGACCAGGATGCGGCAGGCAATAAATTGGCTGCACTTCCCGCGCTGGATTGCTCGAGTGCGCAGCGGACTGGTAGAGATTACAGCTATACGCTGGCGAATCTCGGTACCTCGACCTACACCATTACGGCGACGCCGATCGGGGCCCAGTTGAGTCGCGACACCAAGTGCGGGACGTTGACACTGGACCAGACCGGCGCCCGCACGAAGAGCGGTACCGGTGCGCTAAGCGATTGCTGGTAAAGGCATCAATTGTCAGGAAGCCGCTTTCCGCAAGTCGCCACCACCTTCATGGCAACACCCATCACGGGGCATGAGCTAGTCTCGGCCCCGTGATCTTTTTTGAGGGCGGCGACATGCGCATCTTGATCGTGGGAGCCGGCGCGACCGGTGGCTATTTTGGCGGGCGTCTGCTGCAGGCCGGCCAGGACGTTACCTTTCTGGTGCGGGCGCATCGCTCTGCGCAGTTGGCGGAGCATGGGCTGGTGATCCGCAGCGCACTCGGCAATGTCGAGCTGCCCGCGCCGCGGACGGTGCAGGCCGGCGGGCTGCGCGAACCTTTCGATCTCATTGTCGTGAGCTGCAAGGCCTATCACCTGCCGCAGGTGATCGAAGACATGGCGCCTGCGGTCGGGCCCGACACGATGATCGTTCCGTTGCTCAACGGCATGCGGCATCTCGATGTGCTGGACGGGCGTTTCGGTGCAGGGCACGTGCTGGGCGGGCAGTGCGTCATCGCGGCGACGCTCGACAAGCAGGGTGTCGTGCATCATCTCAACCAATCGCATTCGCTCACGTTCGGTGAGCGCGATGGTTCGCGTTCGGGGCGTGTGGAGCGCGTGCTCGCAGCCATGTCGCAGGCGAAGTTCGAGCCGAGGCTCAGCACGACGATCCTGCAGGACATGTGGGACAAGTGGGTGTTTCTCGCCTCGCTCGCGGGCATCACCTGCCTGATGCGTGCGCCGGTAGGCGACATCATGGCGGCGGCCGGCGGCGAAGCGGCGGCGCTGCAACTGCTGGAAGACTGCCGGCGCGTTGCGGCGCGCAATCAGCATGCACCCTCCGACGCGGTGCTCGCGCGAGCCTGCAGCGTGCTTACGGAAAAGGGCTCGAAGCTGAGCGCGTCGATGATGCGCGACCTTGAACAGGGCGGACAGATCGAAGCCGACCATGTGATCGGCGACATGCTGGCCCGTGCAGGCGAGGAGGCGGAGTCGCTGGCGATGCTGCGTACGGCCTATACGCACCTGAAGGCGTACGAAGCGAGGCGTGACGGTAGCGGCTGAAGTCGCGCGGTGTGCGGCGACTTTGTCGGCATGCCGTATGCCGGCCGTGGTGTTGTCGCGAAGGAAATCCAGGCGTCGGGCCCGCGATATCTGTTGTAGGAGCCCACCAAGTGGGCGACCGCGGCGTTACGGCGTCACCGCTCCGTTGGCTTTTCGCGCACTGGGTGCGCTCCTACAAGGAAGCGCATGGTCTCCAACGAAAAAGGCGCCGCGTTTGCGCGCGGCGCCTTCGGGTAGGTCACGCGGACCGGCCGGGAATTACCAGATCTTCACTTGCTTGTCGGACGGACGCACCATCGGGTCGGTCGGCTTGCACTGGAACGCGGTGGCGAAGGCTTCCATGTTGGATGGAGCGCCGATCGCACGCAGCGAAGCGGGAGCGTGCGGGTCGGTGTTCAGACGCAGCAGCGCTTCCTTCTCGCGGATGTTGCCGCGCCACACACGGGCCCAGTTGAGGAAGAAGCGCTGGTCCTGCGTGTAGCCGTCGATCTTTTCGCCGGCTTCCTGCGGGTTCTTCTTCAGCGCCATCTGCAGCGCGTCATAGGCCGAGTTCAGGCCGCCGAGGTCGCCGATGTTCTCGCCCAGGGTCAGCTTGCCGTTGACGTGTGCATCCGGCTTGTCCTTGATCGGGGTGTAGTCGTCGAACTGGGCGACCAGCTTGCCGCTGCGCTCATCGAACTTCTCGCGATCGGCCTTGGTCCACCAGTTGGCGTTGTTGCCTTCGCCGTCGAACTGGCTGCCTTCGTCATCGAAGCCGTGGCTGGCTTCGTGGCCGATGACGGCACCAATACCACCGTAGTTGATCGCGTCGTCGCCGTTGGCGTAGAAGAACGGCGGCTGCAGGATCGCGGCCGGGAAGTTGATGGTGTTGTCGGTCGGGTTGTAATAGGCGTTGACCGTCTGCGGGGTCATGCCCCATTCCAGGCGGTCGGTCGGCTTGCCGATCTTGCTGAGGTCGTACTGGTAGTTGAACTTGGCGGCGGACATGACGTTGCCGTAGTAGTCGCCCTGCTTGATGTCCAGGCCCGACCAGTCACGCCACTTGTCCGGGTAGCCGATCTTCGGCAGGAAGGTGTTCCACTTGGCGATGGCCTTCTGCTTGGTCTCGTCACTCATCCAGTCGAGGTTCTCGATGCGCGCCTTGAGGGCGTTGCGCACGTTGTCGACCAGCACCTGTGCGCGCTCCTTGGCTTCCGGCGTGAACATCTTGGCCACGTACAGCTGGCCGAGTGCTTCACCCATGGAACTGTTGACGCCGCCCAATACGCGCTTCCAGCGCGGCTTCTGTTCCGGCTGGCCGGCGAGGGTCTTGCCGTAGAAGTCGAACTTGTTGTCCTGGAACGCCTTGCTGAGGTACGGCGAGGCATCGCTGATGGTGTGGAAGCGCAGGTAGGCCTGCCACTGGTCGATCGGCGCGCTGGCGAGCAGCTTGTCGAACTCGGCCATGAACTTCGGCTGCGACAGCGAGAAGCCCTTGTCGACGGTCACGCCCTGGGCCTTGAAGAAATCTTCCCAGCTGAAGTGCGGGGTGATCTTGTCCGCTTCCTTCACGGTGACGAAGTGGTACTGGTTTTCCGGGGTGCGCATTTCCACCGGGGCCAGCGAGGCCTTGGCCAGCTCGGTTTCGAAGGCGAGCACCTGGGCGGCCTGCTTCTTGGCATCGGCTTCGGACACGCCGGTCAGCTGCAGCGCCTGGGCCACGTGGGCCACATAGGCGTCTCGGATGTCCTTGTACTTGTCGTTGAGGTAGTAGTCCTTGGTCGGCAGACCCTGGCCCGCCTGCTGCGTGTAGGCGATCTGCATCTTGGCGTTCTTGAAGTCGGCGCCCGAGCCGAACTCGAACACCTGCATGTCGCCGTCAGCGAAGTTCTGCACGAGGTAGTTGGCCACGTCCTTGCTGTTCTTCAGCGCGGCGATGGCGTCGAGCTTGGGCTTGATCGGCTCGTAGCCAGCCTTCTCGATGGCGTCGTCGTCCATGCCCGAGGCGTACAGGTAGCCGATCTTCTGCTCGATCGACCCGGCCTTGGCGTTGGCGGCGTCCTTGGCGGCGGCGTCGACGATCTCGTGCTGGGTGTTGAGGCTGTCCTCAGCCAGTTTGTCGAACGCGCCCCAGCGGGTGCGGTCGTTCGGGATCGGGTTGGCGGCCACCCACTTCGCGTTGACGAAACCGTTGAAGTCCTGGCAGGCCTCGGCGTTGTCGCCCAGCTCGGCCACGTCGAACACTTTCGGCGCGGGAGCCGCGGCGGGTGCGGTCGAGGCGGGGGCAGGGGCCTGGGCGGTCTGCTCGGCCTGCTCATGCTTGCCGCAGGCGGTGAGCGACAGGGCCAGACTGACGGCGAGCGCCAGGGGCTTCAGATACGGTTTGGTCATGGGATTCCCTCTCGTGGTTCGCCCAGCGGGCGCTAAGTGATGCCGGCGGCCACGTGCTGCGCAGCGACCGAATTGGCAATAGTGACTGATCAGGCTAGGCCGGAGGTCACGGTGCAGACAGTGTCAAAGGTCAGGGGCGGGGGCCGCAAGCCGGCGACAGAGCCGGTTGGGACGTACTCGTTGAGGGCGTCGAGTCCACACCCCGGGCCAGCCGACTCCCGATCAGGAATCGGGCGACTCCGGGCAGGCCATCAGCTGCCCGCAGGGAGATCACGTGCTCCTGAGTCTGTGCGTCGACGCCCGCTGCCACGAAAGCAACCATCCTCGCGGAAGCAGAGTGCCTTTTTCGCTCCGCCCGCACCCTCATCCGCCTGCCGGCACCTTCTCCCGGAGGGAGAAGGATTTCTCCGCCAGGCACTTAAGCCCCTCTCCCCTCGGCGACCCGAAGGTAGTCCCGTGGGAGAGAGGGGCTGGGGAGAGGGTGCGGCGCTTGCGTAACCCTTCATCTCGCGCTCCGCCAGCACGCTCATCCGCGGGTTCTTCATGGCAGCTGCACGGACATCCTGATGTCCGGCATCACATGAACCACTGCGGCGCAATGGTTCGCGATGCGAGGAGTCTAGCGTCGCCTGCCCCCTAAACATGATGCGGACCGCGGCTGCGCTTCAACCAGTGCTGTGGAAGGAATCGCAGGAAAACGCGTCGTTTTCCTGTTATTCGCCTGTCACCTTCGACGCCTATCGTTCGCGAATCCGGCGCTTGGGATGACCTGCAACTGGGACATTCCACAGGGGGGCGCTTCATCGCGACCGTAGGGAGCCTTCCATGCGAAATCACCTCGCCGTCTGCATTGCCGCGTGTGTTCTCAGCCTGTCCGCCGTATCGCTTGCCCAGATTCCCGTGCATGCCGAAGAAGCGTCGAACGCTTCCTGGCATCGCGACAAGGACGACCACACGTCCACGCCCATCAAGCATCTCGTGGTGATCTTCCAGGAGAACGTTTCCTATGATCACTACTTCGGCGCCTATCCGTATGCCGCCAATGCGCCGGGTGAGCCGACGTTCTACGCGCGGCCGTTCACGCCGAAGGCCAATGGCCTGACCGCCAGCCTGCTCAACCACAATCCGAACCAGCAGAACAGTGCGAATGGCGCGGGTGCGATCAATCCGTTCCGTCTCTCGCGTGCGCAGTCGGCCACCGCCGATCAGGATCACGATTACGGTCCGGAGCAGCAGGCGTTCAATGGCGGCGCGATGGATCTTTTTCCCAAGTACACCGGCACGGGCGAAACGCTGCCCGGTGCGCCTGCCGATGAAAACGGCATCGGCCAGGTCATGGGCTATTACGACGGCAACACGGTCACCGCGCTGTGGAACTACGCGCAATGGTTCGCCATGAGCGACAACAGCTACAACACCACGTTTGGCCCGTCCACGCCGGGTGCGCTCAACCTGATCTCGGGTCAGACCAACGGCATCACGCAGACGCTCAACGGCACCGGCGAAGAGATCGATGACGGGCAGGGTGGACTTACCCTGATCGGCGATGCCGATCCGATCGGCGACGTGTGTTCCTCGCCGACCGGCAACCAGGTGCAGATGAGCGGCCGCAACGTCGGCGACATGCTCAACGATGCGCACGTGAGCTGGGGCTTCTTCGAGGGTGGTTTCGACCTGTCGCAGGTGAACGCCAACGGCACCACGGGTTGCAAGCGCTCCACGGTTTCCGCCGTCACCAACGTCAAGAAGGCGGATTACATCCCCCATCACCAGCCGTTCCAGTACTACGCCTCGACTGCCAACCCGACGCATGCGCGTCCCACGTCGGTGTCGATGATCGGTCGCCAGGGCGATGCGGCGAACCATCAGTACGACATGGCGGACTTCTATGCCGCAGTCGAGGCGGGCAATTTCCCGGCGGTGAGCTTCCTCAAGGCGCCGGGCTACCAGGATGGCCACGCGGGTTACTCCGATCCGCTCGACGAGCAGCAGTTCATCGTGCACGTGATCAACTTCCTGCAGCAGCAGCCGGAGTGGCGTGATACCGCCGTGGTCATCGCTTATGACGACTCCGACGGTTGGTACGACCATCAGGCGGCGCCGCGCGTGAATGCGTCGACGTCGGAAGCGGATGCCCTGGATGGCGCCGGCGTGTGCAAGGCGCGCGGCACGCTGGCGGGCACGGACAGCAAGGGCAAGCCGGTACAGGGTCGTTGCGGCTATGGCCCTCGCTTGCCGTTGCTGGTGATCTCGCCCTGGGCGCGCAGCAACCATGTGGACCACACGGTGACGGACCAGTCCTCGATCACGCGCTTCATTGAGGACAACTGGTTGCACGGCAAGCGCCTCGGTGGCGGTTCGTTCGACGCGCAAGCCGGCTCGCTGGAGCATATGTTCGACTTCTTCCAGCCGTTCACCGTGCATCGCAAGTTGCTGCTGGACGAGCAGACCGGCCAGCCGGTGAAGCCGTCCTTGCCGTGGGCCAGCACGTCCGATGGCCATCGCGGTTGATCGACTGATCAGCGCGTGATCAAGCGCCCCGGCCGTGCCGGGGCGCTTTCGTCATTTCCGCAAGAGGAGTCGTTCGATCGTGCCAGCATCGCGTCGTCGTTTTCTCCAGAGCATCGGTCTGATGGCCGGCACGGGCATGTTGCGCGCGTGGGGCGCGCCCATGCACATGGCCATGCCGAGAAAAAGCAGCGGCCTGTGCCGGCACGACATTGCCGATCAGACGGCCGTGCCTCGCCTGCTCGACCCTTCGCGACTTACACCTTTTGTCGATCCTCTGCCTTTGCCGCCGAGTCTGCGCGCCTCACACGGCGAGGTGCTGCGCATCGCGATGCGTGAAACCACGCAGCGCCTGCACCGCGACTTACCTCCCACGCGCCTGTGGACGTACGGCGGCAGCTTTCCCGGCCCGACCATCGAAGCCCGAAGCGGCAGCGCGTTGAAAGTGGAGTGGATCAGTCACTTGCCGGCCAAGCATTTTCTGCCGATCGATCATCACGTCTGCGGCGCCGAGGCCGACATACCGGAAGTGCGCAGTGTCGTACACGTGCATGGCGCCCGTGTGCCCGCATCAGCAGATGGCTACCCCACCGATTGGTTCGTGCCTGGCCAATCGCGCCGGCAGGATTATCCGAATGGACAGGACGCCGCCACGCTCTGGTACCACGACCACACCATGGGTATCGAACGCCTGAATCTGTATGCCGGCATGCTCGGCATGTATCTGTTGCGCGATGAGCATGAGGCATCGCTGGGCTTGCCAGCTGGCGAATTCGAATGGCCGCTGATGCTGAGCGATCGCCTGCTCACGGAAGATGGCCAGTTGTATTACCCGGTCTCGGGTGTCAGCGATGCGCCGTGGGTGCCCGAGGTGTTCGGCAACGTCATGCTGGTGAACGGCGCGGTGCTGCCCAAGCTCGACGTGCGTGCGCGACGCTATCGATTCCGCGTGCTCAATGCGGCCAATGGCCGTTTCTTCCGGCTGAGCCTGCGCGGACAACGGCCCTTCCTGCAGATCGGCAGCGACCAGGGGTTGCTGTCGTCACCTGTCACGCAGACCAGCCTGTTCCTTGCGCCAGGCGAGCGTGCGGACCTGGTGGTCGACTTTGCGAACTTGGCCGGTAGCCAGGTCGAACTGATGAACGACAGCCTGCCGCTGATGCGTTTCGACATCGCCGCCGCCAAGGAGGACGACGTCAGCCGCGTGCCCGCCGTGTTGCGCGATGTGCCACGCGTGGCGGAAAGCACGGCGAACATGACGCGCGTGCTGAGCATCGACGAATATTCCGATTGCGTGGCGGAGCCGATGCTGATGCTGCTCGACGGCAAGCGTTGGCAAGATCCGGTAAGCGAGAAACCCAGGCTGGGCAGCACGGAAATCTGGAGCCTGGTGAACCTCACCGGCGACACGCACCCGATCCACCTGCATCTGGTGCGCTTCCAGATTCTCGATCGGCGTCCGTTCGACGTGAACGCCTACCTCGAATCAAAAACCTTGCGCTATACCGGGCCCGCGCAACCACCGCCGACGCACGAAGCGGGCTGGAAGGATACCGCGCAGGTCTATCCCGGCATGGTCACGCGCTACATCATCACCTTCGACGGTTATACCGGCCGTTACGTGTGGCATTGCCATCTGCTGGAACACGCATCCAACGAAATGATGCGGCCATTCGAAGTCCTGGCCTGACACTCGACAAGGCACATACCCTTAATGTGGGAGCGCACCCTGTGCGCGACTGCTACGCGTCAGATCACTGCCGTCTGCGCTCGAGCGCCGCCATGGTCCGATCTAGCCGTGGCCTTACGCATTGCCCTGGTGTTCGTCACGCAGCGACGAAGGCGGCGCCGGCAACGTATCCGGAGCCACGGCGCCACCGGAGATGATGAACGCCATGGCCTGGTCCATGGTCCAGTCCGTCGGTGTCAGTTCGTCCACGGCCACCACTTCGAGATAGCCGCCCGTCGGGTTGGGCGTGGTCGGGATATAGACGGCCGCCATCTCGCGACCGGTGCCTTCTTCGGTCATCAGGCGCGTCACGAAGCCGACCACCTTCATGCCCTTGCGGGGAAAATCGATCAGCACCACGCGCTGCACGCCTGACGGCTTCTGCTGAAGCACGGCCATCAATTTCTTGGTGCCGCCATAGATGGTCTGCACCAACGGAATGCGCGCCAGCAGTGCATCGAACCCATCGATCAGGCGCTGGCCGATCACGCGATTGGCGAGCCAGCCGATCACGTAGAGCACGAGCAGCGTCAGCAACAGCGCCAGTACGAAGAGAGCGGCATCGCTGTTGAGCGCGGCCTCTGCCTTGGGCGAGCGCGGCGAAAACGATCCGAGCAAGGTCGTGACCAATGGCGCGCCAATGCCTGCAAGCAGGCTCAGCACGAACTTGAACACCACCCACGTCACCCACAGCGGAATGACGGTGAGCAAGCCGGTGATCAGATAGCGTTTGACGCGAAAGCGCTTCATGGGCAAATGCCGAGAGCCAAAGGGGACCCCGCATTCTCCCACGGAGACTAGCTTTGCGTCGTAGGGAAGACGTCCGCTAAGCCAGTGTTGCCTGGATGGTCAGGGGCTGGCCGGGCTTTCCGCGCGCGCCTTGGGCTTCAGCCTGACGTACAACTGCTTGCTTACGCGAGCCACGACCTCGCCGCTCGCGGTCGTCACATCGACCTCGAACCAGCGCAGCACTTTCTGGCCGTTGGCGGCCGCGGTGCGCAATTCATCGACAGTGGCCGCATCGAGCTTGAAGTGCGCATAGACGTCTTCGCGTCCCGGCGCCACGAATTCGATGGCGCCGGCCTTGTCCCACACGTAGTAGTCGTTGCCCAGCTGGTGCATCGCCAGCAGCATCCAGAAGGGATCGGTCATCGCGAACAGGTTGCCGCCGAATTGCGTGCGCACGTAGTTGCGGTTCCACGGCCGCAGCCGCAGCACCACCTTCACCTCCGACCAGTCTTCGGCCACGTGCTGCACCCGGATGCTGTTGAAGAAGAACGGCGGCCACAGGTTCATCAGGCGACGGAAAGTGGAGGCGCGCATGGACAGAAGATCGGGAAAGGGACGCCTAAGATACCTCAAACATACGGATGCGTATGTTTTCCGGGCTACCACCCGATCAGAGGGGGGTGAAAGCCAATCCGGGCGCTATCGTCCCCATGCGCCCGTAGCTCACGAAGGGAGAGGAGGGGCTGTGCCATACCAGGCAGCGGCGGTGATGTCGGCGAAACGGGAGCGATCCATTGCCGGTGTCGGCCTCGAAGGAGCAGGACGACTCATACCTTGGTCGAAACTAACGTGGACGGATTCGAGCGGGTTGCCCGTGACGCCTGCGATGGCGCGATTCCAGTGCCATCATCGAGTGGCGAACGCGCTGGCCTCGTTTGGGAACCGCTGGGGTGGGGCATTACAATGTTGGGCTGAAGACGCGGATCGGTCATCGCGTCTTCGTCGCGGGTGAGGTCTCGCCGTGATCGCCGATGCATGGGGTTGCCCTGCTCGTCGGGTATCGAGCGGCGGCATGT
This sequence comes from Dyella jiangningensis, assembly GCF_003264855.1. NCBI lineage: Bacteria > Pseudomonadati > Pseudomonadota > Gammaproteobacteria > Lysobacterales > Rhodanobacteraceae > Dyella > Dyella jiangningensis. Next base: position 586,792 of record NZ_NFZS01000004.1, on the reverse strand, counting down.
TTACCCGTCCCGGCGTGCGCGGCCAAGGCCAACGAGGCGAGCCGCACGTGCCGATCGAGCAGCGGCGCGCGCAGTCGGCGGGTGCGTGCCGTGTGTCGTGAGCTGCGGTCCGCCGAACGTCATTCCAGGGTTCCCACATCATGAACAACACCTACCGCCAATCCCTTCCCGGCACGTCGCTGGATTATTTCGATGCGCGCGCCGCCGTGGAGGCGATCCAGCCGGGTGCCTATGACGCGCTGCCGTACACCTCGCGCGTGCTCGCCGAGAACCTCGTGCGCCGCTGCGATCCGGCGATGCTCGCCGATTCGCTGAAGCAGATCGTCGAGCGCAAGCGCGAGCGCGATTTTCCGTGGTTCCCGGCGCGCGTCGTGTGTCACGACATCCTCGGCCAGACCGCGCTCGTCGACCTCGCCGGCCTGCGCGACGCAATCGCGGAGCGCGGCGGCGATCCGGCCAAGGTGAACCCGGTCGTGCCGGTGCAGCTGATCGTCGATCACTCGCTCGCGGTGGAGTGCGGCGGCTTCGATCCGGATGCGTTCGCGAAGAACCGCGCGATCGAAGATCGCCGCAACGAAGACCGCTTCCACTTCATCAACTGGACGAAGAAGGCGTTCGAGAACGTCGACGTGATTCCGCCGGGCAACGGCATCATGCATCAGATCAATCTGGAGAAGATGTCGCCGGTGATCCAGGTGCAGGACGGCGTCGCCTATCCGGACACCTGCGTCGGCACCGACAGCCACACGCCGCACGTCGATGCGCTCGGCGTGATCGCGATCGGCGTCGGCGGCCTGGAGGCGGAGAACGTGATGCTCGGCCGCGCATCGTGGATGCGCCTGCCCGACATCGTCGGCGTCGAGCTGACCGGCAAGCGCCAGCCCGGCATCACCGCGACCGACATCGTGCTCGCGCTGACCGAATTCCTGCGCAAGGAGAAGGTGGTCGGCGCGTATCTGGAATTCCGCGGCGCAGGCGCGTCGAGCCTCACGCTCGGCGATCGCGCGACCATCTCGAACATGGCGCCCGAATACGGCGCCACGGCCGCGATGTTCTTCATCGACGGCCAGACGCTCGACTATCTGCGCCTCACCGGCCGCAGCGATGAGCAGGTGAAGCTGGTCGAAACCTATGCCAAGGCTGCCGGCCTGTGGGCCGACACGCTGGACGCGGCGCAGTACGAGCGCACGCTGACGTTCGACCTGTCGAGCGTCGTGCGTAACATGGCCGGCCCGTCGAATCCGCACAAGCGGCTGCCGACGTCCGACCTCGCCGCGCGCGGTATCGCGGGCGAATGGAAGGAGCAGCCGGGCCAGATGCCCGACGGCGCGGTGATCATCGCCGCCATCACGAGCTGCACGAACACCAGCAACCCGCGCAACGTGATCGCGGCGGCGCTGCTCGCGCGCAATGCGAACGCGCGCGGCCTCACGCGCAAGCCGTGGGTGAAGAGCTCGCTCGCGCCGGGCTCGAAGGCCGTGGAGCTGTACCTGGAGGAAGCGAACCTGCTGCCCGAGCTCGAGAAACTCGGCTTCGGCATCGTCGCGTTCGCGTGCACGACCTGCAACGGGATGTCCGGTGCGCTCGATCCGAAGATCCAGCAGGAAATCGTCGAGCGCGACCTCTACGCGACGGCCGTGCTGTCCGGCAACCGCAACTTCGACGGCCGCATCCATCCGTATGCGAAGCAGGCGTTCCTCGCCTCGCCGCCGCTCGTCGTCGCATATGCGATCGCCGGCACGATCCGCTTCGACATCGAGCAGGACGTGCTCGGCCACGACCCGGACGGCAAGCCGGTGACCTTGAAGGACATCTGGCCGAGCGACGAGGAAATCGACGCGATCGTCGCGTCGAGCGTGAAGCCCGAGCAGTTCCGCAAGGTCTACGAGCCGATGTTCGCGCGTGCCGGCCACACCGGCAACCGCGCCGCGCCGCTCTACGACTGGCGCGCGCAGAGCACCTACATCCGCCGTCCGCCGTACTGGGAAGGCGCGCTGGCGGGCGAGCGCACGCTGAAGGGCATGCGTCCGCTCGCGGTGCTCGGCGACAACATCACGACCGACCACCTGTCGCCGTCGAACGCGATCCTGCCGGACAGCGCGGCGGGCGAATACCTCGCGAAGATGGGCCTGCCGGAAGAGGACTTCAACTCGTACGCGACGCACCGCGGCGACCACCTCACCGCGCAGCGCGCCACCTTCGCCAATCCCACGCTCATCAACGAAATGGCGGTGGTCGATGGCGAAGTGAAGAAGGGTTCGTTGGCCCGCGTGGAGCCGGAAGGCAAGGTCATGCGCATGTGGGAGGCGATCGAGACGTACATGGACCGCAAGCAGCCGCTGATCGTGATCGCGGGCGCCGACTACGGCCAGGGTTCGTCGCGCGACTGGGCGGCGAAGGGCGTGCGTCTTGCTGGCGTGGAGGCGATCGTGGCCGAAGGCTTCGAGCGCATCCACCGCACCAACCTGATCGGCATGGGCGTGCTGCCGCTGGAATTCAAGCCCGGCACCAACCGCAAGACGCTGGGCATCGATGGCACGGAGACCTTCGACGTGATTGGCGAGCGCACGCCGCGCGCAGACCTCACGCTGGTCATCCATCGCAGGAACGGCGAACGCGTCGAGGTACCGGTGACGTGTCGCCTGGATACCGCGGAAGAAGTGTCGATCTACGAAGCAGGCGGTGTGTTGCAGCGTTTTGCGCAGGACTTCATCGAGGCGTCACAGGCAGCGTGAACCAAAGCCCCTCTCTCCCGCGGGACTAGCTTCGCGTCGCCACAAGGGGAGAGGGGAGATGATCGCATCGCATGAATACAGGATTGCCCATGAGCCACCAACCCCAGATCCGGATTCCCGCCACCTACATGCGCGGCGGCACCAGCAAGGGCGTGTTCTTCCGGCTGCAGGATCTGCCGGATCCGCGCAGGCGCCCGGCGCCGCGCGCGACGCGCTGCTGCTGCGCGTGATCGGCAGCCCCGATCCGTACGGCAAGCAGATCGACGGGATGGGCGGCGCCACGTCCAGTACGAGCAAGACGGTGATCGTCTCGAAGAGCAGTCGCCCGGATCACGACGTGGATTACCTGTTCGGCCAGGTCGCGATCGACAAGGCCTTCGTCGACTGGAGCGGCAACTGCGGCAACCTCTCGGCGGCGGTCGGCCCGTTCGCGATCGCCGGCGGCCTCGTCGATCCGGCGCGCGTGCCGCACGACGGCATCGCCACCGTGCGCATCTGGCAGGCCAATATCGGCAAGACCATCATCGCGCACGTGCCGATGACGAACGGTGAGGTGCAGGAAACCGGTGACTTCGAACTCGACGGCGTGACCTTCCCGGCGGCCGAAGTGCAGCTGGAATTCATGGATCCGGCGGCCGAAGAAGAGGGTGCCGGCGGCGCGATGTTCCCGACGGGACATCTTGTCGACGACCTGGAGGTCCCGGGCATCGGCACGCTCAAGGCCACCATGATCAACGCCGGCATCCCGACGATCTTCGTGGAGGCTTCCGCGATCGGCTACAGCGGCACCGAGCTGCAGGATGCGATCAATAGCGACGCCAGGGCGCTGGCGATGTTCGAGACCATCCGCGCGCACGGCGCCTTGCGCATGGGCCTGATCAAGTCGCTCGACGAGATCGCCACGCGCCAGCACACGCCGAAGATCGCGTTCGTCGCCAAGCCGGCCGACTACGTCGCGTCGAGCGGCAAGCCGGTGGACGCCGGCGACGTCGACCTGCTGGTGCGCGCGATGTCGATGGGCAAGCTGCATCACGCCATGATGGGCACTGCCGCAGTGGCCATCGGTACGGCGGCTGCGATTCCGGGCACCCTGGTGAACCTTGCCGCTGGCGGCGGCGAGCGTCAGGCCGTGCGTTTCGGGCATCCCTCGGGCACGCTGCGCGTGGGTGCAGAGGCGCAGCTGGTGGACGGTACATGGACCGTCACCAAGGCCATCATGAGCCGCAGCGCACGCGTACTGATGGAAGGCTGGGTGCGTGTGCCGGGCGGTTCGTTCTGAGCTGAGCCTGGTCTCGGACGAGTGGGTGGTCGAGCTGCCCACCGTTGGCAAGGACCAACAGGTTGATCCTGCCTTCCGCTGCATAGCGTAAAGCGGTTGTGCGGCCATTCGCCGGCTCCCGTGGCCGATGGGCTTCGCCTCGTCTGCCGCCTGAAGGTGGCCGACTGGCGTCTCTTCTCCCATGGAGGAAACTGGCGCCGTTGGATGGCTGTGCCGGCATGCGCTGGCATTGCCCAGGCCTACGCCGTCCAGGGCGTCCATCCCCTTATGAACTTGCGATCCGCTACTTATACTGCGGGTTCAACGCGACCGTCTGGGGGCGGGGCGTCACAGGGGAGAACGTATGAAGAAGCTGCTCAGGCGCGCAGTGGTCTGCGCGCTTTGTCTGTTGTCGGGCCAGGCGCTCGCGGGAAGCGTGCCGTTCGCCGATCTCGCGCGTCACATGCAGTACGACAAGGTAAAGATCTCGCCCGATGGGCGTTACCTTGCCGCCACCACGGTGGTCAACGGCAAGCCCATGCTGGCGCTGGTGGACCTGGTCAAGCAGAAAGGCAACATGGTCCGGCCGCGCGAAGGCAACCAGGTGGTTGATCTGTGGTGGGCCAACGATCATCGCGTGCTCTACACCGAAGGCACCAAGGTGGCTGGCTGGGATCGCCCGTTCTCCACAGGCGAAATCTTCGCGATCAACGGCGACGGCTCGGGGTCGGAACTGTTGTTCGGCTACCGCGCAGGCGGTCCGGTCAAGGCGACGCATATCCAGCAGCGCGAACCGGAGCGAGCTACCGGTGAAATCATCGATACCCTGCGCAACGACGAAGATCACGTGCTGATCGGTGTCACGCCGTGGAACAGTGGTGCGGACGGCGATTTCACCAAGGTCTACATGATGGACGTGCGCGACGGCAGCAAGCATCCGATTGCGACCGCTCCCGTGCGCAACGCGGAGTTTGTCACCGACAACAAGGGCGTGGTGCGGTTTGCTTTTGGTTGGGACAGCCGCGCCCACTTGCAGGTGTTTTACCGCGATGGCGATGGCAAGCCGTGGACGCTGCTGTTCCAGGGCACCGATGAAAAAGACGTGCCGGTGCCCTATACGTTCAGCCGGGACGACAGCCACGTATACATGTCCTGCACCGTGCCCGGTGCGGCCAGCGCCTTGTGCCAGTGGGACGTGGCGACGCAGGCCATGCTGGAAAAACCCGTTTGGAGCAGTGCCGTTGCGGGGTTGGACGGCCTCGTCTACAGCCTGGATGGGCTGGACGTCGTCGGCGTGAACTCGATGCCGGCGATGCCGACCACCGAGGCGATCGTCGCCGGGTCTGACACGATGAAGGCAATCGTTGGCATGTCCAAGCAGTTTCCGGGCGAGAGCGTGCGCATCGTTTCGAGCACGGACGACGGCAGCAAAGCGGTGGCGTTGGCATCGTCGGACATGGATCCCGGTACGTTCTACCTGTGGGACGCGGCAACAGGCAACGCGTCGGTATTGCTGCAGCGAGCGCCATGGATCAAGCCGGACCTGATGGCCTCCATGGAGCCCGTGGAGTTCAAGGCGCGCGATGGCCTTACGCTGCATGGCTACCTGAGCACGCCACCGGGCAAGGAGAAGTCCAAGCATCAGCCACTGGTGGTCTATGTGCACGGCGGTCCCTTCGGCGTGCGCGATGAATGGGCTTACGACCCCTATGTCCAGGCGCTCGCCACGCATGGCTACGCCGTGCTGCAAGTGAACTATCGTGGCTCCAGCGGCTACGGTCGCGCATTCGTGAAAGCAGGTTATGGCGAATGGGGTGGCAAGATGCAGGATGACCTGACCGACGCCACGCATTGGGCCATCCAGCAGGGCATCACGGATGCGGGGCGCATCTGCATCTACGGCGGCAGCTATGGTGGCTATGCTGCGCTCGAAGGAGCCGTGAAGGAACCGGACCTCTATCGCTGCGCCATCGGCTATGTCGGCGTCTACGACCTGCCCCTGATGTATTCCAAGGGTGACATTTCGGATCAGGTTGCGGGCAAGAGCTTTCTGCGCTACTCACTGGGCAGCGACGCGACCACGCTGGCTGCGCGTTCGCCCGTCAACCAGCTCGACAGCCTCAAGGCCAACGTGATGCTGATTGTAGGTGGCCAGGACACCCGCGTGCCGCCGCAGCATGGCGAGAGCCTGCACGCGGCGCTGCAGAAGCGCGGCATTGCCCACGAGTGGCTGTACAAGTCAGACGAAGGCCATGGCTTCTATGACGAGAAGAACCAGGCCGAACTGTTCGAACGGGTGACCCAGTTCCTCGATCGCAACCTGGGCGGCCAGTCTGCGGGTGCGGGCTCGCCTTGAGCGAACGCCTCATGACGCTCCTGCGTGCCGGAGCGTCATGAGGCGGTTAGCGGAATGGGATCACAGGCGAAGCGAACGGCTTCGCTCAGAACAGCAACGACGCCATCCGCCGGCGGTAGCGGCCGACGAGTTCCGCGTCATCCAGCGTGGAGAAGGCGGCCAGCAGGCGCTTCTTCGCCTGGCCGTCGTTCCAGTCGCGGGCCTTTTCCAGCGTGGCGAGGAACTGGTCCAGTCCGGCCTCGGCATCGCCGTCCAGCAACAGGCGCACACCGAGCAGGTCGCGTGCTTCCCAGTCGGCCGCGTTGGCCTGGATGCGCTGCTGCAGTTCGGCCATGGATGGCGCTCCCTTGAGCGCACGCGCCAGGTCGAGCTGGCTGCGCAGGCGCACGGCGCGCGGGTCGGTGGCCAGGTTGGCGGGAAGGGCGGCGAGCTCGGCTTCCGCCGACTCCACATTGCCGGCCCACATCAGCGCCAGGGCGAGATCGAGCTTCAGCTCGGTCCGCTCGGGCTCTGCGGCGATTGCCTGCTGGATGCGGCTGATGGCTTCCTCGGGCGTCTCCTGCACGGCCGTTTCGCCGTCGTCGTTGGCGGCTTCACCGTCCTGGGGCTGCACATGGCGCAGCAGGAACTCGCGGAGCTGGCCCTCGGGCAGGGCGCCGGCGAAGCCGTCGACGATCTGACCGTCCTTCACCAGCATCACGGTGGGAATGCTGCGGATGCCGAACATGCCGGCCAGTTGCTGGGACTTGTCCACGTCGACCTTGGCCAGGCGGAAGGCGCCGTTGAATTCGCCAGCCAGCTTTTCGAGCATCGGGCCGAGGGTCTTGCACGGGCCACACCAGGTCGCCCAGAAGTCCACCAGGATGGGCGTGGTCAGCGAGGCCTGCAGCACCTCGGCTTCGAAGTTGTCCTCGCGCACGTCGAAGACATGCGTATCGGCGGTCGTGGCACTCACTGGAAACTCCCGTTGACGAATGGCCCACACATCAGGGCAAAGCCCAGCATATCAAGGGTTAAGCCTGTTCCGGCCCCTTTCACGGCGGCATGACGCGATGGCGATCGACATCCGTGCAGTCCCTGGCCACTTACGATCGCTTCAGGCGGGCGCATGTAAAGGGTGCCCAAGGTCCTATCGGCGTTGGCCCGCAATATTTGCGAAAATCCCCGCATGACCATGCCCGCGCAAGGCGTCAAAACCGGCATCGCCCCACCCACGCTGTGGATCTGCGAGCACTGCGATACCGTCTACCGCAGGCGCGAACTCGCGTGCGGCGAGGTGGCGCGCTGCGTGCGTTGCGACGCCATCCTGGCGCGCCATCACAGCCTGTCGGTCAACGCCATCCTGGCGCTGGTGGTGACGGCCATGATCGCCTTCATCCAGGCCAACATCTGGCCCATCGTCACTCTGGGCCTCAACGGGACGCTGATCAGCACCACCTTGTGGGGCTGCATCGTGATGATGTGGCGCGAACATGCGCAGGTGGTGGCCGTGCTGGCGGCCGCCACGCTGTTCTTCTTCCCCATCGTCAAGATGGTGCTGTTGGGTTGGGTGTCGCTGTACGCGCGATCCGGGCGGCGCGCACCTGGATTCCGCTGGGCCATGGTGACGCTGTATCGCATCGGGCCGTGGACCATGAGCGAGGTGTTCGTGCTCGGCGCATTGGTGGCCATCGTCAAGGCCCACATGTATTTCGATGTGATCCCGAATCCGGGCATCTTCGCCTATGGCGTGCTGATGCTGATCATTACCGCCTTCTCGAGCATCGACGTGCGACGCCTGTGGGACGTCACCGAGGAAACTCCAGCGTGAGCGGGCTGCCTCGCGCCAGCGACCTGGGCCTGGTCGGCTGCCACGTGTGCGGCATGGTCTGCCGTGATGTCGAGGCGCCCGATGCTGCCTGCCCACGCTGCGGGTCTTCGTTGCACAAGCGCAAGACCGCGAGCTACAGCCGCACCTGGGCACTGCTGATCGCCGCCTTCATCTTCTACATTCCGGCCAACGTGCTGCCGATCATGCGCACGGTGAGCGTGGGTGACGTGGACGACAACACCATTCTCAGCGGCATCATCGAGCTGTGGGTGAAGGGTTCGCCCGACCTGGCCGTCATCGTGTTCACCGCCAGCATCGTGGTACCGGTGCTGAAATTCTTCGCCCTCAGCCTGCTGCTGATCAGCGCGCAGAGGGGCAGCCGGTGGGCCCAGCGACAGCGTTCCAAGCTGTACCGGCTGGTGGAGTTCATCGGCTATTGGTCGATGCTGGACGTCTTCGTGGTGGCCTTGCTCACGGCGTTGGTCCAGTTCGGTTTCTTCAGCCAGGTGGAGCCTTTGCCTGGCGTGGTGTACTTCGGCCTCACGGTAGTCATTACCATGCTGGCCTCGATGACGTTCGACCCCCGACTGATCTGGGATGGCAGGGACTTCGATGACTGACGACAAAAAGCCGATCACCGACGACTTGCCAGAACCCGTCGTCCGCCGACCACGCGTCAACGCGTCGATCGTGTGGCTGGTGCCGATCATCGCGGCGCTGGTCGGCCTTTCGCTGGTGATCCATGCATGGATCGAGGCGGGCCCCACGGTGAGTATCAGTTTCCTCAGCGCCGAAGGGCTCGATCCTGGCAAGACGGTCGTGAAGTACAAGAACGTGACCATTGGCCGCGTGACCGCCGTGCGGCTCAGCGAGGACCGTTCGCGCGTCATCGCCAAGGTCGCGCTGGAGAAGAGCGCGCAGGGTTTCGCCACGGCGGACACGCGCTTCTGGGTGGTGCGTCCGCGCATCGGCCTGGGTGGCGTGTCCGGCATCGATACGCTGCTTTCCGGCGCCTTCATCGGTGCGGACGTCGGCGAGTCGAGCGAGCCCAAGAGCGAGTTCACCGGCCTGGAGAATCCGCCGCCGGTCACCCATGGTGCACCGGGCAAGACCTTCGACCTGCATTCGGATGACCTGGGGTCGTTGGACATCGGTTCGCCCGTGTACTACAGGCGCATCCAGGTCGGCCGCGTGTCGACCTATCACCTGGACAAGGACGGCAAGGGCGTCACCCTGCAGATCTTCGTGGACGCGCCGAACGATCAGTTCGTCACCACCTCGTCGCGCTTCTGGAACGCCAGCGGCGTGGATGTGTCGCTGGGCGCGGACGGCCTGAAGGTGAACACGCAGTCGCTGGCCACGGTGCTGGCGGGTGGCGTGGCGTTCCAGGACCCGCCCGGGCCGCACGACGCCACGCCTGCGCAGGAAGATGCCGCCTATCGCCTGTTCAACGATCGCGCCACCGCGATGGCGCCACCGGACGGCGAGCCCAAGTACATCCGCATGCGCTTCGAGCAATCACTGCGCGGGCTAGCGGTGGATGCGCCGGTCGAGTTCCTCGGCGTGCCGTTCGGACGCGTGGTGTCGATCAACCTCGATTTCGACGAGAAGACCCAGACCTTCCCGACCATCGTCGGTGCCGTGGTCTATCCGGCCCGACTGGGCAAGGCCCACGACAAGCTGGTGGCGCTGGCGAGGGAGCGTGGCGATGACGAGCAGATGTCCCAGATGATGGGCCGCCTGGTCGAACACGGCTTGCGTGCGCAGGCGCGCACCGGCAACCTGCTGACCGGCCAGCTCTACATCGCGATGGACTTCCTGCCGAAGGCGCCGAAGGTGGCCTTCGACGGCACCGCCAAGCCGCTGGAAATTCCCACCGCACCGGGTGACCTGGACAAGATCCAACAGCAGATCGCCGATATCGTGGGCAAGCTGCAGAAGGTGCCGTTCGACAGCATCGGCAAGAACCTCGACCAGTCGCTGGGCGAACTCAATCGCACGCTCAAGCAGGTCAACGGCAACGTATTGCCGGAAGTGACCAACACGCTCAAGGGCGCGCAGCAGACGCTGGGCACGGCCAACAGCGCCTTCGCGCCGGATGCGCCATTGCAGCAGAACCTCGGCGGCAGCCTGCAGGAACTGCAGCGCGCCGCGCGTTCGCTGCGCGTGCTTACCGATTACCTCGGCGATCATCCGGACGCGCTGCTGCGCGGACGCCGCGCCGACGACAAGCTGCAGCCCGCGCCGCCACCGCCGGCCGCGCCGACACAAGGGAGCAAGCCATGATCCGTGCCCGAACCCTGAACCTGGGCGTGGCCCTGCTTGCACTGGCCGTGGGTGCGTGCAGCTCGGCCCCGCCCATCCGCTACTTCACCCTGGTGCCGGCCCCCGGCACCGAGGCGACCGTCGCGCCCACGGCGCAGCCCTTCCAGTTCGAACTGCTGCCTGTGACCGTGCCGGCCCAGGTCGACCTGCCGCAACTGGTGGTGCGCCAGGGCGGGCAAGGCGTGGCGGTGCTGCAGGGCCAACGCTGGATCGCACCGCTGGGCGATGAAGTGCGCGGCGCGCTGTCGGCCGACCTGACGCGCGATTTCCACGCGCAGGACATCACTGGCCTGCCTGCCCAGGGCAAGGCCACCGTACGCATCAAGGTCGATGTGCGGCGCTTCGATTCCGTGCCCGGCAGTTACGCCTACCTCGATGCCGCATGGAGCGTGCGTCCGCTGAAAGGTGGCGAGCCGCTGGCCTGCACGAGTCGCATCAGCGAAACCGTGGGCGAGGGCTACGACACGCTGGTGCAGGGCCACCAGCAGGCCATCGACCGTCTGGCCGGCGAGATCGGTGCGGCCGCCGGCGCCCTCGCCAACGGCCAATCCGCCCGTTGCCCCGGCGCCTGACAGCACCGGCGTCTCTGTAGGAGCGCACCCCGTGCGCGACCGCAGCTTCGGCCCAGCTCCGTTCCGCATCGGTGCAAACCGCCTCTGCGGGACGATTTGACGCCATTTCTGCTAGTCTGCCGCGTTCACCATCAGTCATTGCCGACTGAGAAAAACATCACGGCGCCGGACACATGCAGGACATTCAGGATCAGGGTTCCAACGAGGCCAGCGAACACGGCTACCAGCCGCAGGCGGTGGAAACCGCCGCCCAGGCTTTCTGGCGCGACCACCGCGCCTACGAAGTGAAGGAAGACGCCGCGCGGCCCAAGTTCTACTGCCTCTCCATGCTGCCGTACCCGTCCGGCGCGCTGCACATGGGCCATGTGCGCAACTACACCATCGGCGACGTGATCAGCCGCTACCAGCGCATGCAGGGCAAGAACGTGCTGCAGCCGATGGGCTGGGACGCATTCGGCCTGCCCGCCGAAAACGCCGCCATCAAGAACAAGACCGCGCCGGCCAAGTGGACCTACCAGAACATCGAGCACATGCGTGGCCAGCTGCAGCGCATGGGCTTTGCCTACGACTGGACCCGCGAATTCGCCACCTGTCGCCCGGAGTACTACCGCTGGGAACAGCTGATGTTCACGCGGTTGATGAAGAAGGGCATGGCCTACCGCAAGAACGCGGTGGTGAACTGGGATCCGGTCGACCAGACCGTGCTGGCCAACGAGCAGGTGATCGACGGCCGCGGCTGGCGCTCTGGTGCGCTGGTGGAAAAGCGCGAGATCCCGCAGTGGTTCCTGAAGATCACCGACTACGCGCAGGAGCTGCTGGACGGCCTGGACACGCTGCCGGGCTGGCCCGATGCGGTCAAGACCATGCAGCGCAACTGGATCGGCCGCTCCGAGGGTCTGGAAATCCACTTCGAGGTGGGAGGCGAGAGCGAGCCGCTCACCGTCTTCACCACGCGTCCCGACACGCTGATGGGCGTCACCTTCGTCTCGATCGCAGGCGAGCATCCGCTGGCGATCAAGGCCGCACAGAACAATCCGAAGCTGGCTGAATTCCTCGAAGAGCTCAAGCACGGCGGTGTATCCGAAGCCGAGCTGGAGACCCAGGAAAAGCGCGGTATGGACACGGGCATCGAAGCTATCCATCCACTCACCGGCGAGAAGATCCCGGTGTTCGTCGCCAACTTCGTGCTGTGGGGCTACGGCACCGGCGCCGTGATGGCCGTGCCCGGCCATGATCAGCGCGACTGGGAATTCGCCCAGAAGTACAGCCTGCCGATCAAGATGGTGGTGGTGAATCGCGCCGTGCTCGATGCGGTGGCCGAGATCCATCACGACCTCTCCAAGGGCGTGGGTTCCGATCCGCTGCGCGCCGCCCTCGGCGTCGGCAGCGTCGATGTGTATGACGTGCCGGCAGCGGTGCAGCTGATCGAAGACTTCGAAAAGAGCGTCCAGGAAGATAGCGCCTACACCGAGCGCGGCTACCTGGTGAACTCCGGCGAGTTCGATGGCATGGACTACGGCCAGGCCTTCGAAGCCATGGCCGCGCGCTTCGAGCGCGAGAACAAGGGCGTGCGCCGCGTGAACTGGCGCCTGCGCGACTGGGGTGTGAGCCGCCAGCGCTACTGGGGCTGCCCAATCCCGGTGATCTATTGCCCGACTTGTGACGCCGTGCCGGTGCCGGAAGACCAGCTGCCGGTGGTGCTGCCCGAGGATGTCGCGTTCTCCGGCGTGCAGTCGCCGATCAAGGCCGACCCCGAATGGCGCAAGACCACCTGCCCGCAGTGCGGCGGCGCGGCCGAGCGCGAGACCGACACCTTCGACACCTTCATGGAATCGAGCTGGTATTACGCGCGCTACACCAGCCCGGGCGCCAGAGACCAGGTCGACGAGCGCGCGAATTATTGGCTGCCTGTAGACCAGTACATCGGCGGCATCGAGCACGCGATCCTGCATCTGCTGTACTTCCGCTTCTATCACAAGCTGATGCGCGACGCGGGCCTGGTGAAGAGCGACGAGCCGGCCACCAACCTGCTGTGCCAGGGCATGGTGATCGCCGAAACGTTCTATCGCGACAACTCAGACGGTTCGAAGGACTGGATAAACCCTGCCGATGTCGAGATCGAGCGCGACGAGAAGGCGCGCGTGATCGGTGCGCGTTCGAAGAAGGACGGCGAGCCGGTGAAGATCGGCGGTACCGAGAAGATGTCCAAGTCCAAGAACAACGGCATCGATCCGCAGGCGATGGTGGACAAGTACGGCGCTGACACGGTGCGCCTGTTCTCCATGTTCGCCGCGCCGCCGGAGCAGTCGCTGGAGTGGAGCGAGGCCGGCGTGGAAGGCATGGCCCGCTTCCTGCGCCGCTTCTGGCGCGAAGTGACCACGCATGCCGCGCAGCCGGATCATCCGGTGGTCGATGTGACGGCACTCGACGCCGGCCAGAAGACGTTGCGCCGCCAGGTGCACGAAACCATCCAGAAGGTCAGCGACGACTTCGGTCGCCGCCACTCCTTCAACACCGCCATCGCCTCGCTGATGGAGCTGCTCAACGCGCTCAACAAGTTCAACGACATGAGCGACCAGGGCCGCGCCGTGCGCCACGAGGCGCTGGAAGCCATGGTGCTGCTGCTGAATCCTGTGGTGCCGCATGTGAGCCATACGCTGTGGCAGGTGCTGGGCCATGCGCCGTCCGTGCTGGAAGACCAGCCGTGGCCGCGGGTGGACAGCGCCGCGCTGGTGCGCGATTCGCTCACGCTGGCGGTGCAGGTCAACGGCAAGTTGCGCGGTACCATCGAGGTCGCCGCCAACGCCTCGAAGGAAGAGGCCGAGGCGCTTGCCCTGGAGCAGCCGAACGTGAAAGCCTTCCTGGAAGGCCAGGCCGTGCGCAAGGTGATCGTGGTCCCGGGCAAGATCGTCAACATCGTCGCAGGATGAAATCCATGAGCCGTGCGTTGAAAGCTTCGCTGCTGTTGATGTCCACCCTGGCCCTCGCGGCATGTGGCTTCCACCTGCGCCAGAGCGTGGCGCTGCCGCCGTCGATGCAGCATGTGCACGTCACGGTCAACGGTGACCCCAACCTGCAGCGTGGCCTGGCCCGTGCGCTGGCGAGTTCCGGTGTGACGGTGGAAGAGCACACCGGCGCCGACATCGCGGAACTCAACGTACCGGTGGCGAGCTTCAGCACCGATACCTTGACGGTGAGCGGCCAGGCTCGCGTCACCGAATACACGGTGCGCTACCAGGTGCAGTTCGAAGTGCATGACGGCGCCGGCCAGCCGCTGGTGCAGCGCCAGCGCATCGACATGTCGCGCGAGTTCAGCTACGACGCGACCAACACCATCGGCACGTCGGCGCAGGTCGATGCGATTCACAGCAGCCTCAACGACGACATGGTCCAGGCCATCCTGTTCCGCCTGCAGGCTGCCGGCCGCCATCCGGAACAGACGGCTGCCCAGGCTGCCCAGGCGGCGGAGTCCGTGCCTGCGCCGGCCAGCAGCACGCACTGAGCCGCCATGCCGCTCAATGCCGCCCAATGGCAGAAGTCGCTGACGGCGGACCACCTGCAGCCGGTCTATCTGTTGGTCGGCGAGGAATTGCTGGTGCTGGAGGCCGCCGACGCCCTGCGAGCGCAGGCGCGGAAGCTCGGTTATGCCGAGCGCGAAGTGCTCGACGTCGGCAACCATTTCGACTGGGATGACCTGGCGCGTTCCGCCGCCGGGATGTCCCTGTTCGCGACACGCCGCCTGCTGGACCTTCGCCTTCCGACCGGTCGTCCCGGCACCGAGGGCGCCAAGGCCATCAACGAGTTCTGCGCCAATCCGCCGCCCGACGTTACCTTGCTGATCACCGCCACCGAGTGGAGCAACAAGCACGAAGGCGCGTGGACCAAAAACCTCGATGCCGCCGGCACGATGGTGGCCTTCAATGCGCCGCGCCCCAACGAATGGGCTGCATGGATCAGTGCGCGACTGGCTTCGCGCGGTCTCTCCGCCACGCCGGACGCCGCGGCGCTTCTGGCCGAGCGCGTCGAAGGCAACCTGCTCGCCGCCGCGCAGGAAATCGACAAGCTGGTCGTGCTGCACGGCCAGGGCAAGATCGACGCGGCGGAAATGGAAAACCTGGTCGCCGACAGTGCACGCTACGACGCCTTCAAGCTCACCGACGCCGCGTTTGCAGGCGAAGGCGGACGCGCCTTGCGCATCCTGCATGGCCTGCATGCGGAGGGCGATGAACTGATCGCGCTGATGGGCTGGCTGGTGAACCAGCTGCAGCTCGCCCTCCGTCTGGCGAATGCGCGCGACTTCGCCGCGCAGGCGCGCGCCGAACGCCTGTGGCCCGCGCGCGAACAACTGTTCCGCAAGGCGCTGCGCCGCGCACCGCGCGAACACTGGCTGCAATGCCTTGCCCGCGCCGCCCGCATCGACCGCATGGCCAAAGGCCGCGAGCAGGGCGATGCGTGGCTCGAGGCGGAACGCCTGATCGCCGCGATCGCCGAGCCGCGCGCGGCACAGGCACTCGCGTGACGACGCACTTCTCTTCTCCCTCTCCCCTCCGGGGAGAGGGCTGGGGTGAGGGGCGGGTGCTCGCGTCGGTCCATCATCGCCTGCGCATGGTTTTGGCAATCAACTTCGACGCGAGGCGTCAAGTCACCTCGACCCTTTCTCCCCTGGGGCCAGCTTCGCATCACCCCAAGGAACGAGGATGAGCCGTCCTCTCGCCATCTTCGGCGGCACCTTCGACCCCATCCACCTGGGCCATCTCAGCGTGGCCTGGGAAGCTTCCGAGCTGCTCGATGCCGAAGTACGCCTGATGCCGGCCAGCGTGCCGCCGCACCGGCCGTCGCCACTGGCGAATGCGCAACAGCGTGTGGCGATGCTGAAAGCGGCTTTGCAGAAGCAGTCGCGTCTCACGCTCGACACGCGCGAACTCGAGCGAAGCGGCCCGTCCTACACGATCGACACGCTGGCAGAGCTGAGGAAGGAAGAGGGCGATCGCCCGCTGGTATTGCTGTTGGGCGCGGATGCCTTCGCTGGCCTGCCGTCATGGCATCGCTGGCGCGAGCTGTTCGATGTGGCTCATATCGGCGTGCTAAGCCGCCCCGGCGTGGACGTCGCCTGGTCCGACGAGCTGTTGACCGCCATCGGACCGCGACTCATCGATGATGCATCCGCTCTGCGTGTCCTGCCGACAGGCAAGGTGATGGAGCTCTCCGTCACGCCGCTGGAGATTTCGGCGACGCGCGTCCGCGAGCTCCTGGCCGAAGGCCGCGATCCGCGCTATCTGCTGCCATGCGGATTGTTCGACGATCCATCGATTCTCGCGCCTTACCGCAAGGCCTGAGCTCTTTCTTCGTCTGTAGGAGCGCACCCAGTGCGCGACCGCAGAACTGCAACGTCTCCGCTCCGTAGGCTTTTCGCGCACTGGGTGCGCTCCTACAAAAGCGCGCGCGGCCTCACGACGTGCGTGGCACGAACCGCAATGCCACCGAGTTCATGCAGTAACGCAACCCGGTCGGCGGCGGGCCATCATCGAACACATGCCCGAGATGGCTGTCACAACCGGCGCAGCTCACGGCCATGCGTTCCCAGCCAAAGCTGCGGTCGCGTTTTTCGATGACGTTCTTCTTGGCGATCGGCTGCCAGAAGCTCGGCCATCCCGTGCCGGAGTCGAACTGCGTGGCGGCGTCGAACAAGGCCGTGTCACAGGCAGGGCATCGATAGAGGCCGGGTACTGATGGCTTCTCGTGCTGCCCGCTGAAAGCGCGCTCGGTGCCTTCGCGACGCATCACGTAATACGCATCATCGGAAAGCCGCTGATGCCATTGTGCATCGTTGAGGACGAGCTTGCGCACATGGCAGGAGCCGAGATGCCGGCCATCGTCGGCAAAGCACTCGAGCAACATATCCTCGCCTGACGCCGCAGGCGTCGCGGCCATGGCCTCTCCCGATGACACGCCGCGCCTGAGAAAGCCGGGCAACAGCCATGTGCCCGCCGCGGCCATGACGCCGCCGGCGAGTGCCGCGCGCAGGAAGCGGCGGCGTTCCATCATCACGATGTCCTTGGTGCGAGACATGGTTGCCTCCATCACGCGGTGGCGTGGATCAGCCGAACGTAAAGGCGTAGGCCTGCACGCCCGGATCGAGGAAGGTGATTTCGAAGGTGCGTTCACCCGTACCGCCGGCCTGGCGCACCAGCTGGTACAGGCGTTGCGAGGTCACGGTGCCGTTGCCGTCGGCGTCGGTGTCCATGCCGTGGTCCGCAGACGGGGCCTTGCCGTCGATGGTCACGCGGAATCGCACGGGTTTTCCATCCGACGAGGGACCCAGCACCAGGTGCAGGTCGCGTCCGCGGAAGCGATAGACGATGCGGCCGTTGGCGCTGTCCAGCCGCGCGCTTTCTTCGCGCACGGTCCAATGACCGTCGAGCGCCCACTGGTTGGCCATGAGCGTGGCGGGTGCGTGGTAGTTCCACGCGTCATCGTGCGCCACCTGGCCACTGGCGAAGTTCTCGGCGCGCGCATAGCCGACGTAGGTTTCCGGCGAACGCTGCGCATCGCCCGAGCCGGCCGCTTCCGCGCCCTGCGCGCCGGCTTGCACGTAGCCTCCGGGGAGGTTTTTCTGGCCCGCTTCGGTGAGCAGTTGACGGATCACGTCCTCGCTCTGGTCGTACTCGCCTTCGCCAAAATGGTGATGACGGATGCGTCCCTGGGCGTCGATGAAGTAATGCGCGGGCCAGTATTCGTTGCTGAAGCCTTTCCATATCGCGTAGTCGTTGTCGAGCGCCACCGGGTAGTCGACACCGAGATCCTTCACCGCCTTGATGACGTTCTGCGGCTCCTTCTCGAAGGCGAACTCCGGCGCGTGCACGCCGATCACGACGAGGCCGTGGTCCTTGTACTTGTCGGCCCAGCCGCGCACGTAGGGCAACGAGCGGATGCAGTTGATGCAGGAATAGGTCCAGAAATCGACCAGCACCACCTTGCCGCGCAAGGACTGGGCGGTGAGCGGCACGCTGTTGATCCATTGCGTGGCGCCGGCCAGCGAAGGCAGCTCGCCTTCGACCGGCAGCGGTTCGCCCGCTTTCGCCACGGGTTGCGGTGCCGGTGCAGGGCGCACCGCATCGATCAGCTTCTGTTCGATGCCGCCGGTGCTCGCAAGCGACACGCGGGTCAGCAGGCCGGTATCGACGCCCAGCGCGATCGCCGCGACGCCGACGAGCACCAACGCGCCCAGCGCGCGTCGCACCCATTCACCCGCACCCAGCGAACGCTTCATCAATGCGAACACACGACCGCCGACGGCGAGTGCCAATGCCAACGATGTGGCCGCACCGGCCGCATAGGTGAGCAGCAGCAGCGTGGTCTGCACGCTGGCGCCGTTGAGCGCCGCACCCGTGAGCAACAGGCCGAGGATCGGACCCGCACATGGCGCCCAGAGCAGGCCGGTAGCCACACCCAGCCCGGCGGCGGACCATGCCGAATCGCCCTCGGCATCCGAGCGCTGGGTCAGCTTGTTGCCCAGCGCCACGAACGGCCGGCTGATCCATTCGGCCAGATGGCTCGACAGCAAGGTCAGGCCCAGCACCGCCAGCACGATCATGGCGACGATGCGGCCATATTGGTTGGCGCGGATCGCCCAGCCGCCGCCGACCGCCGCCAGCGTGGCCACCAGGGCGAAGGTGAGCGCCATGCCCAGCAACATCGGCAGGCCATTGCGCGCGAAGGGGCGATCGGCCCGGGCAAACACGAACGGCAGCACCGGCAGGATGCATGGGCTGAGAATGGTCAGCACACCACCTAGGTAAGCCAGGATCAGCACAAGCATGCGGGCAGCATCCGTCAGGGAGTCATGAACGTATTCGCCGGGCGTGGCCCGGCGGTTACAGGTCGCCACGCTGGCAAAACGGCGCCAGCCCTCTGCTGCAGCATCCTCCCGGTGTGGCCGCCTGTCATGCCCGCGCGAAAAAAAAGCCCGGCGTGTGCCGGGCTCGGTTTCGAATGCGCCAGGTGGATCAGAAGCTGGCGCGGACGCCCAGGGTGAAGGTTTCCGCGCTGTTGTTGTCCAGGCGCACGCCGCCTTCGACTGCCCAGGTCGTGTTGAAGGCATACATCAGGCCGAAATCGCCGAAGACGTTGCCCATCACGCCCTTGCCGCCATTGCTGTAGCCGATATAGGCATTGCCGATGAGCTTGTCGGTGATATGGCCCATCACGCCGGTATTGACCGACCACATGTTGAAGCGGTTGTGGAATCGGTCGCACCCGTAGTCGTCCAGGCACACGCGATGCGTGTAGCGGTCGCGCGTGTAGGACAGCTGGGTGACCCAGTCGGCGCGGTCGCTCAGGGCAGTGAAATAGCCGACGCCGAGCGTCCAGGGCTTGTCGGTGCTCTTCGTGGTGTAGGTGTAATTATCGAAGCCGAGCGGGTACCGATCGGTGTCCGAGCGCAGGTCGCTGTAGCTGCCGAACACCTGGTAGTGATCGGCGAAGCTGTAGGAGCCGGAAAGGATGCCGCCATCGGCGACGAAGTCATGGCCCGACTGGCTGATATTGGCGTAGTCGAGCTGCACGTAGTTGTAGCTGATGCCGTTGCTCTGGCTCGCCTGAGACGCGACCGGGATGGAGACCGCGGCGAATGCCAGGGCCAGCAGGATCTTTTTCATGGAGCGTTCCTTGCGGTGGGGTAGGCCCGCCGAAGCGGGCGCCGCATTAGGCCAATCGCGCTCCGTCCGTCCCATGAGACGTTTCTGAAACATCGTGGGGCAGCCGCGATAACCTGCGGTGGAGGTAACAAAAACGGCGAGGGCGCCGAATAACCCAGAGGCCACCCGACCCCTTTTCATGAGCGCCGCCTTGACCGCTACCCGTTCGATGGTTCTAGATAGCGTCCTTCCTGTCTGGGCTGGGACCGACTTTGCCGTGAGCGACGCTGAAAGCGCCACCGATGTGCCGGAGCGGCGGCGGGCGGCCTGGATGGCGGCGGCGCAGGGCGGCGACCGGCAGGCCTACGAGCGTGTGCTCGCCGAGTCGGTGCCGCTGATCCGTAGCGCGGCGCGGCGCCAGGGCGTCGATGCGGATCTGGCGGACGATGTGGTGCAGGAAACCCTGCTCACCGTGCATCGCGTGCGCCATACCTACGATCCGAGCCGTTCGTACGACGCATGGCTGTCGGCCATCGCCGCGCGCCGCGCCATCGACGCGCTGCGTAGCCAGGGACGACGGGGGCATCGCGAACTGCATGACGAGCGCGCCTACGACCTGCACCCCGACGAGCACGATGCCGCCGACGCCACTGAGCGCGCACAGGCGGTGCGCCGCCTGCACGAGGCCATCGCGACGTTGCCGCCGGGACAGCGTGAAGCCGTCGAGCAACTGGGCCTCAAGGAGCGCTCGCTGGCGGAAGCCTCCGCACAGACCGGGCGCCAGTCGGGGGCGCTGAAAGTGAACCTGCACCGCGCCATGAAGGCGCTGCGCAGCCGTTTCCACGGAGAATCCTGAGCACATGTCCGAGTCGCGACTCCCCGAGTCACTGATCCAGTCGCTGGGCGTGCAGCTGACCCCGGTGCGGCGCCTGCCGCCGCCCTGGCTGCGCACGGCCGGCTGGCTGCTGGCGGTGGCGGCGATCGCACTGGCGCTGCTGTGGCACTACGGTGCCGAGCACATGCTTCGTCGCTGGGTGGCGGAGCCCGACATCGCCGTGGCGGGCGTCGGTGCGCTGATCACTGCCGTGTCGGCGGCATGGGCAGCGTTCACGCTTGGCGTTCCCGGGCGGCCCGCCGGATGGGCGTGGCTGCCGTTGCCTGGCCTCCTGCTATGGGTGGGCGCCAGCGGTCTGGGGTGCCTGCGCGACATCGTCGTGCCGGGAGCGACGGTGGCGACCGCGCATCAGTCCGGCGACTGCCTGATGTTCATCATCAGCCTGTCACTGCCGCTCTCTGCGCTGCTGGTATGGCTGCTGCGCCGTGCCTGCCCGCTGCGGCCGGTGTTGACGGCGGTGATGATCGGGCTTGCCAGTGCGGCGGCGTCGGCGGCGCTGCTGGAAATCTGCCACGGCTTCGCCGTCGCGGCCACTGACCTCGTCACCCACGCCATCGCCGTCGGCATCGTGGTGCTGGCGAATGCGTTGATGGGCGGTCGCCTGCTGCAGCCGGCGTTGAAGTAACCCTCCTCGCCGTCGCAGCGAAGGAAGACATGCGGTGAATACCGCACCGTCCATTTCTCAGGAGAGTTCCCATGAAGACCTTGCTTTCGCTGGTTCTTGCAGCTTCGTTCGCCTGCGTGTCGATCGCTTCCGCGCAGGACGCCATGCAACCGGCGAGCGCCGGCAGCGCCATGAAGCCGGACGCGATGAAAAGCGGCGACATGATGATGAAGAAAGATGCTTCAGGCATGAAACACGACAGCATGAAAAAGCCTGACGCCATGAAAAAGGGTGATGCGATGCACCACGGCGACGCCATGAAGAAGGACGGCGGCGGCGACCATGCCGCTGGCGTGTCCGGTGGCCAGTGACCTTGGCGCGTCACCGCAAGAAAACGCGGCTTTGCACGAGGCGTGAGCACCGCAGCAAACCCGCTTGAACATGTGCGGTCTGTCGATATTGACGCTGAACGAAGGTGTCGGCAGGTCGCATTTCGGCCTCGGGCATGGGTATAGGCTTTAGGCCGTTTCGGGCGAGTGCGACAGGGGCTGGCCCGGCGACATGGCTTCTCGAACCAGGGATGGATCGTTCGCATCGGGCAGGACTGCTGATGTGGCATGGCCGGAACCGACGTGAGCCGGTGCCGGATCGTCGGGCCTCTCTGGAAGAGTGGTGCCGGCCGTTCCATGGAAGTGCGGCGCGGCCGCACGGTTACCTCACCGCTTCAGGAGACACGTACTCATGAAAGTTTCCCGTTACGCCGTACTCGCCCTCGCCACTGCCGTCGCTCTTGGCTTCGCCGTGTCACCTGTCATGGCGCAGAGCACGTCGCCGCAGTCCGCCCAGGACACCAGCAAGGACGCGATGAAGTCCAACTCGGATGCCATGAAGTCAAATTCCGATGCGATGAAATCGAATTCCGATGCGATGAAGTCCAACTCCGATGCCATGAAATCCAACGCGGATGAAATGAAGTCCGCCAATGATTCGATGAAGAGCGACACCAACAAGAGCAGCTCGCACCACAAGAAGCACAAGAAGAGCAGCGAGCCGGCGTCATCCTCCACCAGCGGTCACTGATTCCCATTGCATCGCCATGCAAGGCTCCCCCCGCGGGAGCCTTGTTTTTTTGGTCGTGTGGTCATGAGGGCATGGTGTAATGGCGCATCGTCCACGCGACGGAGCACGCGTCATGCCCCACGGTCTGCTGCAACGCCTGGGTATCACCCAGCCGATCGTTCTCGCCCCCATGTCGGGCGCCTCGACACCCGCGCTGGTGGCAGCCGTGTCCCGTGCCGGTGGGCTGGGTTCGCATGGCGTGGGTTATCTCGCGCCACAGGCCATCCTCGACGATGCGGCAAAGATCCGTGCGGCGACCGACCGTCCGTTCGCGCTCAACCTGTTCGCGCTGCCGGATGACGTGCAGGCGGATGAAGCCGCCATCGATCATGCGCGCGCCGCGCTGGATGCGCTGATGGAGCACGAAGGGCTCGCCGCGCGCACGACCCGGCCGGAACGCTGGTCGCCGCGCTTTTCCGATCAGTTCGCCGCGCTGTGCGAGGCGCGCCCCGCCGTGGCGAGCTTCACCTTCAATCTCCTTACGCCGAGGCAGGTGGATGAACTGAAGCGCCGCGATATCGCCGTCGTCGGCAATGCGACCTCGTTGGCGGAGGTGCGTGCCTGGGCAGCGCTGGACGTGGACGCCATCAGCCTGCAGGGTGCGGAGGCAGGCGGCCATCGCGGCACCTTCCTGCACGAGCCGGAGGAGGCCATGATCGGGCTGTTTGCCCTGATCCGGCTGGCGGCGCGCGCGGTGGACGTGCCCCTGATCGCCGGCGGCGGCATCATGGACGGGCGGGGCATGCTGGCAGCCGAAATGCTGGGTGCGGCCGTCAGCCAACTGGGCACCGCATTCCTGGCCTGCCCGGAATCTGCTGCCGCGTCCGCCTGGAAGCAGGACATCCCCACTACCGAGGACACGCGCGTCACCACCATTCGCAGCTTTTCCGGCCGCGCGGCGCGGGGCCGGCGCAATACCTACGTGGAGGCGATGGAGTCGAAGGCAGGGGCTTTCCCCGCCTATCCCGTCATGAACGCGCTCACGTCGCCCTTGCGCAAGGCCGCGGCCGCTGCGGGCCGGAGCGATCTGGTATCCGAGTGGTGCGGCCAGGCGGCGAGCCTGTCCCGTGCCATGCCGGCCGCGGAATTGGTCGCGATCTTGCTTGCGGAATACGCCCAGGCTCGCGCCAGCCTGGCTTGACGTGGGCTTCAGAGTGGGGCGGTATACTGCCCCCGCGCCATTCCGCGCATCGATCATGCATCGAGGCAACCGCACTTGAGTCAGACTTCCCCGCGCAGCACCAAATCCGCCACCACGGCGGTCATTCGCCAGCAAGTCCTCGACGCGCTGGACGAACTGAAGGCCAAGGACATTCGTGAGATCGACGTCCGCGGCAAGACCTCCATCGCCGATCTGCTGGTCATTGCCTCCGGCACTTCCGCGCGCCATGTGAAATCCATCGCCGACGAAGTCGTCAAGTTCGCCAAGAAGGCGGGCGTGATGCCGCTTGGCGTGGAAGGCGAGCAGGAAGCCGAATGGGTACTGGTGGACCTGGGTGACGTGATCGTCCACGTCATGCTTCCGCGCATCCGCGAGTTCTATGGCCTGGAAAGGCTGTGGACCGTCGGTGACCGCGAAATGGACGCCGAAGTCGCCAGCGTGGGCTGATGTCCCGCGCCATGGCGGTCGTTGCCGCGCGCCTTCGGATGCGCGCGGCGGTTCTCTTTGTTTCCCCGCTTTTCGGTGAAGACGCATGCGTGCGCGCCTGATTGCCGTCGGTGAACGCATGCCCGCCTGGGTGGCGGAAGGGTTCGCCGAGTACCGCAAACGACTGTCGCACGACTTGCCGCTCGAACTCATCGAGCTGAAACCCGGCGTGCGCGGCAAGGGACGCGACGATGCTCGGGCCATCCAGGACGAAGGCGCGGCGATCCTCGCCGCCCTGCCGCGCGACATCCACGTCGTTGCGCTGGATGGCCGTGGCAAGACGTGGTCCAGCGAAGATCTCGCCGCGCAGTTGGCGAAATGGCGGATGTCGGGACGCGACCTCGCATTCCTCATTGGCGGGCCGGACGGCCATGCGCCCGAGGTGCTCGCGCGAGCCGACCAGAGCTGGTCGCTGGGACCGCTGACGCTGCCGCACATGCTCGTGCGTCTGGTCCTGGCCGAACAGCTCTATCGCGCCACCACGCTGCTTTCCGGACATCCGTACCATCGCGCCTGATCGCGGGCCTCCGCCACGCACCTGCGGGCCATCGACCACGACGGCCATTTTGCGTGGAAAGTGGTCATATGCCGGCCCGGCATGCTGCCGCATACTGCGCCCACTTCAGCCTCTCGGGACCGGCCCATGTCCTTCACGGTGCGCCAGGCCACCATCCACGACGTCGACCTCGTTGCGCCGCTGTTCGATGCGTATCGCCAGTTCTATGGCAAGCCCGCCGATTCCGAGCTGGCGAGACATTTCTTGCTCGAACGTTTCCGGCACCTTGAGTCGGTGATCCTGCTGGCGATCGACGAGGAAGGGCGCGGCGTAGGTTTTACCCAGCTCTATCCCCTGTTTTCGTCCGTGCGCGCCGCACGCACCTACCTGCTCAACGATCTTTTTGTCGCAGCGAATGCGCGACGAGGCGGGGTGGCTGCGGCGTTGATTCACGAGGCGATGGATTTCTCGCGTGCCGCCGGTGCCGTGGGCATGTCGCTCACCACGGCGCACACGAATGAAGCGGCGCAACGGCTGTACGAGTCGCTGGGGTGGAAACGGGATCAGGAGTTTCGCGAGTACAGCATCGCTTTGTAAGCGAAATCCTGCCTCAGACCATGGTCTAGCTTGCCAAGAGTTTGACGGGACCGGGCGCTACCATGAGTGGATTGCACTTCAGGAGCAACCACCATGGACCATCGCATTCGCCACGCCGGGCTCGGAGCCAAGGTCATGACGGCGACCAAGGCCGCGGAGCTGGTCGACCACGGCATGACGATCGGCATGAGCGGCTTCACCGGCGCGGGTTATCCGAAAGCCGTGCCGCAGGCGCTGGCGGCGCGCATGGTGGCGACGCACGAGCGCGGCGAGTCGTTCCGCGTGCGCGTGCTCACCGGTGCATCCACGGCGCCCGAGCTGGATGGTGCGCTCGCACGCGCCGACGGCATCGACCTGCGCCTGCCTTACCAGTCGGATCCCGAGCTTCGTGCGCGCATCAACCGTGGCGAGATGGACTATCTGGACATCCATCTCAGCCATGTTGCGCAGTACGCGTGGTTCGGCTTCTTCGGCAAGCTCGACCTCGCCGTGGTCGAAGCCACCGCCATCATGCCCGATGGTCGCTTGTTGCCATCGTCGTCGGTGGGCAACAACAAGACCTGGCTCGATCTCGCGGACAAGGTGATCGTCGAGGTCAATCATTGGCAGCCGATGGAAATGGAGGGCATGCACGACGTGTACTACGGCACCGCACTGCCGCCAAATCGCAAGCCGATCCCGCTGCTGAAACCGGACGACCGCATCGGCGAGCCGTACCTGCGGCTCGATCCGGACAAGGTGATCGCCGTGGTCGAGACCAACGCACCGGATCGCAACAGCGCGTTTTCTCCTCCGGACGACTGCTCACGGCAGATCGCGGGACACCTGATCGAGTTCTTCCGCCACGAGATCGCCAAGGGTCGGCTTTCGCCGCAGCTGCTGCCGCTTCAGTCGGGCGTGGGCAACATCGCCAACGCCGTGCTGGGTGGTCTGCGCGATGGTGGCTTCAAGGGGCTCACCGCATTCACCGAGGTGATCCAGGATGGCATGCTCGACCTGCTCGCGAACGACGTGCTTTCGGTGGCGTCGGCGACGTCGTTCTCGCTGAGTCCCGCCGGCATCGAGCGCTTCCTCGCCGACATCGAGTTCTTCCGCAAGCGCATCATCCTGCGCACCCAGGAGATCTCCAACCATCCGGAACTGGTGCGCCGACTCGGCTGCATCGCCATGAACGGCATGGTGGAGGCCGATATCTACGGCAACATCAATTCCACGCATGTGGCCGGCACCAGCATCATCAACGGCATCGGCGGTTCGGGCGATTTCGCGCGCAACGGTTTCATGTCGTGCTTCCTCACGCCGAGCACGGCCAAGAACGGCGCGGTGTCGTGCATCGTGCCGATGGTGAGCCACGTCGACCATACCGAGCACGACGTCGCCGTGGTGGTCACCGAGCAGGGCCTTGCCGACCTGCGCGGGCTGTCGCCGCGGCAGCGCGCCAAGGTCGTCATCGAGCGCTGCGCGCATCCGGATTACCGCCCGTTGTTGCAGGATTACTTCAACCGCGCGCTGCATGACAGCCGTGGCAAGCACACGCCGCACCTGTTGAGCGAGGCGTTGGCCTGGCACCAGCGTTTCCTCGAGACCGGCGATATGCGACCTTAGGGCCTCCTTACGTCATCGGTCGCGCGTCAGCCATGCTCTATCTCGCCTCGCAGTCGCCCCGACGCCGTCAATTGCTCGAGCAGATCGGCGTCGAGTTCCAGGTGGTCGATGTCAACGTGCCGGAACAGCGTGCGCTGGCCGAAGCGCCGCGCGAGTACGTCAGTCGCGTGGCACGCGAGAAAGCGCTGGCGGGCTATGCCGCGTTGAACGATCCGCAGGCCGTCGTGCTCGGGGCCGATACCGAGGTGGTGCTCGACGACGAAGTCTTCGGCAAACCCGCCGACGCCGCCGATGCCGCTGCGATGCTGCGCAGGTTGTCGGCGCGCGTACACGAAGTGATTTCCACCATCTGGCTGGTGGGCCGCAAGGGCGAGTGGAGCGACACCAGCCTGTCGCGCGTACGCATGCCCGAACTCGACGACGCCGTCATCGCCGCCTACATCGCCACCGGCGAACCGTTCGGCAAGGCGGGCGCGTATGCGATCCAGGGACACGGAGCGAAGCTGGTCGAACACCTCGATGGCAGCCACTCGGGCGTCATGGGTTTGCCGGTGTTCGAAACGGCGAGGTTATTGCGCGCGCATGGCGTGATACGCCATGGATGAAACGCTGCCGCGATCGTCGCTTCAGTTGCCCGGCATCATCATGAACCACGACACCACGGCGAGCAGGTTGTTCGCACCGTGAGCCAGTACGGCCGGCCAGATCGAGCCGGACTGTACGCGCAGCCAGCCGAGCACCAGACCCAGCAGCGCGAGGTTCGGCAGCGCGTACCAGAGGAACGACAGGTCGGGCAGGTGCACGCAGGCGAACAGCACGGCCGTGATGACGATGGCCCAGCCACTGCCTACATGGCGACTGATCGCCGAAAGCAGCACGCCGCGGAACAAGAGCTCCTCCACCAGAGGTCCCACGCTGACGACGAGCAGTGCCAACGGCAACCGCAGCAGTGGCGAGATGTGCGCGCCGAGCTGCTTGATGTCCTGGCTGACTTCATGGCCTTGAGCCAGCCATTGCGTCAGCAGGCCGCCGATGAAAGGCATGAGCATGCCGAGCACGACGGCAACGGCATACAGCGTCGGCGCCCGCGTCGGGGTGAATCCCAATCCCGGAAGGTCGCCGCGATGCCAGAGCAATGGCCAGCGTCGGTGGGCGAGATGCACGATCAGTGACGCGGACACCACCAGCGTGGCCATCACTGCCGTGGCGCTGGCATTGGATTGGCCCAGCCAGGCGCGGGCCTGGTGGACCACGTCGCCCAGGCCTCCGCCATGCTGCAGCACGATGGCCACACCGGCCGTGAGCCCGATGAGGCCGCCCACCGCGAGCTGCAAGGCGAAGTACAGCGCGATGAGTCCGAAAGCATGCCAGGCGGTTGGCGCCGGCGTCGGGAAGGACAGGGATGGCGGCGAATCAGAGGCGTATTTCAATCGGTTCGCATCCATCGATGGCGGGTCCAGCAGGCGCGCGTGCAGGTCGATCCGCCAGGGCGCAACGCGCTCGTCGCCTGACGGAACCACGCTAGTCCCTGCCGCGGCGCGGGCGCAATCCTGTCCT
Source organism: Dyella jiangningensis (assembly GCF_003264855.1). Lineage (NCBI taxonomy): Bacteria > Pseudomonadati > Pseudomonadota > Gammaproteobacteria > Lysobacterales > Rhodanobacteraceae > Dyella > Dyella jiangningensis. Next base: position 558,579 of record NZ_NFZS01000004.1, on the reverse strand, counting down.
TTGGCACGGTCGACGTAGCGGCTTTCGCCGTGTTCACGCGGTCGCCCTGTATAGTGGCGGCAGTTCCAAGGAGGAAAACGGCGCGCCGAGCGCCGACCCATGTTCGCTTTCGATTGGCTGGCCGACCCTACTGCGTGGGCAGGACTCCTCACCCTGGTGGTGCTGGAGATCGTGCTCGGCATCGACAACCTCGTCTTCATCGCGATCCTCGCCGACAAGCTGCCGGCCAAGAAGCGCGACCATGCCCGCGTGCTGGGCCTGTTGCTGGCGCTGGTCATGCGCCTGGTCCTGCTGGGGGCGATGTCCTGGCTGGTGAAGCTCACCGCGCCCATTCTCGAATGGGGCGCGCTGTCATTGTCGTGGCGCGACATCATCCTGCTGCTGGGTGGTGCCTTCCTGCTGTTCAAGGCGACGGTGGAGCTGCACGAGCGGCTTGAGGCAGACGACCACCATGACGCCGCCAAGCGCGCACCGGCGCGCTTCTGGCTGGTGGTCGCGCAGATCGTCGCGCTCGACGCGGTGTTCTCGCTCGATTCGGTGATCACCGCCGTGGGCATGGTCGACCAGCTCTCCGTGATGATGATCGCGGTGGTGGTGGCGATGATCCTGATGATCAGCGCCAGCAAGCCGCTGACGAACTTCGTCAACGCGCGGCCGACGGTGGTGATCCTCTGCCTGTCGTTCCTGTTGATGATCGGCTTCAGCCTGGTGGCGGAAGGGTTCGGCTTCCATATCCCGAAGGGCTATCTGTACGCCGCGATCGGCTTCTCGATCATGATCGAGGCCTTCAACCAGACCATGCGCCGCAATCGCCAGCGCAGCCTGCTGGGCAGCGCACGCACGCTGCGCGATCGCACGGCGATGGCGGTGATCAATCTGCTGGGCGGTGCGGGCAAGGAGGAAGAGGAGGCCGCACCTCATCCCACCGCCGCGAGCCCCGAAGGCAACGTGGCGGTGTTCGGCAAGGATGAACTGGCGATGGTGCAGGGCGTGCTCGATCTCGCGCATCGCCCGGTGCGTTCGATCATGACGCCGCGCCCGGAAATCAACTGGATCGATCCGCGCGAGGGCGTCGATCAGCTTCGCGCGGAAGTGAGCGCGTCCAGCCATGCGTGGCTGCCGGTGGCCGGCGATGATCTCGACCAGTTGGTCGGCGTAGCATCGTCGCGCGACCTGCTGGCAAGCCTGCTCGAGCACGGTCGCATCGACGTGGAAAAAGTGGTGCGCAAGCCGCTGACCGTGCTCGAGTCGCTGAGCGTGCTGCGATTGATCGAGGAGTTCCGCCGTTCACCGTTGCAGGTGGCGTTGGTGGTGGACGAATACGGCAGCGTACTCGGCCTGGTGACGCCGACCGATGTGCTCGAAGTGATTGCCGGTGAATTTCCCGACGATGAAAGCGGCGATCCGTCTGCCGTGCAGGCAGTGGACGGCAGCTGGTTGCTCGATGCCAGCCTGGACCTGCGTCGTGTCGAACACCTGCTGGGCTTCAAGCTGAGCGGTGATGACAGTTTTTCCACGCTCGCCGGCTATGTGCTGCAGCAACTGGGTCGTCTCCCCAGCGTCGGCGATACCTTCGTCAGCGAAGGGCTGCACTTCGAAGTGGTGGCGATGGACGGGGCGCGCATCGAGCGCCTGAAGGTGACGCCGGAAGGATAAGGTGCGCTGTCGCGCACGGGGTGCGCTGCCACAAGAAGCAGCGCTGACTTGCGGGAGCGCACCCTGTGCGCGACAGCCTTTCGCCTCAAGAGGCCATCAGCGCCCGCGCCAATCCGACCACGCCGAGCAACAGCGTGGCGATCCAGCCCATTGAAGCCACCATGTAGCCCGGTCCGCGCTTGGCGGCATCCTGCAGGTAGGCCATCGCGTACCACACGCGGCCGATCACCCACACCAGGCCGGTCAGCCCGCCCCACAGCGGAAACCCGTACTGCACGGCCAGCCACAGCGAAGGCAGGAACATCACGGTCGCTTCCAGCGTGTTCATCTGCACGCGCAACGCGCGTTCGAAGGCCGGATGACCGCTCACCGCCGGCGCCTTGATGCCGTACTTGCCGCGTGCGTGGCCCGCTGCCCACATGGTGCCGAACTGCAGCAGGACGGTGAGCAGGACGACAATGGCGGGCAAGTGCTGAATCATGGCGAGCTCTCGGAGAAAGGTGGCCCACTCTAGGGCAACACTGAATAAGTATCGACGTCGTCCCACGGGACTAGCTTCGCGTCGTCACCCGTCCTGTCGGTTCGCAGGCCACAGGGCCGTTGACGCACGCGGGGAGCGGCCATGGATGGCCGCGGCTTTGAGGAGCGAGGAAGGCAGACTGGCTGTCTGTCGAGACAACGGACCGAAGGCGTGCGGACAGACAGGACGGGCCCCAGCGTATTGAATGGAAAGTGTGGGGTGACGTTTGGAAGGCCCGCTGGCTGCGCCGCGCGACTTGGCAAGACAGCCAGTCTTGCCTGCGCCACGCAACACAGCCAGCGGGCCTTCCAAACGTCATGACGACGGCGATACTTATTCAGTGTTGCCTAGCCATCGACGCTGGGCGGCGGGAGGGGGTATCGTGCTCCGGTAGCACCGTCGCGTGCGGTTGGGAGGGGCATCGGATGGACTGGCAGAAGGGCGAGCGCAGTCAGAATGTCATCGTCGACGACGGCAGTGGCGGGGGCGGTGGCCCACGCTTCGGCGGCGGGCGCGGCATGGGCATCGGCGGCATCATCATCCTGGCCATCCTGGGCCTGGTGTTCTTCAAGGATCCCACCGCGCTGCTCAACCAGGCGGATACGGGTGGCCAGGTGGCGGCGCCGAGTGGGCAGCGCGCCGAAGTCGATCCGCAGACCGAGGATTTCATCCGCGCCGTGCTCGGTTCCACCGAGAAGACCTGGACGGACATCTTCGCCAGCCACGGGCGCCAATACGTCGACCCGCAGCTCAAGCTCTTCAGCGGCGGGGTGAATACGGCGTGCGGCATGGCGTCCACCGCGGTGGGGCCGTTCTACTGCCCTGGTGACCAGATGGTGTATCTGGACGTCGCATTTTTCCGCGAGCTGGAGAACCGCTTCCACGCTTCCGGCGATTTCGCGCGCGCCTATGTGATTGCCCACGAAGTGGGCCATCACGTGCAGAACCAGCTGGGCATCTTCGATCAGGTGGAGCAGGCGCGGCGGCGCGGTGCGCGCATGGAAGGCGCCGACGGCCTTTCGGTGCGGCAGGAGCTGCAGGCCGACTGCTTTGCCGGCGTGTGGGCGAACCGCACCCAGCAACGCCTGCAATGGCTGCAACCGGGTGACATCGAGTCCGCTCTCAACGCGGCCAGCAAGATCGGCGACGATGCCCTGCAGCAGCAGGCGCAGGGACGCGTGGTGCCCGACTCCTTTACCCATGGCACGTCGGAGCAACGCGTGAAGTGGTTCCGCGCCGGATTCGAGGGTGGCGACCTGGGTAGTTGCAACACGTTTGCCGGGGAGCCCTGAGCCGCGGCGCCGCCATCGTTCGGAATCCGGTCCCGGCACCCCGCTGCATGGGCGGCCGGCGCGTTCTAGAATGCCGCTGCTGCGCGCCTTGGGGTGCGCCTCAAAGCCGCCTGCATGCTCCATCCCTGCCTACGTTGCGGCGCCTGTTGCGCCTATTTCCGCGTGGCCTTCCACTGGTCCGAGGCGGATGCCTCGCTGGGCGGCGTGGTGCCACCGGAGCTGGCCGAGACGCTGGACCCTCATCGTCTCGTCATGCGCGGTACGCAGGCGTCCAAGCCGCGTTGCGTGGCGCTGCAGGGCACCGTGGGTGAAGCAGCGCACTGCGGCGTGTACGAGCGCCGGCCGTCGGTGTGCCGCGAGGTGGAACCGGCGTGGGAATCCGGCCGTCCCAGTGCGCAATGCGACAAGGCGCGACTGGCGCACGGCATGCAGCCGTTGGCGCCCTCGGATTGGCCATCCATCGCCCAGCCGGCCTGAGCCGCACTACCTGGCGACGGCGGTGCCACCATCGTTCTGGAAGGCCAGCACGAACTGGCGCAGGTCGCTCTCGTTGACATCGGAGATGGCGATGTACTGCATGCCGGCGTCGGTCCAGCGGATCACCGTGTAGCCGTGCTCCTGCGCGACCGTCTGTGGCGATACGGCACCGGTTTCCACCGGCCACTGGTACAGGTTGATCACGTGCAGCCGGCGCTTGTACACCAGCACGGCGACGCTGCGTCCCTCGACGGCGTCCAACCGTCCGCCGGCCAGCGGGAAGCCTTCGTCGGAGAGGTCCTTCACGCGCGGCGCGAAATCCAGCTTGCCCTCGAACCAGGGCTTGACCGTGTGCTGGTTGGTCGACACCACGTCCATCAGGTGCTGTTGCTGCAGGGAGCGCACATGGCCGGACACCACATCGGCGACCAGTGCATCGGCCGCGCGGCCCGATCGCAGCAGGTGCAGCCACGCCGGTCCGGAAAGCAGCAACGCAGCCACGAAGCCGGCCGCCGCCGCCACCGACAGGGGCGTGCGCGGGCGGCGTGCGCGGGGAGGCGGAGTGACCGCGACTGCCGTGGAAGCGGTCCAGCGCTGGCGTAGCGCGTCGGATGCCCGGTGGTACAGCTCGGGCTGGGACAGCGCCTTGTGCAGCGTGGCGTACGCATCGAAGCGCGCCGTGCATGCCGGGCATTCGCGCATGTGATGGGCGACGGCCGCGCTGTCGCCGGCACCGAGCTCGTCGTCGAGATAGGCGTGGAGCAGCAACTTCGCGTCATCGCACATCATGGCGGCGCACCTCCTTCGGATGATGGCCCAGTTCGGCGCGCAGGCGTTCGCGTGCGCGGGCCAGTCGCGACATCACGGTGCCGATGCGTTGTTCGATGATGGCCGCGATCTCCTTGTACGAGCACTCCTCCAGTTCGCGCAGCACGATGACTTCGCGTAGCGGTGGCGGCATGCGTTCCAATGCGGCGCGCAGGGCGCCCACGTCGACGGCGAGCAGGGTGAGCGTTTCCGGCGAAGGGCTTTCGTCCGCCACCGGATGGAGGTCGTCGTCGAGCTCCGCATGCAGGTCGTCCTGCCGATGCTTGCTGCGCATCGTGTAATAGGTGTGGCGCACGATGGTGAGTAGCCACACCCGCGCATCGCTACCATGGAAACTGTCGAAGTAACGCAGCGCGCGAAGCATCGCTTCCTGCACCACGTCCTGCGCATCGCCGGCATCGCGCGCCAGCCATCGCGCCAGATTGTAGGCCGCGTCGAGATGCGGCAGCACCAGCGACTCGAAGCGGGCGCTTCGCGCGGTGTCAGGGCCGGTCATGCGGGCAGACGAATCCATGGGCATGCAAGGTAATACCTCGACCATGACCACTTTATTCCAAGGACGACCGCAGGCCGCGTGAAGGCGCCAAGGGCGGGAATAAGCGCACGGGCGGAACGGTAGTGGGTAAGGCGGGATGTACCCGTTTCCCCTATCCGGAGAGTCCGACCATGCGTGATTCAGACGACAACACGAGCCCTGGCCGCCGCCAGTTTCTCCAGTGCATGGCGTGGGCGGGCGCCGGCACCCTGTGGCTCATGCAGGGCGGCGTGCTGCGCGCGCAGGCGTTGACCGGGCAGGGCGCCAAGGACGCCGCCGATGCCAGCTTCGCCTTCGTACAGATCAGCGATTCGCACATCGGTTTCCACAAGGCGCCGAACATGGACGTGGCCTCCACGCTGCGCGCTTCGCTGGCGATGGTGAATGCGCAGAAAGCGCGGCCTGACTTCCTGCTGCATACCGGCGATCTCACCCATCTCTCGCGGCCGGACGAATTCGACACGCTGGCCGGCATCATGCAGGAAGCGCATGTGGACAAGACCTTTTACGTGCCCGGCGAGCATGACGTGATCGGCGACAACGGCACGGAGTTCTTCCGCCGCTTCGGCGAGAAGCAGCAAACGGGCGGCTGGTACAGCTTCGATCATCGCGGCGTGCATTTCGTCGGCCTGATCAACGTGCTGAACCTCAAGGCGGGAGGCCTTGGCTCACTGGGCGCCGACCAGCTGGCGTGGCTGAAGAAGGATCTCGCACCGTTGTCGGCGTCGACGCCCTTGGTGGTGTTCGCGCACATGCCGCTGTGGTCGCTCTATCCCGAGTGGGGCTGGGGTACCGACGACAGCGCCGAAGCCATGCGCCTGCTGCAACGTTTCGGCTCGGTGAGCGTGCTCAACGGCCATATCCACCAGATCCAGCAGAAGGTGGAAGGCAACATCACGTTCTACACGGCGCGTTCCACCGCCTATCCGCAACCGGCGCCCGGCGTGGGTCCGGCACCGGGGCCGATGAAGGATGTGCCACCGGAAGCGTTGCATCGTTACCTCGGCATTCGCGAGGTGCGCCACGTGCAGGGCAGCCAGGCGCTCGCGCTCACCGATGAGGTGATGTCATGAAGATGCTACGGCACGCCGCGTTCATGTCGATGCTTTGCCTGAGCTGTGGCGTGACCGCGCCCGCGATCGCGGCCAAGGCGGGGGTGTCTCAGAATGCGGCGGCTACCCAGGTCGAGATCCGCAACTTCGCCTTTGCGCCGAACACGATGACCGTCGCCGTGGGTACGCGGGTGGTGTGGATCAACCGCGACGAGGAACCACACGTGATCACCAGCGCAGGCAAGCAGTTCGCCTCATCGCCTGCGCTGGATACCAGCGACACCTATGCCGTGACGTTCTCCAAGCCCGGCACTTACGTGTACTACTGTTCGATCCATCCGATGATGGTGGGCACCATCATCGTGCAGTGACGGCGCCGTCGAAGCGATAGATGTCCATCGCCAGCAGGCCGTACTCGATGCCGGCGTCGATGCGCGTGGCATGCGCCTGTTCGCCCGCCGCGCCCAGCGCGACGAACAGCGGCAGGAAATGTTCATCGGTGGGATGGGCGCGTTCGGCGAACGGTGCCTGGCGGCGATAGTCGAGCAAGGCCTCGACGTCGCCCTCGGCCAGCTTGCGTTCGACCCACTCGATGAAGGGACGCACGTACGGCGCTTCGCGTTCTTCGCTGTAACCCGAGCGGAAATCGTGCAGGTTGTGCGTGATGCTGCCCGAGCCGATGACCAGCACGCCTTCTTCGCGCAATGGCGCCAAGGCGCGGCCGACGGCGTACTGATGCGCCGGACCGAGCTGGGGCTGGATCGACATCGGTACGACCGGAATGTCGGCTTCGGGGTAGAGCAGGCGCAGCGGCACCCAGGCGCCGTGGTCCAGCCCCTGAGAGGGATCGAGCGTGGTCGGCAGGCCGGCCTTGTCCAGCAGCTCCGTGATGCGCGCGGCGAGCGCGGGCTCGCCCTTGGCCGGGTACTGGATGTCGAACAGCGCCTGCGGAAAGCCGTAGAAATCGTGGATGGTTTCCGGTCGCGTCGCGCCGCCGACATGCGGCTGGCGTGCCAGCCAATGGGCGGTGGCGATGACGATCGCCTTGGGCCGTGGCAACGCCTTGGCCAGCTCCGCCAGGCGCTCGCCTACGCGCCGCGGCTGGATGGCGGTCATCGGCGATCCGTGGGAGATGTAAAGGCTGGGCAGGGTGGTCATGGCGGTTACCTCGAAAGTACCGCCCTAGATTAGGGATATCGGCGCCGATTGCAGCGCGCGTGCGGTGAACGATCCGTCACCGCAGGGGAACGATAAGAGGGACCCCGCGTCCCATGATCCGAAACACCAACTCGTCATTCCGGCGCAGGCCGGAATCCAGCCGCGATGATGGTCGGCTTTCGCGCGAGGCTTTCATGTGCTTGGCGAAAAGCAGACGTGTCGCAACGGGATGACCAGCCTTCGGCTGTTGTAAAGCGCCTCCGGCCTTCGCCGGAATGACGGCGGTGTGGGCCTGGTTACTTCCCGCGACGCGGCGGCTTGCCGCCGCCGTGGCTGTGCGGACGCGGCTTGCCGTGCGGCTTCTTGAAGCCACCCGGACGGTAGCCGCCGGCACGGCGCGGTGCCGGTTCGTCGGCGCCGCTGTCGTCGCCGTCCCACTCCTTGATGCGCAGCTGCTGCTGGCTCACCCACACCTTTTTCAGGTGCTCGAATACTTCCTTGGGCATGCCGTCGGGCAGGTCGATCAGGCTGTATTCGCCGCGAATGCTCAGGCGACCGATGAAGCCGCTTTCCAGACCGGCTTCATTGGCGATGGCACCGATGATGTTGCCGGGCTTCACGCCGTGCTCGTGACCCACCTCGATGCGATAGGTGCGCTTGCCTTCCTCGGTGTGATGCGGCCGCACGGGACGCTGCACGAATTCGCGAGGCGCGCCGTCGCGATCACGCGAGCGGTGCTCACGTTCGCCACGATGCTCGTGCCCGTCTCGCTCACGGCCATGCTCGCGCTCGCGCGGCGCATGTTCGCGTTCGCGCTTGGGTGGCGGCGTCAGCAGCAAGGGCTGGTTGCCCTGCGCAATGCGAGCCAGCGCGGCGGCGATCTCGATGGCGGGAATGTTGTGTTCCTGCTCGTACTGCTCGATCAGCTGCTGGAACAGTTCCAGCTCGCCCACGGCCAGCGTGTCGCTGATGCGCTGCTTGAACTTGGCGATGCGCACGTCGTTGACCGCTTCCACGGTCGGCAGCTTCATTTCCTCGATCGGCTGGCGCGTGGCGCGCTCGATCGCACGCAGCATGCCCTTCTCGCGCGGCGTGACGAACAGGATCGCCTCGCCGCTGCGACCGGCGCGACCGGTGCGGCCGATACGGTGCACGTAGCTTTCCGTGTCGTAGGGAATGTCGTAGTTCATGACGTGGCTGATGCGCTCCACGTCGAGGCCGCGCGCGGCCACGTCGGTGGCGACCAGGATGTCCAGCTTGCCGTCCTTCAGCTGCTGGATCACGCGCTCGCGCTGCGCCTGCGCGATGTCGCCGTTGATGGCGGCAGCGGCGAGGCCGCGCGCCTGCAGCTTCTCGGCGAGCTCTTCGGTGGCTTGCTTGGTGCGGGCGAAGATGATCATCGCGTCGAACGGCTCGGCTTCGAGGATGCGCGTCATCGCATCGAGCTTGTGCATGCCGCTGACGAACCAGTAGCGCTGGCGGATGTTGGCGGCGGTGGTGGTGGCGGCCTTGATGGTCACCTCCACCGGATCCTTCAGGTGCTGCTGCGCGATCTTGCGGATCGGCGCCGGCATGGTGGCGGAGAACAGCGCGACCTGGCGCGTCGGCGGCGTGGCCTCCAGCACCTTCTCCACGTCGTCGATGAAGCCCATGCGCAGCATTTCGTCGGCTTCGTCGAGCACCAGGAACTTCAATTCCGAGAGATCGAGCGTGCCGCGCTCAAGGTGATCGATCACGCGGCCGGGCGTGCCCACCACGATCTGCACGCCACGCTTGAGCGAGTGCAGCTGCGGGCCATAGCTCTGGCCGCCGTAAATCGGCAGCACCTGCAGGCCGGGCATATAGGTGGCGTAGCGCTGGAACGCTTCGGCCACCTGGATGGCCAGCTCGCGCGTGGGCGCGAGGATCAGCGCCTGCGGCTTGCCGGGCTTGAGGTCGATGCGCGAAAGGATCGGCAGCGCGAACGCGGCGGTCTTGCCGGTGCCGGTCTGCGCCTGGCCGAGCACGTCGCGGCCTTCCAGCAGCGGTGGAATGGTGGCGGCCTGGATCGGCGAAGGCGATTCGTAGCCGACGTCGGACAGAGCGCGCAGCAGCTCGGAATGAAGGCCAAGCGCAGCAAAGCCGACGGCTGCCGGCTGGGAATCGGAAGACGGGGAGGACATGGGGAACCTCGACATGGCATGCACGAGGGCATGCGGGAGAATGACGGTATTGTAACAGGCCGGCCCGCCCAAACCGGTGATTTTGTTGCGCCAAAGGCGCCATCGACGAGGAAAATTCATGTCCAAACCCCTGGAAGGCCGTATAGCGCTGGTGACCGGCGCCTCCTCCGGCATCGGCGAGGCCACGGCACTGGCGCTGGCCGAGGCGGGCGCCAAGGTCGCCATTGCCGCACGCCGGCGCGACCGGCTCGAGGTCTTGGCTGCGCAGTTGGCGACGCTCGGCGCCGAGCCGTTCGTGTTGACCGCCGATCTCGCCTCCGAAGACGAAGCGCAGCGGATCGTGAAGGAAACCGAGGCGCATTTCGGACGTCTGGACATCCTGGTGAACAACGCCGGCGTGATGTACCTGGAGCCGGTCGAGGAGGCCGACCTCGGTCGCTGGCGCCGGATGCTGGAACTGAACGTGCTCAGCCTCATTGCCTCGACGCAGGCGGCGCTGCCCGGTATGCGCGAGCGACGCGACGGCCATGTCGTGAATATTTCATCGACGGCAGGGCGCGTGGCCAACCCCAACGCGGCGGCCTATTCGGCGACCAAGTTCGGTGTCGGCGCATTTTCCGAAGCGCTGCGGCGCGAGGTGTACAAACACAACATCCGCGTCACGGTGATCGAGCCGGGCGTTGTGCAGACGGAGCTGCGCGATCACATCGGCCACGCCGAGGTGAAGGCCAACCTCAATGCGTGGGCCGACAGCATGCGTCAGCTTCAGGCGCGCGACGTGGCGGACGCCATCGTGTTCTGCGTATCGCGGCCTTCGCACGTCAACATCAACGAAGTGTTGATGCGGCCTACCGACCAGGAGCGTTGATGCCGCAAGCCCCACTATCATGGTGCGCTTGCGTCATCCACGGAGAATTGCCATGACCGAGATCGAAACGATCTCCGAGCAGCGCTGCCACGGCGGCACGCAGGGTTTCTATCGGCATCACTCGGAAAGCTGCGGCGGGCCGATGCGTTTTGCGCTCTACCAGCCGCCGCAGGCCGCCAGCGAAGTGTGTCCGGTGTTGTATTACCTCGCCGGACTCACCTGCACCGAAGAGACCGCCACCATCAAGGCGGGCGCGCAGCGGCTTGCTTCCGAGCTGGGGCTGATCCTGGTGATGCCCGATACCAGTCCACGCAACACCGGCTTCGACGGCGCAACGGGCGATTGGGAATTCGGCGAGGGCGCCGGCTTCTACGTGGATGCCACGCAGGCGCCGTGGTCGTCGCGCTTTCGCATGCACAGCTATGTGGTGGATGAACTGCCGGCGCTCATTGCAGAGCACTTTCCGGCCGACCGCGAGCGCAGCGGCATCATGGGCCATTCGATGGGCGGTCATGGCGCGCTGACCATCGCGCTGAAGCATCCCGGCCGCTATCGCTCGGTATCCGCGTTCGCGCCGATCGTGGCGCCGACGCAGGTACCCTGGGGCGAGAAAGCCCTCCCGCGCTACCTCGGCGAAGACACGTCCGCATGGGCGGCATACGACGCGTGCGAGCTGGTGCGCCGGCAAACCTTCGACGGCACCATCCTGATCGACCAGGGCGAGGCCGACGGCTTCCTGTCCACGCAGCTGAAGCCCGAGTTGTTCGACCAGGCATGCGCGGAAGGAGGCCAGTCGCTGGTGCTTCGTCGCCATGCCGGCTACGACCACAGCTACTACTTCATCAGCACGTTCATCGATGACCATCTGCGTCATCACGCCAGCGCGCTCGGACGTCCGTGAACCTGATCTATCCCATCCACACGCCCCGCACCCTGGTACGTGTGGTTGATGCGGGCGATGCGCAGCGGCTGCTGCGCTATCGCGTGCAGAACCGCGAACATCTGGCGCCGTGGGAGCCGCTGCGCGATTCGTCCTACTACACGCTGGACCACTGCATCCGGACGCTGGCCGACGCACGCGAAGCGATGCGCACGGATCGCGTCTATCCCTTCGTCGTGCTCGACCTCGTCGGCAACGACGTCATCGCCAACTTCACGTTCGCCAACATCGTGCGCGGCGCCTTCCAGGCCTGTCATCTCGGCTACAGCATTGCCGGGAGCAGGGAGGGACAGGGGCTCATGTACGAGGCACTGTCGGCGGTGATGCCCTGGGCGTTCCGCGAGCTGGACATGCATCGCGTGATGGCGAACTTCATGCCGCGCAACGAGCGCAGCGGCAGGCTGCTCGAACGCCTGGGCTTCGAGCGCGAAGGTTACGCGAAACGGTATCTGCAGATCGCCGGCGTGTGGGAAGACCACGTGCTCACCGCCCGCATTCGCGACGATTGATCGCCGGCCGTTGTCGGGATGGCAACCTCTTTTGTAGGAGCGCACCCAGTGCGCGACCGCAGCCTGACAAAATCATCGCTCCGTCGGCTTTTCGCGCACTGGGTGCGCTCCTACAACGGAATCCAGAGGTTAGGCGATAGGCCTCAACAGCACACCCAGGGTCGCCCGCTGCTGCCACGCCAAGGCGAGGTACATCAGCAACAGGAGAAGCCCCGGGCCCAGCAGGTGATCTTCCATTACCGCGTGGTAGCCGAAAATCACCACCACCGGCGCCGCCAGCATTACCAAGGCCAGCGCGACGAAGCGGTTGGCGAGCAGGCAAAGTCCGCTCACGGTGTACAGGATGCCGAGCACGGGGAAGATGTAGCCGCTGCCGGCGAGGCCTTGCATGAAGACCTGCGACTGCGGCGTCACCGGTGCGGGTGGCTGCCAGAAATGCAGCAGGTCATTGAGGCCGGCAAAGACGAACCAGGCGCCGAAAATCAGCCGCAGGGGGAACAACAGCCAGTGGAAAAACGCTTTCATGCAGGGACTCCTCGATACGGAAGGCCCTGCATGATCGGGACGAGAACGCCGGCGTTGTATTCCACGTATCGCCTAGGCCCAACCGTCTAGGACAGTGGTTGGGCCCCGTGCGTGCCGATCGTCACGCCTTGGCGGCGGGCCGGCGCGGGCGACGACGCTTCCGGTTGCCTTCCGCCGGGCGCTCACTGCCGTGTGCGTATCCGTTGTTGTGCGGGCGATGCGAACCCTGCGGACGAGCCTGGCGCGGCTGGCGCTGGCTCTGGCCTTGCACCGGCTTCGGCGCATTGGCGTCGGTGCGCAGCGGATGCGACGGCTCGAAGCCCGGCACGTCGCTCACCGCGATGTCCTGCTTGAGCAGCTTGCGGATATCGCGCAACAGGCCTGCTTCCTCATGACTTACCAGCGACACGGCCATGCCGTCCGCGCCGGCGCGACCGGTGCGTCCGATGCGGTGCACGTAGTCTTCGGCGACCATCGGCAGGTCGAAGTTGATCACGATGGGCAACTGGTCGATATCGATGCCGCGTGCCGCGATGTCGGTGGCGACCAGCACGGTGATGCGGCCGCTCTTGAAGTCGCTGAGCGCGCGCGTGCGGGCGTTCTGGCTCTTGTTGCCGTGAATGGCGGCGGCGCGCAGGCCGGCCATTTCCAGCTGCTTCACCAGCTTGTCGGCGCCATGCTTGGTGCGGCTGAACACCAGGGTCTGGCGGCGGCTGTCCTGCGAAAGCACGTGCAGCAGCAGGTCGCGCTTCTTGGCGGCGTCGACCGGGTGCACATGATGTGTGACCGTGGTGGCCACCGAGTTGGCCGGCGTCACCGACACTTCGCGCGGCTGATGCATGAACTGCATCGCCAGCGCCTTGATCGGCGGCGCGAAGGTGGCCGAGAACAGCAGCGTCTGGCGCTGGCGCGGCAGCGCCGCGAGGATGCGCTTGAGCGCCGGCAGGAAGCCCATGTCGAGCATGCGGTCGGCTTCGTCGAGCACGAGCACTTCCACGCCCGACAGGTCGATGGAGCGCTGCTGCATGTGGTCGATCAGGCGACCCGGCGTGGCGATGACGATGTCCACACCGCGACGCAGGGCCTGCATCTGCGGGCCCATGCTCACGCCACCGAAGATGGTGGTGCTGCTGATGCGCAGGTGCTTGCCGTAATCGCGCAGGTTGTCATGTACCTGGGCGGCGAGCTCGCGGGTCGGAGTCAGTACCAGCGCGCGCGGACGACGCGTCTGCGTGGCGCCGGCGGTGGAAAGGTGCTGCAGCAACGGCAGCGAGAAGGCGGCCGTCTTGCCGGTGCCGGTCTGCGCGGCAGCCAGCAGGTCACCGCCTTCCAGCACGACGGGAATGGCAGCGGCCTGGATCGGGGTAGGTTCGGCGTAGCCCTGTTCGGCAAGCGCGCGCAACAACGCGGGCGCAAGGCCCAGCGATTCGAAAGACATGGAAGCTCCAGAGCAACTCGGAGCGTTCTAACGAACCGCGTTGCAGTATTCAAAAGGGGAGGGAGGCGTTTAGCCCGGCGTGGAGTATAGCGGAAAAGGCGCCGCCACGCTGGGTGGGCGCGGTGGGCCGCTCATTGGCCGCTCAGCAAGGCCTTTCGCCCACGATGAGATAGCAGTCGAACGGGGTCTTTCCGTGCAGCGAACGGATGCTCACGACCAGGCCGGCATCAGCCAGCAGGGCGCGCAGCTCGTCCCCGCTGGGATAGTGCTGCGCGCCCACGCGCATCCAGCCGCTGGCGCTCAGGAAGAACTCCGAGACGCGCGTGGCGGCATAACGCCAGCTGCGCTCGCGCAGCACGCTGCGGACGATCAGCATGCCGCCCGGCGCCAAGTGGGCCGCCGCATTCGCCACCAGTTCGCGCTGGCGTTCCACGTCGAGGTAATGCAGTACGTCGAGCAGGGCGACATGGCCGCGCAGCGAATACGCCGTGGCGCCGTCGGCGAGGCGCAGGGGCAGCACGCCCTCCAGCCCGGCCAGGCGCATGGCGCGACGTCCGGCATCGATCTTGCGGGCATCGTGGTCCACGCCCAGGTATTGCGGCAGCTCGCCGTGTGCGTGCAGGTACTGCCCGAGCAGGCCGATGCCGCAGCCGATATCGAGCAGCGGCATCGGGCGGCGCGCGATCAGGTCGGCCACGGCTGCGTAAGCGGGATCGGCCGCCAACTTGCCCTGGACGTAGCGGCGTTGGAACCAGTGATCGTAGGAGTCGGCGATCCGATCGAGAGCGGTAGCATCCATGGCGGACATGTGAGCCGACTCCGTGACTGCGTGGTGTGAAGAGAGTCTGCGCCGAGCATTTGCCATCCGCCACTTCCCGAAGCGCTCTCTTGCGCCGCGGCCGCCATGATGGTTCGCTTGGCGCCCTGTGCGCCGCAGGGGCGGGCACGACCACACGGAGCCGCCGATGTCGCCGTTTGCACCTCTGCGCGAGTTGAACACCACCCAGCGTCACACCGTATTGGCCAGCTTTCTCGGCTGGACGCTGGATGCGTTCGACTACTTCCTGCTCACCTTCGTGATCGTGAGCGTGGCGCAGGAGTTCCACGTCGGCAAGGAACACGTCACCTATGGGCTCTTCCTTACCCTCGCGGCGCGTCCACTGGGCGCGTTGCTGTTTGGACGCCTGGCCGACCGCTACGGGCGGCGACCCATCTTGATGCTCGACGTGATCCTGTTTTCGCTCTTCGAACTGGCGACCGCGTTTGCCAACTCGCTCACGGCGTTGCTGGTGCTGCGGTTCCTGTTCGGCATCGCGATGGGTGGCGAATGGGGTATCGGCGCCTCGCTGGCGATGGAGTCCATTCCCGCGAAGGCGCGCGGCGTGGTATCGGGCCTGCTGCAAAGCGGCTATCCCGTGGGGTTCTTCCTGGGCGCGTTGGTCAACTGGCTGCTGGTGGACCACATCGGCTGGCGTGGCCTGTTCGTGGTTGGCGCGGCACCGGCCTTGCTGGTGCTCTACATCCGTCGCACCGTGCCCGAGTCGGAGGTATGGCAGCAGGGCCAGGCGACCCAGCCCAGGCGCGGCCTGCTGGAATCGATGCGTGGCCACTGGAAGCTTGCTATCTACCTGATGCTGCTGATGATGGCGTTCAACATGTTCAGCCACGGCTCGCAGGACCTCTATCACACGTTCGAAGAGGAAAGCCTGCACCTGCCGACCGGTTCCGGCGCCGCCTTCATGCTGGTGGCGATGCTCAATCTCGGCGCGCTGGTGGGTGGCCTGTTCTTCGGTGCCCTGTCAGAACGCTTCGGACGGCGGCGGACCATCATCCTGGCGGCGCTGCTGGCCATTCCCGTCATTCCGCTGTGGATGCACGGCGGCTCGCTACCGTTACTGGCCCTGGGCGCCTTCCTGGTCCAGGTGATGGTGCAGGGCGCCTGGGGCGTGGTGCCGACGCACCTGAACGAATTGGCGCCGGAAGGCATGCGCGGCACGTTGCCCGGCTTCGCTTACCAGACCGGCAACCTGCTGGCCGCCGTGACGGCCAACGCCCAGTTGTGGATCGCCGGCTGGCACGGCGGGGACCTGGCCTTCGCCATGTCGGTGTGGATTGCCGGCGTGGCGGTGCTGCTGGCCGTGCTGGCCTGGCTGGGGCCGGAGGCGCGTGGCGTGAGGTTCGGCCAGCCTCGCCCGGAAAAGGGCGTCTAGGCGGCCAGGCTGCTAGAATACGGGGTTTGCATTCCTCACGAGACACGCAATGAAGGCTGGCAAGGACAAAGTCATCTCGCTCCACTACACGCTTACCGTGGACGGCGAGAAGGTCGAGAGCTCGCTCGACCGCAACGAACCGCTGTGGATCCTGCTCGGCCATGGCCAGCTGATCCCGGGCCTGGAGAAGGCGCTGGAAGGCCACGAGGCAGGCGACACCCTGCAGGCCGAGATCGCCCCGGCCGAGGGCTACGGCGAGCGCCAGGAAGGCCTCACCCAGCGCGTGCCGAAGAAGTACTTCCAGCAGGCTGCCAAGCTCAAGCCGGGCATGACCACGGTGCTGGCGCTG
Organism: Dyella jiangningensis; assembly: GCF_003264855.1. Taxonomy (NCBI): domain Bacteria; kingdom Pseudomonadati; phylum Pseudomonadota; class Gammaproteobacteria; order Lysobacterales; family Rhodanobacteraceae; genus Dyella; species Dyella jiangningensis. The sequence goes on along the minus strand of NZ_NFZS01000004.1, from coordinate 542,060 downwards.
AAGGAAGGCGGCCACCGCGTGGTGGTGGTGCAGAAGGTGGGCATGACCACGGTCGACGTGGACCTCAATCATCCGATGGCCGGCAAGACGCTGAACTTTGACGTGACCGTCAATGAAGTGCGTGACGGCACCGAGGAAGAAATCCAGCACGGTCATGCGCATCCGCCGGGTGCCGAGGCGCATTGATGCTTGGCCGCTCCGCTCTCGTTGGATGAGGGCGGACTAGGGGCGTGGCCTGGCCGGAATGGGGGCGGGCCATTGCCTTGGTTAGCTAGTGAACTTTTAGGGGCGCGCGTCGTCTGTGCGAAACCCTGGCCTCAACCCGACGCGGCACCTCCCTGCAGGAGCGCACCCCGTGCGCGACAGCCTTTCCGGTCCGCACGTTTATCGCTCTAGCTAAGAGCGGCCGTTGCCTTCGGTAGCCGTGCTGCCACGAGCATGCCGTTTACGACCGAAGGGAGTCCCCGTGGGACGCAGCGGGCGTTTCGATCCCCTGCCGGCGACGCGAAGCTAGTCCCTGCGGGGCGACGCGAAGCTGGTCCCGTGGGAAGCTCGAGACCCTTTCTTTTGTTGGCCCACGCACGCGTTCTTGGCGTGCGAACGACGAAGCCGGCCCAAAGGGCGGAGGGCGCTAGCCCGGAGTCAAAGTCCCGCGGGATGAGCTTCGCGTCAAAAGTAACCCAAAGTAGTGGCCTTTTAGAGCCAAGGCTCATAGCAGTACGGGGAATGGAAGCGTCGGAGGAACGAGGCCAGCCTTGCTGCGCTCGTTACTACCTCGAACGGAGCGGCTACACCGCAACGCGCCGTAGCGAAGAGGACTTAAAGCAGCTTTGTTTTGCGCCTCGGTGCTCCACTTCTCCCTCTCCCCGCCGGGGAGAGGGCCGGGGTGAGGGGCAGGTGCTCGCGATAACGTTGGTTACCGTGCGTGCAGCACCCTGACTAGTCGAGAGGCAAGCCGCTCAAAATCCGGCCCTCGACGGCACGCGCAAACCCACAAAAAGACAACGGCGCCTCTCGGCGCCGTTATTTTTTCCACGCTACAACCACTCACACCAGCGTGATCTGCACATCCACATTGCCGCGCGTCGCATGCGAATACGGGCAGATGTCGTTGTGCGCGGTGTCCACCAGATCCTGCGCCACGGCGCGGTCGATGCCGGGCAGGCTCACGTCCAGCTTCACGGCGATGCCGAAGCCGGTCGGTTCGCGCGGGCCGATGCCGACGTGCGCGGTTACCGAGGCGTCCTTCAGCGTCACGCCCTTCTGGCGCGCCACGAAGCGCACGGCGCCTTCGAAGCAGGCTGCATAGCCGGCGGCGAACAGCTGTTCCGGATTGCTGCCGGCGCCGCCCGGGCCGCCCAGGCCCTTGGGTACGACCAACTGCAGGTCGAGCACGCCGTCGCCGCTCTTGGCGTGGCCTTCGCGGCCGCCGGTCACGGTAGCGGTGGCGGTGTAGAGAATCTTGCTGATGTTCATGGTCAGTCCTCGATGGGGGAGAGTTGGAGTTGCCGGGTCATTCGCTTCAGTTCATCGCGCAACGTTTGCATCTGTTCGAGCGAAAGCTGCAGGCGTTGGGCCATGCATTTGGGTACGTCGCTGGCCTGGTCGCGCAGGGCGAGGCCGGCGTCGGTCAGGCGGATGTCCACCTCGCGCTCGTCTTCCGTACGCCGTTGACGGTCGACCAGTCCGGCCGCCTGCAACCGCTTCAGCAGCGGTGTGAGCGTTCCCGAATCCAGTTGGAGGCGTTGCCCCAGCTCGCGCACGGTCAGGCCGTCCTGCTCCCACAGCACCAGCATCACCAGGTATTGCGGGTAGGTCAGCCCCAGTGGTTCCAGCAGCGGCCGGTACAGGCCGGTGACGGAACGCGAGGCGGCGTACAGCGCAAAACACAGTTGCTGGTCCAGCAGCAGGTGATTAGGGGTTGGCTTGCGTTTCATGGCTGCAATTCTACGTGCAAAATTAAATTGTATACAATTCAATTTTCCGATCGAAACGATAGGCCATGCCTAAGGCTTGGTCCATGGAGGGGCGGAGGCTAATCGAGCAGGCGTTTGCCGAAGGCGAAATGATCGCGCCAGTAGGGGCCGTCGATATCGTCCAGCCGTACGGTGCCGCCGCTGTTGGGGGCGTGGACGAAGCGACCCTTGCCCACGTAGACGCCGACATGGCTGATGCCCGTATGGCCGCCGAAGAACACCAGGTCGCCGCTTACCAGGTCGGTCATGCGGCGCACGCGTTCGCCGTTCAGTTCCGACATCTCGCGTGAGCTGTGGGGCAGCGAAAGGCCTGCCGCATTGCGATAGATGTAATCGACCAGGCCACTGCAATCGAACCCGCCGTCGGGTGTGTTGCCGCCCCAGCGGTAGGGCGTGCCCACCAGGGCGATCGCGCGGAACAGTACGTCGTTGGCCGTGCCCGCGTTGCCGGCCGGAGCGCGCGCCGGAAGATTGGCCAGGGCGGATTGGGATTCACGCGGTGCCGGCTTGCGCGGGCCGCTCGCGCAGGCGGTCAGCAGCAGGAGGGCCGAACCCAGCAGGAGCAGACGCGCCGATCGCCACGGCGCGTTCGCTGTGGATGGAGCGTCGACCTCCGGGCTCATCGGCTATCCCTTCTGCGTGGATTGGCCGTGAGACTAGCAAATCAATTACTTATCTGAAAGAGCGAAGAGTTTGCGCGAAATAATCTCAGCTAGGGCGAAGATTCCGAGCCATCGACCGTGAGGTTGCGCTGCCCCAGGTTGTGGCCGTCCCGGTTCTTCGCGATCACCCGGTACTCGCCGGGGCGCAGATACAGCGTGTTGATGCTGTTGGCGGTGAGGAAGGTATAGCGGTCGGCGGGAATGGAGTCGTCGCTTTCGTTGGCGTAGTGCGCTTCCACCACGCAAGGCAGTTGGCTCTGGCAAAAATCGGTTGATACCACGCGAGGGACGCGCGCCCCGTTGAGCGTCAGCCAATGCGGGCGGCGCTGGTGGCCGGGCGGCGGCAGGATCACGTCCACGTCGTGCCGATCCGGATCGGAAGACCACACGCTGCCGTTCTGGCGGCTGATCAGCACGGAAGGGTCGGTGACCGGAAACTGGGCGGTGAGTCGCTTGTAGAGATCCTTGTCGGGCATCGGCCCGATGTCGCGCCAGCGCGTCTGGTCGATGCTCAGCGGGTCGAAGCCGGAGAGCTGCTTGAGCAGCATCGCCATCGGCTTGATCGAGCCGCCGAGGTTGCCCGGCGCCTTGTCGATGTGCGCGTAGCCCGCGTGCACGAACAGTTTGGCCTTCGGATCCTTGGCGAACACCTTCTGGTAGAGCAGGTTGGCCTGCCCCTGCTCGCGGTCGGCCAGCACGTCATTCTCGGACTCGTAGGACACGACCTGGAAACCGAGCTTGATCGCCTGGCGGATGATGTCGCCATACAGCGGTTCGTGCAGGTACTGGCTGCCGGAGGTGTTGATCGGGTAGCCGCGCTTCATCAAGTCAGTGTCGGTGTTGACCAGCGCTTCGGCCGCGAAATAGTTGAAGCCTTCGGCGCGCAGCTTGGGCAGCAGCTCCAGGGTCAGTTCGCGCGTGTGCGCATCGTGGTGCGCCTCGTTGATCATCACGATGTGCCGGTCGGTCGCCAGCTTCACGATTTCATCCACCGCGCTCGTGGGCTGCCAGTCGACGGGCGAGGGCAGCGGCACGGGTGTCTGCACCCGGTTGTCGAACGGAAAGTCGTAGACCGCTTCGCTGTAGAGGCCCAGCTCGTCCTCGACCGACGCCAGCAGTTGCTGGTCGATCAGGCGGTCTTCCCGCGTGAGCTGCTGCATGACCTCCTTGAGGTACATGTAGCGGGCGAGGTCGCTGCGCATGCGCGCGGTTTCCGAGAACAGGTCGCGCGACACCTTGGTGCTCGACGACGCCGTTGCCGGTTGTTGCGGCGGCTGCGCCTGCTGCTGTTTTTCCTGTTGCTGTTGTCGCAACTGCTGCTGCAATTCCTGCAGCTGTTGTTGTTGCTGTTGTTGCCCTGTCGCACCGAGGCAGGCCGGGGAAGCCATGCCTCCTGCGATCGCGCAGATCACTGCCAGGTACCGCACGTGCTTCAACCTGCCGAACTGCACAACGGATCGTTCCATCGCTCAGGTCACTCGGGGTAGGGGCGGGCGTTTGCGACGCTACAATAACCGGATGGATGCTTCACGCAGTGATGTGTTGATTCTTGGCGGCGGCGTCATCGGCCTGGCCTGTGCGTTGTACCTGCTGAAGTCCGGAGCTACCGTGCGCGTTTTGGAGCAGGGTACCCCGGGTTGTGGCAGTTCGCACGGCAATTGTGGAACGATCACCCCCAGCCACGCCGCCCCCCTGGCCATGCCAGGCATGCTCGGCGTCGCCTTGCGCTCGATGCTTCGCGCCGACGCGCCGCTCTACCTCAACCCCCGATTCGACGGTCCCCGCCTTCGCTGGCTGCTGGGCTTTGCCCGGCATTGCAACTGGCGCGACTTCGAGCATGCCGCCCGGGCGCGGTCGGCGATCCTGCAGCGTTCACGCGGCCTGCTGGGTTCGCTGGTGCGCGAGGAGCCGTTGGACTGCGAGTTCGGTGAAGAGGGCGAGCTCTATGTGTACCGCACGCCACAGGCGCTCGAGGCGGACGAACGGCATCACGCCCAGGTGCTCGAGCGCCTGGGCGTCGAGGTGCAGCGCCTCAAGGGCGACGAGGTGGAAGCGCGCGAACCCGCGTTGAAGCCGGGCGTGGCCGGTGGCCTGTTTCATCCCGGCGATGCGCGCCTGCGACCCGACCGCTATGCGGCGGAACTGGCGCGCCGCGTGATGGAACTGGGTGGCGCCATCGAAACCGGCGCGCGCATCGACGACTTCGGCCTGCGCGAGGGTCGCATCGAACATGTGCGGACGACGCGCGGCGTGTTCCGCTCGGACCGCGTGGTGATGGCGCTGGGCGCCTGGTCGCCATTGCTCGGTCGCAGCCTTGGCCTGCGGCTTCCGATGCAGCCTGGCAAGGGATACTCGCTCACCTATACGCGACCCACGCGGGTGCCGCGCCATGCACTGGTGCTGCGCGAAGCCGCGGTCTGCGTGACGACCTGGGAAACCGGCTACCGGCTCGGCAGCACCATGGAGTTCTCCGGCTACGTGGAAGGACTCAACCGCACGCGCCTCGATGCCTTGCGCCGCGGCGCCGCCCAAGGGCTGCACGAACCCGAAGGCCCGCAATTGCTGGAAGAGTGGTGGGGTTGGCGACCGATGAGCATGGACGAGGTGCCGATCATCGGTCCGAGCTCGCGCTGGTCCAACCTCATGTTCGCCACGGCGCACGGCATGCTTGGCGTAAGCATGTCGGCCGCCACCGGTGAACTGGTGGCCGCACTGATGCGTGGCGGCACGCCGCCGATCGATCCGTCCCCGTATGCGCCAGCGCGCTTTGGCGTGTGATCCTTACGCCATGTGGCCGTTTGCTCGCTTAGGGTCATACCTCGACTGGAGATTTCGATGGCCGACACCTTCGACCTGATCGTGCTGGGCGGTGGCTCCGGCGGTTTGGCCGCTGCGTTCCGTGCAGCCCGCCACGGCGCGCGCGTCGCCTTGCTGGAACCGGGTGCGCTGGGTGGCACCTGCGTCAACGTCGGCTGCGTGCCGAAGAAAGCGCTGTGGTTTGCGGCGCAGCTGGCGCAGCAGCAGACGCTCGCCCAGGACTACGGCTTCGCGACCCGCGTGGGCCAGCTCGACTGGGAGCACTTCCGCCAGCTGCGCCAGAGCTACATCGACGGTATCCGGCTGCGCTACGACGCCCGCCTGGAGGAAGCCGGCATCCAGGTGTTTGCGGAAACTGGTCGCTTCGTCGCTCCGGACACCATCGCGACCTCCAGCGGCGACGAACTGCGCGCCACGCAGATCCTCATCGCCACGGGCGGCAGGCCGCGCCGGCTCGACCTGCCGGGTTTCGACCTCGGGCTCGTGTCCGACGACATCTTCGCGCTGCACCAGTTGCCGCGTCGCATCGCGGTGATCGGTGGCGGCTATATCGCGGTGGAATTCGCCGGCCTGTTGCGCGCGCTCGGCAGCGAAGTGACGCTGCATGTGCGCAACCGCATGCTCACCGACTTCGACGCGGAACTGGTCGACGCGCTGGGTGAACGCATGCACGAGCAAGGCATCGCGATTACCGGCCAGGTGCAGGTCACGGGCCTTCATCGCGAAGGGCAGGACATCGTGATCGACGACGAAGTGAATGGTCCCTGCGGCCCCTACGATGCCGTGCTGTGGGCGGTGGGTCGCGTACCCAACAGCGACCGGTTGGACCTCGATGCCGCCGGCGTGCATGTCGACGAAGGTGGGCACGTGGTTACCGACGCCTGGCAGGCCACCAACGTCGCCGGCATCAGTGCGGTGGGAGACGTCACCGAGCGTCCACAACTGACGCCGGTGGCCGTGGCGGCGGGGCGTCGCCTCGCCGATCGCCTGTTCGGCGGGCAACCGAACAGCCGTCTCGACTACGAGAACATCCCCACCGTGGTGTTCGCCGAGCCGCCGCTCGCCATGATCGGCATGACCGAAGCGCAGGCGCGCGAATTCCACGGCGACCAGGTGCACGTCTATCGCAGCCGCTTTACGCCGCTGCAATGGGCTGTGGCTGGCCGTACCGCCCCAAGCCTGATGAAAGTCCTCTGCGTGGGCGACGACGAGCGCGTGGTAGGCATCCACGTGCTTGGACCGGGAGCGGACGAGATGCTGCAGGGGTTCGCGGTGGCGATGAAGATGGGGATGCGCAAGCGCGACCTCGATGCCACCGTGGCGATTCACCCCAGTTCCGCCGAAGAGCTCGTGCTGATGGGCTAGCGTCGCCGCACCGCCGCGTGCCGACGTTTCAGGCACGACGCTAAACTGCCGTCATGACCACCACGTTCACGCTCGATCGCGGCACCGCGCCGCTGCTCATCAGCCTGCCGCACGACGGCAGCCATATTCCCGAGGCCATCGCTGCGCGCATGCATCCGGCGGCGCGGCGCGCACCGGATACCGACTGGCACGTCGGCCGCCTCTACGAGCCGCTGGCAAAGGAGCTCGGCGCGAGCGTGCTGCGCCCGCGCCTGTCGCGTTACGTCGTCGATCTCAACCGGCCGGCGGACGGCCACGCGCTGTATCCGGGACGCAAGGAAACCGGGCTGGTGTCGACCGTGGGTTTCGACGGCGCGCCGCTCTACCTGGACGGCGAAGAGCCGACGACCGAGGAAATCCAACGTCGGGTGAACGAATGCTGGCAGCCGTATCACCAGGCGTTGTCGCAAGAACTTGAACGCCTGCTCGCCGAACACGGGCGCGCGGTGCTGTGGGAAGGCCACTCCATCCGCAGCCAGGTGCCGATGCTGTTCGAAGGTCGCTTGCCTGACCTGAACCTCGGTACCGCCGACGGCGAGAGTTGCGGGCCGGCATTGCAGCAGCAGCTGCAGGGCGCATTGGAGAGCCAATCGCGATACAGCCATGTGCTCAACGGGCGCTTCAAGGGCGGTTACATCACGCGCCACTATGGCCGTCCGGATGCCCATGTGCAGGCGGTCCAACTGGAGCTGGCGCAGCTCAACTACATGGACGAAGACAGCTTCGCGTATGACTCGGCCAAGGCGGCGCCACTGCAGGAAGTGATCCTGCAGCTGCTGCGCCTGTGCACGGGGACGTAAGAAGCTTCGCTCCGTGTTAGGGACTTGCAATGTCAAGCCGCGGGCCCCGGAAATCTCACGCAGAGGCAGGAAAACCCGTATTCAAGGCTGCGCCGAAACGTGTCATGGTGTAGCCGTCGCGCCGCCCGCGTCGCCGGGTTCCGGCCGGGTCCGCGACACATGACGTTCGAGGTTCTGCACCATGCGTAAGTTCGCGATCGCTTCCCTCCTCGTGGCGGGCGTTGCTCTCTGCGGTTCCGTGATGGCTCAGGATGCTGCCCCGCAGGCGGCGCCCGCGACCAAGGCTGCTTCATCGACCCAACCGGCCCACTCGTCCTCGCATCACCACAAGAAGAAATCCGACCAGTCGGGCACCAGCAACCACAAGGGCAAGTCGGCCAAGAAATCAGCCAAGTCGGCCTTGCCGGCCACGACCACCAGTCACTGATACCGCGGCCGCTTCAACGAAAAACCCCGGCACGCATGCCGGGGTTTTTCGTTTGGTGCCCTTGTCGAGACTTCACCGCACGCGCCGTGATCACTCTTCGTTCCGTGGCAGCGACGCGACGCACTTCAGCTCGATGGCGATCGGCGTGGGCAGCGCGGTGATGCCCAGCGTCGTGCGACACGCGTCCACGCCGGCGAAGTGTTCGGCATAGAGCCGGTTGTAGACGGGAAAGTCGCGTGTCATGTCGGTGAGGAACACGGTGACATCCACCAGGTCTTCCCAGCGCGCTCCGCTGGCGTCGAGCACGGCGCGCACGTTGGCGAATACCTGGCGGCACTGTGCCTCGATGTCGTAGCTCACCAGCTTGCCGTGCGCGTCGTACACGTTGCCGGGGATGGCGTTGTCGTCCGGCTGGCGCGGACCCACGCCGGAGAGGAACAGCAGATCGCCGACGCGTCGCGCATGCGGGTAGGCGCCAACCGGCGCCGGCGCCTTGCTGGTGCGGACGATCTCGCTCACCGGTTGAATTCCGGAATGGTGCCCAGGCGCTGCAGCGCATGCTCATACGCAGGCTTGAGGTCTTCGCGCGAGCTCACGTGCATGCCAAGGTCATTCACGTGGCCATCGAACAGGCTGTAACACCACGCATGCACGGACAGCTTCTGCCCGCGCTCCCATGCATCCATCACCATGGTGGTGTGGCACACGTTGACCACCTGTTCCATCGCATTGAGTTCGCACAGGCGTGCGTTGCGAAGATTCATCAGGTCGATGGAATTGAGCAGGCCGGAATGCTTCTGCGCCACGTCCCCTACATGGCGCAGCCAGTTGTCGACCAGGCCGATGCGGCGTTCGTCGAGGACGGCCTGCACGCCGCCGCAGCCGTAGTGGCCGACCACGATGATGTGCTCGACCTTCAGCGCATCCACGGCGAACTGGATGGTGCTGAGGCAATTGAGGTCGGTATGCGACACCACGTTGGCGACGTTGCGCTGGACGAAGATGTCGCCGGGCGGCAAATCGACGATCTGGGTCGCCGGCACGCGCGAATCGGAGCAGCCGATCCACAGATACTTCGGTGCCTGCTGTTGCGCGAGGCGCTCGAAGAAACGGGGATCTTCCGCGCGTACGGCGGAGGACCAGGCGCGATTGCTTTCGAGCAGGTTCTGGAGTGGGCTTTTCACGTCGGTCGTCTCAATAGCGAATGCAGATGTTTTTCGGCTCGGTGAAGAAGCGCAACGCTTCCGTGCCGCCTTCGCGGCCGAGCCCGGATTGCTTCGTGCCGCCAAAGGGCGTGCGCAGGTCACGCAGCAGCCAGCAGTTGATCCACACGATGCCGAAATCCAGTAGTGCGCCGAAACGATGCGCGCGCGACAGATCGCGCGTCCACACCGACGCGGCGAGGCCGTAGCCCGTGCCGTTGGCGATGGCCAGTGCCTCGGCTTCATCCTCGAAGGGAATCAGGCTCACCACCGGACCGAAGATTTCCTGCTGGTTGGTGGCGGCATCGCTGTCCAGGCCTTCGATGACGGTGGGCGCCACGAACCAGCCTTCAGCACAGCGCCCCGCGATTTGTACCGCATCGCCGCCACAAAGCACCCGGCCGCCTTCCTCGCGCGCGGTGGCGACGCAGCCCATCACCTTGTCGAAATGCTCGCGCGAGACGAGTGCGCCGAGGTCGCTGCCTGCCTCGTTCGGATCGCCCACGCGAAGCGCCTTCACGCGTGCCAGATAGCGCTCGCGGAAGCTGTCGTAGATCGAGCGCTGTATCAGCAGGCGCGAGCCGCACAGGCAGATTTCGCCCTGGTTGGCGAAGCCCGAACGCACGATGGTGTCGAGGTTGGCATCGCTGAGGTCGGCGTCGTCGAACACGACGGCGGGATTCTTGCCGCCCAATTCCAGCGAGACCTTCTTGAAGTGCGTCGCCGCCGCGGCAGCGATCTGCGCACCGGTGCGCGTGCTGCCGGTGAACGACACAGCCTTCACCGCGACGTGCTCCACGATCGCCTGGCCTACGCTGGGGCCCCGACCCTGCACGATATTGAACACGCCCGGTGGAAAGCCGGCCTCGATGCTCAGTTCGCCCAGCAGGGCGGCCGTGCACGGCGTGATTTCCGAGGGCTTGGCGACCACGGCGTTGCCGGCGGCAAGCGCAGGCGCGATCTTCCAGGTGAACAGGTACAGCGGGAGGTTCCACGGACTGATGCAGCCGACCACGCCCAAGGGCTGGCGCAGCGTGTAGTTGATCGCGCCGGTTTCCATCGCGTGCGACTCGCTGCTCCACGCCACGATGCCTGCCGCGAAATGGCGAAGGTTGGCGACGGCGCGCGGGATATCCAGGTTGCGCGCCTGCGCCAACGGCTTGCCGCTGTCGCGCGATTCCAGCGCCACGAACTCCTCGAGCCTGGCTTCGATGAGATCGGCGAGGGCATTCAGGAGGCTGGCGCGGCGTTCCGTGGGTGTCGCCGCCCACGCCGGTGCCGCACGCTGCGCCGCGGCGACCGCTTCGGCGACATCTTCGGCAGAGGAATCGGGACAGTGTGCGAAGACCTGGCCGGTGGCCGGTTCGAACACGTCCAGCCAGCGATCATGTCGCGGTGCCTGCAGGCGACCGTCGATCAGGTTGGCGAGGCGCAGGGTTGGCATCGGTACAAGCTTAAGGCCTGGGGCACCGGAATGCACCGGACGCGTGCGTATGCGCAGGGCAGAGGCTCAACGGTAGGAGCGCACCCAGTGCGCGACCGCGGTGTTGCGGCGTCAGCGCTTCGTGGGCTTTTCGCGCACTGGGTACGCTCCTACAAAAGGGCCGGTCGCGCCCTGTATCAGGCCAGCGTGCGCGTGCGCCCGCCGTCGACGGGAATGCTCACGCCATTCACGTAGGCCGCAGCAGGCGTGCAGAGGAATGCGATCACCGACGCCACTTCCGACGCTTCGCCAAACCGGCGCGCCGGCACGGAGGCCAGGATGCCCTGGGCGATCTCGTCGCCCGAGCGGCCGCTGGTGCTGGCCTGCGCCGAAAGCAGGCTGTCCAGTCGCGAGGTGCGCGTATAGCCCGGCAGTACGTTGTTCACCGTGATGCCGTCGGAGGCCAGTTCGCTGGAAAGCGTTTTCGCCCAGGCGGCCACGGCGGCGCGCACGGTGTTGGATACGCCGAGGCCCGCGATGGGTTCCTTCACCGACGTGGAGATCACGTTGACGATGCGGCCATAACTGCTGGCCCGCATGCCCGGCAGCAAGGCCTGCAACAGCGTCTGGCCGGCCAGCAGGTGCTGTCGGAACGCCGCCTCGTAGGCGCCTACCTCGGCGGTATGCGCCGGACCACCCGGCGGGCCGCCCGTGTTGTTGATCAGTATCTGGATCGGATTCGGCGCAACGATGTCGACCAATGCCGTGCGCAGGTTGTCGGTCTGCGACATGTCCACCGCGAACCAGCGATGCTGCTGTCCATGCTTGCGCGGCAGTTCGTCGGCGACTGCCTTGAGTGCATCCGCGTTGCGCGCCAGCACGGTGATGCTGGCGCCCAGTTCGGCCAGCTCGATGGCGCTTGCGCGGCCGATACCTTGCGAGGCACCGCAGACAAGGGCGTGACGTCCGCTCAGGTCCAGCTGCATGGGAGAGGCTCCTTGCGGTGGAAGGGAACTAGCGTGCGTTGAGCTGGATGCCGAGGGCGCCGAACCAGCACAGCCACGCTACCCACAGACTGTAGCGCCATGCGCGACGCCAGCGCGTGATGGCGCTGTCTTCGAGTGCGGGCAATACCGGCGAACGCAGGGCGAGCTGCAGGCGCATCCAGGTGCGCAGCAGGTTCGCGGGCCGGCCGTCGGCCTCGGCGATGATCTGCCATTCGTGCGGATGATGGCGGCGCAGCAGCGAGGCCACGCGATACTGCGATCCGAAATGCAGCAGGAAGCAGGCGACGCCGGCCATCAATAGGGTGAGGTAAAGCTCGATCATGCCGTGCCTGTCTTCAGGGTTGCGTGGGCGCCGCCGTGCTCAGCTGCTCGGCGAGCTGCCCGTTGCCGGGGTGTTCGGGGCGTCCGTCCCGTTGCTCTTGGGTGTTGCGGAAGCGGGCGCGCCGGGCTTGTTGCCGTCGCCGATCACCGGGAACGGAATGGAATCGCGCAGCGTGCTCAGCACGCCTTCGCCCTGCTGCGCCTTCGCGCAGATCGCATTGTCCACGGCGCCCTGGTAGGTCTTGTCCATCATGCCGATCCACACGGTCCCATCCGGACCATGCGGGACCTTGAACGTGCCGGCGGCAGCCATCTTCACCGGTGCTTCGGCGGAGAACGCCGCCGGCGACTGTTCCCAATACGTGCTGCTGGCCTGCTGCTTGGCCGAGCTGTACAGCACCAGGTAGCGCGCGCGCTTGTCGGTGACCTCGATGCTGCCGAAGGCGCCGGTCGTCTCGTCCGTCCAGCCCATGTGCTCGCACAGGCCCACGTCCTGCGTGGCGATCGGCTGGAAGGCGTCGTCCAGTAGCACCACGGTGGGCGCGAACAGGTAGCTGGCGCGCAGCCAACGCCCGTTCAATTCCGACTTGAGGGCGACGCGGTAAGGCAGCTGCGTCTCGCGAGGCAGGCTGAAGCTGAGGAAGTAACTGTGCTCGCCGTTGAAGCTGACCACCGTGCTGCCCGGGCCGAGCACGAATTTCTTCGGTTGCCAGGGAAGATTGTCCTGGAAGGAGAAGTCCGCGAACGTGCTGCAGCAGGGCGTGGCCTGCTGCAGCGTCTTGCGCGCCTGCTCGAGGCTGCCGTTCGCGTTCTCCGGCGCCCGCAGGTTGGGCGGCACGAAGGTTTTCATGCTGTGGCATCCGGCAGCGAGGGCGGCGGAAGCAGCGATGGCAATGGAGGCGATCAGGCGATAACGCATGGCATAACCGTCAATCAGAATTCGGCCGTCCCCGCCGCGCGAGGGTAGGGGATGGCATCGCGAATGTTGGACAAGCCGCACACATACACCAGCAGGCGCTCGAAGCCGAGACCAAATCCTGCGTGCGGCACCGTGCCGTAGCGGCGCAGGTCACGGTACCAGCCATAGGTGGCTGGATCGAGACCGAACTGCACCATGCGGCGGTCGAGATATTCCAGGCGCTCTTCGCGCTGGCTGCCGCCGATGATTTCGCCGATGCCAGGCGCCAGCACGTCCATCGCGGCGACGGTCTTCTCGTCGTCGTTCAGGCGCATGTAGAAGGCCTTGATCTGCTCGGGATAGTTCATCACCACGACCGGACGGCCGACGTGCTTCTCGGCCAGGTAACGCTCGTGTTCGGTCTGCAGGTCGATGCCCCAGGCCACCGGGAATTCGAACTTCTGGCCCGATTTCTTGAGGATCTCGACGGCCTCGGTGTAATCGATGCGTTCGAACGGTTTGGCAATAAAGGCTTCCAGACGGCTGATCGCATCCGGCGTCACGCGCTCGGCGAAGAACGCCATGTCGTCCGCGCGCTCCTCCAGCACGGCCTTGAAGATGGCCTTGAGGAAGCCTTCGGCGCAGTCCGCGTCGGCGTGCAGGTCGGCAAAGGCGATCTCCGGTTCCACCATCCAGAACTCGGCCAGGTGGCGCGGCGTGTTGGAGTTCTCGGCGCGGAAGGTCGGGCCGAAGGTGTACACCTTGCTCATGGCCAGGCAGTACGCCTCGACGTTGAGCTGGCCTGACACCGTGAGGAATGCCTCGCGACCGAAGAAATCCTTGCGGAAGTCGATCTTGCCCTCGGGCGTGCGCGGCAGGTTGGCCAGGTCCAGCGTGGACAGGCGGAACATGTCGCCGGCGCCCTCGGCGTCGGACGTGGTGATGATCGGCGTATTGATCCAGAAGAAACCCTGCTCGGTGAGCCAGCGGTGGATCGCCGTCATCATCGTGTGGCGCACGCGGGTCACCGCACCGAACAGGTTGGTGCGCGGGCGCAGGTGCGCCACTTCGCGCAGGAACTCCATGGTGTGCGGCTTGGGCTGGATCGGGTAGGTGAGCGGATCGTCCACGAAGCCGGTGACCTCGACCGACTCGGCCTGGATCTCGAAGCGCTGGCCCTTGCCCTGCGATGGCACCAGCGTGCCGGTGACGATCAGGCCGGCGCCGGTGGTGAGGTGCTTCACCTCGCTCTCGTAGTTGGCGACCTTGTCGGTGACCACCGCCTGGATCGGGTCGAAGCAGGAACCGTCCGTCACGTTCACGAAGGACAGGCCACCCTTGGAATCGCGGATCGTGCGCACCCAGCCGCGCACCGTGACCACGCTGCCGGCTTCGATAGAGCCGGAAAGAGCCTGCTTGACGCTAACCACCGCCATGGATTGAAACTCCTGCTGGGCGCCGCATATCGGACGCATAAGACGAATCTGGCATCATAATCGACGTTCCGTTCAGGTCGCGACCCTCGCGTCCGTTTTCCGACCATCAAATCCCTGCGGTAGTTGCATCGCCCATGACCATCACCATCACTCCTGCCGCCAGCGAGCGCATGCGCGCCTTCCTTGCAGGCACCCCCGGCGCCGCGGGTGTGCGTTTCGGCGTGAAGAAAACCGGCTGCTCCGGCTTCGGCTACGTAGTGGACCTGGCCCAGAGCGTGGGTGAGGGCGACGAGACGCTGAACGTCGACGGCGTGCCCCTGATCGTGGATGGCAAGAGCCTGCCGCTCATCGACGGCACCGTCATCGACTTCCAGCGCCAGGGCCTCAACGCCAGCTTCGTGTTCCACAACCCCAACGCCACGGGCGAGTGCGGCTGCGGGGAGAGTTTCACGGTCGGCTGAACGCTTCGCCGGGGCCAGGTTGCGTCGCAACGGGCGTGCCCATGGGGTAACCGCTTGCCCCAAACCCCTGAATTCCCTTACACTTCCGCTTCTGTCCACGCCCAGCAGGCTTGGACGGAACCTTGCCTCACCGCATAGGGCGGGAGGCTGCCAGGCCCCAAAAAGGCCGCATCCACAAGGAGTTATCCACCAATGTCCCTGCGACATTACGAAGTCGTGTTCCTGGTCCACCCTGACCAGAGCGAGCAGGTCCCGGCGATGATCGAGCGCTACAAGGCGCTGATCGAGACCGACGGCGGCAAGATCCACCGCCTGGAAGACTGGGGCCGCCGCCAGCTGGCTTACCCGATCGTGAACCTGGCCAAGGCTCACTACGTCATGCTCAACATCGAAGTGAGCCAGAACGTGCTGAACGAGCTGGAGTCGGGCTTCCGCTTCAACGACGCCGTCCTGCGCCACCTGGTCATCAAGCGTGACGCTGCCGACACCGAGCAGTCCTTCATCCTGAAGTCCAAGGAAAAGGATGACGCCAAGTCCTCGCGCCGCCGCGACGACGAAGCCCGTGACGACAACGATCGCGACAGCGACGACTGATCAGGAGCACTAAGCCATGTCCAAGTTCTTCCGCCGCCGCAAGTTCTGCCGCTTCACGGCTGAAAACGTGAAGGAGATCGATTACAAGGATCTCAACACGCTGCGCCAGTACGTGACCGAGAACGGCAAGATCGTGCCGAGCCGCATCACCGGCACCAAGGCCCGCTACCAGCGTCAGCTGGCGACCGCCATCAAGCGCGCCCGCTTCCTGGCCCTGCTGCCGTACACGGACAACCACGACGTCTAAGTCGTGACTTTGCTTCCTCTCCCCTGTGGGGAGAGGACTGAGGTGAGGGGTGGGTGCTCGCGGTAGAGCATGCCAAGCGAGCTTCGATCCAAGATGCTCGCAAGGTTGGCCCCTCATCCCGGCCTTCTCCCCGCAGGGGAGAAGGAGTGGAAAACCAACTTCGGACAACCGTCCACGGCTGCGCCGGGCCACACCGGTGCTAACGAAAAGGAACCACCATGGAACTGATTCTTCTCGAGAAAGTCCGCAACCTCGGCAACCTGGGCGACAAGGTCAAGGTCAAGCCGGGTTACGGCCGCAACTACCTCCTGCCGCAGGGCAAGGCCGTGCCGGTCACCGCCGCCAACCTCGAAGCCTTCGAGAAGCGCCGCGCCGAGTACGAAGCCAAGGCTGCCTCGCAGCTGTCCGGCGCCGAAGGCCGCAAGGCCAAGCTGGAAGGCGTTGAGGTGACCCTCACCGTCAATGCCAGCCCGGAAGGCAAGCTGTACGGCTCGGTCGGTCCGCGCGAAATCTCCGAAGCCCTGCAGGCTGCCGGTCACGACGTGCACAAGAACGAAGTGATCCAGGGCGAAGGCCCGATCCGCCACACCGGCGAGTTCGAAGCCGTGATCGCGCTGCACGCCGACGTGCAGACCCAGGTCAAGGTGATCGTGGTCGGCGAAAAGTAAGCCGATCCATCGCTTGCGATACCCAGACGGGCGCCTCCGGGCGCCCGTTTGCTTTTGGTCTGGCGCCTGGCGTTGTCCACCGCCTTATCCACAGATAAACACAGCTTTTCCACAGGGTTATTGTCTCGTCGCCTGAGATGGCGCCGCGTATGCTCTGTGCCTATTGCCACGCCACCGGCGGATTGCCGTCGGTTCGCTCCGAGGAACCGCATGTCCTTCGTTTCCGACCGTTCCGACGAACCCGGCCGCCGGCGGCGCTCCGAGCGCAAGCCGATGTCCAGCGTTGATGCGTTGCGCGTGCCACCGCATTCGATCGATGCGGAACAGGCCGTGCTGGGCGGCCTCATGCTCTCGCCCGATTCGCTGGACAAGGTGGCCGACCGCCTGAGCGAACAGGATTTCTACCGCAAGGATCACCGCCTGATCTGGCGCGCCATCACCGAGCTAGCGGGCAAGGGCATGCCTTGCGATGCGGTGACCCTGGGCGACTGGTTCGAAGCGAACGGGCTGGCCGAGATGGTCGGCGGCGCCGCTTACTTGATCGAGCTGGCCAACACCACCCCGAGCGCGGCGAACATCGGCGCCTACGCGGAAATCGTGCGCGAGAAGTCGGTGCTGCGCCAGCTCATCGATGCCGGCGTGGGTATCACCGAGGACGGTTATCAACCTGATGGCATGGGTGTGCAGGAGGTGCTGGAGCGCGCCGAGCAGGCCGTGTTCAAGATCGCCGAGTCGGGCGCGCGCGGCAAGAAGGACACCGTGTCCATGCGCGAGGCGGTGAAGGATGCCTTCCGCATTCTCTCCGAGCGCTTCGAGAATAAGGGCCAGCTCACCGGCGTATCCACCGGCTTCACCGATCTCGATGAACTGACCTCGGGCCTGCAGCCGTCGGATCTGATCATCGTCGCGGCGCGCCCCTCGATGGGCAAGACCGCGTTCTCGGTGAACATGGCCGAAGCAGTGGCGATGCGCGGCAAGAAGGCCGTGGCGATCTTCTCGATGGAAATGTCGGCCTCGCAGTTGGCCTTCCGAATGATTTCCTCGGTGGGTCGCATCCACGCGCAGCACCTGCGCAACGGCGATCTGGCCGAAGAAGACTGGCCGCGTGTCACCAACGCGATCGCGTTGCTGTCCGAAGCGAAGATCTTCATCGATGACACGCCGGGCCTGTCGCCGGTGGAAATGCGTTCGCGCGCCCGACGCCTGCACCGCGAACATGGCGGTCTCGGACTGATCGTGATCGACTACCTGCAGCTGATGCAGGTGCCGGGCATGAAGGAAAACCGCGCGACGGAGATCTCCGAGATCTCGCGTTCGCTCAAGGGCCTGGCCAAGGAACTCAACTGTCCGGTCATCGCACTCTCGCAGTTGAACCGCTCGCTGGAGCAGCGCGCCGACAAGCGCCCGATGATGTCGGACCTTCGCGAGTCGGGCGCTATCGAGCAGGACGCGGACGTGATCATGTTCATCTACCGCGACGAGTACTACAACAAGGAATCGCCGGACAAAGGCCTGGCTGAAATCATCATCGGCAAGCAGCGTAACGGCCCGACCGATACCGTGAAGCTGACCTTCCTCGGTCACTACACGAAGTTCGAGAACTACGCGCCCGATTCCTTCGTCGGCGCTTTCGACTGAGCCGACGCGCGGCAAGCGCCGCGTGCTTTAGGCTCCATTCCGTTTCGCGAATGGCGCCTGTACCGATCGCGTCCGTATGCGTTTCGTGCACGTAAAACCCGTGGGCGGTTCACATCCGCGGGCGCACCCTCGTGTCGTCTTCACCGCAAGAGGCACAACGCATGTCGCTGATCCTTCTGCTTATCATCGTGTTGCTGTTGCTTGGCGCTCTGCCTACCTGGCCCTATAGCCGCGCATGGGGTTACGGCCCCAGCGGCGGTTTGGGGCTGATCCTGATCATCCTGATCGTTCTGCTGGTGTTGGGCGTTATCTGAGGACGCCGCCATGAACCGAGTCGTGATCCCTGCGTTGCTGGCAACCGCATGCCTGGCGTTGGGCGGTTGCGGCGGCCGCACCCACGTGGTGCAGGCCAACCATGAAACCTGCGGCAAGCAAATGACCGACTTGCAGGATGCGCTTGCCTCGGGAGCGATGACCGAGCACGAGTACAACAAGGCTCATCGCGCCGCGATGGAACGCTGCACTCGGCGCGACGACCGCGACTAGCGACCGTCGCCCCGGAAATGCCACGTCGGTGACCGCGAACCGACGCGGCCTGGGGTTAGGGTGAACCACACGAGACCGGCTGGTTCCGGACAAGGCTGCTAAGCTGGCGGCCTGTCCGGGCCGCCGGCCCTGGCTTCTTTTTCCCCACTCTTCCGTCATGCGCCGCAGCCGGCGCCAAGCAGGCATGAGCCGCACGACCGTCGCCACCATCCATCTGGGCGCCTTGCGCCACAATCTCGCCCGCATCAAGCAATTGGCGGCTCCCGCCAGGGTCATGGCCGTGGTGAAGGCCGATGCGTATGGCCATGGCTTGGAGCGTGTTGCACGAGCATTGGACGGCGACGCCGATGCCTTTGCCGTGGCGGCACTCGGGGATGGCCTGCGCTTGCGCGCGGCGGGTCATCGGCAGCGGATCGTGGTGTTGTCGGGGCCCGATCGCGCAAGCGATATCGCCGAAATGCAGCGCCTGAACCTCGATGCCGCGATTCATCACGAGGAACAGCTGCACTGGTTGAAGGCGGCGTCACCCGCACGCGGCTCGCTGCGCGTGTGGCTGAAGGTCGACAGCGGCATGCACCGCCTCGGTTTTGCACCGGAAGCGGTCGCCTTCGTGCATGCGCAGCTTGCGGCGATGCCGGGCATCGATCCGGAGATCGGCTTGCTGACGCATTTCGCCGAGTCCGAAGTTTTCGGCGGCACGGAAACGATGGCTCAGATCGCGCGTTTTGCCAAGGCAACGCAAGGATTGCGCGGCCCTCGCTCGCTCTCCAACTCGGCGGCCGTGCTCGGTTGGGCCGAGGCGAAGGGTGATTGGGTGCGTACGGGCGGCCTGCTGTACGGGTTGTCGGTAGTGGACGGCAAGTCGGGCGCGGACTTCGGTTTTCGTCCTGCGATGACGCTGAGCACGCGGCTGATCGCCATCAACCGCATCGGCCGGGGCGAACGCATTGGCTATAACGGCACCTGGACTTGCCCGGAAGACATGCCGGTTGGCGTCGCCGCGGTGGGCTATGGCGATGGCTACCCGCGCAGTGCCGTGGCTGGCACGCCAGTGCTGGTCGGTGACCGGCAGGTGCCGCTCATCGGTCGTGTCTCCATGGACCTGATCACGCTGGATCTGCGCGCTGCACCGGAAGCCGCGGTGGGCGATCGCGTCACACTGTGGGGGCCGGAACTCCCGGTGGAGGTCGTTGCGTCGCAGGCCGGCACCATCTCCTATGACCTGACCTGCGGCATGACCCGACGCGTGTTGTTCGTCGAAGACGAGTCCTGATCCGCGTCTCGCCACCTGCGATGGCGGCCGGCTAAGCTCAGCGCATCAAGCAACGTTTTTCGGGGATTCCGGATGGCCAAAGCCAAGACCGCCTATGTCTGTGCCGACTGCGGCGCCGAGCATTCCAAATGGCAGGGCCAGTGCATCGAATGCAACGCGTGGAACACGCTGAGCGAATTCGTGGTGCAGCCGTCGATCAAGTCGGTGGCTGCGGCGCGCACGACCGGCTATGCCGGCGCGGCAGCGGGTTCGCCGAAGGTCACGCCGCTCACGGCGGTGGCACTCACCGCGGAGTCGCGCACGCTCACCGGTATCGGCGAGCTCGATCGCGTGCTGGGTGGCGGCCTCGTGGATGGCTCGGTGGTGCTGATTGGCGGCGACCCGGGCATCGGCAAGTCCACGCTGTTGCTGCAAATGCTCGGCACGCTGGGCTCCCGTGTACCCAGTGTCTACGTCACGGGTGAGGAATCGCTCGCGCAGGTGGCGTCCCGCGCGCAACGCCTGGACTTGCCGTTGGGTCCATTGCACGCGCTGGCGGAAACCTGCATCGAGCGCATCATCGAGCAGGCACTGAATAGCCGCCCGCGTGTGCTGGTGATCGACTCGATCCAGACCATCTGGACAGAACTGCTTACCGCGGCGCCGGGCTCGGTGAGCCAAGTGCGCGAGTCGGCGGCCAAGCTCACGCGCTTCGCCAAGGAAACCGGCACCTCGGTGTTCCTGGTGGGCCACGTCACCAAGGAGGGTGGCATCGCCGGTCCGCGCGTGCTCGAGCACATGGTGGACGCGGTGCTGTACTTCGAAGGCGAATCCGGTAGCCGCTTCCGCGTGCTGCGCGCCTTCAAGAACCGCTTCGGTGCGGTGAACGAACTGGGCGTGTTCGCCATGTCGGAAAAGGGCCTGCGCGAAGTGCCCAATCCGTCGGCGATCTTTTTGTCTGCACACAGCGGTCCGACTTCCGGCAGCGCGGTGATGGTGACGCGCGAAGGCACGCGGCCCCTGTTGGTGGAGGTGCAGGCGCTGGTCGACCAGTCTTCCCTGGGCAATCCGCGCCGCGTGGCGCTGGGCCTGGAGCAGAATCGCCTGGCGATGTTGCTTGCCGTGCTGCACCGTCACGGCGGCGTCGCGGCGTACGACCAGGACGTGTTCGTCAATGTCGTGGGTGGCATCCGCGTGCAGGAAACCGCCGCCGACTTGCCGGTGCTGCTGGCGGTGCTGTCGTCGCTACGCGACCGCCCGTTGCCGGAGAAGACCATCGCGTTCGGTGAAGTGGGCTTGTCTGGCGAAATCCGTCCTGTGCCCAACGGTGAGGAGCGTTTGAAGGAGGCCGCACACCACGGCTTCCAGAAGGCCATCGTGCCCAAGGCGAACGCGCCGAAGAAGGGCAAGGTGGGTGAGATGGAAGTGGTGGCGGTGGAGCGCCTGTCGCAGGCGCTGGATGCGTGCCGTTAACCAGCTGCGCAGGTTCTTGATCGTTCTGTAGGAGCGCACCCAGTGCGCGAAAAGCCTACGGAGCAATGACGCCGCGGCTTTGCGGTCGCGCACTGGGTGCGCTCCTACAACGACAGGTTCGCCGCTTTATACCGGCGGTAGCGCCGCGAAATCCGGATGTTGCTCCGCCCGCTGCGAGAATGTCGCCAGCGTCGGATAGACCTTCGCGTCGATGACATCGGCCGCAACGATCTGGGTAAAACCCCATGCCACGGCAATCGATACGTCAGCCTGTGTAGGCGCGTCGCCAAACAACCAGCCCTGCACGCCGTCCAGTTCACGTTCGAGGAGATTACAGGCCGACTGCAGCTGTCCCCGTACACGCTGCAGCCAGCCGGCATCGCGCTTGTCTTCCTCGCGCTTGTGCTCGTACACGATCTGCACGCTCTTCTCGCTGGCGGCGATGGCGATGCCGATGAGGCGTGTGGCGCGCAGGCGCTGCGTGGCGTCGTCGGGCATCAGCGCCGCTTTGCGGCTGATGGATTGTGCCCAGTCGATGATCAGGCCGGACTCGGTGAGCAGCGTGCCATCGTCCAGCACCAGCGTGGGCGCTTTTACCAGCGGGTTCACCCGTTGGAACTCGTCGAAGTTGCGGAATACCGACCAGTTGCGGTGCGTGAATGGAATGCCCAGCAGTCGCAGGGAAATCGCCGTGCGGCGTACGTAGGGCGAGTCGAGCATGCCGATCAGTTCCACGAGCTTCTCCCGTCAGGAATGGAAAACCACGGTCTTGCTGCCATTGAGCAGCACACGATCATCAAGATAAAGGCGGAGTGTGCGCGCCAATACGCGCCGTTCGATGTCACGGCCGATGCGGATCAGGTCGTCGGGCGTGTCCGCGTGCGTCACGCGTTCGATGTCCTGCTCGATGATCGGGCCTTCGTCGAGATCGGTGGTCACGAAGTGGGCCGTGGCGCCGATCAGCTTGACGCCGCGCCGGTGTGCCTGGTGATACGGGCGGGCGCCCTTGAATCCCGGCAGGAACGAGTGATGGATATTGATGCAGCGGCCAGCGAGGCGATCGGCAAGCTCGCTGGAAAGCACCTGCATGTAACGTGCAAGCACGACCAGTTCGGCGCCCGATTGCTCGATCAGCGACCATAGCTGGGCTTCCTGCTGGACCTTGCTGTCGCGGTCGACCGGCAGGTAATGGAACGGAATGCCGTCGAAGTCGAGGTGGCGATAGGTCTCGATCGGATGGTTGGCCACCACGCCCACGATGTCCATCGGCAACTCGCCGATCCGCCAGCGGTACAAGGTGTCCGCGAGGCAATGATCGAACTTCGATACCAGCAGCATCACGCGCCGGCGCTGCGAGCGGTCACGCAGCGTCCACTGCATCTTCAGCGAGGGGGCAAAGCCGTCGAGCCCTGTGCGCAGGGCCTCTGGCCCATGTTGCGTGCTCTCGAATACCAGGCGCATGAAGAAGCGGCCGGTTTCGGCGTCGCCGAACTGCTGGGCTTCCACGATGTTGCATTGGTTGGCGGCCAGGTGGTTCGAGACCGCCGCCACGATGCCGGCACGATCCGGACAGGACAGCGTGAGCACGAACTGGCCGGCGGCGCTCATGGCATGCGATGCAGTATCAGCTCCAGCACCGCCTTGGTGCCGAAGAAGGCAAGCAGCAGCACGCCCATGCCGACCAGGGTGAGGTTGACGGCGCTGCGGCCGCGCCACCCGTAACGCCAGCGTCCGAACAGCAGCGCGCCGAACACGAGCCACGCGATGATCGACAACACCGTCTTGTGCACGAGGTGCTGCCCGAACAGGTTGTCGACGAACAGGATGCCGGTCAGCAGCGTGAGCGTGAGCAGCAGGAAGCCCGCGCCGATCAGTCGGAACAACAGGGTTTCAGTCAGCGTCAGCGGGGGCAGTGAGCGCAGCCATGGTCCAAACTGGCGATGGCGCAGCGCGCGCTCCTGGATGGCCAGCAGTATGGCAAGCACGGCCGCGATGGAGAGCACGCTGAAGGCCAGCAGCGCCACCGTGACATGCAGCTTGATCTGCCATTCCAGCGGTTGCGGGGCGGTGGGCGGTGCGGCGAAGGTGTCGACGGCCAGCAGCAGCGCGGACAGTGGAAAGACGATGCCGCCCAAGGCCGCCACCGGACGCCAGATGTTCACGACCAGGGTCAGCGCCGAGACGACGCAGGCCACCAGGGACAACGCCGCGAAAAAGTGCAGGTCCAGCGTGCCGCTGTGCAGGCTGAGCAGGATGGTTGCATGCGTGAGCACCGCCACAGTGGCCGCGGCCAGCGCCACGCGTTGAAGCACCGACGAGGTGTTGTGGCGCGCAAACAGCGGCCACGTGGGAAGACCCGCGGCGAGCAGGTAGTCGACGATGGCGATCAGTGCGGCGGCGGTCAGCATGGCGGGCAAGTGTGGCACAGGGTCGTCAGCGCGTGAACGGCACTTGCAGGGACGCGACGGTTTGCCCAAGGTTCGCCACGGGTACGGTCGCGTCCTTGGGGCAACCCACTTTGCCAGGGAGAAAGCGATGCGCCGGGTGAGCCTGATCGCGTGCGCGGGTTTGATGGGCTGGGCCGTCATGGCACAGGCCGCGGCGGACACGTGCATGGCGCGATCGGCCGACATCATCGACGCCTTGCGCAAAGGCGACTTTGCTGCGGCGACCCGCCATTTTGACGGGCGTGTGAAGGCCGCCGTGGATGCGCCAAGGCTCGGCGATATCTGGCAGCACATGCTGCCGACGAAGTTCGGCGCATTCGAGCGTGCGGACGCTCCCAAGGCCGGCGCGCAGGACAGCGGCACGGTCGAAACGCCTTTGCATTTCGCCCAGGGGCAGTTGGTCATGCGCGTCGCCTGCAATGGTGAAGGCGAGGTCAGTGGGTTGCGTTTTCTGCCGATGCCGTCATCCGTGTCGACGGAGGCGCTTGGAACCGGCGAGCGGCGTCTTGCCGTGTCGACGCCGCTCGGGCCGCTGCCCGGCATTCTCACTCTGCCGGCCGGCGAGGGGCCGTTTCCTGTCGTCGTGTTGGTCGCGGGCTCAGGCCCTCACGACGGCGACGAAACCATCGGTCCGAACAAGCCGTTCCGCGACATCGCGCAGGGTCTCGCGGCCGCGGGCATCGCCAGTCTTCGCTACGACAAGCGCAGCTTGACCTATGCGACGCGGATGGCGGCGACCACCGACGTGACCATCGATGACGAAGTCACCGACGACGCGCTGACGGCAACCCGGTTGGCGGGCTCGCAGCCCGGCATTGATCCGCACCGGGTGTTCGTGCTCGGGCATAGCCTGGGTGCTTACATGGCGCCACGCATCGGGCAGCGGAACCCGGGATTGGCCGGATTGGTCCTGCTGGCCGCGCCTGCACGATCGTTGCTGGACGTGCAGGCCCAGCAGGTGCGCGAGGTGGGCAAGCGACGGGGAATGAGCGACGAGCAGGTGGCCCACGGCCTGAAGGCCATCGCGGACGAGAAGCAATGGCTGGCAGAGGCGGGCGTTGGCAAGCATCCCACGGGATCGTTCGAAGGCGTGCCGCAGAGTTACCAGCTGAGCCTGCGCGACTACGACGTGGTGGCCGTAGCCAAAGGCCTGCACGTCCCGCTGCTCCTGCTCCAGGGCGGCAGCGACTTCCAGGTGTCGCCGCAGCAGGATTTCGCCCGCTGGCAAAGCGCGCTCGCGGGGCGACCGCAGGTCACGTTCCATCGATACGACGGCCTCAGCCACCTGTTCATGCCGGCAGGCAGCAGCGGCACGCCAGCGGACTACCAGGCGCCGGCGCACGTGGACGATCAGGTCATCCGGGATATCTCCAATTGGGTCAAAGCGCAGCCTCCGCGGCGCTGATCCCGTGCTGATCCACGCCTCTGCTATATTTAGTCGCTTGTCCCTGGACTCCTGTCTGCCATGTTCGAATCGCTCAGCCAACGCCTTTCCGCCACCGTCAACCGCCTGCGTGGCCGCGGTCGCCTGACCGAGGAAAACATCCGCGAATCGCTGCGGGAAGTGCGCATCGCCCTGCTGGAGGCCGACGTGGCCCTGCCGGTGGTGCAGGCGCTGATCGAGCGCGTGAAGGTGCGCGCGGTGGGCCAGGAAGTGCTCAAGAGCCTGTCGCCGGGCCAAGCCCTGGTGAAGGTGGTCAGCGACGAGCTGACCGCGCTGATGGGCACGGCCAACACCGAGCTCAACCTTGCCCAGCAGCCGCCGGCCGTGGTGCTGATGGCGGGCCTGCAGGGCGCCGGCAAGACCACCACGGTGGCCAAGCTCGCCCGCTTCCTCACCGAGCGCAAGAAGAAGAAGGTGATGGTGGTGAGCTGCGACGTGTACCGTCCGGCCGCCATCGAGCAGCTGCGCACGCTGGCCGAGCAGGTCGACGTCAAGTTCTTCCCGTCCGAGGCGGGCCAGAATCCGGTCGATATCGCCAAGAACGCGATCGCCGCGGCCCGTCGCGAAGTGGTCGACGTGTTGCTGGTCGACACGGCCGGCCGCCTGCACGTGGACGAAGCGATGATGGCGGAGATCAAGGCGCTGCACGCCGCGATCACGCCGGTCGAAACGCTGTTCGTGGTCGACTCCATGACCGGCCAGGACGCCGCCAATACCGCCAAGGCGTTTGCCGAGGCGCTGCCGCTCACCGGCGTGGTGCTGACCAAGACCGACGGCGATGCGCGCGGTGGTGCGGCGCTGTCGGTGCGCTATGTCACCGGTCGTCCGATCAAGTTCCTCGGCGCCGGCGAGAAGACCGATGCGCTGGAGCCGTTCCATCCCGATCGCGTCGCACAGCGCATCCTCGGCATGGGCGACGTGCTGTCGCTGGTCGAGGAGGTAGAGCGCAAGGTCGACCAGGAGAAGGCGCAGAAGCTCGCCGAGAAGGTCATCAAGGGCAAGCGCTTCGATCTCAACGACATGCGCGACCAGCTCGAGCAGATGACCAACATGGGCGGCCTGGCCGGCCTGATGGACAAGCTGCCCGGCGTGTCCGCGCTGCCGGAGAACGTGAAATCCAAGGTCAACGACGGCGAGATCAAGCGCATGGTCGCGATCATCCAGTCGATGACCAAGAAGGAACGTCGCCATCCGGACCTGCTCAATGGCTCGCGCCGTGCCCGCGTGGCACGCGGTTCGGGCACGCAGCCGGCCGACGTGAACCGTCTGCTCAAGCAGTACATGCAGATGGAAAAGATGATGTCCAAGCTCTCCAAGGGCGGCACCAAGGGCCTGCTGCGGCAGATGCGTGGCGCCATGAAGGGTATGGGCGGCATGGGCGGCGGTTTCCCGCCGATGCGCTGAGGCTGAACGGATCGGGCCGACATGTTCGGTCCGATCTATCTGTCAGCTCTTCCTTTTTCCCCAAAATTCATTAAAATGTCGCGTTCACCGCGCACGGCCACGTGCGTGCTGCCGGCATTCCGGCAACTCTGGAGCTTTTATTTATGGTCAAGATTCGTCTTTCGCGCGGCGGCGCCAAGGGCCGTCCGTTCTACCACATCGTTGTCACCGATCAGCGCAACAAGCGCGACGGTCGCAGCATCGAGAACGTGGGTTTCTACAATCCGGTGGCTTCGGGCAAGGACAAGCGCCTTGAGCTGAACGTCGCTCGCGTCCAGGAGTGGATTGGCAAGGGTGCGCAGCTGACCGACAAGGTCGCCTCCCTCGTCAAGGAAGCCGGCAAGCAGCAGGCTGCCTGAGCATGACGGCAGCCGGTCGGCGCGTCCTGGTGGGACGCATCGTCGGACTGTATGGCGTGCAGGGCTGGCTCAAGATCGAATCCTGGACCGAGCCCCGCACGAAGATCTTCACCTACCAACCCTGGCTGCTCACATCGGCGCCGGGTGTGGAAACGGAGATCACGGGAGTCAAAGGTCGTCCGCAAGGCAAGGGGCTCATCGCCCAGTTTCCTGAAGTGGACGATCGAGACGCAGCAGCAGCGTTGGTGGGACAGGACATCTATGTCGCCCGCGAACTGCTGCCGCCTCCCGGCAAGGATGAGTATTACTGGGTCGACCTCGAGGGTCTGGAGGTCGTCACCACGGAAGGCGTGGCACTGGGGCGGGTCAGTCATCTGTTCGCCACCGGCGCCAACGATGTCGTGGTGGTGAAGGACGGTACGCGTGAGCGGCTGATTCCTTTTATCCAGGGTTCGTATGTGCGTTCGGTGGACTTGTCCGGTGGGCGCATGGTGGTGGACTGGGATCCTGAATTCTGAGCGCGCCACGCGCCGCCACAAGGGTTGAGGATCATGCGCATCGACGTCGTCACGTTGTTTCCCGACTTCATGCGTCAGTGTGCTGCCGTGGGTGTCGTGGGACGTGCGCAGCAGCGTGAGTTGCTGCAGGTGGAAACCTGGAATCCGCGCGACTTCGCCACCGACAATTACCGTACCGTGGACGGCCGCACCTGCGGCGGCGGGCCCGGGATGGTGATGCTGATCCAGCCTTTGCGCGATGCCCTCAGGGCCGTGCGCGAGGCCGCATCGGAACCGGTGCATGTGATTTACCTCAGTCCGCAGGGAGCGCGGCTGACGCAGGGCAGGGTGGAAGCGCTGGCGAAGCTGCCGCGTATCGCCTTGCTCTGTGGGCGTTACGAGGGTGTGGACGAGCGTCTGCTGGCGCACGAGGTCGACGAGGAGATTTCCATCGGCGATTATGTGCTGTCCGGCGGCGAGCTGGGCGCGGCAGTGATCATCGACGCCGTGGGCCGCTTGCAGGACGGCGCGTTGAACGACGCGCAGTCGGCGCAGCAGGATTCGTTTTCGGACGGACTGCTGGATTGCCCGCACTATGCAAAACCGGTGCATGACGCACTGGGCGACGTACCGGACGTACTGCTCTCCGGTGACCACGCGGCGATCCGCCGTTGGCGCCTGAAGCAATCGCTGGGACGGACCTGGTTGCGGCGTCCCGACCTTTTGGCGCAGCGCGCGCTGGATGCGGAATCCCGAGCGCTGTTGGATGAATTCCGTCGCGAGCATGCTCAGCAGTCGCGGCACGACGATACGGCCCACTAAGGGCGAGAAATTAGACAGGTGTTGCCATGAACAAGATCATCGAACAGTTCGAAGCCGAGCAGATCACCCGCCAGCTGCCGGAATTCGGCCCTGGTGACACCGTGGTGGTCAACGTGAAGGTGAAGGAAGGTAACCGCGAGCGCGTCCAGGCGTTCGAGGGCGTCGTCATCGCCAAGCGCAGCCGCGGCCTGCATTCGGCCTTCACCGTGCGCAAGATCTCGCACGGGACCGGCGTGGAGCGCGTGTTCCAGGCCCACAGCCCGGCCATCGACTCGGTCGAAGTGAAGCGCAAGGGCAAGGTGCGTGGCGCCAAGCTGTACTACCTGCGCAACCTGGAAGGCAAAGCTGCCCGCATCAAGGAAGACGTTGCCGCCGTCTCGGCCGCCAAGGCCGCGAAGAAGGCTGCCGCCGCGGAGTAATCCCGGCGTCTTACCGAAATACCGAAAACCCCGCGGAGCGATCCGCGGGGTTTTTGTTTGAGCGACTGTCTGCGCCAGCTTTCTGTAGGAGCGCACCCAGTGCGCGATCGGCGTCGGCGCATGCGGCAGGCGTCATGCGCAAAAAAAGCCCGCCATAAGGCGGGCTTTCGCGGGTCAATGATTTACGCGGTCCCCTGATCGCGCACTGGGTGCGCTCCTACAAAAGGCAGCTATCAGGCCAGCCGCTGCGGCTCCTGCAGGAAGTTGCCCTGCACGAAGTCCACGCCGCAGGCGAACAGCAGCGAGGTGCTGGCGGCGTCCTCGACCCATTCGGCGATGGTCTGCTTCTTCAGTTCGCGGGCCTGGCGGCAGATCTCCGCCACCTTCTTCTGGCTTTCCTGTTGCTGAGGCAGGTCGGCCATGTAGCTGCGGTCGATCTTCAGGTAGTCCGCGTCGATATGGTTGAGCAGCTGGAACGAGTTGAGGCCGGAACCGAACTGCTCCAGCGCGAACTGGCCGCCCAGCTGCTTCCACGCCTTGATGAATTCCTGCGCGGGACGCAGCGCCGTCACCACCTTGCTCTCGGTGGTCTCGAGCACCAGCTTGCCGTTCTTCAGGGCCGCCTGCTTCAGGCGTTCGCCCAGCCAGGGCAGCAGCTGGGTGTCTTCGAGCGAGCGGGAAGTGAGCTTGACGAAGAAGGTGGTGGGAGAGCCGCTGCGGTCGCGGGCGCGCAGATGCTCGATGGTCTGGTTCAGTACCCAGCGGTCAATGGCCGGGGTGAGATTGTGCTTTTCGGCGATGGGCATGAAGAAGCCCGGCAGCACCTCGCCCTGCGGGCCGTTGAGGCGCAGCAGGATTTCGGAGAACTCGCCCTCGGCGTCCTGCAGGCTGATGGTCTGCTGGTGGTAGAGGACGAAGTCGTCCTGCGTGAGCGCCTGCTTCAGCACGCCCAGCCAGTAACGCTCGCGCTCTTCCTCGGCCTTCTCGCGCGCAGCCGGGTCGTGCAGTTCGCTGCGGTTGCCACCCTGACTCTGCGCATTGCGCAAAGACTGGCTGGCCTGGTTGAGCAGCAGCTCGGTATTGGCATTGCGCTCGCCCAGCAGGCTGCCACCGATGCTGACGGTAACCGTGAGCGAGTGGCTGCCCAGGTCGAAGATGCCGCCGGCGATGGCCTGCTGCAGGCCGGTGATCCACTGCTTGATCGCCTCGTCGTTGCGAGTGTGCAACAACACGCCGACGGTGTGTTCGGCGAGGAGGCCCGCCGTATCGTGGGCGCCGAGCTGGCCCTCCACGCGATTGGCGAAGGCGGCCAGCAGCTCGTCGGCCTTGGCCAGGCCCACGCCGCCCACGATCGCCTGCCAGTTGTCCGGTTCGATCAGCAGCAGCGACTGGCCCTTGGTGCCTTCGGTCGCCGCAGCCACCGCCTGGTCGATGCATTCGAGCATGCGGGAGCGATTGAACAGGCCGGTGACCGGATCGCGCTGCAACTGCTCGATGACGCTGGCGTCGACCTGCTGGCGGCGGAACACCACCTGCAGGCAGGGCTCGCCCTCGAACGTCGCGTGGGCGAATTCCACGCTGGCCTTGAAGCTGGTGGCGTCGGCGCGACGGGCCTGCAGCTCGATCGGCCCGGTGGGCTTCTCGCCGCGTGACAGCCCCTTCAAGGTGTTCTTGAACTCGTCGGCGTCGGTCGGGCCGATCATGTCCAGCACGGGAAGGCCGAGCAGGTCGTCGAATTCGGTGTAGCCGAAGGTGTCCAGGTAGGCCTGGTTCGCGCGCACGTGCATGCCTTCGTGCACATAGGCGATGGCGTCGGTGGAGGAATCGAGCAACGCGTCGCAGCGGCGCTCGGACTCGCGCAGTGCCGTTTCCAGGCGGCGCAGCTGGCGGCGCGTATTCAGCGCATCGAATTCGCGCTGGATCACCGCCATCAGCTGCCGGGGCTGCGAGCGCAGCGCCACGCTGCGGGCGCCATTGACGAACAGCTCGGTCACGACGGTGTTGTCCACTTGGCCGACCAGGGCGACCAGCGACAGGTCGCGGCCGTGGGCGTCGAGCATGCGCGACACCTCGCGCAGCTCCAGCGTGCCCACGGCGGGGTCGAACAGCACGATGTCCGGGCCCAGTTCGTCGAGCGCGGCGGTCACCTGATCGGCGGTGGTCGCCCGTGCCGGGCGAACGGCGATGCCGTTGTTGCGCAGCAGGCTGATGATCTGTTCCGCGTCTTCGACTGACTTTTCGATGAAAAGGATCTTGATGACCTGGTCAGTTTTCATGGGCACGTCGAGCTATCCATTGTTCGCCGCTGCTGTGGAACCTGCCGGGACAGCAGGGCGCGGGCCATTCGTGGTTTTAGCGGATTCCGCGAGTCACGGCTAGCGGAAATATTCCTGAAGTGACCTTGCCCACACTGCGGGTCGCGCACGGGCCGAGCGCATCACAGCGGGCGCTTGGACGCCTCGCCGCCTATTTCGCGCACCAGTTTGGGCACGAGGTAGCCGGGCAGGCGATGGCGGACGGCTTCGACCAGGGCGAGGGCGCGGGCGTCGTCCACTTCGAAATGGGCCGCTCCCTGCACCCGGTCAAGCTGGTGCAGGTAGTAGGGCAGCACGCCAGCGGCGAACAAGCGCTCGGACAGCGCGGCCAGCGCGTCGGCCTCGTCATTGACGCCGCGTAGCAGTACCGACTGGTTGAGCAGCGTGACGCCGGCCTCACGCAAGCGGGCGCAGGCGGCATCGACGGACGCATCGAACTCGTTGGCGTGATTGGCGTGCAGCACGACCACCTTCTGCAGTGGCAGCCTGGCGAGCCAGTCGATCAGGGCATCGTCGATACGCTCGGGGAGCACCACCGGCAGGCGGGTATGGATGCGCAGGCGTGTGACATGGGGAATGGCCTCCAGTCCGCGGCTCAGCTCCTCCAGCTTGGCGGTGGTCAACGACAAGGGATCGCCGCCGGAGAGGATCAGCTCGCTGATCGAGGCGTCCTGTTGCACATGGTCCAGCGCCTTGCGCCACTGGCCCGCGGCGGCCATCTCGTCGCCGTAGGGGAAGTGGCGGCGGAAGCAGTAGCGACAGTTGATGGCGCAGCTGCCGCTGGCGATCAGCAGCGCGCGACCTTCGTACTTGTGCAGCACGCCCTGGGCCGAGCGGGCGGCCATGTCGCCCACCGCGTCGGTGCTGAAGCCCGAGGCGAGCAGGGTTTCGGCCAACTGGGGCAGCACCTGCAGCAACAGGGGGTCATGGGCATCGCCCTGCCGCATGCGGGCCACGAAGCCGCGCGGAACGCGCACGCTGAAGCCGGCGTCGCCCGCGGGCAGCCTATCGGCCAGGTGTTCCAGGCCCACCAGCGTCAGCAGGTCACGGGGATCCGTGACGGCCTCGCGCCATAGCGTGCGCCAGTCGGAACCGGGCGGAGATAGGCGGGCGGCGTGGCTTGCGGTTATCATAGTGGGTCTTGAAGCGGGCCGCTGGCCCCGGAAACCCCCTATTCTAGCCGCCTGTGGGCGGCGCTACATCTGGAGCAGAGCGCATGGCCACCGCCGGTCTTAACGACGTCAAGAAGGGTATGAAGATCCTTCACAACAATGACCCCTGGGTCATTACCGACGCCGACTTCATCAAGCCGGGCAAGGGTCAGGCGTTCACCCGCATCTTCATCCGCAATCTGAAGAACGGCCGCACCACCGAGCAGACCATGAAGTCCAGCGACAGCTTCGAAGTCGCCGACGTCGTGGATACCGACATGCAGTACCTGTATTCGGACGGCGAGTTCTGGCACTTCATGCACCAGGAGAGCTTCGAGCAGCACCAGGCCGGCAAGGCTGGCATGGGCGATGCCGTGAAGTGGCTCAAGGGTGAGGAAGAGTGCGTGGTCACGCTGTTCAACGGCGAGATCATCGCCGTGCAGGCGCCGAACTTCGTCGAGCTGAAGATCACCGAGACCGACCCCGGCCTGCGTGGTGACACCTCCGGCGGCGGCGGCAAGCCGGCCACGCTGGAAACCGGTGCCGTGGTGCGCGTGCCGCTGTTCGTGACCACCGACGAAGTGATCAAGGTCGACACCCGCACGGGCGAATACGTCAGCCGCGTCGGCAAGTGACGCTTTGGCCCGCGCGCTTGCGCGCGGTCTGCCAATGCGTCATCCCGGCGCAGCCGGACGAGCGCGCAGCGCGAAGAACGTCCGTAGGACGGCCCCGAAGGGGCGAGCGTAGCGAGTCATCCAGTGAAATATGTGGTGCGAAGCACGCATTTCTCTCTTCGCACGATCCAACGCAAAGTCACTGGATTCCTGCCTGCGCAGGAATGACGAGCGAAAAGCGTCATGCCGTTAGGCAACCATGGGGCGGCCACCGCAAGGTGATCCGCCCCATGTCGTATCCACCATCGATAAAGCGAGCCTAAGGATGAGCCAGACCACCCCGCAATCCATCGACCTGTTGATCGAGGCCCGCTGGGTCGTGCCCGTGGAACCCCATGGCGTCGTACTGGAGCATCACGCCGTTGCGGTGGACAAGGGTGTCATCGTGGCGTTGCTGCCAATCAACGATGCACGCACCGCCTATGCACCTCGCGAACGTGCCGAACTGGGTGAGCATGTGCTGATTCCCGGCCTGGTCAACACGCACACGCACAACCCGATGACCTTGCTACGCGGCCTGGCGGATGACCTGCCGCTGATGGTGTGGCTGCAGAAGCACATCTGGCCGGTGGAAGGCCAGGTGATCGGCCACGAGTTCGTGCGCGATGGCGTGGAACTGGCAGTGGCCGAGATGATCCGTGGCGGCACCACCTGCGCCAACGAAAACTATTTCTTCCCCGATGTCATCGGTGCCACCTACAAGCGCATGGGTTTTCGCGCGGTGGTCGGTCTGCCGGTGATCGAATTCCCCACCGCGTGGGCGAAGACGCAGGACGAGTATTTCGACCGTGCCATCGAAGTGCACGACAGCTTCCTCGGCGACGCGCTGATCGGCACCTCGTTCGCGCCGCACGCGCCGTACACGGTGTCGGACGAAAGTTTCGAGCGCATCCGCGTGCTTTCCGACCAGCTCGACATCCAGGTGCACCTGCATACGCATGAAACCGCACACGAGGTGGAAGAGGAAAAGGCCAAGAGCGGCCTGCGTCCGTTCCAGCGCCTGCAGAAGCTCGGCATCGTCAACGATCGCCTGATCGCCGTGCACATGACGCAGATGACCGACGCGGAAATTGCGGCCTGCGCGGAAGCGGGCGTGTCGGTCGTGCATTGCCCCGAATCCAACCTCAAGCTTGCTTCCGGTTTCTGTCCGGCGGAAAAGCTGCGCCAGGCCGGCGTGAACGTCGCTATCGGCACCGATGGCTGCGCGTCCAATAATGACCTGGACATGTTTGGCGAGATGCGCACGGCGGCGCTGCTGGCCAAGGCAGTGGCGAACGACGCCGCGGCCTTCGATGCCGCGTATGCCCTGCGTGCAGCGACGCTCAACGGCGCGCGTGCCATGGGCCTGGACGACAGGATCGGTTCCATCGAAGCCGGCAAGCAGGCCGACGTCGCGGCCATCCGGCTTTCCGATCTCGAAACGCAGCCCTTGTTCCACATCGCATCGCAGCTGGCCTATGCGACGGGGCGTCATCAGGTCACCGACGTGTGGATCCATGGCGTGCGCAAGCTCGCGGGGCGGGTGCTCACCGACATCGACACCGACGCCGTGCTGGCGAAGACGCATGCGTGGCGCGAGCGCATCGCGGCAATCGACGCGGGCTGAGGTGGCGACATGAACCGTTACCTCGTGATGGCGATGCGCCGCGCGAACTTCGATCCGGCGATGGTGCAGCCGCATCTGGATTTCCTGCAGGGGCTGCGTACGGGCGGCGTGCTGGAACTGTCGGGCGGCTTCAGCGACAAGTCCGGTGGTGCCTACCTCATGCGTGCGCAAAGCATGGACGAAGCGCTTTCGATCGCCCACCAGGACCCCGCATACACCAGCGGCGGCTGGGAAATCACGGTCTACGAATGGCAGGCGCGCTAAGCTCCGCCACCAGCCTTTGAGGATGCAACCGATGCAAGCAGCTGCGAATGTCAGCCCCGAGGAAATCGCCCGTTTCGGCAAGCTCGCCGCGCGCTGGTGGGATCCGGATGGCGAGTCCCGTCCGTTGCATGATCTCAACCCCGTGCGCGCTGCCTACGTGGCGGCACGCGTGAACTTGCCGGGTGCGCGCGTGGCCGACGTGGGCTGCGGCGGCGGACTGCTCAGCGAAGCGCTGGCGAAGGCGGGCGCGCATGTGACTGGCATCGACATGGGCGAGAAGGTGATCGAGATCGCGCAGCTGCATCTGCACGAAACCCGGCTGGAAACGCCGGACCTCCGCATCGATTATCGCGTGCAATCGTCGGCCGAGCTCGCATCTTCCGAACCGGAGAGCTTCGATGCCGTGTGCTGCATGGAACTCATCGAGCACGTGCCCGATCCCGAGGCGCTGGTCAACGACCTGGCGCGCATGGTGAAACCAGGTGGCGTAGTGGTGATGTCCACGCTCAACCGCACGCCGGCCGCGTTTGGCGCGGCCATCCTTGGTGCCGAATACCTCATGCGCATGCTGCCGCGCGGCACGCATCACTATGCGCAGTTCCTCAAGCCCTCCGAACTGGGGCGCCTGATGCGCCACGCCGGGCTCGAAGTCGAAGACGTTTCCGGTCTGGGCTACAACCCGATCAACCGCAAGGCGTGGATCAGCCGCTTCACGTCGGTGAACTATCTGATCAGCGCCCGTCCCGCAGGGACTCCCTTCGACCGCAAACCCGCATGAAGCCGTTTCCCCAAGACATCCAGGGCGTGCTGTTCGATCTCGATGGCACGTTGCTCGACAGCGCTACTGACCTCTACATCGCACTGAAAATGCAGTGCGAGGAAATGCAGGTGCCGGCGCCGCCCTTTGAAAGGGTGCGTGAAGTCGTGTCCCGTGGCTCGCGCGCCATCCTGCGTTGTGCGTTTCCCGACTTCGACGACGAAGCGCTCCTTCCGCTGCTGCCCCGCTACCTGGAGCTTTACCAGGCGGTGATGGCCGAGCACACGCACCCGTTCGACGGTGTCGATGAACTGCTCACCGTTTTGGAGGCCCAGGGCATCGCATGGGGCATCGTCACCAACAAGCCGGGCTTTCTTACCGACGACCTGGTGACGCGCATCGGGTGGGCCGATCGCGCGGTCGCCGTGGTATCCGGCGATACCTTGCCGGTGAAGAAGCCCGACCCCGCACCGGTGCTGCTCGCCTGCGAGCGTGCTGGCCTCGATCCCGCGCGCTGCCTGTTCGTCGGCGATGATCGCCGCGACGTCTTGGCTGGCGGCGCGGCTGGCGCCTATACCGTTGCGGTGCGTTGGGGTTATCTCGATGGCGGCGACCCGGCACAGTGGGGCGCCGACCTCGTAATCGATCATCCGGCTGACCTGACCGCGCGCTTGCGGGTGACGGCGTGAGCGATACCGCTCTGCAGAGCTACATTGACAAGTGGTTGGCGGTGCAGCCTCAGCAGCGCGTCGCGTTGGCTTTCGTTGATCCGAAAACCTATCCCGGCCACATTGCGTTGGCGGCACTCGAGCAGGAGTGGCTGGCGGCGGCGTATGGCATCCGCGAGCCGCACGTGGCGGCGACCAAGTTGAACTGGTGGGCCGAAGAGCTCTCCGGTGCGGCGGCCAGCGGTGGGCGGCATCCGCTGACCCAGGTGCTGTTCGACGATGATCGTGCCCACGCCCTGCCGAACGAGCGCTGGCTGGCTCCGGTGCTGGCGGCGATGGCGCAGTTGGAAGAGGGCACCGCCGCCGATTTCCAGGCGCAGGTGGCCGCGAGTTCCCTGCTGCATGGTGCGATCGCCGAACTGGAAACCGCGTGGTGGTTCGGTGAGGGTGCATCTTCGGCACGCGCCGCCCGTATCGCCACCTTGTCCCATTTGTTGTTCTCGTTGTTGCGCCTGGAAGAAGACGCCGAGCGCGATCGGCTGGCACTGCCGATGGCACGCCTGGCTAGGCATGGGTTGAGTCGCAACGACCTGCGCACGGCGAGCCCTGCGCGGCACGAGGCCGTTCGCGCCCAGCTCGATGATCTTCACGCCGCGTGGCGCGAGGCCGAGCGCCTGCCAGGGCCGCTGAGTGCCTTTCGCGGGCTGGAATCACGCCATGGGCGCGGCCTCGTCGCCAAGGCGCGCAAGGCCGCCGATCCGCTGGCCGTGCTGCGCCAGGGGCAGGGCCGCCAGGGGCCGGTCGTGGCGTGGC
Organism: Dyella jiangningensis; assembly: GCF_003264855.1. Classification (NCBI taxonomy): domain Bacteria; kingdom Pseudomonadati; phylum Pseudomonadota; class Gammaproteobacteria; order Lysobacterales; family Rhodanobacteraceae; genus Dyella; species Dyella jiangningensis. Next base: position 505,129 of record NZ_NFZS01000004.1, on the reverse strand, counting down.
AGGCCTGGCAGGCCGCGCGGGCGTGGCGAAAGCTGGTCGACTGAGACGCTGCGTTTCTCCCGCGCCACTATTGCGAGCGCGCAAGCTTGCCCCAAGATTGATGGGCCACGGCGCCCAGACGCCTGCCGGATCACAGGATTCACCATGTATACCGAGGAAAACACTGCCCGCCTGATGCCCGACGTGGCCGTCCATGCCCAGCCGCACCTGGCGGGCGAGCTGGATTGGGTGGGCATGGATGGCATCGAGGTGCCCGTGCGCTTCGATGCCGGCGACGGCGACGTCCAGCGCGCGAGTGCGCGCGTCGGCGCCTTCGTCAATCTGCGCCGCCCCGACAAGCGCGGCATCCATATGTCCCGTCTGTACCTGCAGGTGGAGCAGGCGCTGAGCACGCAGACGCTGAGTGCTTCGTCATTGCGCGAGCTGCTGCAAGGCTTCCTCGATTCGCACAAGGACCTTTCCGATCGGGCGTGCCTGAGCATCCGCTTCGAGCATCTCGTGCGGCGCCCTGCCTTGCGCAGCGGCAACAGCGGCTGGCGCGCTTACCCGGTCTCCATCGAGGCCAGCTTGGTGGGTGATCAGTTCCTGCTCGAACTGGGCACCGAGGTGGTCTATTCCTCGACCTGTCCCGCATCCGCGGCGCTCTCGCGCCAACTGATCCAGGAACAGTTCTCAAAGGATTTCGACGCGGCCGAGCCGGTCGATCATGCCGCCGTGCTCGCATGGCTGGGCAGCGAAAAGGGCATCGTCGCCACCCCGCATGCGCAACGCAGCGTCGCCCGCCTGCGCGTGCGCCCCACCGAAGGCGCCAAGTTCGATCTCATCAGCCTGATCGATCGCACGGAACACGCACTGGGCACGCCGGTACAGACGGCGGTGAAGCGCGAGGACGAGCAAGCCTTTGCGCTCGCCAATGGCGGCAACCTGATGTTCTGCGAGGACGCTGCGCGTCGCATCCAGAAGGCCCTTGATGTCGATGCAACGCTCAGCGATTTCCACATCCGCGTCGAGCACCAGGAAAGCCTGCACCCGCATGATGCCGTGGCGTATGCCAGCAAGGGCGTCGAAGGTGGTTACGCAGGCAAGGGCTGCGCCTGAGCCGGCATGGATTGCCGCCTGCTAGCATCCGTTGAGCCTCGCCGGGCTGTCCAGGAGATCCGCATGCTGTCCCGCTTTCCATTGCTGGCCATCGCCGTCGTCGCGCTCGCTGGCTGTTCGATGTTCTCCCACCACGGCGAGCACAAGTCGGCGACCCCCGCGGCGGCCGCGCCTGCGCATCAATCGCTGATGAAATCGCTCACGGGCGACATCCGCTACGAGCTGCCGCAACCGTTGCCGGCTGATGCCTATCTCCTGGTGACCCTGGCCGACGTGAGCCGACAGGATGCTCCCGCCCGCACGGTATCCGAAGAACGCATCCAGCCGGTCGGCGCATCGCCGGTGGATTTCCTGATCAGCTATGACCCGTCGGATCTGCGCGATGGCGTGGATTTCGCCATCAACGTGCGCCTGCAGCAGGGCGACAAGCTGCTGGCGATCAACGACACGCGCACGAGCGTGCTGGGTCGATCGGGCGAGAACGGGCCGGTGAGCATCACGCTCAAAGCCGTGCCGTAAGGTTGCCTATCCCTGTAGGAGCGCACCCAGTGCGCGACCCGGCTCAGCCATGCGCTTCGGCACCATGATCGCGCACTGGGTGCGCTCCTACAGAAAAGCTCTTGTGAATCAGCGCGCGAACGCCAGTCGTTGGCCGCGTACGCTCTGGTCCACGTTCTTCCCATCCCACACGCGCTGTCCGTTCACGAAGGTGGCGGCAATGGAACTGTTGAACGTATACCCCTCGAACGGCGACCACGCGCACTTGGACAGCACTTCCTCGCGGCGCACGGTGTGCGGCCTGTTCGGATCGACCAGCACCAGGTCGGCGGCGTAACCCTCGCGCAGGAATCCTCGCTCCTTCACGTCGAACAAGGTGGCTGGCGCGTGCGTCACCGCTTCGACCACGCGTTCCAGCGCCAGCTTGCCCTCGAACACGCGCTGCAACGCTGCCTGCAGCGCGAACTGCACCAACGGCAGGCCGCTGGGCGCCTTGTCGTAAAGCTGCGCCTTCTCGTCCAGCAGATGCGGCGCATGGTCGGTGGCGAGCACGTCCAGGCGACCTTCCGCCAGCGCCTGGATGATCGCCTCGCGATCGGCGGCCGTCTTGATCGCCGGGTTGCACTTGATCAGGAAGCCCAGGCGCTCGTAGTCGTGGTCGTCGAAATGCAGGAAGTGCACGCAGGTTTCGGCGGTGATGCGCTTGCCCTTGAGCGGACCCGGCTCGAACAGCGCCAGTTCGTCGGCGGTGGAAATGTGCAGCACGTGCAGGCGGCTGTTGTGCTTCCTCGCCAGGTCGATCGCCAGGCGGGTGGACTTGATGCAGGCCTCGCGGGAGCGGATCAGCGGGTGCTCGCGGGCGGGGATGTCGTCGCCGTACTTCTCGTGCGCCCTGGCAAGGTTCGCGTCGATCATCGGCGTGTCTTCGCAATGCGTGATGATCGGCGTCGGCGCCTCGCGGAAGATGCCGTCCAGCACCTCGGGGTTGTCCACCAGCATGTTGCCGGTGGAAGCGCCCATGAATACCTTGATGCCGGGTGCCGCCAGCGGGTCGAGGCGGCGGATGGCTTCCAGGTTGTCGTTGCTGGCGCCCATGTAGAAGGCGTAGTTCACCGCCGAGGTTTCCGCCGCGCGGGCGTACTTGGCCTCCAATGTGTCCCGGTCCAGGGCGGGCGGCTTGGTGTTGGGCATCTCCATGAAGCTGGTGATGCCGCCGGCGGCGCAGGCGCGTGATTCGTGGGCGATGTCGGCCTTCTGGGTCAGGCCCGGTTCGCGGAAATGCACCTGGTCGTCGATCATGCCGGGGAACAGCCACAGGCCGCTGGCGTCGATCACCTGTTCGCCGGGACGGGCGTCGAGGTCGCCGCCGATGGCGTCGATGCGGCCCTGCTTCACCCGCACGTCGGCATGGAAACGACGGCCTTCATTGACCAGTTCGGCGTTCTTGATCAGCCACTCAGTGGACATGGTTCGCTCCAGCGGTACGGCAACGGCGGAAGGTGAACTGCTCGGGCACGGGGTCTTCGCCCCCTTCACACAGGGGCTGGCAGCGCAGCAGGCGCCAGCCCGTCAGCACGCCGCCACGTAGCGGTCCGAAGCGTGCAACGGCAATCCGTGCATAATCGGAGCAGCTGGGGTGGAAGCGGCAGCGCTGGCCCAGCAGGGGGCTTAGCCAACGCTTGTAGAAGCCGAGCAGTAGAAGTATTAGTCGGGTCACGACGGTTTGACGCTGCCGAAACAGTTTGCGGCATGTAGTGTCGCAAGTATTCCAGAAGCAAGGTTGCCGGTGTTAGATACATGGGCTATAACACCCGGCCGCCAAGGCCAAAATGGTGAAGGGAAATGGCGAAAACGACGCGTAGTGCGACAGCCACCAAGCCGCAGAAGGGAAAGCCTGCCGGCAAGGTGAAGGACGTCAAGACCGGCAAGAAGGCTGCGACTGCGCGTGCGGCCAAGCCGGCTGCGACAGCCAAGACCGCTGCGGCCAAGAAGCCCGCGGCGAAGAAGGCTGCACCCAAGAAGGTGGTGGCGAAGAAGGTCGTCGCCAAGAAGGTCGCCAAAGCCCCTGCCAAGCCCGTGGCCGCCAAGAAGGCAGCTTCCAAGCCGCCTGCAAAGAAGGCAGCCCCGGCCAAGAAGCCGGCCGCGGTGAAGAGCGTCGCCAAGCCGGCGGCCAAGAAAGCCGCGGCTCCGGCCAAGAAGCCGCCGCCGAAGACGGTCGCCGCTCCCGCCAGGCCCGCCAAGGCTGTGCCTGCCAAGCCCGCTGCCAAGCAGGCTCCGGCCAAGCCAGCCGTCGCAGCCAAGGCTGCACAACCGGCGCCCGTCAAGGCGCCTCCGGCGCCGCCAGCCAAGCCGGCCGTTCCCCCCATTGTCGGTAAGGTGGCCAGTGCCACCGCCCGCCATACTCCCCTCAAGAAGCAGAAAGCCCAGCAGTCCTCGATGAACAAATCCGCAACTCTCGATAACGGCATCACACGGGAAGACGGTCGCTACGCGCTGCCTTCGACCACCACGATCGACCTGCCCAAGGGTTATCGCCCCTCGAACGACGAGGAGTACATGAACCCGAAGCACCTGGCGTATTTCCGCAACAAGCTGCGCGAATGGCGTGAGCAGTTGGTGGAGGAGTCGCGCCAGACCATGGAAAACCTGCGTGACGAAGTGCGCGACGTGGGCGACGAAGCCGAACGCGCCACCCGCGAAACCGAAAATTCGCTTGAGCTGCGCACCCGTGATCGCTACCGCAAGCTGATCTCCAAGATCGACAAGGCCCTGCGCCGCATCGAGGAAGGTCGTTACGGCTACTGCGAAGAGACCGACGAGGAAATCGGCCTGGAGCGTCTCGACGCTCGTCCGATCGCCACGCTGTCGCTCGATGCGCAGGAGCGTCGCGAGCATCTGCAGAAGCAGATGGGCGACTGATCGTTCCACGGACAACCTCCGGATGAACGAAGCCCCGCCATTGGCGGGGCTTTGTTTTTCCACGTCGTGGCAAGCAGACGGTCATACATATGTCGCCGCCGCTGTTGGCGATTGAAGCGGTGGCCTCACTGCCGTGGCCGCTTTCGTGCACAGCGCCGCTGGATAGCCGCTGCGTCGCCGAGCGCGCTCAGGAATTCAGCGTCGCCGCCGCGTATGCCTTGAGCTTGGCCAGCATCGCGGCAAGTCCGTTCGAGCGCGTCGGCGACAGATGCTTGGCCAGGCCGATGGCTTCGATGAAGCGCGGCTCGGTGGCCACGATTTCGCTGGCCGGGCGATCGGAGTAGACCCGCAGCACCAACGCAATGAGGCCGGAGACGATGGCCGAATCGCTGGCGGCCTGGAAGTGCAGGCTGCCCGCGTTCCCGCTGGGCACCAGCCACACGAGCGACTGGCAGCCATGCACGCGGTAATCCTCGGTCTTCAGCTCCTCGGGGAAGGGCGGCAGCTGCTTGCCCAGGTCGATGAGGTATTGGTAGCGCTCGGTCCAATCGCCGAAGAAGGCAAATTCGTCGACGATGTCCTGCTGCGCCAGCTCGGCGCTGGATGTGGCAATGGCGTTCATAAGGCCTATTATCGCGCGTTTGCCGGATCGCCGCTGTCCCGTGCTGGCGTTCGACCACGCGTGGCTGCTCAACCTTTGGCCACGCTCCATCGCGTGCCCTGTGCGCCGTCCTCGATGACGATACCCATGGTCGTCAGTTCGTCGCGGATCTCATCGGCGCGCTTGAAGTCGCGCGAGGCTCGCGCAGCGCGGCGCTCCTCAAGCAATGCTTCGATGCGAGCCTCGTCGATCTCGGTGGCACCGGACGCCTGCTTGAACCACGTTTCCGGATCCTGCTGAAGCAGGCCCAGGATCGCGCCTGCGCCCAGTAGCGCGGCTTTGGCGGCGCGCCGTGCCTCCGCGTCACTGGCCTGGCGAGCCTGGTCGGCCAGTTGGGACAGCTCGGCCAAGGCCTGCGGCGTGTTGAGGTCGTCGCACAGCGCGGCTTCCACCGCTTCGGGTACCGGAAGATCGTTGTCCACCGCGATGTCCGCCAGATCGCGCAGCACGCGATACCAGCCGTCCAGCGTGCTGATCGACTGCGCGACGGCGGCTTCGGACCAGTCCAGCGGCTGACGATAGTGGCCGCGCAGCAGCAGCAGGCGCAGCGCCTCGGGCGGATGCGCCTTCAGCAGCTCATGCACCAGCATCACGTTGCCCAGCGACTTGGACATCTTGCGGCCGCTGAAGGTCAGCATGCCGTTGTGCAGCCAGAAACGCGCGAACACCTTGCCGCCATGGGCGCAGGTGGACTGGGCGATCTCGTTTTCGTGATGGGGGAACTGCAGGTCCACGCCGCCGGCATGGATGTCGATGGTTTCGCCGAGGTGCGCCTCGCTCATGGCCGAGCACTCAATGTGCCAGCCGGGGCGGCCGCGGCCCCAGGGGCTATCCCAGCCGGGCAGTTCGGGCGTGGATGGCTTCCACAGCACGAAGTCGCCCGGGTTCTTCTTGTACGGCGCCACTTCGACGCGCGCGCCCGCCAGCAGTTCGTCCGGATCGCGCCCGGAAAGGGCGCCATAGGCCGAAAACGACTCCACCTCGAACAGCACGTGGCCTTCCGCCGCATAGGCGTGGCCGCTGGCGATGAGTCGTTCGATCATCGCAATGATCTGCGGAATATGCGTGGTCGCATGCGGTTCCACATCCGGAGGGGCGATGCCCAGCGCGGCCATGTCTTCGCGATAGGCCTCGGCATAGCGGCCGGTGATGCTCTCGATGCCCACGCCCAGCTGCTGGGCGGCGGCATTGATCTTGTCGTCCACGTCGGTGATGTTGCGGGCGTACACCACGTGCGGATAGTGGCGACGCAGCAGCCGGACCAGCACGTCGAAGACCACCGGGCCACGCGCATTGCCGATATGCACGTAGTTGTAGACCGTCGGTCCACACAGGTACATCGTCACCCGGTTCGGATCGAGCGGGGCGAACGGTTCGACGCGGCGCGTCAGGCTGTTGTGGAGCGAAATGGGCATCGGTCAGGAGGTCCGGACGGTGGAAGCAGGCGCCAGGCAGCGCAAGCCGGTCGCGCATCTTAACAAGCCGCCGGGCGGCGCGCAGGCCGATGGCCCGGTCGCCCCTTCACGCTGGCGGGTGAATGACGGCAGGCAACGGGCAGACTTGAGGTGAGCTTCTAAGCGTCGATTCAGAGTGAATTTGCTGGAATGGATGGTAAGAAGCGCAAAGATGCGCCCGATTGCCTTAAGCGGAGGCCGCAGTGACCCGATGGTTGTTCCCCGCGCTGGTGTTGTCTTTGATGACCGCCGGCGTGTCCGCACAGGATGCGAGGTACCAGCAGCAATACCAGAACGACGACAACACCCATTACGGGTGGGCCGACGTGCTGCGCGTCGATCCCGTGTATGGCGTGGCCCGCACCGAAGTGCCGCGCCAGGAGTGCTATGACCAGCCGGTGGTGCGTTCGGCGCCGCCGCAAGGCAGTGCCGCCGGCACCATTCTCGGTGCCGTGGTGGGTGGCGTATTGGGCAGCACCGTCGGCAAGGGCGATGGACGCACGGCGGCCACGGTTGCCGGTGCGGTGGCGGGTGGCGCAGTGGGCAACAGCGTGTCCCGCTCGGGCGGTGGCGAATACGAAACCACCGAGACGCATTGCCGGCAGGTGGCTGCCGTCAGCGAGCAGCGTCGTATCATGGGTTACGACGTCGAATACCGCTATCGCGGTGAGGTGTACGTCTCCCGGCTCAACTACGACCCGGGCGAGCGCCTGAGGGTACGGGTCAGCGTTTCTCCCGCTGATTGAGATCACAAAACGCCGCCTCCGGGCGGCGTTTTGGCATCCAGGCCCGATATCTTGTTGCATGGCAGCGAAAATCCCGTCATGATGAACGTTCTACCACCCGGAACACCCATGTCCGCAGCCGTCTATACCGCTACTGTCCTTACCAGCGCCCGCATGGCCGCTGGCATGACGTCGCGTGCTCGCCGACCGCTGGTCCGACACTCGGCCGGGTAGGCTGTCGCACGCGTTTCATGTGTATCGACGACAAAACCCGGCCAGCAGCCGGGTTTTTTTGTTTCCGGAATCCAAGATTCGACAAAGGCATCCACGATCATGACTCTCCGCCATTTCTTGACTACCCAGGACTACAGCCGCGCCGAGATCGATGCGCTGCTTGAACAGGCCGCCGCCTTCAAGCGCTCGCCTCGCGGCCAGCAGCTGGCCGGCAAGTCCGTGGCGCTGATGTTCTTCAACCCGTCGATGCGCACGCGCACCAGTTTCGAGCTGGGTGCGTTCCATATGGGTGGCCACGCCATCGTGCTGGCGCCGGGCAAGGACGCGTGGCCGATCGAGTTCGAGGTCGGCACGGTGATGGACGGCGATACCGAAGAGCACATCGCCGAAGTGGCGCGCGTGCTGTCGCGCTACGTGGACTTGATCGCCGTGCGCGCTTTCCCGAAGTTCCAGGACTGGTCGGTGGATCGGCAGGACAACGTCATCAAGGCATTCGCCAAGTACGCCACGGTGCCGGTGATCAACATGGAGACCATCACCCATCCGTGCCAGGAGCTCGCGCATGCCATGGCGATGAAGGAGCACCTGGGCAGCCTGCAGAACAAGAAGTACGTGCTGACCTGGACCTACCACCCCAAGCCGCTCAACACCGCGGTGGCCAACTCCGCGCTGCTGATCGCCACCAAGATGGGCATGGACGTGACGCTGCTGTGCCCGACGCCGGACTACGTGCTCGATGAGCGCTACATGGAGTTCGGCTATCAGAACGCGAAGGAAAACGGCGGTTCGCTGAAGGTCAGCCACAACATCGAGGAAGCCTACCGTGGCGCCGATGTGGTCTATGCGAAGAGCTGGGGCGCGCTGCCGTTCTTCGGCCGCTGGGACCAGGAAAAGCCGATCCGCGACGCGCACAAGCACTTCATCGTGGACGAGCAGAAGATGGCGCTGACCAACAACGGTCTGTTCAGCCATTGCCTGCCGCTGCGTCGCAACGTGAAGGCTACCGACGCGGTGATGGATTCGCCCGCCTGCATCGCCATCGACGAAGCCGAGAACCGCCTGCATGTGCAGAAGGCGGTGATGGCGTCGCTGATCGGTCAGCGCTGAACATGTACCTGCCCACGCACTTCAAGGAAACGCGCAGCGAGAAGTTGCACGCGCTGATGCGTGAGTACCCGTTCGCCACCGTGGTCGCCCAGGGCGAGGGTGGCGTATGCGCCAACCACCTTCCGCTGGAACTGGTGAGCGACACGCAGCTGCACGGCCACGTGGCACGCGGCAACGAGCTAGCGAAGCTCGACGGCGCCGAGGTGCTGGTGATCTTCCGCGGCCCGGACGGCTATGTGAGTCCGAACTGGTACCCGAGCAAGCGGGAAACCCACCGCGAAGTGCCGACGTGGAACTACGCGGTGGTGCACGTCCATGGCCGCCTGCGTGTCACCCACGATCCCGTGTGGCTGCGCAGCCTGCTGGAAAGGTTGACCGACCGCCACGAGGCCGGGCAGCCGGAACCGTGGCACGTGACCGACGCGCCGGAAGATCACATCGAAAAGATGCTCAAGGCCATTACCGGCCTGGAGATCGACATCGAGCGCATCGAAGGCAAGTTCAAACTGAGCCAGAACCATCCGGCGGCCAATCGTGCCGGTGTCGTTGCGGGTCTGCATGAGCGCGCCCGTCGTGCTGATGCGGAACTCGCCGAGCTCATGTCGCAACAGGACATCCCTCAACAGGAAAAGGGCAGGTCATGAGCAAGTCGCACCAGCACAAGTACCAGGTCGAAACCCTCTGGACCGGCAACCAGGGCAGCGGTACCAAGACCTATCAGGGTTATGGCCGCGACCATGAAATCCACATCGCCGGGAAGCCGGTGCTGATGGGATCGTCCGATCCGCTGTTCCGCGGTGACGCCGGCAAGCACAACCCCGAGGACATGCTCGTCACGGCGTTGTCCACCTGCCACATGCTGTCCTATCTGCACCAGGCGGTGCTGGCGGGCGTGGTGGTGACCGGCTACGTCGATCATGCCGAAGGCACCATGGAAACCGACGCCCATGGCGGTCGTTTCCTCGAGGTGGTGCTGCGGCCCGAAGTAACCATCACGGTTGCCAGCGACCCGGCCAAGGCGGAGGCGGCGCACGAACCTGCGCACCACGCCTGTTTCATCGCCAACTCTGTCAACTTCCCGGTGCGCTGCGAACCGCGCATCATTGTCGAATCGGTTTGACCCTATTTCCGTTTAGCCTTCCATCCAGGATCTGCAAGCCATGAGCAAAGACATCGTCCTCGCCTTCTCCGGCGGCCTCGACACCAGCTTCTGCGTGCCCTACCTCAAGGAGCGCGGTTGGGCTGTGCACACCGTGTTCGCCGACACCGGCGGCGTGGACGCCGAGGAGCGCGCCTACATCGAACAGCGCGCCAAGGAGCTGGGCGTGGCCAGCCATGTCACGGTGGACGGTGGCCCGGCCATCTGGAACGGCTTCGTCAAGCCTTTCGTGCAGGCCGGCGAGGCCTATCAGGGCCAGTACCCGCTGCTGGTGTCCGATCGCTACCTGATCGTGGACGCCGCCATTGCGCGCGCCAAGGAGCTGGGCACCAAGGCCATCGCGCACGGCTGCACCGGCATGGGCAATGACCAGGTCCGTTTTGACCTTGCGGTGAAGGCGCTGGGTGACTACGAGATCGTGGCGCCGATCCGCGAGATCCAGAAGGAGCACACCCAGACGCGTGCCTACGAGCAGGCCTATCTGGAAGAGCGCGGTTTCGACGTGCGTGCCAAGCAGAAGAGCTACACCATCAACGAGAACCTGCTGGGCGTGACGCTGTCCGGTGGCGAGATCGACCATTGGAAGACGCCGGGCGAGGGCGCTCGCGGCTGGTGCAAGCCGCGCGCCGAATGGCCGTCCGAAAAGCTGTCGGTGACGATCGGCTTCGAGAAGGGCGAGGCGGTGTCGCTCAATGGCGAGAAGCTGCCGGGCGCCAAGCTGCTCGCCAAGCTCAACGAGCTGTTCGCGCCATACGGCGTGGGCCGCGGCATGTACACCGGCGACACCACCATCGGCCTCAAGGGCCGCATCGTGTATGAAGCGCCGGGCCTGATTTCACTGCTGGCCGCGCACCGTGCTCTGGAAGAGGCCGTGCTGACCAAGCAGCAGAATCGCTTCAAGCCGGAAGTGGCACGCAAGTGGGTCGAGGTCGTGTATGAAGGTTTCTTCCACGATCCGGTCAAGACCGACCTGGAGGCGTTTCTCGCGTCCAGCCAGGCCTGCGTGAATGGTGAAGTGGTGCTGGAAACCAACGGTGCATTGGTGACTGCGGTCGAAGTGCGCTCGCCGCACATCCTCAACGCCAAGGGCGCGACCTATGCGCAGTCGGCGGACTGGGGTGTGGAAGAGGCCGAGGGCTTCATCAAGCTGTTCGGCATGAGCAGCACGCTGTGGGCCGAGATCAACCGCAGCTGACGCGCTGCACGCCATTCCGGCGCTGGCTGGGATGGCGTGCATGAGCTCTGCCTTGGGCCTTGCTATTCAATACCACCAGACGGATCGCATGAGCGCATTACTGGACGACACCCTTCGACATCTTCGCGCGCTGGTCAGCCATGACACGCGCAATCCGCCGCGCGAGATCGGCACGGGCGGCATTTTCGACTACCTGCGGGACAACCTGCCGGGCTTCGATGTCAGCGTGACCGATTACGGCGCGGGCGCCGTGACTTTGCATGCCGTGCGCGGCAACCCCAAGGTGCTGTTCAACGTGCACCTGGACACCGTGCCCGACTCGCCGCACTGGACGGCCAACCCGCACGAGTTGCGGGTGACGGAAGATCGCGCCATCGGTTTGGGCGCCTGTGACATCAAGGGCGCGGCGGCCGCGTTGCTCGCGGTGGCCAATGCCACGGAGGGCGATATGGCACTGCTGTTGTCCACCGACGAGGAGGCCAACGATCCGCGCTGCATCGCTGGTTTCTTGCGGGCTTTTCCCCCTCTCCCTGCGGGAGAGGGTTCGGGTCATGCCGCGCACTCTGCTTCGGCCGCACCCTCTCCCCAACCCCTCTCCCGAGGGGAGAGGGGCTTTGCGCGTGTGGGCTATGAAGCGGTGATTGTGGCGGAGCCCACCAAGGGCGAGGCGGTGCTGGCGCATCGCGGCATCCATTCGGTGCAGATGCGCTTCAAGGGCAGCGCAGGGCATGCCTCGGGCGAGCAGAAGCCTAGCGATAGCGCCGTGCACCAGGCCATTCGCTGGGGCGGTGCGGCGCTCGATTACGTCGAGAAGCAGGCGCATGAACGCTTCGGTGGACTGACCGGCCTGCGCTTCAACATCGGCCGTGTGGATGGCGGTATCAAGGCCAACATGATCGCGCCCTCGGCGGACGTCCGTTTCGGCTTTCGTCCGCTGCCCACCATGAATCCCGATCAGCTGCTGGAAACGTTCCGCACGCTGGTCGAGCCGCAGCCTATCGAATTCGACGAACTGTTCCGCGGCGATTCGCTGCCGGCTGGCGATACGGCCACGGCCGAGGCGCGCCGCCTCGCCGCGCGCGATCTCGCCGACGAGCTGGATATCCCGATCGGCAACGCCGTGGACTTCTGGACCGAGGCAGCGCTGTTCTCGGCCGCGGGCTACATCTGCTTCGTCTACGGCCCCGGCGACATCGCGCAGGCGCACACCGCCGACGAGTGGGTCGCGCTCGAACAACTGAAGCATTACGCAGAAACCATCTACCGCATCGTTGAAAAGTGTGGCCAGGGAAGGCCACTTTTTGATCCCACGCTCACGGATGAGCGCAAAGGATAACTATGGAAGCCCACAAGCACACCAGGAAAACCATCGTCCGCCTGCTTTCGAGCATGGGCAGCGCGAAGGAGATCCAGCAATACCTCAAGCGTTTCTCGCAGCTCGACGCCAAGCGCTTCGCCGTGGTGAAGGTCGGTGGCGCGGTGCTGCGCGATGACCTGCCGGCGCTGACCTCGTCGCTGACCTTCCTGCAGCAGGTCGGCCTCACGCCGATCGTGCTGCATGGCGCAGGTCCGCAGCTGGACGAGGAGCTGTCCGCCGCCGGCATCGAAAAGCAGACGGTGAACGGCCTGCGCGTGACGACGCCCAAGGCGCTGGCGATCGTGCGCAAGGTGTTCCAGGAACAGAACCTGCGCCTGGTCGAAGCGCTGCAGACCATGGACACCCGCGCCACCTCGGTGCTGTCGGGCGTGTTCACTTCCACGTATCTCGATCGCGATACCTACGGCCTGGTGGGCAAGGTCAGCCGCATCAACCTGGCGCCGATCGAGGCCAGCCTTCGCGCCGGTTCGATCCCGGTGATCGCCAGCATGGGCGAGACGGAGGAGGGCCAGATCCTCAACGTCAACGCCGACTTCGCCGCGAACGAACTGGTGCGCGTGCTGCAGCCGTACAAGATCGTGTTCCTCACCGGCACGGGCGGCCTGCTGGATGACCAGGGACGCATCATCGACTCGATCAACCTCAGCACCGAGTTCGAGCACCTGATGTCGCAGCCGTGGATCAACGGCGGCATGCGCGTGAAGATCGAACAGATCGCCGACCTGCTCAACGACCTGCCGCTCACCTCGTCGGTGTCGATCACGCAGCCGTCGGAGCTCGCCAAGGAGCTGTTCACCCACAAGGGTTCGGGCACGCTGGTGCGCCGTGGCGAGAAGGTAAAGCGCTTCGAGTCGTGGGAAGGCATCGACCTGGCGCGCATGCGCGAGCTGATTGAGTCGAGCTTCGGCCGCACGCTGGTGCCGGATTACTTCGAGCGCACCAAGCCGTTCCGCGTGTACGTGAGCGAGAACTATCGCACCGCGATGATCCTTACGCTGGAAGACGGCCTGCCGTACCTCGACAAGTTCGCGGTGCTGGACGATGCGCAGGGCGAAGGCCTGGGCCGCGCCGTGTGGCAGGTGATGCGCGAGGAGAACCCGCAGTTGTTCTGGCGCTCGCGCCACGGCAACAACGTCAACCATTTCTACTATGCCGAATCCGATGGCTGCCTCAAGCAGCCGCGCTGGAAGGTGTTCTGGTACGGCATCGAAGACTTCGACACGATCGCACGCTGCGTGGCGCACTGCGCCCAACGCTTGCCGACCCTGGTGGACTGAATCATGAGCACGACCAAGCATCGCATCGGCATCGTTGGCGCACGGGGCCATACCGGCGCCGAACTGATCCGCCTGGTGGCAGCGCATCCGGCGCTGGAACTGGCTTTCGTTTCCTCGCGCGAACTGGACGGTCAGCGCGTTGCCGATCACGTCGAAGGCTTCGATGGCGACCTGCGCTACGCCAGTCTCGATCCTGAGGCCGTGGCTGCGCAAGGCGCCGACGTGGTTGTATTGGCCCTGCCGAACGGCAAGGCAGCACCGTATGTGGAGGCGATCGACAAGGCGAAGCCGGAGACGTTGATCGTGGATCTCTCCGCGGACTATCGCTTCAACGAGAAGTGGTACTACGGCCTGCCCGAGCTGACGCGCGAGCGCTGGCGTGGCGAGAAACGCATCAGCAATCCGGGTTGTTATGCGACGGCCGTGCAGCTTTCCATCGCGCCGTTGAAGGATCTGCTGGCGGCGCCGCCGGTGAGCTTCGGCGTGTCGGGCTACTCGGGTGCGGGCACCACGCCATCCGATAAGAACGACCCTGAAAAGCTGCGCGACAACCTGATGCCGTATTCACTCACCGGGCACATGCACGAGAAGGAAGCCAGTCGCCATCTCGGCGTGCCGGTGGAGTTCATGCCGCACGTGGCGCCGCATTTCCGCGGCCTTACCGTGACCACCAACCTGTACCTGTCGCGCCAGGTCAAGCGCGAGGATATCGTCAGCCGCTTCCATGGCGCCTATGACGGCGAGAAGCTGGTGCACGTTGTCGACGAGGCACCGTGGGTGAGCCGGATCGCGCACAAGCACCATGTGGACATCGGCGGTTTCGCCGTGTCCAACGATGGCAAGCGCGTGGTGGTGGTGGCGACACTGGACAATCTGCTCAAGGGCGCCGCGACCCAGGCCATGCAGAACATCAATCGCGCCATCGGCGTGGACGAGTACACGGCCATTCCGTTAGCGTAACCGTCATTCCGGCGCAGGCCGGAATCCAGTGGCGAAATGGATCGGTTTCGTGGAAAGCATCCAGCCACTCTTCTCGCAGAGCCAAGCGCTATCGCTACTGGATTCCGGCCTGCGCCGGAATGACGAGCAAAAGGTCGCGCTTTACATCTTGTCAGGACAATGCAATGACCCAGCCCCTCTGGCAAAAATCCAATATCAAGATCGATGCCCGCATCATGAAGTTCCTCGCGGGCGACGACGTGCTGCTGGATCGCGAATTCTTCCTGCACGACATCACCGCCAGCAAGGCGCATGTCGAAGGCCTCGCCAATATCGGCGTGGTGAGCGCCGACGAAGCGACTGCGCTCAAGCGCGAGCTGGACGTACTGGCTGAAGATTTCCGCGCAGGCAACTTCGTGCTGGACGAACGCTACGAGGATGGCCACTCGGCCATCGAGGCGCGCCTGACCGAACGCCTGGGTGATGCCGGCCGCCGCGTGCACACGGGCCGCAGCCGCAACGACCAGATCCTGGTCGCCACGCGCCTGTGGCTGAAAGAGCAGCTGGCGTCGCTGGAACAGCACTGCAAGGCCATTGCCCAAGTGTGCCTCGACCGTGCAGCGCAGCCGCCGATTCCGCTGCCGGGTTACACGCATCTGCAGCGCGCCGTGGTGTCGTCCACGGCGATGTGGTTCGCCGGCTTTGCCGAAGGCTTCATCGACAACGCCCTGCGTGCGAAGCAGACCGCCGCGTTGATTGATGCCAACCCACTGGGCACCGCGGCCGGCTACGGCGTCAACCTGAAGCTCGATCGCGAACACACTACCCACGCGCTGGGCTTTGCACGCATGCAGGTGTCGCCGATCTATGCGCAGCTCTCGCGCGGCAAGTTCGAGATGGCCGTGCTGGAGGCCATCGCGGGCGCACTGCTGGACGTGCGCCGCCTGGCCTGGGACCTCTCGCTGTTCACGACAGCGGAATTCGACTTCGTGAAGCTGCCGTCCGAATACACCACGGGCAGCTCGATCATGCCGAACAAGCGCAACCCCGACGTGGTTGAGCTGCTGCGCGCAAGCTATGCCAGCGTGGCGGCGGCGCGTACCGAGATCGAGCAGCTGCTGTCGCTGCCCTCGGGCTACCAGCGCGACCTGCAGTTCTCCAAGGGCTCGTTGTTCCACGGCTGCCGTCATGGCCTTGCCGCGCTCGAACTGGTCCCGGATCTTCTTGCCCGTCTCGCCTGGAACGAGCCGGCCATGCGCGCGGCGATCGAGCCGGCGATGTACGCCACCGACGTGGCGATCGAACAGGCGGCAGCGGGCGTGCCTTTCCGCGACGCGTACCGTGCGGCCGCTGATGCCGCAGCATCTGCAGGCGAGGGGCGCACGCCCGAGGGTAGCCTGGCGGCACGCGTCTCGCCCGGTTCGGGCCACGACCTGCGCCTGGGTGAGTTGCGGGATCGACTAAGCCGTCTGGACGGCTAAACGGGAGTTCGGCATGGGGACTGTCAGTACGGGGAATGCCGAACACTACAGCTGGGGACAGGGTTGCGATGGCTGGCATCTGCTGGCCGTCGCTGACCTGAGCGTGATCGAGGAGCGCATGCCCGCGGGGACGGCCGAAGTCCGTCACCGGCATGTTCGCGCGAGACAGTTCTTCTACGTGCTCGAAGGCGAGCTCATGATCGAGCTGGACGGCGTAGCCCACCGGTTGCACGCGGGCGAGGGGTTGCATGTCCCTCCCGGCCTGGCTCATCAAGTGCGCAACGCTGCGGCCGCCGACACGCGAATGCTGGTGGTTTCCTCGCCGCGCAGCCATGGCGACCGGATCGACGTGCAGGAGGAGCCTGCCGCATGAGTCCCACGACTATCGCCAGCCAGGCGCTGTCCCCGTGGCGGCGCGCTGTCCTCAAGGTGGGCAGCAACCTCCTGGCTGCCGACGGCGGCGGCCTCACGACGCGCTACGCCGAAGCGTTGGCAGCGTTCATCACCGCCAGTCGGGCGGTCGGGCGACAGGTAGTGCTGGTTTCTTCGGGCGCCGTGGCGGCGGGTCGTGCGCAACTGCGCGCGCATGCACCCTTTGGAAGCGACCTGGCGGCGCGGCAGGCGCTGGCGGCGCTGGGCCAGGCGCCGATGATCGCGCTGTGGCAGTCGCTCAGTCCACGTCCGGTGGCCCAGGTGCTGCTCACCCACGACGACCTGCGAAACCGCCGTCGTTATCTCAACGCCCGCGCCACCTTGCGCGAGCTGCTCGCGCTCGATGTGCTGCCTGTGGTGAACGAGAACGACACGGTGGCGGTGGACGAGCTGAAGCTCGGCGACAACGACAACCTGGCGGCTATCGTCGCCGCGCTGGTGGACGCCGACCTGCTGCTGATCGCCTCGGACATCGATGCGCTGTACAGCGCCGATCCGCGCCTCGATGCGAGCGCCACGCCGATCA
The DNA here is from genome assembly GCF_003264855.1 of Dyella jiangningensis. NCBI lineage: Bacteria > Pseudomonadati > Pseudomonadota > Gammaproteobacteria > Lysobacterales > Rhodanobacteraceae > Dyella > Dyella jiangningensis. The sequence continues at coordinate 488,046 of NZ_NFZS01000004.1, read as the reverse complement.
CGCGCGTCGACGCACTGACGCCGGAGGTCCTCGCCATGGCTGGTGGCAGCGGAAGCACGGTCGGCACCGGTGGCATGCGTACGAAGCTCGAAGCCGCGGCCAAGGCGTCCGCCGCGGGCATTCCGACCGCCTTGTTCAGCGGCCGCGACCCGACAGCAGCCGGCTTGCTGGGTGAGGGCCAGCTTCGCGGGACGCTGTTCGCCGCGGGACGCAGCCGCATGCAGGCGCGCAAGTACTGGCTTCGACATGCTCCTGCCGCGCCCGGCCGTATCCACGTGGATGCCGGCGCCGTGCGTGCGCTGGCGGGCGGTCGGGCTTCCTTGCTGCCCGGCGGTGTGCTCGAGGTCAGCGGCGAGTTCCATCGCGGCGACCTGGTCGAGATCGTCGACGGCGCCGGGCGGCACGTCGCTCGCGGACTCAGTCAATACGGTGTTGCGGAAGCCCGCCGGCTGGCGGGGAAACACAGCCGCGAGATCGAATCCTTGCTGGGCTACAGCTATGGCGCGGAGATCGTCCATCGTGACGACCTGGCGACCGTGGCCGATATCGAAACGGGGGAAAGCGACACATGAGCGACATTCGTTCGCTGGCACTGGCCTGTCGTGACGCGGCACCGGCGGTGGCCATGCTTGATACCGAGGCCAAGCGCTCGTTGCTGCGCGACATGGCCTCCTCGCTGGGACGCCGCACGGCCACCATTCTCGAAGCGAATGCGCTCGATATGCGCGCGGCGTCCGAGAAGGGCCTTCAAGGTGCCATGCTCGACCGCCTGAAGCTGGATGAAGGGCGCGTTGCCGACATCGCGCAGGCGCTGCGCGAGGTGGCCGAACTTTCCGATCCGGTCGGCATGGTGACGCGTCGGGAGGTTCGGCCCAGCGGCATCGTCGTCGAGCGCGTGCGCATCCCGTTGGGCGTTGTGGCGATGATCTACGAGGCGCGGCCCAACGTGACCGCCGATGCCGCTGCCCTGTGCCTGATGGCGGGCAACGCGGTGATCCTGCGAGGAGGATCGGAGGCCATCCATTCCAACCGTGCGATCGCCGCGGCGCTGCATGAGGCCCTTGAGTCACACGGGCTTCCTCAAGCCGTCGTCACGCTGGTGGAAGACCTCCGGCGCGAAACCATGGTCGAGCTGCTCCAGCTCACCGACATCGTCGACCTCGCCATTCCCCGCGGCGGCGAAGGCCTGATCCGCTTCGTCACCGAGCACGCGCGCGTGCCCGTCATCAAGCACTACAAAGGCGTTTGCCATCTGTACGTCGATCGAGCGGCCGATCCCCTGCTGGCGCTCGACCTGCTGGTGGACGGAAAGACCTCGCGGCCCGGCGTGTGCAATGCGCTGGAGACCTTGCTGGTCCACCGGGACGCGGCCGCCGAGTTCCTGCCGCTGGCCGCTGCCGCGCTGAAGAAACGCCGGGTGGAGATGCGCGGTGACGATGCCACGCGTGCGCTGGTGCCGTGCGCGTCCCAGGCAAGCGATGACGACTACGCCGCCGAGTTCCTCGATCTGATTCTGGCGGTGCGTGTGGTCGACAGCCTCGATGAGGCGATCGCGCATATTCGGCGCTACGGGTCCGACCATACCGAGGTGATAGCGACCCGAGACGAGGCAGCCGCCCGGCGCTTCGTGCAGTCACTGCGCTCGGCCGTGGTGATGGTCAACGCGTCTTCGCGCTTTTCAGACGGTGGCCAGATCGGGCTGGGCGCCGAGATTGGCATCTCGACCACGCGTCTGCACGCTTACGGACCGATGGGAGCCGAGTCGCTCACCATCGAGCGCTTCGTGGTACACGGTGACGGGCAGATTCGTCATCCGGAGAGTCACGTCGGCTGAAGCGGCTTTACATTGCGGCCACAGATGGGCTCTTCCTTGTAGGAGCGCACCCAGTGCGCGACCGCAGCCTGATGCGGAGCGATCGCGCACTGGGTGCGCTCCTACAGGCGATAGGAGACGGCTCTACTTGATTGGATTCTCGATGCTCCGGTGGTCATAGCTCACCACGCGCGTCATCTGCCACTGGCCATCCTTGTAGCGCCAGATGTGGAGGAATTTGCCCTGGCCCTGGCAGGTCTTGCTGCCGATCGCGCAGAAACGGTGCGTGCCGGCCTCGATCGCGCCGAAGTCTTTGATCGGGTACACCTCGAGCTTGCCTACGAGTTCGCGACGCACCTTGTGGCAGATGTTCTTTCGTGTCGCGTCGACCACCGCTTCGCGCGTCGTCATGAGGCCGCCCTTGTCGTGGTAGAACTCCACGTTGGCGTCGAAGTACTTGCCGAACGTATCGAGGTCACACGTGTTGTAGGCGTCGAATACCTTGGTATCGAGGTCGTTCACCGTCTTCACCAGCGCATCGCCCGAAGGAAGGCCGTCAGGCGCACCGGCACGTGCCCCGGGACAGGTCATCAGCGGGATCATGAGCAGGGCTAGGCTGGTCAGGCTCGGCTTGGACATGGCAGTTCCCTCGGTGGGTAGTCCTGGAGATTAGAGCCATCCGAATGTCCATGGCGAAAGGACGGCTAGACGTCTGGTCATTGCAACGCTCCTGTCCGTCGCGATGACGCCGGGAGCTGCTCACGGGCGTTCCCGATGCGTGTTTACCTGGCGCGGTCCACCGTGACCTTGCGTAGCTGCTCCAGCAACACGGCGACCGGTGTTTCCAGGCGGGGCGGCAGGGCCTTGTGGACCAGCCATGCCACGACATCCATATGGAAGTCACTGACCGTGACGATTTTCAGCTGCTTGCGATACGGGCTTGTCGCCAGCAGGTCGGGCGTAATCAGGCCGACTCCGGCACCACGGGCCACCAGCGACAGCTGCAGGTCCGCGCCGAAGGCTTCGACGCCCACATCGCACGGAAGTCCCCGCTCTTCCAGCGAGCGGCGGAGGGTGGAACGCATGCCACAACCGTTCTGGCTGAGCACCCATGGAAAAGCGGAGAGCTGTTCGAGGTTCACCCGGCTGCGTAGTCCCAGCGAGGGGGATACCACCACGCGAATCGGTTGCCGATCGAAGGCGTGCGCCTCCATGCCCACCGGAGGCGGTGTCTGTTCCGGCAGCACGACCGCCGAGACATCGAGTGCACCCTGCACGACCTGGTCGATCAGACCGGGCGACCAGCCCGCCAGGATGCGCAGACCCAGCCCGGGAAAGCGCGAGCGCAATGCATCGACGGGTCCGGTCAGCGCGCGCTCGGCCAGGAACGGCGGCATGCCCAGGCGCAACTCGCCAGTGGGTTCGGCGTCGTTGCGCGACAGCGCCAGCAGGTCGGCTTCCGCATGCAGAAGCTGGCGCCCCTTTTGGTAGATCTCGCGGCCGGCCGCCGTAGGACGCAGCGGCTTGGATTGGCGATCCAGCAGCTCCACGCCCAATAGCGCTTCGAGGCTCTGCACACGACGCGTCACACCAGGCTGGGTGAGATGGAGTTGCGCCGCCGCCTGCACGATGGAACCTGTGTCCACCACTGCGATGAATGCCTTGATGTCCCGGGTGTTCATGCTTGTTCCATGACATGCGAATGGCGCATGTTATATATAAATATTATTCACTGTAATCATGGTGCGGAGGTATTTAGCATCCATGGCCTTCCTGTTGGCAAGGCCCGGTCATGCAATACCTTCCTCGTCGCCACGTCGATGTTGTTCCCCGCGAAGTGTCGGTCGAGCTCACTACGCCGCTGACCCTGCTGTTTGCGTTTGCGGTGGGTGTCATCATCATCAACCTCACCGCGGCGCAGCCGCTGGCTGGCCCGGTTGCACGCGCCATGCGCCTGCCGCCGGCGTGGACAGGGCTGGTCGCCATGCTGCCCCAACTCGGCTATACGGTCGGCATGTGGTTCCTGGTGCCGTTGGCGGACCTGTTTGAAAACCGCAGGCTGACCGTGCTGACGCTCGCGGCCTGCGCCGTGGCGCTCGCTCTCGCTGCCGTCGCGTCGCAGGCGTGGTGGTTGCTGCTGGCGCTCTGCATCGCGGGCGCCACGTCGTGTGCGATCCAGATCCTGGTGCCGCTGGCGGCCGCGATGGCCCATCCTGAGCGCCGTGGCAGTGCGGTGGGGAACGTCATGAGCGGCGTGATGCTGGGCATCCTGCTGTCGCGCCCACTGGCGAGCCTGATCGAAGGCACCTGGGGCTGGCGTGCGTGTTATGGCCTGCTTGGCGCCGCGGATGCCCTGCTTGCGGCGATGCTCTGGTTTGCGCTGCCCCGGCGGCGTCCGCCCGGACACGCGCCGTATTGGGCATTGATGGCGTCCATGTGGGGGCTCTGGCGCGACGAACCGGTCTTGCGTCGCTACGCGATCTCGTCCGCCATCATGATGGCTGCCTTCAGCGCGTTCTGGACGGCCGTCGCGCTGCGACTTGTGCAGGCGCCGTTTGCGCTCGACAGTCACGGCATCGCCTGGTTCGCGCTGGCCGGCGTTGCCGGCACGATCGTGGCGCCGCTGGCGGGCAAAGCGGGCGATCGCGGCTACAGCGCTGTCGGCATGTCGATCGCGCATGCAGTAGTCGTCGCGGGCGTGCTGGTCGCAGGCATGGCTGGCGGCGGATGGCTGGGATTCGACATGGCGGCCCATCCGAGGGTGGCGCTGGGGCTGCTGGTGCTCGCCGCCATCGTCATCGACGCAGGCGCCATTGGAGATCAGACGCTGGGACGGCGCGCGGTCAACATGCTCGATCCTGCTGCCCGCAGCCGATTGAATGGGCTGTTCGTCGGTGTGTTCTTCATCGGTGGGGGTGCTGGCGCGGTGGCCGCGGGCAGCGCGTGGGCCGTCGCCGGATGGAGCGGGGTCTGCGTACTCTGCGTGGCCTTCTGCGTGCTGGCTTTCGCGGGTGACAGCCTCGCAAAGCGCAAGGCGCTCAGCGCCGTCTGATCAGCTGCGCGAGGCCCAGCCGCGCACGGCTTCGGCAAACGCCACGCAGTCGGCGAAGCGGTTGTACAGCGGCGTGGGCGAGATGCGGATGACATCCGGTTCGCGCCAGTCGCCGATGATGCCGTGCTCCATCAGGTACTCGAACAGCGAGCGGCCGTGTTCGCGGCCGCCCAGCACGCGGATGGACAGCTGGGCGCCGCGGCGCTCGGGATCGCCGGGCGTGACCACTTCCAGCACATCGTTCAACTGGCTGTGCACCAGCCATTCGAGGTAGCCGGTCAGCTGCAACGACTTGTCGCGCAGGCGCTGCATGCCGGCACGTCGGAAGATCTCCAGCGAAACGCGCAGGGGCGTGAGTGCGAGGATCGGCGGATTGCTGAGCTGCCAGCCATCCGCGCCATAGGTCGGTACGAATTGCGGACCCATCTGGAAGCGCGTGGTCTTGTCGTGGCCCCACCAGCCGGCGAAACGCGGCAGGGTCGTGCGTGCATGGCGCTCGTGCACGAAGGCGCCGCCGACGGCGCCTGGGCCGCTGTTGAGGTACTTGTAGCTGCACCAGATGGCGAAATCGGCGCCGCTGTCGTGCAGTTGCAAGGGCAGGTTGCCCACGGCATGCGCGAGGTCAAAGCCCACCATGCAGCCGTGGCGATTGGCGAGGCGCGTGATGGCCGCGAGGTCGAACGCCTGGCCGGTGCGGTACTGGATACCCGGCAACATCACCAGCGCGATGCGCGAGCCATGCTCGGCCAGCGCACGCTCGATCGCCTCCATGGAGATCGTGCCGTTGGGCTGGTCGCTCTCCAGTTCGATCAGCGCGGTGGCCGGATCGAAGCCATGGAAGCGAACCTGCGACTCCACTGCGTAGCGATCGGTGGGGAACGAGCCCGCCTCGATCAGGATCGCGTGGCGCTCCGGCGTCGGGCGGTAGAAGCTCACCATCATCAGATGGAGGTTCACGCCCAACGTGTTCATCGCCACCACTTCGTGCGGCTGTGCGCCGACCACTGCGGCGAGATCGTCACGCACGAACTCGTGATAATCCATCCACGGCAGGCGGCCCTTGAAATGGCCTTCCACGCCCAGCTCGCCCCAGTAATCGAGTTCCGCGCTGAGCGCTGGACGCACGGCACGCGGTTGCAGACCCAGCGAGTTGCCACAGAAGTAGTGGCTATCGCGGTCTTCGTGCGGAGGAATCAGGAACTCGTCGCGGAAGCCGCGCAGCGGATCGGCGGCATCCTGGGCCTGGGCCCAGGCGAGGGTGGCTTCGTACGCGATAGGCATAAATAGTCACGTGGCGGTAGAAAGCTAGATTGCCATGTCCCGGCGTCAATACTCCAGTCACGCCTTGGGTGAATCGAGGGCCCACCCACGGATGAAAGCCCTCGATTTACTGCCAAGTGTCAGTAAGCCGTAGCAGCACACACGAGGGTGTTGCCAGTCTGACCGGCTTTCCATGTACAGCGAACTTCCTTGGGTGACGGCGATCCTCCGCTGGAGGACCAATTGGTAGGCGCCCCGATGGTATTCATATGTTGGCCAAAACGGTTCAAATCATCGCCGCCAGCACTTGGACCATACCAAGTGCCTTGATTTTGTGGCTGGTTGGAATCTGGGATAAGTTGATTTCTTGGAGTCGTGGCGCTACCTGGGACAAACTCAAGCTTTGTTGAGTTAGGGCTATTGGCCGTCATGCGATACAGGGCGCTGCTGCCATCGGCAAAGACGATGCGAACTTCAAGGACTATCTCACTCTTCAGGCCGAAGTAGACGAGTCCGGCTTCATTGATCGTATTGTAAAAGGACCGAACCTGATTCCAGCGATCTTTGCTATTGACGATCTCGATGCCGATGCGGTTGCGTAGGTTTGCATCTTCGGTGACGTTGTACGCAGATGTACCTTGATTGAGGCCGGGTATGTTCGATCCCAGGTCGGTGTAAGGGACAGTTATGGCCGCCTGCAATTTGTATCCGGCGAACTGGTAGAAGCTGCTTACGTTGACAAAGGCATTGTAGATGCTGGGGTCAGTCGGTATTTCGCTGACTTCGATGGCTTCCGGTGGCGGCTCAACCTGATCGGTATAGCCCCGCTTCAGGCCAAACACATACGAGTGAATAGTGCCGGTCTTGAGGTTATACAGCGTGACGCCTCCCAGGTCGTAATATTGCTTCGCTGTTTGGCGAAATATTGCATCGGTTGTGCACCATGTGCACTGATCGACAACGCCGTCATAGGCGAAGGCGTTGCTTGCTGTGCACAAGCAAAAGAGGGCGAAAAAAACACTGTGGAAATAGCGCTTCATTAGTGACTCCCCGAACGAAAATTAATGAATGCCGCAAAAAATTGCGACATTCACATCATTCTGCGGCTTGGCGGTGAGAGTCCATGCAATGCTGCTAATGAATTAGTCGGCTAACTATTATCGGGCATGTAGCGTTTTTCTGTTTCAGCTGAGGCCATCAATAAAGAGCCCTGCAGCTTTTGTTACTTCAACTGCCCCGCAATGGCATCGCAGCCCTTGTCGAAGGCGGCCTTCCACTGCGCGCCCGCTTGGCTCTGCGAGGGACGCACGCAACGTAGTTGGATGGCGTGGTTGTCCTTGAACCAGTAGCGCTCGCTATAGCTGTACGGAGCGCCGTTCTCCTGCGCCGTGTACACGAAGTTGTCGGCGCCCTGGCTCGTGGCCGCCTGGTATCCGGTGAGTGACTTGGCCTTGCTCATGGCGCCGCTCACGTACTGCTGGAACGCAGCCACATCGGCTACCTGCTTCACCGTCACCGTCACGCGGGCGAGGCTGTTGCTGCCGGTCGGCGAGGAGTCGGGCACCTGGAACACGCGCACTTCCGGATCGCCTTGGGTTTCCATGATGCCAACCCACTGATCGGGCGTGCTGAAGCTGACGCTGCCGCCCGCCATGCTGACATCGGTGGCCTGCACTGCGCCGGCCAGCACGAAGGCGGCGACGAAAACCGTGTTGCGGAAGAAGCTCATGCCTGCTCCTGTGAGGCGATATGGGGTTCGAATCGGTGTTTTGGCAGACCCAGCCACTCCAGGGCCGTGCCGTGGAAGAGCTGCGCACGGGCAGCATCATCCAGGCCCAAGGCCTCGATGCCACTGCCAGGATGCTGTTCCCCCAAGGGGAAAGGATAATCGGTCCCCAGCATGACGCGCTCGACCCCGGTCACATCCAGGAGATAGCGCAGGGCGTGCGGGTCATGCACGCAGGAGTCGAAATACAGCCTTTGCAGGTATTCGCGGGGGTTGCGCGGGTTGTCGGTGGCCACCAGGTCCGGGCGCATGCGGAAGCCGTGCTCGATGCGGCCGATGCTCCAGGGGAAACTGCCGCCGCCATGGGCCAGCATCACGCGCAGGCGGGGCAGGCGCTCCAGCACGCCCCCGAACACCAGGCAGCAGCCGGCGCGCGACTGCTCGGCCGGCATGCCGACCAGCCAGGGCAGCCAGTACTTGGGCATGCTGGCGGCGCCCATCATGTCCCAGGGATGCACCATCACGGCCGCGCCCAGGTCGGCGGCGGCCTCGAAGAAGGGAAACAGCTCCGGCGCATCCAGGTTCCAGTCGTTGCAGTGCGAGCCGATCTGCACGCCTTGCAGGCCCAGCTCGTCGATGCAGCGTTCCAGTTCGCGGATGGCGAGATCCGGCGACTGCAATGGCACGGTGCCGATCCCCGCATAATGGCGCGGATAGGCGTCGCAGAGCGCCGCCATGCTGTCGTTGAGATGGCGATGCAATTCCAGCGCCTGATAGCCCGGCGCCCAGTACGAGAACAATACCGGCACGGTGGACACCACTTGCACATCCACGCCGAAGCGCGCGTAGTCGTCGATGCGCTGCTGCGGGTCGAAGGCCGAATCCCATACCTCGCGGAAGAACTTTCCGTCCTTGTAGATGCGGTGGCGTCCATCGTTGTGGATCATCACCGGGAAGCGCTCGTCGCCGTACTTGGCCGCCAGGTTGGGCCAGTCACGAGGGAGGATATGGGCGTGGGTATCGATCTTGAGCATGGGTCGAGTGTAGGACCTTGGCATGACCGCGTCGTGCCGCGGTCGCACATCGGCCTGGGACGCGCCTGAACGTGCATCCCCCGCGGGATGACGGCATCATGGGCGGCGCGATCACGCCGCGCTCGCCATGGGAGGCAGCATGAAGTTCCTGGTCATGATCTACAACGACGACACCCTGCTCGACGCACTGCCGCAAGGCGAGTTCGACACTATGATGAAGGGCTGTTTCGAAAAGGCCGATGCCCTGCGCGAAGAGGGCTGCCTGCTCGATTCGATGCAGCTTGAATCGCCGGCGCAGGCCAAGTCGCTGCGCATGCGCGACAACAAGATGAGCGTGATGGATGGCCCATTCGCCGAGGCCAAGGAATACCTCGGCGGTTTCAACCTGATCGAAGCGGAGAACATGGACGACGCCCTGCGCATCGCCAGTTCGTTTCCCTGGGCTCGTACGGGACGCATCGAAGTGCGCCCGGTGCGTGACATGGATGCCGTGAGGCAGCGCGTCGGCGCTTAGTGATTTTCTCTGGCGCTGTCGCCAGGTTGCCCCTCACCCCAGCCCTCTCCCCGGAGGGGAGAGGGGGTCAAGGCGCGCGGCGAATCGCAATGACCGCGTTGAGGCCGCCGAAGGCGAACGAGTTGCTGATGGCAACATCGACCTTGCGCTCGCGTGCTTCGTTCGGCACATAGTCGAGGTCGCAGGCCGGATCGGGGCCGAGGTAATTCAGCGTGGGCGGCACGATGCCGTCGTGGATGGCGCCGATCGCCGCCACCAGTTCCAGCGCACCGCCGGCGCCCAAGGCGTGGCCGTGCATGGGCTTGGTCGAGGAAATCCACAGCTCGCGCGCATGCTCACCAAAGACGCGGTGAATGGCGCGCGTCTCGGTACTGTCGTTCGCCACGGTGCCGGTGCCGTGCGCGTTGATGTAGTCCACCTGGTCGGGTGACACGCCACCATCGCGCAGGGCCATGTTCATGGCAGCGGCTGCACCGATATCCGACGGAGCAGCGATGTCACCGGCATCGGAACTCATGCCCGTACCAACCAGTTCGCAGATGATTTCCGCGCCGCGTGCGCGAGCGGACTCCAGCGTTTCGATCACATACATGGCTGCGCCTTCGCCCAGCACCAGGCCGCGACGACCCTGGCTGAAGGGGCGGCAGGTGTCGGGCGCCAGCACGCGCATGGCTTCCCACGCGCGCAACGTGCCCAGCGTGATGCAGGCTTCGGTGCCGCCCACTACGGCGGCGTCGATCATGCCGCTGCGGATCATCAGCGCGGCCTGCGCGAACGCGTGATTCGACGAGGCGCAGGCGCTGGCCACCACGAAGGAGGGGCCGGTGATGCCGTGCACCATGCTCACCTGGCTGGCCGGCGCGTTCATCATCATGCGTACGATGCCCAGCGGGTGGAAACGCCCCTGGTGTTCGCCGTAAAGACGCTCGTAGAGATCGTCGCGCGTGGTCTCGCCACCGGCACCCGTGCCGATCACCACTGCCGCTCGCGAAGCCGCCTCGCCTTCGAAGCGGATGCCCGATTGCTGGATGGCCTCCCGGGCGGCGATCAGCGCGTATTCGCTGAAGGGATCGAGCAGCGAACGGCGCGCGTCGTCGAAGAAGTTCGCCGGATCGTAATCCGTGACTTCCGCGGCGATGCCGCCGTTGCGCAGTTGCCCCGGCTGGATGTGATGGATGGGACCGATGCCGGAACGGCCTTCGGTCATCGCCTTCCACACGGAAGGCGCATCGTGGCCCAGGGCGCAGATCGCGCCCATGCCGGTGATGACGATACGACGCATGTTCAGCAGGCTCTTTGCTTAGCCCTCGGTGGCCTTCTGGGCGATCTGGCGTTCGATCGCCTCGACAAGCTGGCCGACGGTGCCGTTGTCGAAGTCGGTGTCTTCGTTCGGCAGGTTGATGTTGAAGTGTTCTTCCAGGTCGAACAGCACTTCGATGGCGTCCAGCGAGGCGATGCCAAGGTCCTTGAGGGTGGACTCGGGCTTGATCGTGGCGATGTCGATCTTGGCCTGCTTGGCAATGATGTCGAAGGTTTCCTGCTGAACTGTGCTCATGTTTGCTTTCCTGGTTTCCATGGCGCCGGGGTGGTAGGGCATCGCTAGGAAGCCCCCTGCACAAGCCTGACCAACCGCCACGGCAAAGTCCAGAATGCCGGTGCATACGGAACGGTACGCGATCATCGTGCCGTGGCTGCCTTTCACGAATCTTTGGCAGGCCGCGGGGCCTGCCGCCGGAGCAGGCGGGGCCTTATGCTATGCGGTCTGTATCCCTGGGAAACACCACGTGCGGTATCTGAATCAGCTTGAGCCGGATGCCCTGGTCGCCCGTTTCGCCGAGCATCCCCCCATCGGTTTCAGCGTGCTCGAGGCGGCCGGCACGCCGGCCTTCATCGCGCCGTTCGACCTGCTCACCACGGCCGATGCCGAGGCGCGGGACAAGGTGATGCACGCGCCCGGTTACCGGTGGTGGGGAAAGCTGTTGCGTTGGCGCACGGCGTTCGTGGGCACGACGGTGTCCGAGTACGCGCTGTTTCCGCGCGGTGCCGATCCTTACGCGCTGGCGCGTGCCCTGCGCGACGCACTGGGACGCAGGCAACGCCTGCTGATCGTGAAGGACATACCGCAAGCCTCGCCGTTGTTCGACGCCGATGCGGCCGAATGGTGTCGCCGGTTTGGCGACGCATGTGCCGACAACGGCTTCGTGCTGCTGGAAGGCCAGGCGCTGGCCTACGTGCCGATCGATTTCGCCAGCGAAGACGAGTACCTCGCACGCCTTTCTTCAGGTCGGCGCAAGGACATCCGGCGCAAGTTGCGCAAGCGCGACGACGTAGTGGTGGAACCGGTGCGCTGCGGCGATGCGATGTTCGTCGATGACGCCACGGTCGATGCGTATTACGCGCTTTACGAGAACGTGTACGCGCAGAGCGAAATCCATTTCGACAAGTTGAGTCGCGATTTCTTCGCCGCCGTGCTGCGTGACGCCGCCAACGGTGGTGTGGTGTTCGTCTATCGTCACCAGGATGTGACGATCGGCTGGAACCTGTGCTTCGTGGTGGCAGGCAAGCTGATCGACAAGTACGTCGGTTTTGCCTATCCGCAAGCACGCGAACAGAACCTTTATTTCACCAGCTGGTTCCACAATCTGGCCTTTGCGCGCGAACAGGGCCTCACGCATTACGTGGCGGGCTGGACGGACCCTGAAATCAAGTCCTATCTGGGTGCAAAATTCACCCTGACCCGGCACGCGATCTACCTGCGCAATCCGCTGTTGCGCATGCTGGCGCGAAAGTTGGGCCGGTTCTTCGAAAGCGACAGCCAATGGGCAACGCATGAACAGGCGTGAACCGCTGATTCTGGACTTCGACGGCTCGGTGGGCGACTTGCCGGGTGCGACGACGATCGCCCTGTCGGACTGGCAGGAAGCGATCCGTTTCGGTTGCACGTTGCGGACGTTCAACCGGCTTCGCGCGAAGCTCGATGGCGAGGCGCCGGCCAGCTACGGCACGGTGCTGATGGGTTCGGGCGACTATCACCATCTCACCTGGCCGCTGGTTGAGCGCCAGCGCGCACGTGGGCCGTTCCAGCTGGTGGTGTTCGACAATCATCCGGACAACATGCGTTTCCCGTGGGGCATCCATTGCGGTTCATGGGTGCGTCGCGTGGCCATGCTGCCCTATGTCACGCACGTGCACGTCGTGGGCATCACCTCGGGCGACATCGGCGCGAAGCATGCGTGGGAGAACTACCTGCGTCCGCTGCAGGCCGGCAAGCTCAGCTACTGGTGCATGGACGTGAACGTGGACTGGGCGGCCAGGCTGGGCCTGTCCGATGCGTTCCGGCGTTTCGATGATCCGGACGAGCTCACCGCAGCCTTCGTCCAGCAGCTGCGGCAGGCGCCGCAGGCCACCTATCTCTCGATCGACAAGGATGCATTCAGCGTCGACACCGCACGTACCAACTGGGACCAGGGGCGCATGGAAGAAGACCATGCGTTGGCCATCATCGAGGCGCTGCGCGGACGCATCATCGCAAGCGACATCAACGGCGAAGTCTCCGCGTACCAGTACCGCACGTGGTGGAAACGCTTGCTCAGCGGCATGGATGGGCAGGAGCCGATCCCGCAAAGCGAGCTGGACGCATGGCAGGCGCAGCAGCGCGCCTTCAACAGCCGCCTGCTCGCGGCGATCGCGGAAAGCAGCGTGTAAGGGGATCGGTCGACGCTCCATCGGCAGGGCAGGCATGGCGTAGATATAAGGCGGCAAGCGTGGCGGAGTGCCGGCTCATTCCGGTGGCCCGTTTGGACGGTGCGTTCGCTATGGTCGAGCTCATTTCCTCCCATCGTCGCGTGCGGACGTTTCTCGCGCTCGCCTTTGGCATCAGCTGGTGCGCGTGGGGAGCGCTGATCCTCATGGCGCAGCACCAGGCAACCGCTTACGGCGAATGGCCTTTCATGTCGCTGTACGTACTCGGTGGCCTGGGACCGACCATCGCCGCCTACGGCGCCGTCTACCTGACCCGGACCGACGTGCCGTTGTGCGAATTCAATCAGCGTGTGCTGCGCTGGCGGTTACCGCCAGCGTGGTATGCCGTGGCGATAGGCACGCCGATCGTGCTGGCTTTCGTTGCCGTCGGCATCGCGGGGGCGTTGCATCCTGCCACGTGGGGGCAGTTGGCCATCAAGCCCTGGTATGTGTTCCCGTTGCTGTTCGCCATGACCATCATCGGTGGTGGCCTGGAGGAATTGGGTTGGCGCGGCGTTGCCCAGGAGGCATGGGGACCGATGCTGGGCCAGGCGCGCGCTGCATGGTTGATTGGCCCGATCTGGGCGGTGTGGCACCTGCCGCTGTTCTTCCTGCCCGGGGTCAGCCAATACCACGGCCAGTTCGGTCCGTTTCTGGTGGGCGTCGCGGGCAACGCTTTGCTGTTCGGCTGGCTCTACAGCCGTACGCGCAGCATCCTGCTGTGCGTCTTCATGCATGCCGCCAGCAATGCCATCGTCATGCTCGGCGTGGTGGTGCCCGCCGGGGTTGGAGCATCGTTGATCAGTCCATGCCTCGTGCTGGCCGCGGGAGCGCTGCTCTTTCTTTCCAGCGGCAAGCGTGGCTCGCCAGCCGTTCCCGACGCGCGCTGAGTGATCAGCGCGACGGCTTCACGGTGCGCTCCAGCACGGTACAGATCGACTCGAAGGTGGCGTCGTCCAGCCATGGGCTGTTGGTGATGGTCAGCGAGCGCGCAGCGAAATCGCGGGCGTTCGGCAGCGGCGCGTCGGTAACCACGTCGCGCAGGTAGCCGTAGTCAGGCAGGGCGTGGATGAACAGGCGACTGACGCCGAGGCCGGCGGTCCATAGCGTCTGCAGCGCCTTGTCGCGCTGGGCCTGGTCGGGCAGCGTCAGCAGCAGGAACGGCCACGCGCCGCGCTGGCCGGGCGCGTCATCGAATGCCGTGATGCCGGCGATGTGGCGCAGGCGCGATACGCGCGGCAAAGCCTGTGCCCGCGTGGCTTCCAGGAAGGCCGGCAATCGTCGCAATGCACGCGTGCCGACCGCCTGCCGCCAGCGGCTGACCGTGTGCAGCGGTATGTCCGGACCGAAATCGTCGCCGACGGCCGCCACCGGATCGCCCGCCGCCAGCGCCTTGCGCAGCGGACGCCCGTAGGCCAGCGGCAGCAGGGAAGGGCGATAGGCGAGCGTGTAGCCGATCAGTTCCAGCGCCCGTTGCCAGTCCATGCGCCGGTCGGGTTTGATGGTGGCGTCGTGGCTCGCGCCGAAGGCATCGCGCAGCACCACGTCACGCGTCAGCAGCAGGCCGCCCTCGAACAGGGTGAGACCCTTGCCCACGGCGAGGCTGAAGAAGCCCGCATCGCCCAGCAGGCCGACGCTGCGGCCATCCTGCTGCGCACCCAGCGCCTGTGCCGCGTCTTCCAGCACGTAGGCGCCCGCGCGGTGCGCGATGTCGAGCGAAGCGTTCACGTCGGCCACGCGACCGGCAATATGGGTGGGAACGATGGCGAGCGTCTTCGCATTCGCCAAGGTGGCCAGTTGCACGATGTCCATGTCGAAATGGTTCACCGCGAGATCGCACAGGCGCGGCTTCAGGCCGGCGCGATGGATGGCCAAAGCCACCAGCGGGCAGGTCCACGCGGGCACGATCACTTCATCGCGTTGCGGACGCAGGCGATGCATCGCGCGCAACGCCACCACCATGGCGGCAGTGCCGGAGCATTCGAGCTGCAGGTGCGGCACGCCCAGCCAGGCAGCCACACGTTCGGCGAACGGTGCCTGGCCCGGCCACAGGTCGTTCAGGTGGAGCGGCAGTCCAGCGGTGGGCGGCAGCTCGCGGGTCATTAGAGCCTGCCCCATGCCGTTCCATAGCCCGCGCCGGAAGCTGTTTGCCCGCAGGTCAAGGAAGAGAGAGTGAGTGTATGTCGATACACGATCGAACGATGACGCAGGCCTGTGGGCAAACAGACCCGGCCCAAAGGGTTGCTCCAGTGAGACCCCCATAGCACGGCGTACGGCTTGACCTGGCGGCCAGCCAGGCGCCGCGCCGTCCACCACGCTCTGGGGGTCTCACTGGAGCAACGCGGGCTATGGAACGGCATGGGGCAGGCTCTCTAGTCGCCCGCGGTCACGCCCAGCGCACCCTTCGCTTCGGTCGGTGCGTCGTTCTCGGGGTGTGCGCTGCTTTCGGCGAACGCGAGGCAGATGATGCCCGCGACGATGGTCGCGGCGCCGATCACCCGCGGCCACGTCAGCGGTTCCTGGAACAGCCACACGGAGAACAGCATCACGCTGACTACTTCGAGATGCGTGACGGCGAACGCCGGGCCGATGGGCGCGTGCTTGAGCAGCGTCATCCAGGTGAAGAAGTTGCCGACGTAGCCGATCACCGCGACGTAGATCCACGGATGACCGAACACGCGCACGATCCACGCCCAGTTCGCCTCGGGCGGGAAGGCATGGTTGCCGGCGTACTTGAAGCTCAGCTGCACCAGGGTGTCGAACAGCACCAGGATGGTGAAGCCAATGGCGTAGAAGCGGGTGCGACTCATGCGATCAACCTCCGCCCGCCACGCCGACGATGGCCACGCCCGCGGTTACCAGCAGGATGCCGGTCACGCGCAGCGGGGTCAGCTTTTCTTTGAACAGGATGCGGCCGGCGATCATGATCACCACGATGTTGATCGAGCCCAGCAGCACGCCTTCGGAGAGATCCACCAGCGAGAGGAAGGCGATCCACACCAGGAATTCGACGACGTAGGACACCACGCCGATCCAGATCCACGGGCGCGACGCCATGTACTTCCAGCGCGCGACGCCGTCACCCGCACGCGGATCGCCGGCCGCCGCCTTGAAGGCGAGCTGGCCGACGGTGTCGAGGGTGACGTTCAACAGCCACAGTGCAACGACCAGGGGAGTCATGCGACTTCCTCAGGCTGCAGCGCGGGCGGCGGGTTCGTAGGTGGCGGCGATCTGCTGGAAGAACGCGGCGGAGCGATCGATCAGCACGCGGCGTTCGCGGTCGATGGTGATCATGTGATAGCTGTCTTCCAGCCACAGCGTTTCCACCGGGCCGGACACCGAGCGCTCCACCAGGTAGGCATTCTCGATGCTCGCGATGTCGTCTTCGGTGGCGTGTGCGATCAGGCACGGCGCGTTGACCTTGGGCAGGTCGCGACGCACCACGGCGGCCATCTTGTACATCTCGGCGAGCGACGGCCACGGGTTGCCCGGCAGGCCGGCCGCGGCGCTGTCGCCGCCCAGCATCAGCGAGCTGATCTGCTGGCGCAGGCGCTCATCGCGCAGGCCATAGGGTTCTTCCTCATGCACCATCCAGTTGCGGCCGATGCCGAGCTTGTCTATCAGCGGCAGCAGGAAGGAGAACTTGCCGTACCACGGCGTGGCCCAGCCATCGTACTTGAAGGTGGCGCCGTAGACGCCCACGCCCTTCACCCAGTCGGGATGATCGGCGGCGAGCTTCAGCGCGAGCACCGCGCCCATCGACAGGCCGGCGACGAACAAGTGGTCCACTTCCTGGCGGAACTGCTCGGCGGCCTTCACGACGCTGGCGTACCAGTCGTGCCAGTCGGTGGCGAGCAGGTCCTTGGCGTCACCGCAGTGACCGGCCAGCTGCATGCCGTACACGCTGAAACCGGCACGGTTCAGGCCCTTGCCGACCAGGCGCATCTCGGCCGGCGTGCCGGTGAGGCCGTGGATAAGCAGCACACCGCTGCGGCCGCCCTCGAAGCGGAACTCGACGTTCTGGATCACAGGGAAGCTCCGGTGCAGCAGGACGGGGACGTGAGGCTAAGCGGCTGGCGCTTGGGGAAGTGACAGTAAACCATGCGACCAGTCTGGCGGCGCTGCCTTTCCAAGAACTTTCGACCCCGGAGGCCTGCAAAACAGCGTGTTTTTCTGCGGATCAGGCCATCCACGAGGATGGCGGCCGATCCCGGCATTCAGGGGATGCGGGGCGCGGCGAGGCCTTAGTGGCCGTAATGCGAATTGGTGCCGCTCACCGAAATGCTCACGCCGCCGGTCGGGTGCTCGCAACTGCCGAAGGCCTGGCTGAGCGTGACGCCGCCACCGGTGTAGCTGCCGCTGACGTGCTTGCCGGACATCACGCCCATGCCGACGGCGCCGTGCATCTGGGGCTGGTTGTAGGTGGCGTCGTCGCAGGTAACGGCGGGTTGCTGGCTCAGCGCTGCCTGCGAATCCCCCATACGGCCGCTGGTATCGCCGTAATAGGTGCCCGGCGGGTCCTTCGCGTAGCCGCTGTCGCCGGTGTTGGCCTGGGGCGTCGTGGCCGATGCGGTCGGATGGGGCGCGGAAGGGGAAGCGGTCTGGGTCGTAGCGGCCGTCGCCGGCGTCGCGGTGCTGGCCGACGCGGCCGGCATGTTCGCGGGAATCTTCAGGTTCAACGGTGCGTTGCCGCTCTGCGCCCAGGCGGTCGCGGACAGCAGGCAGGCGGCGAGGAAGGCAGTGGTGCGGGCAGTCTTCATGGAAAAACTCCGGGGACGTATGACATCTAACGCGCAACCGTCGCCGGTGTGTACACGTTTCCGTTGGATTCCCAGGTTGGGTGCGAAGTTCCTGTTCATGCCGCTGTCTTGATCCGTGCGCTGTAGGAGCGCACCCAGTGCGCGAAAAGCCAACGGAGCGGGAATGCGGTAACGGCTGTTCCCGTTGGGCTCTCTTCCAGTAGCGCGACCGCGGTGCATTGGGGCGCCGCGGTCGCGCACTGGGTGCGCTCCTACAGGGGAGTGTCGTCAGCCCGTGGTCTCGATGCGCTCCACGCGACGCAGGCCCTGCGGCAGCAGGCCGCCGCGGGTGGCGCGGTTGCCGCCGTATTCGACCAGGCTCGACCACTTCAGCGTGAGCTTGCGCTGGCCGGCGTAGAGCGTCACTTCGCCCTTGCCCTCGGCGACCACGGCGACGCCGACGACCTTGATGCCGGCGGCGAGCTTGGCCTTGGGCACGTCGATCAGCTTGTTGCCCTTGCCCTTGTCCAGCTCCGGCAGCTCGGCCACCGAGAACATCAGCAAATGGCCTTCGGTGGTGACTACCACGATGCGGTCGCGCGCCGGATCGGCGCTGACCTGCGGCGCCAGCACCTTGGCGCCGTCGCCCAGCGTGATGATCTGCTTGCCGGCCTTGTTGCGGCCGGTGAGCGCCTCGAAGCGGGTCACGAAGCCGTAGCCGTGATCAGTCGCGAGGATCAGTCGCGTGTCGTTGTCGCCAGCGGCCAGCGCGTCGAAGCTGGCGCCCGACGGCGGGCTGAAGCGGCCGGTGAGTGGCTCGCCGTTGCCGCGTGCCGACGGCAGCGTATGCGCGGGCGTGGAGTAGCTTCGGCCGGTGGAATCGATCACCGCGACTTGCTGCGTGGTGCGCGCCTTCACCGCGGCAAGCAGGCTGTCGCCCTCGCGATAGTTGAGGCCGTCGGCGTCGACGTCGTGGCCCTTGGCGGCGCGGATCCAGCCCTTGGCGCTCAGCACCACGGTCACCGGCTCGCTGGCCACCAGCGCGCTTTCGTCCAGCGCCTGCGCGGCTTCGCGCTGTACCAGTGGCGAGCGGCGGTCGTCGCCGAACTTGGTGGCGTCGGCGCGCAGTTCTTCCTTGATCAGGCCCTTGAGCTTGGCCGGCGACTTCAGCAGCACGTTGATGCGCGCGCGCTCCTCTTCCAGCTGGTCGCGCTCGGCATTGATCTTCATCTCCTCGAGGCGGGCCAGCTGGCGCAGCTTGGTCTCGAGGATGTAGTCGGTCTGCTCTTCGCTGAGCTTGAAGCGCGCCATCAGCACCGGCTTGGGCTCGTCCTCGGTACGGACGATGCGGATCACCTCGTCGAGGTTGAGGTAGGCGATACGCAAGCCTTCCAACAGGTGCAGGCGGCGCTCGACCTTGGCCAGGCGATGCTCCAGGCGGCGCGTCACCGTGGTGGTGCGGAACTGCAGCCACTCGGTGAGGATGCGCTTGAGATCCTTCACCTGCGGACGGCCGTCCAGGCCGATCATGTTGAGGTTGATGCGGAAGCTCTTCTCCATGTCCGTGGTGGCGAACAGGTGCTGCATCACCTCGGCCGCGTCGATGCGGTTGGAACGCGGCACCACCACCAGGCGGATCGGATTCTCGTGGTCGGACTCGTCGCGCAGGTCTTCCACCATCGGCAGCTTCTTCGCACGCATCTGCGCGGCGATCTGCTCGAGAATCTTGGACGGGCTGACCTGGTGCGGCAGCGCGGTGATGACGATGTTGCCGTCGTCCATGTGGTAGACGGCGCGGGCGCGCACCGTGCCGGTGCCGCCCTGGTACATCGCCAGCAGCTCGTTGCGCGGCGTGATGATTTCCGCTTCGGTCGGGTAATCCGGACCCTGGATGTGCTCGCAGAGATCCGCGACGGTGGCGTCCGGATCGTCCAGCAGGCGGATGCACGCGCTCACCACTTCGCGCAGGTTGTGCGGCGGGATGTCGGTGGCCATGCCCACGGCGATGCCCATCGAGCCGTTGAGCAGCACGTGCGGCACGCGCGCCGGCAGCCAGCTGGGTTCCTCCAGCGTGCCGTCGAAGTTGGGCACCCAGTCCACCGTGCCCTGGCCGAGCTCGCCCAGCAGGGCCTCGGCGATCGGGCTCAGGCGCGACTCGGTGTAGCGCATCGCCGCGAAGCTCTTGGGGTCGTCCGGCGAACCGAAGTTGCCCTGGCCGTCGACCAGCGGGTAGCGGTACGAGAACGGCTGGGCCATCAGCACCATCGCCTCGTAGCACGAGGTGTCGCCGTGCGGATGGAACTTGCCGATCACGTCGCCGATGGTGCGGGCGGACTTCTTCGGCTTGGCCGTGGCGGCCAGGCCCAGCTCGCTCATGGCGTACACGATGCGCCGCTGCACCGGCTTGAGGCCGTCGCCGACGAAGGGCAGGGCGCGGTCCAGCACCACGTACATCGAGTAGTCGAGATATGCCCGCTCGGCGTATTCCTTGAGCGGGATCTGTTCGAAATTGGCTTGCAGATTCATGGAGTTGCGTCGTTTGGACTGCGCGCGGACGGCGCGCTTAACCGAGGGATGGTGCCAGAAAGGGGGGCGAGAGGCCTAGGGGCAGACCCGCTGGCGCCGCCCCTGTAGGAGCGCACCCAGTGCGCGAAAAGCCAACAGGGCGGAGACGCGGTAATGGCGGTTCCTGATGGGTTTTCGTCCATTCGCGTGACTGCGGTGTATCGAAGCGCTGCGGTCGCGCACTGGGTGCGCTCCTACAGAGGAGCAATTACTCCCGGACGCGCGTGCTCTCGACCCCCAGCTTGCGCAGCTGCGCCTGCACGCTGTCCGGGCCCGCCAGGTGGCCGGCGCCCACGGCGATGAAGCTCACGCCGGGCTGCTTGAGGCGCTCGGCGATGGTGTTGGCCCAGGCCTGATTGCGCTCGACGATCAGCCGTTGGTACAGCGTGGGGCTTTCCTTGCGGAGGTCTTCGTCCTCGACCTTGGCGATGGCGTCGGTGTCGCCGCGGCGCCAGGCGTCGACCAGTTCGCGCAGCTTGGCTGGGCCGTCGGCCACTTCCTTGAACGACTGGCGCAGGAAATCCAGCTGCATCGACTCGGGCAGGTCGGCCAGCATGCGGATCTGCTTTTCGGACGTCTCCAGGCCATCGACTGGCTTGCCAGCCTGCTGCATGCGAGCTTTGAGCTGCTTGTCCACGCCCTGGCCGGGGTCCATGCCGGCCTGCACCAGCGGCGCCACGGTGAGCGTCAGCGCGGCCAGCCACGGGCGCATCGGCTGCAGCGCGGCCACGCCGCCCGGCACCTTGGCCTCTTCGGCGGCCTTTTCGAGGCGGCGCATGTCGCGATCGTCGAGCTTCGTCGACAGCGGATGGCCGAAGTCCACGCCGTGCTGCATCACCAGCGCCTGCATCGCCGGGCTGTCATCGTCGACAATCTCGATGCTCAGCCGCTGGCTTTCCGCCAATGCCTTGTCCAGCGCGGGCGAACGCCAGTTCGTGTCCGATGGCAGCAGGTGCACGGTGCCGAAGAGGTAGATGGTGGCCTCACCGCGCCGCACAACCCACAAGCCCGGCTCGGCGAACGCCGTGGCGACCAGCAGCAGATTGAGGACGAGGGCAGCGGCAAAACGGGCGAGCAAGTTCACTACGACTCCTGTGGCGCGCCTCAGTGCGAGGCGGCCGGCTGGTTCTCCACGGCGAGCAGGAAGCGCGTCAGGCCGCTGAAATAGGTTTGCTGGTCATCGTACATCGCCATGTGGCTGCCCTTGGCGCACAGCAGGAACCGGCCACGCGGCAATTTCGCGGCCATGGCCTTCATGTAGCGCGGGTCCATGGTGTCGTACTGCGCGCCGATCACCAGGGTCGGCACGGTGATCTCGTGCAGGTCCTTGCTGCGGTCCCAGTGTTCCAGGCGGCCGCTCGCACCCAGCTCACTGGGGCCTTGCATCAAGGCGTACACGTGCTCGTTCATGTGCGCAAAGGCGCGATTGACCGGATCGGGCCACTGCGCCTGCGGCATGCGCAGCACGTGCTGTTCGTAATGCATGGGCGTGAGGATGGCCATGTAGCGCGGGTCGTCGGTGTGGCCGCTGGCCTCCATCTGCTTCACTTCGGCCAGCTGCTTTGGATCCATCGCCGGTTCGATCACGTCGCGCGCATAGGCGTTGTACGCGGGAATCGAATCCATCATGTTGGAAATCACCAGGCACTTGAGGTGCTGCGGGTACTTCAGCGCGTACTCGATGGCGAGAACGCCGCCCCATGAATGGCCGAGCAGGCAGAAGTTGTCCTTGTCCAGGTGCAGCGCCTGGCGCACCTGTTCCACCTCGTCGACGAAGCGGTCGGTGGTCCACAGCGAGTCGTCCTTGGGCTGGTCGCTGTAGGCCGAGCCGAGCTGGTCGTAGTAGTAGTACTCGATGCCGGCGGCCGGGAAATAGCTGTCGAAGGCTTCGAAGTATTCATGCGTGGCGCCGGGGCCGCCGTGCAGCAGCAACACCTTGAGCTTCGGGTTGTTGCCCACCCGCTTGGTCCAGACGTGGAACTTGCCCTTGGGCGTGTTGATTTCGATCTGCTTCACGCCGCCGCTGAGCACGTCGTCGTGTCCGTTGCGGTCGAAATAGGAAGCCAGCGTCGGTGTCTGTGAGGCCATGGCCAGGCTGCAGCACAGCCAGCCGGCGACGAGCAGCAAAAGCAGTCGTGCTTTCATGAAAACCTTCCCCCCGGAATGGTCCGCTCACTATCGTGCGCGGTCGCCGGGGGCGCAAGCGGATCAGCGTGGCACGCGATAGCCGCCCAGCACGCCGCGTGGACTCAGCGTGAGCTGCCAGAGCTGGTCGCGGCGGCTGCGGAACACGGCCGCGGACACGGACAGGTAGAAATGCCACATGCGGCGGAAGCGGTTGTCGTAACGTTTGGATAGCTCGGGCCATGCGGCATCGAAGTTGGCTCGCCACGCGGTGAGCGTGCGGTCGTAGTCGGCGCCGAAGTT
Organism: Dyella jiangningensis; assembly: GCF_003264855.1. NCBI lineage: Bacteria > Pseudomonadati > Pseudomonadota > Gammaproteobacteria > Lysobacterales > Rhodanobacteraceae > Dyella > Dyella jiangningensis. The sequence goes on along the minus strand of NZ_NFZS01000004.1, from coordinate 465,175 downwards.
GTGCCAGTCTTCCACCACGAACAGATCCTGCAGCGCGGCGGTGACCTGTGCCGCGGAGGGAATCATCGAATTGGGGAAGATGTACTTCTCGATCCACGGGTCAGGCCGGCTGGGCGCGCTGTTGCTGCCGATCGAATGCAGCAGGAACAGGCCATCCTCGCGCAGGCAGCGACGCGCCACTTCGAAATAGGTGCGGTAGTTGAGTGCGCCGACGTGCTCGAACATGCCGATGGAGAAGATCGCATCGAAGGGCTCGTCCAGTTCGCGGTAGTCCTGCAGGCGGATCTCCACCGGCAGGCCGGCGCACAGCTCGCGGGCGAACTCGGCCTGCTCCTGTGACACGGTCACGCCCACGCCTTCCACGCCGTAGTTCTCGGCGGCGTACTTGAGTGCTTCGCCCCAGCCGCAGCCGATGTCCAGCACCCGCTGGCCAGGCTGCAGGTTCAGCTTGCGGCAGATCAGGTCGAGCTTGGCGAACTGGGCCTCGTCGAGGTTGCCAGCCTTCGCCCAGTAGCCGCAGGAATACACCAGGCGCTTGCCGAGCATGGCCTGAAACAGGTCGTTGCCGCGGTCGTAGTGGGCCTTGCCGATCTCGAACGCATGTTCGCCGCGCTGCAGGTTGATGAAGCGTGCCTTGAAGTGGGCAAGCAGCGTATCCAGCGTCTTCAGTTCGGCATCGATGTGGGCGCGCAGCATGCGGGTGAACATGCCAGGCAGGTCGTCCGCGTCCCACCAGCCGTCCATGTAGCTTTCGCCGAAACCCAGCGAACCATGGGCAAACACGCGCGCGTAGAGGCGTTCATCATGCACGCGCAGGTCGGTCGGCGCGGAACCATCGAGATGGATGCCGGCATGCTCAAGCAGAGCGGCGGCGCGTGACTTCAGTGAATCCTGGCTCATGCGTTCCTCGTGTGGCGTGACGAAGACCTGGCTGGCGAATGCAGGATGCCTCCACGGCCATCGCCGGGAGGCGAGCACAGCCGTCAGTCCACGGCGTTCTTGCCCAACGTACCGAAGCTTGCGGGACTCATTGCATACACTGCGTCGACGCCGATGGTTCTCACGGTATCCAGCAGCGTTTTGGCCTGCTGTGGATTCAGCAGGAATTCCACCTTCACGGCGAGATCGTCGGCCAGTTCGAAGAACTGCTCTTCGTGCAGCACGCCATGACGGCCATAGCCGCAGATCGCGCGAAAGGCGGAGCCGCCGCCGATGCCATGCTTCTTCGCATGTTCCAGCAACCATTCGTAGACGAGTTTGCCGTCGTGCCGCGCACGCGTGTGGCAGTAGAAACTGATCAAAACGCCCTGGGTTTCCATGTCGTCTTCTCCTAGCTGCGTAGCACGGCGCGGGTGAGGACGATGCCCGAGACGGTCATCGCGATGGATCCGGCCAGATGCAGGGCCAGGTGCCCGCCGAACCAAAGATACTGCTGGCGCAGCAGCAGGGTGGTGGATTCGGCCGAGAAGGTGGAGAACGTGGTGAGCCCGCCAAGGAAGCCGGTCGCCGCGAACAGGCGCACTTCCGGCGGCAGGGTCTGGAAGTGGTCGAACACGCCCAGCACGATGCCCATCAGCAGGCCGCCCAGCAGGTTGGCGGCCAGCGTGCCCAGCGGCACGGTGGGAAAGACGGGGTTGAACAGCACGCCCAGGGTCCAGCGCAGCCAGCAGCCCAGCGCGCCCCCGATGCCAACAGCCACAAAACCGGTAAAGCCCACGTTCGTCTCCTTGAGTCTTGGGGACTTCATACGTATCGAGGACTTCGCGGAAACAGGCACGCGCCTGCGCCCCGGAAGTCCCGGCGGTGCAGGCATCATCAACCCGAGGGTGGTTTGCCCCGTGCGCGAGGCCGGAGCGGGAGGCATGCCATCTCCCTGCCGGCCATGCTAGCGGATGATCGGCCGAACGTCATGGCTCGGTAGGCTATGAGGCGCCGCTATACTTTGCGCTCCTCGCCCGCCTGCACCCTGCCATGACTTTTACCCCGCGCCCCGTCCGGCGCAGCCTGCCGTGGCTGCTGGCGGGTCTGTCGATGATCGGTCCGTTCTCGATCGACGCCGTGTTCCCGGCGTTCCCGCTGATCGGCAGCCACTTCGGGGTGGACAGCACGCAGCTGCAGCAGATGATCAGCATGTACCTGATCACCTATGCGGTGATGAGCCTGTTCCACGGCGCCATCGCCGATGCGATCGGTCGCAAGCCGGTGATCGTGGCGGGCATGGTGGTCTACTCGCTCGCCTCGGCCGGCGCGGCGATGTCCACCTCCTACACCATGCTGCTGACCTGTCGCGCCTTGCAGGGCGTGTGCGCCGGTGCAGGCCTAGTGGTCGGACGCGCCATCGTGCGCGACAGCCTGGAAGGCGCGGCTGCGCAGCAGCTGATGTCGCGCGTGATGATGATCTTCAGCGTGGCGCCGGTGATCGCACCGATCGTCGGTGCGCAGCTGCTGTTCCTCAACGGATGGCACGGCATCTTCTGGGTGCTGATGGGTTTCACGCTGATGCTGTCGGTGGCGCTGATGCTGTTTCTCGAGGAGACCCATCCGCCGGCGGCGCGTACGTCGTTCCACCTGGGCGACCTGGTGCGTGGCTACCTGAGTTTCGGGCAGGACCGCGTGTTCTGGCCGTTGCTGATCTCGCTGTCGGTGAATTTCGCCGGGCTGTTCCTCTACATCTCCTCGGCGCCGCACATCGTGCGCGACCTGCTGCACCTGTCGGCACAAGGGTTCCCGTGGTTGTTCCTGCCGGTGGTCGGCGGTCTGGTGATGGGCGCCTGGTTGTCCGGTCGCCTGGCCAGCCGGCGCAGCGTGGTGTTCACCGTCAACCTCGGCTACGGGGCGCTGCTGGCAGCCTGCGCGCTGCACGTGTTGATTGCGCTGGTGACCACGGACCCGGTGTTGCCATGGTCAGTGCTGCCGCTGGTGCTGCACGGCGTCGGCGTGCAGCTCGCGTTCCCGACACTGACGCTGCTCTTGCTGGATCGCTTTCCGCACCGGCGCGGTGGCGCATCTTCGGTGCAGGCGTTCTGCAGCCTGCTGCTGTGCGCGTTCATTGCGGGCGTGATGTCGCCGATGCTGTCCGGCCGCATGCTCTACCTCGCGCTGGGTGCGAGCACGCTGACCCTGGTCGGCTGGTGGTCATGGCGCTGGTACCAGCGCCTGACCCCGCGATCGCCACCGGCGCCGCGGGTGCCTGCGGTGGAAGTGGAGCTGCAGGAAGAGGCGTCGTGAAAGCGGAGCACTCCGGGCCCCAGGCGGCCGTCATTCCGGCGCAGGCCGGAATCCAGTAGCCGCACGGCCTGGCTGTCGCAGCGCGTCAAGACGCTTTTGCCAGAAAGCCGAGCGGCGATGACGGAGAGAATCGAACCGCTACCGTTACTGGATTCCGGCCTGCGCCGGAATGACGGATCGGGGTCGCAGCCGCGCCTCTCAATGCTCGCTGATCTGCACGTCCTTCATCAGCAGGTTGAGCTTGCCCTTCATGGTGTCTTCCGGTCGCGGCCCGTCCACGCCGTAGAACGCCGTGTACAGCACGCCCGGCTGGGCCTGTGCCGATACCGGCGTGCCGCCGACGGTGCCGATGTAGGTCATGTCGTTTTCGCTGTAGGGCACGCCGTCGTCAGGATGGCTGCGCTGCACGATCTTGCCCCAGGAGTTGCGATAGCTGTCGTCCAGCTCGTCGCTCGGCGCGATGTGGCGGTTGAAGCTGATGCGCTCGGCGTTGTCGACGTTGGACTTCACCACCACGTTGCTGACGTCCCACACCACTTTGCCGCGGTCCTCGAAATAGGACATGCCGAGCACCAGCTGGCTGTTCTGGTCGATCTTCTGCAGCTCCGGCGTATAGGCAAAACCCAGGCGCCGCGAGCGGTAGCGGAAGTCGGTGCCATAGTCGAAGCGGATGGCGATGTCCGTGAGCACCGAGGGCAGCAGCTCGGTGTTCGCAAGGAAGTCCTTCCACTGCGCCAGCGTGCCGCTGTAGGCGAGATAGACGAAGTCGGTGAGCGCCTTGAGGTCGCCCATCTCCTCGTGTTCGTTCTTGGCGGGTGCGATGCGCATCATCGCTGCATAACCATCCGGCACGGGCAGCAGGAAGGCGATCAACACGGAATTGTCGTAGGCCATCGGCCATTCGCGCACCTGCCAGCGACGCTGGTAGGCATCGGTGTACACGTGCTCGACCGATGGCTTGCCCAGCGAGGTCACCTTCACCTGCTCGGCGCCCACGTGGCGCTGCAGCGGCGCGGCCTTCAGCAGCAGGTCCATGAACAGCTTCGAATCGCCGTAAAGCTGCTTGCTGCTGATGTCATCGGGCTTGCGCATGTGGAACATCAACTGGCTGCCGACGGCCGCCTTGGCCACAAAGCCGTTGTGCGCGAGCGTGCTCTTGGTTTCATTGGTGCCGGCGATGACCCAGGTGCCGTTGCTGCTGCGATGGAGCAGGGTGGGGAAGGCATCGAGGTTGGAGCCCGTATGCAACAGGCGCGCGGAGCCTGCGCCCTTGGGGAACATCGTGCTGGCGTTCTCCGCCAGCAGATCGTGCAGCTGCCGGTCGGCGCTCGCGTTGTAGGCCTTCTGGAAGGCCGCGCTGAAATCCGCAAAGCTCTTGGGCAGCGGAAATTCCGTCTTGAACCGGCCGGACTGCTTGCTGTCGATCACGTCCAGTTGATAGAGCCCGCGCGTGTCCGCCACCGCGAGGTTGGCTGGGGCCTTGAGCACGAAGTCGATGGGCAGGGCGTAGTTGAGGTTTTCGTCGGGCGACTTCATCAACACCACGCCGACGACCTTGCCGTCCTTGTCCAGCAATGGACCACCGCTGTTGCCCGGCGATGCGGCGGCGGAGAAGCGCATCCACTGCCAGCGTCCGTCTTCCTCCTCGGGCGTCTGCGAGGTGTACAGGCCATCGCGGATCACGATGCCGGTACCGAGCGCGTTGCCCACGGCATAGACCACGTCGTTCATGGTCGCGTGGGTATTGGGTTCCAGCGGGGTGACCTTCGGCGGGTCCTTCAGCGTGAATTCGACGAAATCCTGTTGCAGCGAGAAGCGCGTGACCTTGTCGATGGCGAACACATGGCCGCTCGCATCGCGCAACGCCGGTTCGCCCATCAGGCTGTCGATGCCCAGCGAGAGGACGTGGCCGGCGGTGACGAAATGGTTGTCGCCCAGCGCGAAGGCCGTGCCGACCGAGTAATACTTGTCGTTGCGCTGCTGGAACGGCAGCTGGTCCAGCGGCAGCGGCCGTTCGTAGGTGAGCGGATCGTTCACCGGTTTGGGAATCACCACCTCGAACGTCGCGGCCTGCACATGCGGCAGTTCGGCGGGATCGAGCGTGGCGGCGCGCAGTGCCGGTGCAAGGGCCAGGCAGGCGAGCAAGACGGCGGTACGCCGAATCCGCCGGAGCTTCGTTGTGGTCACGTGCCGAACGCGAACTGCCCGCTGATCCATGGACTCCCCTCGATGTCGCTGGCGCCACGGCGGCGCCGATCCCGCGCCGAGTGTAGCGAAGGTTTCTTGCAACGAAACGGGGCGGGGCGCCGGCCATGACGCTGCCACGCCCGCGGCTTCGCAAGGCCATGCGGATGTCCCTTTATGGCGCGCCTGGCACTAAGCTGCGCCCATCGCACCGGAGCGATACATGCCCGATCCCATCGCCGCCAGCACCCTGCAACTGCCACCCGGGCCATGGGCGACGGTGCTGGATGCCTTGTGCGCCCGCTTTCCGCAGATCGGCCGCGAGCAGTGGCTGGACCGCTTCGCCCGCGGCAGGGTGCAGGACGAAGCCGGTGCGCCGCTGGCGGCGGACATGCCGCACCGGGCTGGCTTGTGCGTGCGCTATTTCCGCGAGGTGGATGACGAGGCGGTCATTCCCTTCCAGGAAACGCTGCTGCACGTCGATGCGCATCTGGTGGTGGTCGACAAGCCCCATTTCCTGCCGGTGACGCCGGCGGGCGGCTTCGTGGAGGAAACGCTGCTGAACCGGTTGGTGCGCAAGCTGGGCAATCATGACCTCGTGCCGCTGCACCGCATCGATCGCCACACGGCAGGCCTGGTGATGTTTTCCGCGCATCCCTCCAGTCGCGCTGCCTATCAGTCGCTCTTTCCCCGGCGCCGCATCGACAAGCATTACGAGGCGTGGGCGCCGCCATTGTCCGGGCTGGCGTTTCCGCATGCGCATCGGTCGCGGATCGAACATGGCGAGCCGTTCTTTCGCATGCGTGAAGTCGAAGGTGAACCCAACAGCGAGACGCGGATCGACGTGATCGAGCGCGCGGGCCTTCACTGGCGCTATGCGCTGCAACCGGTTACGGGCAGGAAGCACCAGTTGAGGGTGCACATGGCCAGCCTCGGCGCACCGATTCTGCATGATCCGTTTTATCCGGAGCTGGCCGAGCCGGCGCCGGACGATCATGCAAGGCCGCTGCAGCTGCTGGCGAAGAGGCTGTCTTTCGTCGACCCATTGAACGGCAGGCAGCGCGAATTCGTCAGCGAGCTGGAATTGGTGCGACCGGAGTAGGGCGGTCCGGCAACCTCATATCGCGTTGAGCTGCCCAGCCGCGCCGGTGGCGAAAGCGCAAAGCCTTCGCCGCCTCGCTAAAATGCGTCGCTGGCCCTTTGGAAATCTTCACGCGTGACGTCCGCCGTCTTCTCCACTGCTCCCGATGCGGCACTGGAAGCCTTGTTCGTGCCCTTCGAAACCGGCGCGCTGGCTTGGCCGGCGGACGGGCGCGTGCTTTTCCTGCGGGCGCGCGACGGTTTCCGGCTGCGCGAAATGGCGCGGCCCGGCTGGGTCTGCGAGCAGAGTTTCAAGCCGTTCGCCGAGGCCCTGCAGCGCAGCGGGTTGCGCCTGGCCGAGCATGGCGATGCCGGGCGGTTTTCGCTGGTGATGTTGCTGCCGCCCCGGCAACGCGATGAAGCACGCGCCTTGTTCGCACAGGCCCTGGAGCGCGTCGCTCCCGGTGGCGTGGTGCTGGCCGCGGTGCCGAACGCGGAAGGCGCCAAGTCGGCCGAAGGCGATCTGATGCGCCTGGCCGGCGCGGTGCAGCAGCTTTCCAAGCACAAATGCCGGGTGTTCTGGACGTCGCCACTGCATGAGCGCGTCGATGGCGAATTGCTGGCTTCCTGGCGGGCATTCGATGCACCGCAACGCAACGACGCCGGCTATGTGAGCCGGCCCGGCCTGTTCGCCTGGGATCGCGTCGATGCCGCGTCTGCCTTGCTGGCCGATCATCTGCCGGCGGACCTCGCCGGCCACGTTGCCGATCTCGGCGCAGGCTACGGTTATCTCTCCACGCAGCTGATCCGGCGGTGCCCGGCCGTGACTGCCATCGACCTGTACGAAGCGGAAGCACGCGCGCTGGAGCCGGCTCGGCTCAACCTGGAAGACGCGCAGCGCGAATCCGACAGGCACGTGGAGGTGGCGTTGCATTGGCACGACGTCACCCAGGGCCTGGGCCATCGGTACGACGTCATCGTCAGCAATCCGCCGTTCCATCAAGGGCGCGAAGACCTGCCTGCGCTGGGACGCGCCTTCATCCAGACTGCCGCCGAAGCGCTGCGTCCGCACGGACGCCTCTGGCTGGTGGCGAACCGGCATCTCCCTTATGAGGCAACGCTCGCGTCACGTTTCGCCGATGTGCGCACCGTGACGGTGCAGGAAGGATTCAAGGTGATCGAAGCTCGCGGAGTGCACGCATGAAACTGGTGAAGCTGATTGCCAATCTTGGCTACGGCAGCCGCAAGGACGTGGCCATGATGTTCCGCGAAGGCCGTGTCACCGATCCGGACGGCGAAGTGCTCTACGCCGACGACAAGGTGCCCCACGAGCACATCCGCATCGACGACGAACCGCTCGATCCGCCGGCGGGCCTCGTGCTGATGATGAACAAGCCGCTGGGCGCCACCTGTTCGCGCAAGGATCAGGGACGCGTGGTGTATGACTTGTTGCCGCCACGCTACCGCGTGCGTGATCCGGCGCTGTCGACGGTGGGCCGGCTCGATCGCGATACGTCCGGGCTGTTGCTGTTCACCGATGACGGCGGCCTGCTGCATCGGATCATTTCGCCACGCGCGCAGGTGGCGAAGGTCTACGAAGCAACCCTGGCCAACGATCTCCGCGGCGACGAAGGCGCCGTGTTCGCCAGCGGCATGCTGATGCTCGAATCGGAAAAGGAACCGCTGGAGCCGGCCACGCTCGAAGTGCTGGAGCCGCGGCGCGCGCGATTGACCTTGACGGAGGGGCGCTACCACCAGGTGCGACGCATGTTCGCCGCCGTGGGCAATCACGTGGAGACGCTGGCGCGTGTCTCGGTGGGAGCGCTGACGCTGGGAGATCTTGCGGCGGGGCAATGGCGCGCGCTCGACCAGGACGATGTGGCGAAAATCTTTGCGCCGCCGTCGCGAGATTGAACGCGACGGTGTTCGCGATCGATCAACCGAACGGTTGATCGCGGCGTCGCGCGAGTTCGTCTTCCCTGCGCGAGTGCGCGCCGGGCTGCCAGGAAACCAGTCTGAACCTGGCGTCCTCCTGGGTGTGGGTTTTTCCAGCGTCCTGCGTGTCCCGATGAAGCATCCCTGCGACCAGCTGCATTCCGCGCTCGATGGCGGAACGGGCAAGAAGCATGTGCATGTTGTGTGGACTCCGGGCTGCCCCTGTGCAGCCGCGAGCTCATCTAATCATCTTCACGGGCGATACACAAATGCCAATCGTCACTGAATTCTTCCGTAAGTTTGCGGAATCAAAGGCCTTTTCTTCACATACGTGAAGGTCGATGACAGGTGCCGTTTGCAGGCAATGCCTTGCATGGCGAAGCTCGCGCGCCGATATAGCTACAGTCAGCTTTTACCCGGCAAGTCTCATTGCATATGCGATCTCTCCGCTTCGACAACCGCTTCATCCGTGAGCTTTCCGGCGACCCCGAGCAAGGTGCGCATCGGCGCCAGGTACTGGGCGCGTTGCATTCCTCCGTGCAACCGACGCCGGTAGCCGCGCCCCGCGTGGTTGCATGGTCGCGCGAGATGGCCAGCGCGCTTGGCCTGTCCGATGCGGACGTCGCCAGCGCCGAGTTCGCTCAGGTCTTCGGTGGCAATGTCCTGCTGGAAGGCATGCAGCCTTACGCCGCGAACTACGGCGGTCACCAGTTCGGCGTCTGGGCTGACCAGCTCGGCGACGGACGCGCCATTTCGCTCGGTGAAGTGCTCGGCGAGAGCGGCCGGCGCTGGGAACTGCAGCTCAAGGGGGCGGGCCCCACGCCGTATTCCCGCGGCGCCGATGGCCGCGCGGTGTTGCGTTCGTCCATCCGCGAATTCCTCTGCAGCGAGGCCATGCACCATCTGGGCGTGCCCACCACGCGCGCGTTGAGCCTGGTCGTCACCGGCGACACGGTGGTGCGCGACATGTTCTACGACGGGCATCCGCAGGAAGAGCCTGGCGCCATCGTCTGCCGCGTGTCGCCGTCGTTCATCCGCTTCGGCAACTTCGAACTGCCGGCCGCGCGAGGAGACCTCGCCCTGTTGAAGCAGCTGGTGGACTTCACCATCGCGCGTGATTTTCCGGGGCTCGATGGCGAGGGCGAAGCACTCTATGCGGAATGGTTCGCCCAGGTGTGCGAGCGCACCGCCGTGACGATGGCGCACTGGATGCGCGTGGGCTTCGTGCATGGCGTGATGAATACCGACAACATGTCCATTCTCGGGCTCACCATCGACTACGGCCCCTACGGCTGGATCGACAACTTCGACCCGGAGTGGACACCCAACACCACCGACGCCGGGCGTCGCCGCTATCGCTTCGGCCAGCAGCCCAACGTGGCATGGTGGAACCTGAGCCGGCTGGCGATGGCGCTGTCGCCGCTGTTCTCCGGCGTCGAGCTGCTGCAGGCGGGCCTGGATCGTTATGCTGCAGCGTACGCCGCCGCCGATCGCGAGAACGTGGCAGCCAAGCTCGGCTTCGCGGCATGTCGCGATGAGGATGTGGAGCTCATGCGCTCTCTGCACACGCTGCTTGCGGAAGCGAATGTCGACATGACGTTGTTCTTCCGTGCGCTCGCCGACGTGGATCCGCGGCAACCCGCGCTGGCACCGCTGCACGAGGCGTTCTACGACGAGGCGATGCGCGTGGCCGCGGAGCCCGCTTTCCTGGCATGGCTGACGCGTTACGCGGCGCGTGCCATCGATGATCCGCTGCAAGGAGAAGAACGGCGAGCACGCATGAACGCCGCCAACCCCCGCTACGTGTTGCGCAACTACCTCGCGCAGGAAGCGATCGATCGCGCCATGCAGGGCGACTACGCCGGCATCGATGAATTGCTGGATGTGATGCGCCGTCCTTACGACGATCAGCCGGGACGCGAACGTTTCGCGCGGAAGCGTCCCGACTGGGCGATGCACAAGGCCGGTTGTTCGATGCTCTCGTGCAGTTCCTAGTCAGTGTTGCCCTGGGTGCCGCTCAGTGCAGCGTGTTGGCGAGGAACTGACGCAGCTGCATGGGATTGAGCGCGCCGGCCTGGCGGCCGACCTCCCGGCCGCCACGCAGCACCAGCAACGTGGGAATGCTGCGGATGCCAAAGCGCTGCGCCAGCGCCGGCTGGGCCTCGGTATCCACCTTCGCGAGCCGCAGCTGTGGTTCCAGCGCACGTGCCGCCTCCGTGAACACAGGCGCGAAGTTGCGGCAGGGGCCGCACCAGGGCGCCCAGAAATCCACCACGACGGGCAGGTCGCCACGGCCGGCCACGGCGTCGAAGTTGCCTGAAGTCAGCTCCACCGGCTTGCCTTGGAACAAGGCCTGCTTGCAGCGGCCGCACACCGGATGTTCGCCGAGCCGTTCGGACGGCACGCGATTGAGCGCACTGCAATGGGGGCAGGGGATATCCAGCGTGGTGGACATGGCGGGCCTCGTGGCGAACACTCGATGTCGCGTCAGATGGTGATGGCGAGGCCCTGAAACAAGGTGGAGGGGAGCGGATGGATGGCGGTCGCGACCGGCGAGTCATGGCGCGCCTAGCGATGATCCTGGGCATCTGCTGGACGTCACCCAACAGCCTGCTGGGATTGTTGGCGGGCCTCGCATGCCTGCCGTGGGGCGCGCGGCCGCAATGGCGGCCCCGCGACTGCGCGCTGGTGTTCCGTCATATGCCGTGGCATGGCGTGGGCGGCGCGCTCACGCTCGGCAACATCATTCTCCACACCGGCGCGCAACTGGATGTGCCGTGCGCGACCTACGCCCATCGCGCCGGCCAAGGCGATGAGCCGTTCATTTCGCTGGCCGACCATGAGCGCGCGCACGTCTACCAGTACATGGTGCTGGGGCCGCTGTTCCTTCCGCTGTACGTGCTGCACGGTGGCATCAGCGCACGCAACCGGTTCGAGCGCGCCGCGGATCGCTACGCGCGTCGCGGCACGGGTTGGTGGCCCTGGTGCAAGCCCGATGGACTCAGAGCGGGTAGCGCACCGAGAGGTTGATGCTGTTGCACCAGTAGCCCGAACCGCCACCGTTGGCCGATGCCGCGGAACTGCGGCCCAGCTGCAGTTCCAGTCGCCCATTGCCTGGCAGCCGTCCGCTGAGCGAAGCACCGATCGTGTACACGCTGGCGCCCGCGCCGTCGGTCACCTGGCGACCCACGGCCGCCACGCCGCGCACCTTCCATTCCTGGCTGAGGCTGTACACGCCGACCAGGCCGACCTGTGCGGTGCGGTAGTTGGCCGGATTGAAGTACACGCCGTGGCTGGGCTGGCTGCTGTGGAAGATGCGCGCGGAAAACTCCGCGCCGATCGCGCCGCCGGTGTCGGGTATGTCGTAGGGGCTCAGCAGCACCTTCATCGTGCCGCCGTCGCGGTGATTGCCGTCGCTGAAATCCTGGCGGTAGTACGTCGGCACGACGTACCAGCGCGAGGCCGGACGCAGGCTGACGCCCACGCTGTAGACGTCGTAGATCAGGCGGTCGGCGATGGCCGTATCCGTCGGCACCGGCGCGCGTTCGGCACCCGTCGACAGGCTGAAGCTGTCGCTAGGTTGCAGCGTCCAGCGCGCGCTGCCCTGCAGGTAGTTCCAACTGCCGCTGCGCCCCGGACCGAGATCGAGATCGATGCGGTTGTCATCGCCCAGGTGCAATTCGCCGAGCAGGGAGAGATCGTCGAGGCGGCGCGACTGCAGGTCGTCTTCCACATGCGTGGTGCCAGCAGCGATGCCCCAGCGCTGCGTCCAGCCGTCATGCCCGGACGGGGCGAAGCGATAGGCGCCACCGACATGCCAGGTGTCCAGCCCGTCGCTGTCGTGGCTGTAGGCAAAGTCGCCTTGCAGCTGCGACGACAGCGCGAGGCGGATGTCGTCGCCGAGCAGGCGGTACTGCGTAGCGAGGTAGCCTTGTGTCGTCGGTGCGGGGGCCGCATCGAGATAGCTCTCGCCGCGATCTTCCCAGCCCAGCGACTGCGTGGCGCGCATCAGTTCCACCGTGGGACGCGTCTGGCCCATCGCGAAGGGCGCAACCAGCGCATAGGCGGCGCGCGGGTAATCCTGTGCGTTCAAGGCCTGCGCGAGGCCCGTGTCGGCCGCCTGGCGTGCAGGCGTGCCCGCGGCCTCCTGCTGCGCGATGCGGAACGCATCCGCCGCGGCGGGATACTGGCCCAGCCACAAGGTGGATTGGCCTAGCCCCATCGCGGCGGCGTAGCGGTCGTCGTGCGAGCCGCCGTCCTGCGCCAGCGCTGCAGCAAACAAGCTGCGCGCGCGTGCGGGCTGGTTGTCCGACAGCGCAGCCCGGCCTGCCTGGATATCGCTCGCGATCGAAGCGGTTTGCGCGTGCGCCGCTGGCAGCAGCAAGAGCGCGAGCAAGGGAAGCCGGCGGTTCATTTCGTTCCCCACCGCTTGCGCATCCTGAACAGCTCGGCCAGGTAGCCCATCACGCAGCCCGGCTGCAGCACCACGCCATAGAACAGCGTGTACATCATCAAGCCGAACGGATTGCGGCGGACCGTGAGGTTCTGCTCGCGGAACATGCGCGACTGGATCATGTACATCAGGTAATTCACCAGGCCGGCCATCGGCAGCACCAGCAGTGTCATCGGCCCGGCCAGCCAGTAGATGCCGAAGCAGGCGAGCAGCAGGCCGGGGATGAACACCAGCGTGTAGATCAGGTCCATGTACGGGAACAGCAGGTTCCACCAGATGAAGATCGTGCTCATGCGGCGATGGAACAGCAGGCCGCCGTGCGCCTTGAAGGCCTCGATGAGGCCGCGCGACCAGCGCTGGCGCTGGCGGATGAACTGGCGCAGCGTGGTGGGTGCATTGGTGAAGGTGATGGCGTCTTCGCAGTAGCCCACGCGGTGGCCGTCACGCAGGATGGCCCAGGTGAGCACGATGTCTTCGCCCACGCATTCGGGCCAGCCGCCGACCACGCGCAGGATGTCGGTGCGGTACAGCGAGAACGCGCCCTGCGCCACCAGGGTGCCCTGGAACAGGCTCTGCAGGCGCTTCACCGCGGCGATGCCGTGGAAGTAATCCCACTCCTGCATGCGCGTGACCAGGTTGACCCGCGAGTTGCGCACCAGCACGGCGCCGGCCACCGACGCGGTGTTCGGCGGATCGCTCAGGTAGCGCTCCACCAGCCGGCGCAGCGCGTTGCGATAGAGGTACGAATCGGCGTCGAGCGTGACCGTCAGCGGATACGAGGCGTGGCGCAGCCCGACATTCAGCGCCTTGGCCTTGCCGCCGTTGCACTTGAGGTCGATCACGTGCAGCCAGGGGAAGGACACGGTGCGCAGGCGGTCCATGGTGCCGTCGGTCGAGCCGTCGTTGATCACCATGACTTCGATCGGGCCGGGATATTCCTGCTGCGCGATGCTCGCGATGGTGGCGAGGATCGATTCTTCCTCGTTGAATGCGGCGACCAGCACGGTGATGCCGGGCAGGTCGGCATCCGAGAAATGCGAGCGGGGAGGACGGCGATCCAGCAGCAGTCCGACCACCAGGAAGGCGTTCATGAAGCCCGGCAGGATGGCGATGCCGAAGATCATCACGTGCGCGAGCGCCGAGCCCACTTCGCCGCTGAGCTCATGGATCCAGCGCTGCGCCAGCGAATACGAGAACGCGGCCCAGGCAAGGGAGAAGATCAACGTGAGCGCGAACTTCAGCCGCACCGAGACATACGAGCGGCGATGCACCTTGCTGTCGTTGGCGGCGGCCAGGGTGAGCGGAAGCGACTTTCCCCTCGCTGGCTGTTCCCGCCACTCTTCCGCATTGATGCTCATGGGTGCTCCGATCGTGTATTGACGCGCCGCAGGTACAAACCGTCCCTGCCCGCCGGTCGTTGCCCGGTAGGAGAGGCGCTCGTCCGGTCATGCCGGCTGGGCAGCCCTCGTCGACGTGGTGTATGGCCCTGTTCCCTTGCAGATGTCTTGGCAAGAGTCGTGCCATGGGGCGCCAGCCTCGCTGCGCCCGCAGATCCCATGTTTTAGGCATGCCAGGCGCTGCCTTTTGGCCCGGAAAGGCCGGCGCAAGGCGCTTCCGCGGGTTCTAGCGACGCCGTGGGTCAATGCATGACAAAAAAAGCCGCGGGCGACCCGCGGCTTTCGGTGAACGGGTGGAATGGCTCAGTGCCCGTTGTCGTCCTGCTTCTTGGGCTCCGGATGCGGCGCGGCTTTCTGCGCCGGCTTCTGGCCGCCATGGTTTTCGCCCTGCGGCGGTCGCTGTACGGGCTGCGCGGGTCGGGCGCCCGGGTTCGGCGCAGGCGGGCGGTGACCTTCCTCGGGCGGCGGGCGGTTGGCGCCGGGCTGCGGTCGATAGGCCGGCGAAGGCGGGCGGTTTTCCGGCGGACGATGCTCCGGCGCGCGGTCGGGCTGCGGCCGATAGCCGGCCGATGGCATGGGGCGTCCCTCCGGGGGCACCGAGGGGTGGACCGGAGGCGGCGGTGGGCGACCCGGTGCCGGAGCAGGGCGACCGCGGTCGTCACGGTCGCGATCGTGGTCGCCGCCGCGCCACCCCGGCGGGCGCGGCGGCGGACGGGATTCGATGGGGCGGCTGTACCAGCGGTCGCGCTCACGATAGAACGGCCGGTCCCGGTAGTAGCGGTCCCAATACACGCCGATGGAGAACGCAATGACGGGAATGCCGATGCGCGGGCCGTAGTCGGCGACGATCACGGGCTGGTTGTCGTACGTGTATTGCACGAACGTGCCCGCCACCCAGCCGCGCGTGCCCATCGTGATCACGTCGCACCACCTCCAGCCGTCCAGGCAACCCTGGATGGCAACCGGGGTGCCTGCAGGCAGTTCGGCGACGGGGGGATAGCCGATGTCGGGGCCGGCGTACAGGTCGACGTACGAGGTGATGACGCCGTTGGCGCCCTGTGCGGCTGCCGGGCCCGCAAGGGCCAACGAAAGCAGGAACGTCCAGTGATAGCGTCGCATCGAGGTCTCTCGTGGGTATGCGACCCGATCAGACCCCCGCTCATGAGAAGGCATCGTCAATCCCATGTAAGCGGTATGCCCCGCCTTCAGGAAGGAAAACGCTGCCGAAACGGATGATGGTCAGGCGATCTCCGCCAGTTGCCCCTGCACCTCGTTGATGGAGTTGCGGATGCGCTGGCTGAAGATCGAATCCTCGTGATGAATCATCACCAGCCGCTCGGTGCCGCGCGTCATCGCGACATACAGCAGGCGCGCTTCGTCGGCCTCGTCCTTGCCCGGCTTGGGCAGCGAACCGAGCCCGGGAATGATCACCAGCGGAAACTCCAGGCCCTTGCTGGAATGCATGGTGACGAGCTTCACGGTGTCTTCGACGACGAACAGCGAGCGCTTGCCGTTACCTTCCGCCAGGCGGCTGGGAATGCCTGCGCGCTGCAACGCTTCGTGCAGTTTTTCGCCTTCCCAGGCATTGCGGAAGATCACTGCCATGTCCGACAAGCGCCGGCCGTGGCCGTGCTCCTGGCGCAAGCGATCGATGATGGCCGGCAACTGGTCTTCCTGTCGCTCCACGCGGATCAGTTCCGGCAGCGCGCCACGCCGGCCCGCGCTTTGCGGCGCGATCAGCGGCACGCTGTCGTCGTCTTCGCTGCGTTCGAGCAGGAGTTC
The DNA here is from genome assembly GCF_003264855.1 of Dyella jiangningensis. Lineage (NCBI taxonomy): Bacteria > Pseudomonadati > Pseudomonadota > Gammaproteobacteria > Lysobacterales > Rhodanobacteraceae > Dyella > Dyella jiangningensis. The sequence continues at coordinate 449,116 of NZ_NFZS01000004.1, read as the reverse complement.
GTTGGCGAAGCCGCGCGCCACCGAGAGGATCTCCAGCGTGTTGCGGTAATTGAGCTTGAGGATGGTGGTGCGGCCTTGCGCCTGCACGCCCAGGCTTTTCCAGCTGATCTTCTTGCGGTTGGCCTGGCCGTAGATGTTCTGTGCGTCGTCGTACAGCACCAGCAGCGAGTTGGTGTTGGGATCGATCATCTGCACGATCAGCTTGTACCACTCCGGTTCGAAGTCGTGGCCTTCGTCGATCAGCACCGCGCCGTACTGGAAACGGGGGATCTGCCCGCGATCCACGCCCTCGATCACCGCCGGCGGCAGTTCCTCCGCGAAGCGCGGACCCTCGGGCGGCAGCGGCACGTGGTAGGCCGTGAGCATGCTGCGGCACCACGTGTGGAAGTTGTAGACCTGCACCTTGTCGCTGAGGCCACGCTCGCCCATCAATTGTTCGAGACGCGCGGCCAGCGTCGTGTTGTAGCAGAGCACCAGGATCGGCTTGGACAGCGCGCGCGCCAGCTCCATCGCGCGAAAGCCCAGGATCATCGTCTTGCCCGACCCGGCCACGCCGTGAATGATGCGATGCTCGTCGCCCAGCGAACGCGCGAGCAGTTCCTGCTGCGCGTCCATCACCTTGATGAGGTCGGGCACTTCCACCTTGGTCACGCTGGCGCGATCGCTGGACGCAAAGAGGCCGAACTGGCCTTCGCCCGGTTCCACGCGGATGTCCGGGAAAAGATGCCAGCGCACGCGATCGATCTGCGGCAGCGTGAGCGCGGTGGGAAATACCTGCGGGAACATCGCCCACAACCGTTCCTGGAACGCTTCGGACTCCACCGATTCGTACATCTCGTCCTGGCAGATCACCAGGTGCGCGGGAATCACCGCGTCGAGCTCACCCGCCTCGAACTGCTTGCGGCTGATGTTGGCCAGCACCACGCCGTAGCCCCATGGCATCAGCAGTTGGCCTTCGTACGCATGGCCGGGCGGATAGCGCAGCGCGGGGTCGTGCTGCAGCACCTTGTAGATCTCGTTGGCGCAATCGCGCGCCTGCATCAGCGGATTGTGTTCCTTCACGCTGCTGCTGCCGGTGAGCAGGGTGAACAGCGTGCGGTCGGCCTGCTGGATGGTGCCGGGCTTCCAGTCCTTCACTTCCAGCACGAGCAGGCCGCGGCGCGGGTGGAACACGATGAAGTCGGGGCAGCGCTGCTTGGGGCCGATCGGCACGTCGTACCACAGCAGGTAGTCCTCCTCGAGCTTCTGTTCCAGCCGTTCGGACAGCCGCTTCTCGCCGCTGGTCATGCGGGAAAGACAGCTGTTTCGGGAAGGAATGAGTGTCGCCATCACGGCCCCTGGGCGTTCCGATGCGGCGACGTTAGCGGATCGCGGCCGACTGTCAATTCTGGCGGGCCGGGGCTCGGATTTTCTCCAAGACGCCGGGAGGCGGCCGGCGTAAGGTCCATCGCACGCCTTTCGCCCTCACGGAGTCCCACGATGAGCACGTATCCCCCGCCGATCGTCCATGAGTTGTTTCCCTATCTGCGCGTGCGCGGCGCAAGCGCCGCCATCGACTACTACCAGCGCGCCTTCGGGGCGCGATTGCGGCTTCGCCTCGACGAACCGGGCACGGGCAGGGTAGGGCATGCGGAGCTGGAGCTGGGCTCGGCGGTGCTGATGGTGTCCGACGAATATCCCGAATGCGACATCCTCGGGCCCGAGAGCGTGGGCGGCACCAGCGTCTCCATCCACCTGCATGTCGACAACGCCGACAACGCGTTGGCGCGAGCGGTGGCCGCGGGCGGCACGCTGATACGCCCGGCGCAGGACGCGTTCTACGGCGAACGGGGCGGCACGGTGCGCGATCCGTTTGGTCATGAGTGGTTGATCGGCCACAGCATCGAGGACGTGAGCCCCGAAGAAATGCAGCGCCGCTATGATGCGCTCATGGCCGAGGGCTGACGCGGGGCCAGTGCTGCAGCGTATCGCTCGCCACGCCGACACGCGCGCAGGCCCGCGCCGCGATGCCATCGTGCAATGCCGCGCGGAAGATCGGCGCCACCGACCATAGCGCCCGCGATGCCAGCCGCGCCTGCGCCTGCTGCAGCGGCGTGCGTTCGAGCAGCGTCGTGGCCCATGCCGGCAGCAGGGCGGCGCCGGCCTGCAGGAACACATCGCGCGACAACCCCGCCGCCGGCACTGGCAGGTGCACGCGCGAAAGCACGTCGAGCACTTCGCGGGAGCGGTGGTCGAAACGCAGTTGCCGCTGCACGCCGTGGAAATACGCGGTCACCTGTGCTTCGGAAGCAGGCACGTCCTTCGCACCCAGCGCTTCGGCCACGCATCGTACTTCGTCGTAGTAGCGATCGGCGGCGCCGGCGGGCAGCGATGCATGGCTGTAGCGTCGATAGCCCTGGAGGAAGCTGTATGCCTCGGTCACATGCACCCAGGTCAGCAGTACCGGATCGTCGGCGGCATAGGGACGTCCATCCTCGGTCTGGCCATGGACCTGCGCGTGGATGGCCTTCACCCGGTCGATCAGCTGCTGTGCCTGCTCGCGCGGCGCATACGTCGTGCCGCTGACGAAGGAGGTGGTGCGACGCAGCCTTCCGACCAGGTCGTCGCGAAAGTTGGAGTGGTCCCACACGCCGGCCAGCGCGAGCGGATGCAACGTCTGCAGCATCAGTGCCGCGAGGCCGCCGGCGAGCATGCCGGGAAAGTCGGCATGCACGCGCCAGGTGGCGCTGTCTGGCCCGAACAGGCCGGGGTCGCCGAGGGGCTGGTCGTAATCGACGTGACCGCCGCCGCCGCGCGGAAAGGCGCTCAGTACCCAGCGACGGATGGGTTCGCGCGCGGGCCGTGAGAGCAGCTTCCATGGCGTGATCATGGAGGAAGTGTATCGCTTGGTTTCAAATGCATCCTTTGCATGCGCGAAAAAGCTGTGTTATCTCTTCTCGCCATGACCCACACCACCGCCCGCCAGTATTTTTGGTTTTACGGCTATCCGATGCCGCTGGCGGAGGGTCGGTCGCGAATGTCCTAAGACTTCGACACCAGAACCCAAAAAGGCCGCCAGCCACCACTGGCGGCCTTTTTCTTGGGCCGCGAGTGGAAACCCCCGACCAGGAGACCACCGTGAACCCTTCCACCGACGACCTGCGCATTCGCGCTATCACACGGCTCAGCACGCCCGCCGACGTGATGCGCGATTTCCCCATGAGCGGGCGCGCGGCCGGCACCGTGAGCGCATCGCGCGAGGCCTTGCACCGCATCCTCAACGGCGATGACGACCGGGTGGCCGTGGTCATCGGGCCGTGCTCGATCCACGACACGGCGGCCGCGCTCGAGTACGCCGAACGCCTCGCCGAGCAGCGCCAGCGCCATGCGGAGGAGCTGGAAATCGTCATGCGCGTGTATTTCGAAAAGCCGCGCACCACCGTGGGCTGGAAGGGGCTGATCAACGACCCGGACCTGGACGGCAGCTTCCAGATCGACAAGGGCCTGCGGATGGCGCGCGGCCTGCTGCGCGACATCAACGAACTCGGCGTGCCGGCCGGTTGTGAGTTCCTCGACATGATCACGCCGCAATACATCGCCGACCTGGTGGCCTGGGGCGCGATCGGTGCACGCACCACGGAGAGCCAGGTGCATCGCGAGCTTGCATCCGGGCTTTCCTGCCCGGTGGGTTTCAAGAACGGCACCGATGGCAACGTGAAGATCGCAGTGGATGCCGTGCAGGCAGCGTCGCAGCCCCACCATTTCATGGCGGTGACGAAGGACGGCCAGACGGCCATCGCCGCGACTACCGGCAACACGGACTGCCATGTGATCCTGCGCGGCGGCAAGACGCCCAACTACGATGCAGCCAATGTCGACGCGGCCTGCAAGGCGATCGGCGGCGCGGGCCTCGACAGCCGCGTGATGATCGACGCCAGTCATGCGAACAGCAGCAAACAGCCGGAAAACCAGCCGCGCGTGATCGAGGACATCGCGGTGCAGCTGGCAGGCGGTGAACGGCGCATCGTCGGCGTGATGGTCGAGAGCCATCTCGTTGGCGGCCGCCAGGAGCTGGTTGCGGATCAGCCGTTGCGCTATGGCCAGAGCATCACCGACGGTTGCATCGATTGGGATGCGTCGGTGGACGTGCTGGAACGGCTGGCGCAGGCCGTGCGTGAACGGCGGGCGTTGCAGCGCGCCGCGTCACGTCCGGTGCGTCTGGCGGCCGGGTGCTGAGGCACGCCTCGGCTGTATCGCGGGCGGAGGTGTCCTTGCCGTGAAATGCGCGAGGCGCGGTTCACGGTCGAACATTCGTGCGGTGGCGAGGATGGCAGGCGCCGCTTGCCGCGTCACGACGCCGAGTTCAGCTTTCCAGTTGGGCGTCCAGATTGATCTGTGCCTTCAGCACCTTCGACACCGGACAGCCCGCCTTGGTGGCTTGCGCGACCTTGTCGAATGCCTGAGCGTCGATGCCAGGAACACTCGCCCTGCAGGTCAGGTCCACGGTGGTGATGGCAAAGCCGTCGCCATCCTTGTCGAGCGTGACGACGGCCTTGGTTTCGATGTGCTTGGCGACGAATCCCGCCTGTTCCAGCCCCAACGCGAGCGCCATGCTGAAGCAGCCGGCATGTGCGGCGCCCAGCAGTTCTTCCGGGTTCGTCCCCGGGCCGTCTTCGAAGCGTGAACGAAAACCGTAGGGCGCATCACGCAGCACGCCGGTGGCCGTGGAGATCGTGCCGGTGCCTTCCTTCAGGCCGCCGGCCCAGGCGGCGGACGCTGTCCTCTTCATGGTGGTGCCTCGCGCAGTGACCGGTTGCTTGGTGAGTGTGCCCATCCGCTCATGCAAGAAACGCGAACGGCGACAACCGTAACCTTCACGCGCGGTTTGCCGTGCGATGCATTACGCTGCGCGCCATCGTTTCATCAGGGTGAGTGTTTCATGCAGGCCGAGATCAACCACAACCCAAGGACGCACCGTTTCGAGACCAAGGTCGACGGTGTCCCTTGCGTATTGGATTACACCTTGATCGATGGCGTCATGACGATCACGCACACCATCGTGCCCTCGGCGGTCGGCGGCCGTGGCATTGCTTCCAACCTGGTGCGAACCGCGCTCGACATGGCGCGTGCGGAGCATTGGAAGGTCGATCCTGCCTGTTCCTATTCCGAAATCTGGATGACGCGCCATCCGGAGTACCAGGACCTGCATATCTGAGCGGTTCGCAAAACGGCATTAAGATGCGCCATGCCCGCTGCCGGGCCATGGGAGAGACCGTCTTGATCGTCAGCCGCTCGTTGCCCGTCGGGGCCTATGCATGAATACGCCCACCGGAAATGCGCCGTCGCCCGGCAGGCGAGTCCACTTCCGCATGTTGCGCGCCCGCCCGCGGCTGGCCGCTTCCACGGCGTTTTTCCTGGCGACCTGGCTGGTGCTGTGGCTTGCCTTCCACATGAAACCGGCCAAGGCGCTGCTGCTCGGATTCGACTTGGGCGTACTGGTGTATCTCATTGCACTGGCGAGGTTGTTCGGGCGCTGCTCGACCATGGAGATGATGCGGGGCCAGGCGCGTCGGCAGGACACCGGGCGCTGGGGCGTGCTGTGGACGGCATTGGGCCTAATCGGCGTCGTCGCGGTGGCGCTCACCACCGAACTGGGCGCCGCGCACGGCGGCGGCGTGCAGGGCCTGGTGATCGCCGCGAGCAGCATCGTGCTGTCGTGGCTGTTCCTCAACATCATGTTCGCCATGCATTACGCACATGGCTATTACGGCGATTTCGGCAAGAAGCACGAAGGCCTTGAGTTCCCGGGCACGCCGCAGCCCGACTACTGGGACTTCGCTTACTTCGCCATCGTGATCGGCATGACCTTTCAGGTCTCGGACGTGCAGATCACCAGCCGTTATCTGCGTCGCGTGGCGCTTATGCACAGCGTGATCGCGTTCTTCTTCAACGTGTTCATCATCGCGATCAGCGTGAATATCGCCGCCGGCCTGGTGGCCTGATCGCCGCGCTTGTCCGGCCGTGGCCGGACGAGCGTCGAAGGGCTTTCTCAGTCGCGGAAGTTGTCGAACTGCAGCGGCAGTTCCACGTCGGCCTTGCGCAGCACGCCCATGGCCAGCTGCAGGTCGTCGCGCTTCTTGCCGGTCACGCGCAGCTTGTCGCCGTTGATCTGCGCCTCGACCTTGAGCTTGGCTTCCTTCAACGCGGCCACCAGCTTCTTGGCAATCGGTTGCTCGATGCCCTGCTTGACGGTGACCTTCTGGCGGGAGCCGCCCAGGTTGGTTTCCGGGTCGCCCACTTCCAGCGCGCGGATGTCGATCTTCCGCGTGGTCAGTCGGCCGCGCAGGATGTCCAGCATCTGCTGCAACTGGAATTCGCTGGGTGCGGTCTGCGTGATGACGAAGTCGTCCAGCGTGAACTTGGCGTCGGTGCCCTTGAAGTCGAAGCGGCTGGTCAACTCGCGGTTGGCCTGGTCCACGGCATTGGTCAGCTCGTGCTTGTCGACTTCGGAAACTACGTCAAAAGAGGGCATGGCGGCCGTCCCGTATGCGATGGAAAGCCGAAGTTTAAGCGATATGGCCTCGGCTGGCGGATAATGCGCGGCTTGCAATGGGAGCAGGCCATGACGGCGGTGCGTGCGTGAAAGTGGATGTCTTGGTCATCGGCGCCGGTGCCGCCGGGCTCATGTGCGCCATGGTGGCCGGCCAGCGCGGGCGCTCGGTGCTGGTGGTGGATCACGCCAACAAGGTCGGCAAGAAGATCCTGATGTCGGGCGGTGGCCGCTGCAATTTCACCAACATGGGCGTGACGCCGTCGTGTTATCTCTCGGGCAACCCGCACTTCGCCAAGTCGGCATTGGCGCGCTACACGCCGTGGGATTTCATCGCGATGGTGGAAAAGCACCGCATCGCCTACCACGAGAAGGAGCTCGGCCAGCTCTTCTGTGACGAATCCTCCAAGCTGATCGTGCGCATGCTGCTGGATGAATGCGCGCAGGCCGGCGTGCGCATCGAAGCGAGTTGTGGTGTGACGCGCGCGCAGCGCACGGAAGAGGGTTTCAACGTTCTTACCGCCCATGGCGAAGTGCATGCGCAGTCGCTGGTGGTCGCCACGGGCGGGCTGTCCATTCCCAGCATGGGCGCAACGGGTTTCGGCTATGAGCTGGCCCGGCAGTTCGGCCACAACGTGCTGCCTACACGCGCGGGGCTGGTGCCGTTGACGCTCAGTGGAAAACACCAGGAGCGTTATCAGGATCTCTCCGGCGTCGCGTTGCCCGTTGTCGAAGCGCGCGTAGGAAAACGCAGTTTTCGCGCCGGCATGCTGTTCACGCATCGCGGCATCAGCGGGCCGGCCATCCTGCAGATTTCCTCGTACTGGCAGCCGGGCGATGACCTGCGCATCGATCTGTTGCCCGAAGCGGATGCCGGCGCCTGGTTGCAGGAACAGCGCGTGGCCCGTCCGGCGGCCGAGTTGAAGAACGTGCTTGCCGACCTGCTGCCGCGACGCCTCGCGCAGCGCCTGTGCGAGCTGTGGTTCGAAAGCAGGCCCATGCGCCAGTACCGCGAAGCGGAACTCGCGCAGATCGGCGCGCAACTGCACGACTGGCCCATCGTCGCCAGCGGCACCGAGGGCTACCGCACGGCGGAAGTCACCCTGGGTGGCGTCGATACCGATGGTCTGTCGTCGTCGACCCTGCAATCGAAACTGGTTCCGGGTCTGTTCTTCATTGGTGAAGTGGTGGACGTCACCGGTTGGCTGGGCGGTTACAACTTCCAGTGGGCATGGGCATCGGGCCACGCGGCAGGTGAAGTGGTCTGATTTCGCATGAGCTGAACGCGCGCCGTGATCCACTGGCGGCGCTGCAGAACGTGGAGAAGAACACATGAAAGTCGGTTTCATCGGCCTCGGCGCCATGGGCAGTGCCATGGCGAGCAACCTCATCAAGGCCGGCCACGAGGTAACGGTATGGAACCGTTCGCCGGGCCCCACCGAGCCGCTGGCATCGCTGGGCGCCAAAGTGGTGAAGACTGCAGATCGTGCCGTGCTCGGCGACGCGCTGTTCAGCATGCTGGCCAACGACCAGGCCGTGCGCGATGTCTTCCTTGCAGGCAGGCTGCTCGACGCGATGGACAAGGGCATCGTGCATGTCAATCACGCCACCATCTCGGTGGCGCTCGCCAAGGAGCTGGCGGCAGAACACGCCAAGCGCGGCATCGACTATGTCGCCGCTCCCGTCTTCGGACGTCCGGATGTGGCCGCGGCCGGCAAGCTCAACATCGTTGCCGCCGGCAGGCCGGGCGTGATCGAGCGCGTGCGGCCGCTGCTGGAAACCATGGGCAGCCGCATCTGGCCGCTGGGCGATGCGCCCGAACGCGCCAACGTCGTGAAGATCGCCGGCAACTTCATGCTGGGTGCCGCCATCGAGAGCATGGCCGAAGCATCGGCGCTCACGCGCGCCCATGGCGTCAGCGCGGCTGACTTTCTCGAAGTGATGACCAGCACGCTGTTTGCGTCGCCGGCCTTCCAGGGCTATGCAAAGCTGATCGCCGAACAACGCTACACGCCGGCCGGGTTCGCCTTGCCGCTGGGCTACAAGGACATCGGCCTGGCCTTGTCCGCCGCCGACGCCACGCGTGTACCGCTACCGCTGGCCAGCCTGCTGCACGACAGCCTGCTGGAGGCGCTGTCGGCGGGCGACGAGGACGTGGATTGGTCGATCATGGCTCAGGTCGCCGCGCGGCGCGCGCATCTGGACGAGCGCAAGCTGTAACAAACGCTCTCATGTAGGAGCGCACCCAGTGCGCGATAAGCCTGCGAAGCGGATGACTACCCAGCGCCGCGGTCGCGCACTGGGTGCGCTCCTACAGACGTGGTTTCGCCTGCCTGCGCCGCGTCAACCAACGATCCAGCTGGTTCGCGAACGCCTGCTTGTCGCGCGGATGGAATGCCGCCGGGCCGCCCGTGTCGATGCCGGCGCCGCGCAATTCATCCATGAAATTGCGCATGCCAAGGCGCTGCGCGATGGTGTCGGCGGTGTACAGCTCGCCGCGTGGATGCATGGCGAGCGCGCCCTTGGCGATCACGGCGGCGGCCAGGGGAATGTCCTGCGTGACCACCAGGTCGTCCGCGGCCACGCGTTCCACGATCTCGTTGTCGGCCACATCGAAGCCGCCGGGCACCTGGATGGCGCGCACGTACTTCGAAGGCGGAGTGCGCAGCCACTGGTTGGCCACCAGCGTCACCGATACCTGCTCGCGCTCGGCGGCGCGAAACAGCACTTCCTTGATGGCCGCCGGACAGGCGTCCGCATCCACCCAGATCTGCGCGGCGGGATTCACGCCGCGCCGTTCCAGTGCAGCGTGCCGTCGATGATGGTGTTGGTGCGCCCGCCGATCCACACGACATCACCGTCGATGCGTACGGCGAGGCTGGCGTCGTGGCCGATCTCGCGGCCCTGGCTCACCATGTAGCCGCCGGCGAGCGGGCCATGTGGCTCGGCGTGGGCAATGTAGGCAGCAATCAGGCCATTGGCGGCGCCGGAGGCGGGGTCTTCCACGATGCCGACGCCGGCCGGGAAGGCGCGCACCACCAGCGGGTAGTCGGGGTGTGAGCTGCGCGCGAACACGCAAAGACCCAGGCTGTCGGTGGCGTGCGCCAACGCGCCGATCGCCGAATGATCCGGCTGCCAGTGGCGCAGGGAGGCCTCGTCGGCGCACTCGGCCAGCCACCAGTGGCGTCCACCGGCGACGTAGGCCGGCGGCAGGGCGCCAAGGCCGATGCCACCTAGCGCCGCCTGCAGCAGCGGATGGGCGTCCAGGCCGGTCTTTTCCACCACGGCGTGCGGCGATTTCAGCAACAGCTGGCGATCCTCACCGCTGCCCTCGACGCGGATGGGCAGCACGCCCGCACCGCATTCCTGCCACAGCACGCCATTCACGGGCGCAGCCAGGCCGCACAGCAGCACGGCATGCGCGCTGCCGATGCTGGGATGCCCGGCAAAGGGAATTTCCTTGTGCGGCGTGAAGATACGCACGCGGTAGCTCGCGTCGGATTGGCTCGGCGGGAGCAGGAAGGTGGTCTCGACCAGGTTGGTCCAGCGGGCGAAGGCTTGCATGCGGGCATCGCTCCAGCCGGTGGCGTCGGTGACGACACCCAGGTGGTTGCCGCCGCCAGGCGTGGCGGCAAAGACGTCCAGATGCAGGTAACGGATCGACATGGGGAGGGGGCCTGCAGGCGTGGGGAAAACGCGCGAAGCCGCGAATGATAGTGCGGAAAGGCAGGCCGTGCGCGGCGTCCGGCGCGCAGGCGGTGTCGACAAGCCGGGCGCGCGCGGCCAAGATGCGGGCTCTTTGTCCCGATGATTCTCACGGAAACCGCATGATCACCCTGGCCATCATTGCCATCACCTGCATCGTGTCCTTCATGGCGTTCAACAACGTCCGCCTCATGAACGACCTGATCCTGTGGCCGCCGGCCATCACGCGGCATCGCGAGTATCACCGGCTGGTGACCTACGGCGTGGTGCATGCGGATTTCAACCACCTGCTGTTCAACATGATCACGCTGTTCTTCTTCGGCCGCTCGATGGAGGGCTTCTATACGGCGCGGCTGGGCATGCTGGGCTTCGCCCTGTTCTACATCGTGGCGATGGTGGTTTCGATCCTGCCGACCTATCTCAAGAACCGGCGAAACCCGAACTATCGCAGCCTGGGCGCGTCGGGTGCGGTATCCGCCGTGTTGTTCGCCTACATCCTGCTGGCGCCGTGGTCACGCATCATCGTGTTCGTGGTGCCGATGCCGGCCATCATCTACGCGGTGCTTTACCTGGCCTATTCGATCTACATGGATCGCCGTGCGCAGGACAACGTCAATCACAGCGCGCACCTGTGGGGCGCCGCGTTCGGTGTGGCGTTCACGCTGCTGCTGCGGCCCGAAGTGTTCTCGTATTTCCTGTCGCAGCTTGCGCAGCCGCGCTTCTGAGCGGACGACTCGCGGAGTTGCTCACATCGGATACATCTTCGCGGTGCTAATGCTCGTTTTGCCTGGCGAGCAGGGCGTCGGGCACTCTCGACAACCGCAGGAGTGAAGACGCATGGCAACGACGCGCAAGCCGGCCGCGAAGAAATCCTCGGCCAGGAAAGCAGCCACCCGCAAAAGCACCCGCAAGACCGCCACCGGCAAGAGCGCCGCACGCAAGGCGCCTGCCAAGAAAGTGACCTCCCGAAAGACGGCCGCCCGGAAATCCTCCGCGCGAAAGACCACTGCCAAGAAAGCCACGCCCAGGAAAACCGCTGCCCGCAAGACGACGGCGCGCAAGAGCGCCACCCGCAAGACGGCAGCCAAGACCTCCGCCCGCAAATCCACGGCCAAGCGGCCAGCAACGCGCAAGACCACCGCCGCCAGGAAGACGGCGAAGAAGACCGTGCGCAAGACGGCGCGCAAGGCCGCGGCGAAAAAGACCCCGGCAAAAAAGGCCGCGACACGCAAGACCGCCGCGACCAAGGCCACGACGCGCAAGACCGCGCCGCGCCGAGCACACAAGACGGCGGCACCGAAGCGGGTTGTACGTCCGCGGGCGGCGTCACCGCGCAAGGCGGCCAAGAAACAGCTGACGCCGCAGGAAGCGGCCGCGCACATCCAGGCCCTGCTCGAAGCGAAGCAGGAGCGCGTGAAACAAGGCCCGACGTGGCCCGGCGCCGATCAGCCGCCTTCCAGCGACACCGGCAACCAGGGCAATGGCAACTCCGGCATGGGCGTGTCCAGCGAAGCGGTCTACGGTCACATCCGGCAGCCTCCCGAACGCGGCGGCAACGGCTGAACCGGTGCCGGAAACCGTCGTTCGCAAGCGCATGGCTGGGCGGCCCGTGCCTCCCGGCCGTGCGAAAAGCGCATTCAGCACGCACTTAATCGATCGGGTCCAGAGTGGAGTCATCTACCCGTGAGGTGATGGTCATGAAACGCGTGCTTGCCGGTGTTGCCCTCGCGGTCGCCACCGCGGCGTTATCCGGTTGTTATTACGATCCTGGCTACAGCTACGTGCGCCCCGTGGCGACGTATGGCGATGCCTATTACGGCAGTGGCGTCACCTACAGCGCTGCGCCGGGCTACTACTACCCGAGCTACGGTTATTACGGCTATGGATATGGCTGCTGCTACGGCCCTGCCGTGAGCGTCGGCATCGGCGGCGTGTGGTACGGCGGTCATTCGCACTACTACAACCATGGCGGCTACTACGGTCACGGTGGTTACTACGGCCACGGCGGTTACTACGGCGGCCATGGCGGCTATTCCGGACACGGCAATTGGCATGGCAACCGTGGCAGCTGGAACGGCAACCACGGCCACTGAAGTCAGGGCACAATCGCGGCATGAGGTTGTCTACCTGCATGCCGCCAACCCACGCACTGTTCAGGCCCATCGCTCTGGCGATGGGCCTCATGCTTTCTGGCTGCGGCACGGTGGGCTATTACGCGCATGTCGCCGAAGGGCAGGGCGAGTTGGTGCTGCACCGCCGAGACATCGCCGAGGTGGTTGCCGATCCCTCCACGGACCCCGCCGTGAAGCGGCGCCTGGCGCTGGCGCAACAGGCGCGCCGGTTTGCCACGACGGCGCTCGCCCTGCCGGATAACCGCAGCTACACCAGTTACGTCCAGCTCGATCGCCCCTACGTGGTATGGAACGTGTTCGCCACGCCGCGCTATTCGGTGGCGCCGGTGACGCACTGCTTCCTGTTCGCCGGTTGCGTGGCCTACCGCGGCTACTTTTCGCATGACAGGGCGAAGCAGGAGGCGGCACGGCTCGAGGCCAAAGGCGACGATGTCTACGTCGGCGGCGTTCCCGCCTATTCCACGCTCGGATGGTTCGCCGATCCCATCCTCAGCAGCATGATGCGCTGGGACGACGACGAGCTGGCCGGCACGATCTTTCACGAACTGGCCCACCAGCTGGTTTACGTCAAGGACGACAGCGCGTTCAACGAGTCCTTCGCCACCTTCGTGCAGGAGGAGGGGCTGCGCCAGTGGCGACAGTCGCGAGGCATGGCGCCGCAGGACGCGCGAAGCAAGGCGATGGATGACGGTTTCACGCAACAGGTGCTGGACCTGCGCGATCGCCTGAAGAGGCTGTACGCCAGCGGTGTCGACGCGTCCGCCATGGAAGCCGGCAAGCAGCGTGAGATCGCCGATTTCCGCGCGCATTACGCGCAGTGGCGTGCGAAGAACTGGCCGGACGATCATCGTTACGATGCGTGGGTGGCTGCACCGATCAACAACGCGCGGCTGCTGCCGTTCGGGCTCTACGACCGCTGGACGCCGGCCTTCGCCACGCTGTTCCGGCAGGCCGAAGGGCAGTGGCCCGCGTTCTACACCAACGTGCGGGCGCTCTCGCGGCTGCCCGCGGCGCAGCGTGAGCAGGCCCTGCAGCAACGGCTCGCCGCCAGCGGTGAACCTTAAGGCAACACTGACGAAGTATTGCCGTCGTCCCACGGGACTAGCTTCGCGTCGTCACCCGCCCCGTCTGTTCGCAGGCCACAGGGCCGTTGGCGCACGCGGGCAGCGGCCATGGATGGCCGCAGCCTTGAGGAGCGAGGAAGGCAGACTGGCCGTCTGTCGAGCCAGCGGACCGAAGGCGTGCGGACAGACAGGGCGGGCCCAGCCGGTTGAATTTTCAATGATGGGTGATGTCTGGAAGGCCCGCCTACCGTGCCGCGCGGCTTGGCAAGACGGCCAGTCTTCCCGGCGCCACGCGACACAGCCGGCGAGCCTTCCAGACATCATGACGACGGCAATACTTAGTCAGTGTTGCCTTAAGGCGATGTGGGATGCGCTTTGCGCCCGCTCATATGGCGCAGGTAGGCAAGCAGCTCATCGAGCTCCGCATCCGAAAGCGCCTGGCGGTCGAAGCCCGGCATCCGCGCCTGCGGCCAGTGCCTGAGCGATTGCGGGTCGCGGATGTAGGCGCGGAGCAGGTCTTCCCGCAGGTACTCGGTGGGATTGTGCGGAATGTTGAGATCAGGGCCCAGCCGGGCTTCGCCCTGGCCGTTGAGCGTGTGGCAGGCGAAGCAGGTGCGCTGGAACACGGCAAAACCCTTGCGGACCGCTCCGTCGGGTTTCAGCGCCAGATCGGGCACGATGCCCGGGAAGCGTTCCGCCACGGGTGCGAGGCGACGGATGGCGGCCAGCTGGAACGGCCACTGTTCCGGCCCGATGCGCATGGCCTGCGGGTCGGTCCACACCACGTAGAACGGGCCTGCAACCTTGTTCTCGGCGAGCGGCGGCCACGGGCGGGCGGGTTCTTCGACAGCCAGCCACGCTTCCGAGCCATGCGCCTGCAGGATCGTCGTGGCGGGGATCTCGGCGGCGAAGCCGTCGGAGGCCACGAACAGCAGCGCATCCTCCGGTCTCGCGCCCTGCAGCAAGGCCTTCAATGGCACGGCGCGGTAGCGCATGGCGCGCTTGAACGACACATCGTCGGGAATGTCGATCGTGCGGGCGTCGCCGCGGGCCAGCAGCTGCTCCGTGCGGTAGGTGCGCGCGCCATGGCCAAGGTCGACAGTCAGCTCGGCGGCGCGCAGGGGCAGGGCCACGCAGAGGGCGAGCATGCACAGGCGGCGGAGCAGGGCAGGCATCGGAGTTTTCCCAAGGGCAAGGGCGCCGATTGTAGGCGGCTCCGCCAGCTTGCCAAAAGCTGAACGAATCCACGGGGACGCTTGAACTAGGTCCCCGCGGCCCACACTAACCAACCGTATCGCCGTGACGGCGACAGGAAGTGGTGCAGCTTCGTCGTGCCACTGGGGGGTCGGTCCCATTTCCCCCTCTTTGTTAGGACCGGCCTGACAAAACCCCGGTAGCCCCTCCCCTGGCTACCGGGGTTTTTATTTGCCTGCGTGACCCGTGCGCTCGCGCCACCGGCATCCGGAGCGGGATAATCCAACCCTTCCCCCGCGCCGCGCGAGCGACCGATGATCGTTTCCTCCCTGCTCGACACCGACCTGTACAAGTTCTCCATGATGCAGGTGGTGCTGCACCACTATCCGGCCGCCCAGGTCGAGTACAAGTTCAAGTGCCGCAACCCCGGCATCGACCTGGTGCCGTATATCGACGAGATCCGCGCCGAACTGCACCAGCTGTGCTCGCTGCGCTTCACGCCGAAGGAACTGGACTACCTGCGCAGCTGGCGTTTCATCAAGAGCGACTTCGTCGATTTCCTGGGACTGTTCCAGCTCAATGCCAAGTACGTCGACATTCAGCCCGCGCAGGCCGGACGGGGCGAGATCGAGATCCGCATCCGTGGCCCCTGGCTGCACACCATCCTGTTCGAAGTGCCGCTGCTGGCGATCATCAACGAGGTGTATTTCCGCAATACCCGGCCGGGTCTGGATCTCGGTGAAGGGCGTCGGCGACTGCGCGACAAGATCGCCCTGCTACGCGATACCGATGGTTTTGCGGGCTGCAAGATCGCCGATTACGGCACGCGCCGGCGTTTTTCGCGCCGATGGCACGAGGAAGTGGTGACCGCGCTGCGCGACGGCCTGGGCGAACAGTTCGCCGGGACCAGCAACGTATGGCTGGCGTGGAAGCTCGGCCTGACGCCGCTGGGCACGCTGGCGCACGAGTATCTGCAGGCGCACCAGGCCCTCGGCCCTCGCCTGCGCGACTCGCAGGTGGCGGCGCTGGAAACCTGGGCCCGCGAATACCGCGGCGACCTGGGCATCGCGCTGTCGGACGTCTACGGACTGAGCGCGTTCCTGCGCGATTTCGACATGTACTTCTGCAAGCTGTTCGACGGCACGCGGCACGACTCGGGCGATCCGTTCGCCTGGGGCGAGCGCGTGCTGGCGCACTACCGTGCGAACCGCGTGGACCCGCGCACCAAGATCCTGGTGTTCAGCGACGGCCTGGACATTCCCAAGGTGATGGCGCTGTACAAGCACTTCCATGGCCGTTGCCAGCTGGCCTTCGGCGTCGGCACCAATCTCACCAACGACGTAGGGCCGGAGGCGCTGCAGATCGTCATCAAGATGATCCGCTGCAACGGCCAGCCGGTGGCGAAGATCAGCGACTCGCCGGGCAAGAACATGTGCGAGGACAGTGCCTATGTGGCCTACCTGCGGCAGGTCTTCGAGATTCCCGTAGAGCCTGATCGGGCGACAGCGGTTGCCTGAGCTGGGCGGGCGTCTTCCCCTGTAGGAGCCCACCCATTGGGCGACCGCGGCGTTGCGGCTTCACCGCTCCGTTGGCTTGTCGCGCACTGGGTGCGCTCCTACAGGTAAAGCGAGGCGCAGCTCTATTTCTGTAGGAGCCCACCCAGTGGGCGACCGCGGCGAGACGGTTTCACCGCTCCGTTGGCTGATCGCGCACTGGGTGCGCTCCTACATAAGGGGGCGGGGCTGGTTGTGGTTTAGAACGCCGGCAGCACCGCGCCCTGGTACTTCTGCTCGATGAACTGCTTTACTTCCGGGCTGGTCAGCGCTTTCGCCAGCTTCTGGATGCGCGGGTCGTCCTTGTTGTCCGGACGCGCCACCAGGTAGTTCACGTACGGCGAATCCTTGTCCTCGATCAGCAGCGCGTCCTTGGTCGGGTTGAGGCCCGCGGCCAGCGCGTAATTGGTGTTGATCAGGGCGAGATCCACTTCGTCCAGCGTGCGCGGCAGCATCGCCGCTTCCAGCTCGCGGAACTTCAGCTGCTTCGGATTCGCGGTGATGTCCTTCAGCGTGGACAGCTCGTTGCTCGGATCCTTCAGCGTGATGATGCCGTGCTTGGCCAGCAGGAGCAGGGCGCGACTATTGTTGCTAGGGTCGTTCGGCAGGGTGACGGTGGCGCCGTCGGGCAGCTGGTCGATCGCCTTGAGCTTGCGCGAGTATGCGCCGAACGGCTCGATGTGCACGCCCGTCACGATGGTCAGGTTGGTGCCGCGCTCGCGGTTGAACGCATCGAGGTAGGGCTTGGTCTGGAAATAGTTGGCGTCGATCGACTTCTCCAGCACCTGCGTATTGGGCTGGACGTAGTCGGCGAACACCTTGACCTCCAGGTCCACGCCTTCCTTCGCCAGGATCGGCTTGACCTGCTTGAGGATCTCCGCGTGCGGCACGGCGGTGGCGGCGACCACCAGCTTCTGGCCGGCTGCTTCACCACCGCCGTTGGACGAAGAACAGCCCGCCAGCAGGAGCAGGCCGGAAAGAATGGCAATGAGCTTATGCATCTTCGTCATGACGGAAGGTTTCTGTGATGCGGCGCAACAGAATAGCCGTCCATACCGCCGGATGCAAAAACGCGTCACTGGTGACGCGTGTAATGCGCCACGATGCGGTCGCCCAGCATCTGCAGTATCTGGACCAGCACGATGAGCAGCACCACCGTGACCAGCATGTAGTCCGACTTGTAGCTGAGATAGCCGTAACGGTAGGCCAGGTCGCCCAAACCGCCGGCGCCGATGGCGCCACCCATGGCGGTATAGCCCACCAGCGCGATGGCAGTGACCGTGGTGCCCGCAATCAGGCCTCCGCGAGCCTCCGGGAGCAATACATGTCGCACGATCTGCCAGGTGCTGGCGCCCATCGCCTGGCTGGCCTCGATCACGCCGCGCTGCACTTCGCGCAAGGCGGTTTCCACCAGGCGCGCGAAGAACGGCGCGGCGCCGATCACCAGCGGCGGGATCGCGCCACGAATGCCCAGCTTGGTGCCTACCAGCACATAGGTGAGCGGCATCAGCACGATCATCAGGATGATGAAAGGGATCGAGCGCAGGATGTTCACCACCAGCGAAAGGATGGCGTACAGCTTGGGCATGGCGCGCAGCTGGCCCTTGCCGGTGAGGTAGAGCAGCACGCCGAGCGGTAGGCCGATCGCCACGGTGAGCAGAAGCGAGCCGCCCAGCATCAGCAGGGTGTCGATGCAGGCGCGGCCGATCTCGCTCCAGTCGTCGATGTTGGGAAACAGACTCTGCAGCGGCGAGTTCATGCGCGGTTCTCCGGCGACAGCGTGGTGATTTCTTCGACTTCGATGCCCGCCTGGCGCAGGCTGGCCAACGCCTCGTCGACACGGGCGCCCTGCATGGCCAGGGTGAGCTGGCCGTAGGGCAGGTTCTTGATGCGATCGATGCGGCCGGCGAGGATGTTGAAATCCACGTCGGTTTCGCGAGCCACGCGCCCCAGCGCCGGCGTCCAGGTGGCTTCGCCGCGGAACGACAGGCGCAGGATGCGTCCGGGCACGTTCGCGAATGGTGCCTGTTCGCCGGCAGCCTCCTCGGGCAGCGCCTCGTTGACGAAGCGACGCGTGGTGGGGTGCTTGGGATGCAGGAACACATCCGCCACCGCGCCGCTCTCCACGATGGTGCCCGCATCCAGCACGGCCACGCGATCGCACACGCGCCGCACCACGTCCATTTCGTGCGTGATCAGCACGATGGTCAGCTTCAATTCGCGATTGATCTCCGCCAGCAGGTCGAGCACCGCGGCGGTGGTCTGCGGGTCGAGCGCACTGGTTGCCTCGTCGCACAGCAGGATCGACGGCCGGTTGGCCAGTGCGCGCGCAATGCCCACGCGCTGCTTCTGGCCGCCGGACAGCTGCGAAGGGAACTTGTCGGCATGGGCGCTCAGCCCCACGCGGGCGAGCAGTTCGTCCACCCGACGGCGAATGACCTCCGCATCGCGCTCGCCGGCGAGGCGCAGCGGGAAGGCGACGTTTTCCGCCACCGTCTGGGAAGCCAGCAGGTTGAAGTGCTGGAAGATCATGCCGATCCGTTGGCGCTTCTCGCGCAGCTGCGCGTCGCTCAGCATCGTCATGTCGGTGCCGTCGACCAGGATGTGGCCGCCGCTCGGCCGCTCCAGCAGGTTGATCAGACGTATAAGCGTCGATTTGCCGGCGCCCGAATGGCCGATGATGCCGAACACCTCGCCGTCGACGATGTCGAGGTCGAACGCGTGCAGCGCGGGAACATCCTTTCCGTCGACGCGGTAGGACTTGTGGACGGCCTGGAATCTGATCACGGGATACCTTCGTGCAAACCGGAGGCGGGCGCCTTGGGGACGGGTGCCGGCAGGCCGGCGGCTGCCAAGCATAAGACAACTGGCGTTGCCGGTCCGAAACCGCCCTCAAGTTGGTGCCGAAACTGCCGATAAGCGGTGCTGCGACAAAGAGCTGGGGGGCTCGGATGATCCGCTACACGATCAAGGTCCGCATGGGATTGCGGCTAGGGCTGGTGCTGTTGTTCCTGGTGGTCACCGGTTTGGTGGGGCTCTATGGCATCGATCGTGCGAATGCCAATACGGATGAGGTCTACAGGGAAGCCAGCAGCGTGTTCGCCCAGCTGCAGGCCGGGCACCCCGATCTTTCGCTGACGGCCGCGCGCCAGTCGCTGGAGGCGGGCGCGCAGAAGCATGCCGCGCAAGGGCACGACATCCGTAACGTGGCGCTGGGCGTCGTGCTCGCAGGCCTGCTGCTTTCGGTGATCTTCGACGGGATCTTCGTGCGATCGGTGACGGTCCGCCTGCGCGACGCGCTGGCGCTGGCGCGCATGGTGGCCGATGGACGCCTCGACAACCGCATTCCCGCGCTCTATTCCGACGAGATCGGTGAATTGCGCGCTGCTTTCCGTGACATGGACGAGCGCCTGGCCAATGTGATCCGCAAGGTGCGCGACGGCGCAGGCGCCGTCAACGTCGCCGCGCAACAGCTGGTGAAGGACAACCAGGGCCTGTCGGGCCAGCTGAGCGAGGATGCCAGCGGATTGCGCGACACGGCCGAAGACATGGATGCCGTGTCCGCGTCGGTGGAGGAAACCGCCGAGCATGCGCGCCACGCCGACCGGCTCGCCGCCGATGCGCGCGTGTGCGCGGAGGACGGCGGCGAGGTGGTGTCGCAGATGCAGCAGGCCATGGTCGCCATTGGCCATTCCAGTGGGCGCATCGACGACATCGTGGGGCTCATCGACGCCATCGCGTTCCAGACACGCCTGCTCGCGCTCAACGCCGCCGTGGAGGCGGCACGCGCGGGTGAGCATGGTCGTGGATTCGCCGTGGTGGCAGGCGAAGTGCGCGATCTCGCCCAGCGCTGCACGGTGGCGGCGGGCGAGATCAAGCAGCTGATCGCCGACAGCCGCGAAAAGATCGCGGATGGTACGCAGCTCGCGAGCCGTTCCGGCGACACGCTGGCCAGGATCGTGCACAGCGTGCGCGAATTGACCGACGTGGTCGGTCATATCGCCCGCGCCAGCGCACAGCAATCGCATGGCGTGGGGAAAGCCAGCATGGCGCTCAACCGGATCGACGAGGCGATGCGCGCCCATGAGTCGCTGCTGCGCCAGGCCAGCGAGGCCAGCCGGCACATGCTCGCGCAGGCCGATGGCCTGGCGGACAACGTGGCTTATTTCACTTTCACGCGCGCCTGATCGCCGTCCGGCGTTTCGTCGCTCATCGTCAAGGGGCTCCTCGATGGAACAGCACTACGACTTGGTCATGGTGGCGTACTCGTTCGTGATCGCCACGCTCGCGGGCTACTGCGGCATCGAAATGACCGCGCGCATCCGCGCCGCCGCGCCGGAAGAAAAAGGGCGCTGGATCATCGCCGGCGCCTTTGCATTCGGCACCGGCGTGTGGTCCATGCATTTCATGGGCATGGCGGCGCTCACGCTGGGCGTGCCGGTGAGCTTCGATCTGTGGATCACGGCCGCTTCATGGCTGGTGGCAGTCGTGGTGAGCGCGATCGGCTTCTATGTCATCCGCGACGGCGTGCGCCTGCTGAGCTGGCTGGTCGCCTCGGTGCTGATGGCTGCCGGCGTCTGCCTCATGCACTACGGCGGCATGTATGCCATGCGCATGTTGCCGGGCATCGAATATCGCCCGGTGCTGTTCTGGACATCGGCTGCCATTGCGTTGGGCGCGAGCGGCGCAGCGCTGCTGATCATGACCTGGCTGCGCGCCAGTCATCGCTGGACGCACGTGGCGATGCGGCTGGGAGCGGCCCTGGTGATGGCCGTGGCGGTCACTGGCATGCATTACACCGGCATGGCGGCAGCCATTTTCGCGCCGGGCGCGTATTGTTCGCCTTCCAACGAATTGAGCGATGCCTGGACTATTCTCGGGTTGGTGATGGCAGGCACGGCCGCGGTGAGCCTGTCGCAATGGTGGGCGCTGCTCAAGTAAGCGGACGCACCGGCGCGGTATGGCGATAGACTGGGCCCCTCTGTCCGAGGATTCATCGCGATGACTTCCGTCTACGACTTCTCCGCCCGCGACATCGACGGCAACGAGCGCTCGCTCGCCGAGTACCGCGGCAAGACCCTGCTGATCGTGAACGTGGCCTCCAAGTGCGGGTTCACGCCCCAATACACCGGACTGGAAGCGCTGTGGCGAGATGATCGCGACAAGGGCCTGGTGGTGCTCGGTTTTCCGTGCGACCAGTTCGGTCATCAGGAGCCGGGTGATGAAGCGGAGATCCGCAACTTCTGCTCCACCAGCTATGACGTGACCTTCCCGATGTTCGCCAAGATCGAAGTGAACGGCGAGGGCGCGCATCCGCTCTACAAATGGCTGAAGAGTGAAGGCAAGGGCATCCTCGGCAGCGAGGGTATCAAGTGGAACTTCACCAAGTTCCTGGTCGACAGCGATGGCCAGGTGGTGAAGCGCTATGCACCCACCGATACGCCGGAAAAGATCGGCAAGGATCTAAGAGCCCGTTCACTATCGCCGCATGGCCCGCGTTGACCAACTGCGTCCGCTTCCTGGCGGGCGCAGATGGTCAACCCTCCGGGCCGGGTCTGTTTGCCCGCACGCCGGCGTCATCACTCGGTTGTGTATCGACATACATGCCCTCGTTCTTGCTTGGCCTGCGGGCACACAGTTCCCGGCGCGGGCTATGCGGCGATGGTGAACGGGCTCTAGGGCTCAGTTGGCCGGATGAGTGGCGACGCTCGGCGCTGATACCGGTGCGGCGACGCGGTTTCGCAGCCCGGCCAGCATGACGGCGATCGCGTCGATGTCGCGCGTGGCGCTGGGTGCGCCTGCCGGCGGGTTGTAATTGTTGAGCATGATGGCGAACGCAAGTCGTTCGCCATCGCCCGTGGTGACATAGCCCGCGAGGCAATGCACGTAGCTCATGCTGCCGGTCTTGGCGCGCAGGTTGTTCTGCGCCGGCGTGTTGCGCATGCGCCATTGCAGGGTGCCGTCCACTCCGGCGAGCGGCAATGCATCCTCGAGCGTTGCGGCATAGGGCTGGGTAGCGAGGAAGGCGAGCAGTCGGGCCATCGCATTGGGCGTGGCGAGATTGCGGCGGGACAGGCCGCTGCCTTCCTCGATCACGCTGGCGCCCGGTGCGATGCCCACGCGTTCGAGCAGCTGCTGCATGGCACGAATGCCCCAGCGCTCGCTGGTGATGAAGCCGGTGTCGCCGTTCTGCTGCACGGCATCGGCCTGCGCCTTGACGCCGGCGAGCAGCAGAAGGTTCTGCAGATAGAGGTTCTGCGAACGCTTCAGGCCGCGTCCGAGGATTTCTCCGATCGGTGGCGACAGCACTTCGGCGAGCGTGCGCGGCTGCGCATCAAGCAGCGTATCGCGGCGAGGCCATTGGACCGACACTACCTTGCCATCGAGCTGGATGCCGTGGCGCGCCAGCGCCTGCTGCAACAGCATGCCGGCGAAACGCGCGGGATCGGGCACCGCGAGCTTGTAGGTCTGCGCAGGCGATTTGGCGGGTACGTTGCCGAAGGCATACAGCACGGCATCGCCGGGCGCGCGGTAGAGATTGACGTCGGCGCGCGAATGCACTGCGCCCGTCGTGACTTCGCTGATCACGCTCGGTATGGCGTCGCCCGGATCGAGACTGACGCTGGCCGCCATTCCCGCGGCGGCGGCAGGCGTGATGGTCACCTCCACCTGGTTCTCGCGCACGCTCAGCGCAGTGGCCGGCACCGCAAACCAGCTCTGTAGATCGATCGCCTCCCAGCCGGTGCCCATCGCCGGGCTCGCGAAATACGTGGCGTCCGCCACCAGGTCGCCGTGCACCTGGCGCAGGCCTTGGGCGGCCAACTGCGTGGCGAGCTGGTCGGCCCACTGCGCCGTGGAGGTATCGGCGCCGAGCGTGGGGTCGCCCATGCCGTAGAGCACCAGCGGGCCGTTGAGGCGGCCGTGGCGAATGTCGCTGGTCGCCAATACGCGGGTGGGAATGCGGTAGTCGGGGCCAAGTTCGCTCAACGTCACGGCGGCCGTGAACAGCTTGGAGGTCGAGGCCGGCTGGAACAGCTGATCGGCGCGATGCGCGTAGACCGTGCGTCCGCTGTCCAGCGAGATCACCGAAATGCCCCAGTCCGCTCCGGCGAAGCGCGGCTGTGCGATCAGGCTGTTGATCTGATCGGACAGCGACACCGAGGGCGCCGATGGAGGCTGTACGCCCCGTGGCGCCTCTTCCGAGGCCCATGACGAGGTCGCCAGGCAACCGATGGCTGCGCCGAGCGTGATGGCGATAGTGCGGCGAAACAGAGGGTGCAACGTGCCCATGCACGAAGTATCGCCAATCCGGCGCGCCGGTGCCTACCGGCGGGGTCTGTTACCCTTGGCGTTCGCGCCAGCGTCAGCGGGCGCTTCCTTCCCCAATCGAGAACGTCATGCAGATCGCACAGAATTCCGTGGTTTCCTTCCATTACACGCTGACCGACGACCAGGGCCAGGTGCTCGACAGCTCGGAGGGTCGCGAGCCGCTCGTCTACCTGCAGGGCGTGGGCCAGATCGTGCCGGGCCTGGAGAAGGCGATGGAAGGGCGCCAGGTGGGTGATCAGTTCAAGGTGAACGTGGCGCCGGAAGAGGGCTATGGCGTGCATCACGCCGAGCTGGTGCAGGAAGTGCCGCGCGAGGCTTTCCAGGGCGTGGAAGACATCCAGCCGGGCATGCAGTTCCAGGGCCGTGGTCCGCAGGGTGTCATCAATGTCACCGTGACCAAGGTCGAGAGCGACAAGGTGCACATCGACGGCAACCATCCGCTCGCGGGCCAGACCCTGCATTTCGACGTCGAAGTGACCGACGTGCGTCAGGCCAGCGAGGAGGAACTCGCCCATGGCCACGTGCACGGCGAAGGTGGCCACCACCACTGAGTGGTCGATGGAGCGCCGGTGTGATGGCCGGCGCTCCGGTTCTCAGGCGACGCACCGCACGGGCGCGCCGTCAGCATGCGCAGTGCGCATTTCCTCTTGCCGTCACGGGCTGTCCGCCGCCGCCACGCTGCCGTCAGCCGCGAGCTTGACGCCCAGCGCCTTCGAGATGTTTCCCCATACCTGGCCGCGACTGCGCAGCGCGAGCACGCCTGGCATCTGTGCAGGACCGTAGGGCGCCATGATCGCGCCGCCGTTCAACACCGCTTCGATCTGCGCCGCCGTTGGCTGTGTGATCTGCGCCTTGGCGAGGGCCGCCTGCGCAAGCGCAAGCGCCATCCTGACGTTGTCGTAGCCCAGCTTGCCGGTTTTCGGCGTGAACGACGTTGGGGCGGAGGACTTGCCCGAGGACGAGGGCATGACCAGCGTGATTCGGCTTCCGTTGAGCAGGCCCTCGACAAGGGCGTGCGCGTTGCTGCTCGATCCGGCGAAAGCCGTATAGGCGTCCGTCAGCGCGTCGCTTTCCCGATCGCCGGGGGCGGCAGCGGAAAGATCGGCCGCCGATGCGTAGAAGCCACTCATGCAAAGAACCACGGCCATGCCCAGCGATGAAAACAGCTTTACGCGCTTTTTCATGGTGCGCCTTTGGAGGATGGGTCGCGCTCCCATGGGTTGCTCGGGAGCCTGAAGACTTCGCAACGGCGATGCGGTGCTGCAGCACAACACAGGGCGCGAGATCGCCCGGGCGTCGGATAGTCGCCCAACAATCGCGGGGAGGAAAGGGTCACGGTTCTCAGGTTGGGCAAGGCGGCTTCAACGAAAGCGCCGATTCCTGACCGTTTGGCCATCCATTCTGTGTGCTGTATCGCATGACGAGCGGGTTCGAGGCTAGGGCGGCGACCATGAACGGAGCCCGCACGATTTCGTTGTCGTTTGGCGGCGATTCGGCCAGTGCGGGTCGCTTTGTGCGATGTTGCCTCCGCGCCGCACGCATCGATGCGGCGGTCCCGGCACGCGTTGCCGCGCGCCGAATCCTTTCACTGTATGGATGGAGCTCCCCATGAAGCGTCTGCTGATTCTCGCCGTCACGACGGCCGCATTGTTCGTCGGAAGTGGGATGGTCATGGCCAGTCCGCAGGAAGGTCATGGACATGGCGATGACAAGCATTGGGAGGATGGCGACCACGATCGTGGCCACAACCCCAAGGACGAGGGACGCCATGACAACGGCAAGCACAATGGCTGGTACAAGAAGGGCGATCGCCTGCCTGATCGCTACTACGCGCACGAGTACTACGTGACCGATTACGAGCACTATCACCTGCGCCGCCCCGATCCGGGCTATCGCTGGGTGCGTGCGGACGGTGGCCAGTTCTACCTGACGCTGGTTTCCAGCGGCGTCATCATCGACGTGTCCGGCGGCTACTGACCACATGTCGCGGAAGGGACGCCACCGTCGATTCGGCGGTGGCGTCTTGGTCAGTACCAGTCGAGCAGCGACAGGCCGATGCCGAGATACGTGGCGTTGTGGTTGTAGTCGATCATGCTCTCGCCATAGCCCTTGAACAGCTCCATGTAACCGCGCAGGTTGCCGGCGATGGGAAAGGCCCAGGTGAGTTGCGCGGCGCCATGGCTCTCGCTGCCGCCGCGCAGCGAATGGCGAAGCATCAGGCCGAATTCCTGCCCTTTCCATTCGCGGATGATCTGCATGTCGGCCCGGCCCATGTAATTGCTGATGTCGGGATTGTTGTCGTCCTTGCCACCTTCGGGTATGCGCCACCAGGGACGAATCGTCACCGTCCAGTTGTCGCGCTCGAAGCCGACGTAACCCATCACGCGATTCCAGCTGCGCGACAGCGGATCGGAGCGGCCGTTGGATTCATGGTTGACGCCGATGCCCAGCAGCCGTCCGTCCCAACCACCCACCTCGTAGTGGGTGTTGAACACCAGCATGGCCTCGGGTTCGTAATTCGTCTCGCGGAACGGCCTGGAGGTTTCCTTGTTGTATACCTGCCAGTGCGAGGCCTGCGTGTAACCCACCCACACATCGCCGGCGTCGCCGAACACGCCTTGCCACACCTTGGTCTTCAGGCTGATCTGGAACTTGCCCTCGATGTTGTCGAGGTTCTGCGGCGTGTTGACCGTGTTGATGGGATTGGGGCTATGCGGCTGGTCGTTCTGGTTGCTGGTGGCGAACACCGGCATGATCGTGATCGGCTTGTAGCCGCGCAGGTTGAACGTGCCGAGTTTGCTCTCGGGCGTCAGCTCCCATCGGCTGTCGAGCAGCGACAGCGATTTCACTTCCTCGGTGGCGGTGCCCGCTTGCGTCGGCGCGGGCGTTTCATGCCCGAAGACGTTGTTGCCCGTGGGCTTGGTTTCCTGCGCTGTCGTTTCGTTCTTCTTGCGCGCCGCGGGAAGGTTTTCACGCCCCGTGGCGCGGTCGTAGCAGGCGAGGCGCTGGGAATCGGTCTCGATGGCTGTGCAGGCGCGGATATCCATCGGATCCGGATTCTGCGCGTGGGCGGCGAGGGGCTGGCCGACAACAAGCATGGCGGCCACGCATAAGGTCAATCGCATCGATGGGCTCCATCCGCGTACTGCGCGACGCCGACAAGATCTTGGCGCGGCAATGCAATGAAGCGGGCCAGTCCAGCGACCGGCCCGCCTGGGGAGCGTCATCTTACTTGTTGTTGTTCAACCAACGCTCGTACTGCGCCTTGGTGATATGGCCGGTGTGCCCCTTGTCCACGTAAAGGAAGTCGTTGGCAAGGAGGGGATACGCAGCGGCCTGGTCTTCCGTGATGAAGCGCGAACCGCCCGACAATTGCTCGAAGCTGGGGGCGGGACCGGCGACGACCGGTGGCACGCTCGAATTGATGGTCACCTG
Organism: Dyella jiangningensis; assembly: GCF_003264855.1. Classification (NCBI taxonomy): domain Bacteria; kingdom Pseudomonadati; phylum Pseudomonadota; class Gammaproteobacteria; order Lysobacterales; family Rhodanobacteraceae; genus Dyella; species Dyella jiangningensis. The sequence goes on along the minus strand of NZ_NFZS01000004.1, from coordinate 422,175 downwards.
GCCCTGCGGGCTGTTGACGTTGGCCTGCGTACCGGCCGGTGGCGGTGGCGTAGGCGTGGCGGCTGGCATGGTCGCCGCCGGCGCTGACGGTGCAGCGGAGGTGGCAGGCATGCTCGATGGCGGTGCGGCGGGCGCGGACGGCGGAGGCGGTGCCTGCGTGGCAGGCATCGGCGCAGCAGGCGCGGAGGGCGGAGGTGGCGGTGGCGTGGCCTGCGTCGGTGCCGCAGGGGCCGGCGGCGGAGGCGGTGGCGCTGTCTGCATGCCCTGGTCCTGGGCGAGCAGCGAACCGGCCACCGTCATCGAACCGGCGGCCAGGAGCGCGAGAAGGGGTTTGCGTGATTTCATCGTCGTTACTCCATGCCAGAATGCGTGGCTAGTGGACGGATGTGCGTGGAGCGGCGAACGTGGCGATATCGCGCTGCGAACTGCTCCCCGCTGGCCACCACGCTATCAAAGGCCCGATAAATGCCGCCTCAATACAGGCATCGTGAGCGCGTGAAGTCGTCGTTACCGTTGTCGATTCCTTCAGGCATTCCGCACGCTCGCTTAGCGCTTGCGCAGGCACAGCGGCTGCATCTCGCCGCACAGGGCCTTTTGCGCAAGCCGCGCGCCAAGGCGCGCCCGGCGGATGTGGTCGCCGCGATCTCACGGATGAATCTGCTCCAGATCGACAGCATCCATGTGATCGCGCGCAGTCCCTATATGGTGCTGCACTCGCGTCTGGGTGATTACGACCCCGCGTGGCTGGACGATGCATTGGCATCGGGGCGCATCGCCGAGTGCTGGGCGCACGAGGCGTGCTTCGTGCCGGCGTCCGATCTTCCCCTGCATCAGGCGTGGCGCATGCAGCGGTCGATGCACTGGGCTTACAAGCATGCGTCGCGCATGCATCGCGAACACCGCGAAGGCATGGACTCACTGCTCGCGCGTATTCGCGAAGGAGGCGCCGCGCGTGCTTCGGATTTCGAAAGCGAGCAGCGTAGCGCGGGTGGATGGTGGTCGTGGAAGCCGGAAAAGCGCTGGCTGGAGGCGTGGTTCGCGCTGGGCGAATTGATGGTCACGCGGCGCGAGCGTTTCCAGCGCGTGTACGACCTGGCCGAGCGCGTACTGGCCAAGCTCGATCCGCCGATGGATGCAGCGCTGATGCAGATGGACCATGCCGCGTTACGGCAGCGCTTCATCCTCGACAGCGTGCGCGCGCTCGGCGTGACGCAGGCGCGCTGGATCGCCGACTACTACCGCCTGAAGCCCGCGGTGACCGATCGCGAACTTGCACCGCTGGTCGAAGCAGGGCAGCTGCTCGCGGTGGACGTCGCCGACTGGAACGTGCCCGCCTATGTGCACCCCGATCACGCGGAACTGCTCGCGCAGGCGGCGGAAGGAAAGCTGCGCGGCACGTACACGACGTTGCTGTCGCCGTTCGATCCCGTCGTATGGGATCGCGCACGGGCGCAGGCGCTGTTCGGTTTCGAGTACACCATCGAGTGTTACGTGCCCGCGCCGAAGCGGCGCTACGGCTACTACGTGTTGCCCATCCTGCATCGCGGACGACTGGTGGGGCGCTTGGACGCCAAGGCGCACCGCGTGGAAGGCGTGTTCGAGGTCAAGGCCTTGTTCCTCGAGCCGGACGTGCAACCGAGCGAGCGCCTGCTCGCCGAGGTTGCCGAGGCGGTCGGTGCGACGGCGCACTGGCATGGCACGCCCAAGGTGCGATGGGGACGCACGCGCCCGGCGAGTGTTGCGGGCGCGCTGCGTGCGTTGTGGCGGGGGCGCTGAACCTAACCGCCCTTGCCGGATGATGACGCGGGCGTGGCCGGACTGACCGGGCCACAGGAGCGACCATGCAACGCCTGGCGCAGCGTCTGTGCCAGCGCCGTGCAGCGTCCACCCAGTTGCGGCCGCGTATTGGGATCCTGCGAGTCGCGCAGCAGGCTGTCGCGCATGGCCTCGTAATGCCCCTCGATCTGGTCCGGCGGATAGATCGCCGCGGTGCGGTGGCAGGCGACATAGCTGGCAAGGTAGTCGTCGCAGGCCGGTATCCCGGTGCTTCCGGTCGGGCCGGTGGCGGCGGCGGGTGCGCCGGTCGCGCCGGGCGCTGCCGTCCTCGATCGGGGTGCGGAGGTGCCCGTGCTCCGGGGCGACGTCGAGGTGGAGGCGCCCGTGTGTGATCTGCCGGTTGTCGTCGTGGTGGTCGTGGTGGTGGCGGTGGGCTGGCTGCTGCAGCCAGCCAGCGCGATGCCACCGCTGATCAGCGACAACAGGGCAAGGCGGGTACGACGGGACATCATCGAGCTTCTCCTTCTAATGGCCGGCCGGACGCCTCGACGGTCTCAGAGCCGTTGCGAGGGAAGAGACTTTCATACTCGTCCTACGCGGTAAAGACCGGATGAAATGAGAAGACGATGTGAAAACCGAGCTGCATTGCCGCGCCGTTATCTGGCATTCATTCAGTTTGAGAAAACGCCCTATTCGCCTTGTGACGATTGAACCGCTATGATGCGCGAACTGTGTCTGCCGGGGTCACCAGAGTTTTGTGACCCGATGCCGCCTGATCTCGATCTAGCCTCATCGCATCACCCCTAGGGTTTCCTTGCATACCAGTAAGTCGGCCCGCGCACGTTGCGCGAGTTGAGTCTTTTTTATCCCAAGAGGTGATTTACATGTCTGATCGTCAGATCGGTACCGTCAAGTGGTTCAACGACGCCAAGGGTTTCGGCTTCATCAGCCGTGACAATGGCCCGGATGTCTTCGTGCATTTCCGCGCGATCCAGGGCAACGGCTTCAAGAGCCTGCAGGAAGGCCAGAAGGTCTCGTTCAAGGTCGTGCAGGGCCAGAAGGGTCTGCAGGCTGATGAAGTGATCCCGCAGTAAAAAGCGTTATTCATAACGCAAAAGAAAAGCCAGGCAGCGATGCCTGGCTTTTTTATTTTCAATGCAAATGTCGTTGAAATGTGAAAATGCCTAAAGCCATTCACTTGCATTAAAGAAATCCGTTATGCTGGATTCACTGTGGTTGCTCGGTCACGTGCATGCCCGGTGCGCGACCCCTCCGGGTCCACATCGCTTCACCCGATCCCTGCATGCCCAGTAAGCCGTCGGCCAAAGGGGAGGCTGACTTGTCTCAGCGTCGAGCAGATCGGAGTGAGTCATGTCGGATCGTGAAGTTGGCACAGTCAAATGGTTCAACGACGCCAAGGGGTTTGGCTTCATCAGTCGTGAAAGCGGACCCGACGTCTTCGTGCATTTCAGGGCAATCAGCGGAACGGGTTTCCGCAGCCTCAAAGAGGGACAGAAGGTGAGCTTCAAGGTGGTGCAGGGCCAGAAAGGCCTGCAGGCCGATGAAGTGGCACCTGCTTGATCCAGGTATCGCTTGTTAATGAAAAAGGCCGGCGCAAGTCGGCCTTTTTCATTTAGCGGCCTTTTTCCCATGGAGTGGATTCACTAGCCTGCGTCGTTTCGCTTCAGCGGCAATCATCCATGTCCGTGCCTTTGCCTTCGACATCACCGTTGCCTGCTTGCGAAGCCCTGCCGGCACGAGCCCCGGACGGCGCGCAGGCGGAGGTGCTGTTGCAGTTGCCTGTGCGCACGCCTCGTTGCGTGATGTATTGGTTGCCGGCGCTGGGTGTGTCGGCCAGGCAGTACCTGCCGTTGGCGCAAGCGCTGGCCGAGGCAGGCGTGGCGATGGCGATCCACGAATGGCGAGGCATCGGCTCCAGCAATCGTCGCGCGGGACGGCATCAGAACTGGGGCTATCGCGAGTTGCTGCAGGACGACCTTCCCGCGGGCCTCGCGGCGGTGCGCGAGCGATTGCCCCATCAGGGCCTGCTGCTGGGTGGACACAGTCTTGGCGCGCAGCTGGCCTCGCTCCACGCCGCCATGCATCCGGACGCGGTGGGCGGCCTGGTGGTGGCTGCCAGCGGATCGCCGTACTGGCGACAATATCGTCACGGCGCATGGATCCGGCTGGCGTATGCCGCGGCACCGTGTCTTGCGCACGTGGTCGGGTATCTGCCGGGCAGGAAGATCGGTTTCGGCGGCAACGAAGCCCGTGGCGTGATCGACGACTGGGCGCGCAGCGGGCGCACCGGCCGTTATGCGGCCGTCGGCATGGCCGACGATCTCGAGCAACGCCTGGGCAGGCTGCAGATGCCCCTGCTGGCGCTGCGCTTTGCCGATGACTGGCTGGGTCCCGAGGCTTCGCTGTCGTGGCTGCTGGGAAAGATGCCCCGTGCGCAGGTCGATCGGCAGCTGCTGACGTCCAGCGACATGGACGGCCGGCCGGCGGATCACTTCGGTTGGATGAAGACGCCAGGGCCCGTCGCCGAACGCATCATCGCCTGGCTGTCCGGTTTGCCGTCGGCCTTGCGCCCTTGAAGCGGCCATCTGTCGCCGGCATGTGAAGCGGATCCTTATTCCGGACCCGTTCGATGAACCTCTTCACTCCTTTCGCCCAACGCAGCCTGTCCTTGCGCAATCGGCTGGTGATAGCGCCCATGTGCCAGTACTCGGCCACCGACGGCGTACCCGACGATTGGCATCTGGTGCATCTGGGCAGCCGTGCCGTGGGTGGAGCCGGCGCGGTGATCGTGGAAGCGACCGCCGTCTCCGCGGAAGGCCGTATTTCGGCGGGCGACGTCGGCCTGTGGAACGATGCGCAGCTGGCGGCCTGGCAGCCGATCACGCGCTTCATCACGACGCAGGGTGCCGTAGCCGGCGTGCAACTCGCCCATGCCGGCCGCAAGGCCAGCGTGCTGCCGCCATGGCAGGGCGGTCATCCGTTGGCGGCGGACGCGGGCGCCTGGCAGACCGTGGCGCCCTCGGCCGTCCCGTTCGACGCGCACTGGCATGTGCCGCAGGCGTTGGACGCCGCCGGCATCGCCAAGGTGGTCGCTGACTTCCGCGCGGCCGCGGTGCGCGCACTCGAGGCCGGCTTCCAGCTCATCGAGCTGCATGCTGCCCATGGCTACCTGCTGCACCAGTTCATCTCGCCACTGAGCAACCATCGCACCGACGAGTACGGCGGCAGCTTCGAGAACCGCACGCGCCTCGTGCGCGAAGTGATCGGCGCGGTGCGCGAGGTATGGCCCGAGCATCTGCCGTTGTGGCTGCGCATCTCCGCCACCGACTGGACCGAGGGCGGCTGGGATATCGAGCAGAGCGTGCAGCTCGCGCGGGACATCAAGTCACTCGGCGTCGATCTCATCGACACCTCCAGCGGCGGCCTGATTCCGCACGCGAAGATTCCCGTGTCGCCCGGCTACCAGGTGCCATTCGCGTCGCGCATCCGCCATGATGCGGGCATCGCGACCGGCGCCGTGGGGCTCATCACCGAATCCACACACGCCGCGCGCATCATCGACGAAGGTGCTGCCGACGTGGTGCTGATCGCGCGCGAAAGCCTGCGCGATCCGTACTTTCCGCGTCGTGCGGCCCAGGAACTGGGCATGCCGATCACCGCGCCGCTGCAATACCAGCGGGCGTGGTAACCAAAGGAACCGACATGGAACAACAGCCGATCTTGATCGATGGCCGCGTGCACGACCTGGGCGATGGCTTCAACGTGCGACGCCTGCTGCCGGTGCTGCAGGCGCGCCACGTGGGCCCATTCGTCTTCTTCGACTACATGGGGCCGGTGACCTTCCTGGAGGACAAGGGCATGGACGTGCGCCCGCATCCGCACATCGGGTTGGCCACCGTGACATGGTTGTTCGAAGGCGTGATCCGTCATCGCGACAGCATCGGCAGCATCGCCGACATTCGTCCTGGCGAAGTGAACTGGATGACGGCCGGTCGCGGCATCGTGCATTCCGAGCGCACGCCGCCGGAAGCGCGTGGCGGTGGCCAGCGCGCGCATGGCATCCAGGTGTGGGTGGCATTGCCGGAGAAGGACGCGGAAGTCGACCCGGAATTCCACCATCACGGCGCCGACGAACTGCCGCGCGTCGACCTGCCGGGTGCGAAGCTGGTGCTGATCGCCGGCTCGGGCTATGGCCAGCAGTCACCGGTGAAGGTCTTCGCGCCGATGTTCTTCATCGAGGCGACGCTGGAGGCGGGTGCCGAGTTGCCGTGGCCTGAGGATCACGTGGAACGCGGCGTATGCGTGGTGGACGGCGAAGTGGAGTGGGACGGCGTGATCGTGGCGCCGATGCAGGCCGCCGTGCAGGCCGGCCCCGATTCGCCGCCGCTGCGCGCACGCACGGCCAGCCGCGTGATGCTGTTCGGCGGCGCGCCGCTGGATGGCGAGCGCCACCTGTGGTGGAACTTCGTCGCCAGCAGCCGCGAGCGCATCGAACAGGCCAAGGCCGACTGGGCCGCGCAGCGAATGGGCAAGGTGATCGGCGACGAAGCGGAATACATCCCGCTGCCTGCGTGATGCTGCGGAAGCGCATGCATCGCCAGAGGAGCCGGATTAGGCTGTTGTCATCACGCCAAGGGTGAATGCATGTCCGGCTACGCCAGCTTCCGTGAGTTCTATCCGTTCTATCTGAACGAGCACAGCGATCGCCAATGCCGACGCATGCATTTCGTCGGCAGCACGCTGGTACTGGTGGTGATCGCGACGGCGCTGGTGACGGGCCATGCGTGGTGGCTCCTGGCAGCGCCGGTCGTGGGCTATGGCTTCGCCTGGATCGGGCATTACGTGTTCGAGAAGAACCGGCCCGCGACCTTCACCCATCCGCTTTACAGCCTGATGGGTGACTGGGTGATGTATTGGCAGATTTTGCAAGGCAAGATCAGGCTCTGACCAGCTGCTTTTGTAGGAACGCACCCAGTGCGCGATAAGCCTGCGGAGCGGCCACAATGAAACCCTGCGGTCGCGCACTGGGTGCGCTCCTACATCACGGCCAGGCCGCGTCAGCGGTATTGCTGATGGCAGGACTGGCAGGTCTCCGCGATCGGCTTGAGCACCGCGGCCAGCGCCTTGCAGTCGGCGGGCGCGGCATCCAGGGCGGCCTGGGTCTTGTCGTGCAGCTTGGCGGCCTCATCCAGGAAGGGTTGGTCGACACCCGGGAAAGCCTCGCCGATATCGGCCTGGGTCTGCAGCAGGCGCGTCAGGTGCTGGCGCATGGGCGCCGCTTCGCAGTGCTGGGCCTTGAGCGCCGCGCGCAGTTCGCCGGCATGGTGATCCATCAGCGACATCACCGAATGGGACAGCGGTTGATGCTGGCGGAGCGCGTTCAGGGCGAACACGGTGCCGAGGATGCCGATGAACAGGCCGAGCACGATCAGGAGGGCGGCGCGCATGCGTTGGATTTCCATGGAAAGGCACAAAGATGGCAAGCATAACGGGCTGCCTGCGCGGTGGCTCGCCTCCCGCTAAAATGCACGTTCTTCAAGACGTTGGTGGATTCCAGTGAAGCATCCCGATGGCACGGCCGGTGTGGCCGCGCATCATTCCCCCGGCAACGCGGCGGTGCGCGAGGTGCCGTTCCCGCGAGAGCGTTTTGCCGGCGTGGAGCGACTTTATGGCGTGGGCAGCGTCGACAGGCTGGCCCAGGCGCATGTGTGCGTGATCGGCATCGGCGGCGTGGGTTCGTGGGCGGCCGAGGCGCTGGCGCGCAGCGGCGTGGGGCATCTCACCCTGATCGACGCCGACGAGATCTGCGTCTCCAACACCAACCGCCAGTTGCACGCGCTGGATGGCGAATACGGCAAGTCCAAGGTCGGCGTGATCGAAAAGCGCCTGCGCGCGATCAATCCGGCGATCAAGATCGACGCGATCGAGCGTTTCCTCACCACCTCCACGCTGGACGAGTTGCTCGATCGCGGCTACGACGTGGTGCTGGACGCGTGCGATGCATTCCGCGTGAAGCTGGAAGCCATCGCCTGGTGCCGCCGCCGCAAGCTGCCGATGGTGACGGTGGGCTCGGCGGGCGGCCGTACCGATCCCACGCAGATCCGCGTGCGTGACCTGTCGCGCACCGAGCACGACGCCATGTTCAGCCTGATCCGCAAGAAGCTCCGTCAGGACTTCAACTTCCCGAAGAACCCCGACCGCTACTTCGGTGTGTCGGCGGTGTATTCGCTGCAGAACGTGCAGTACCCGCAGCCGGATGGCACGGTGTGCGGCACGCGGCCGCCGGTGGCCAATGGCACCGAGGCGTTGAATCTTGCCTGCGGCGGCGGCCTGGGCGCCGCCACGCACGTCACCGGCGCTTTCGCGTTCGCGGCGGTGGGACGGGTGATGGAACGACTGCTTCAGGGCGACAAGCAGGGATGAAAAAAGCGCCGGACATGCCGGCGCTTTCTTTGTGCCACAGGGTGACAGCGGCCTACCAACCCATGTAGTGGCCGCCGTTGATCGAGAGATTCGCGCCGGTGATCCACGCCGCTTCCTCGCCGGTGAGGAAGGCCACCGCATGGGCGATTTCCTCGGGCTTGCCGAGGCGGCCCACCGGGATCTGCGCAATGATCTTCTCGCGCACGTCCTCGGGTACGGCCATCACCATGTCGGTGCCGACGTAGCCGGGCGACACCGTGTTCACGGTGATGCCGAACTTGGCGTTTTCCTGAGCCAGCGAAATGGTGAAGCCGTGCATGCCGGCCTTCGCTGCGGCATAGTTGGCCTGGCCGTACTGGCCCTTCTGGCCGTTGATCGAGCTGATCTGCACGATGCGGCCCCACTTGTGCTGGCGCATGCTCTCGATCACCGGGCGCGTCACGTTGAAGCACGCGTTGAGGTTGGTGTTCACCACTTCCATCCACTGCGGATAGGTCATCTTGTGGAAGGTGGTGTCGCGCGTGATGCCGGCGTTGTTGACCAGGATCTCCACCGGGCCCATCGCGGCCTCGATGATGCGCACCATGGCTTCGCAGGAGTCGGGGTCCTTTACGTCGCCCGGCACCAGCATCACTTCGATGCCTTCCTTCGCCATCATCTCCTTCATCGCTTCCGCCTTGGCCTGGTCGCGATAGTTGGTGGCAACCCGATGCCCCTGGCGGGCGAGATACCGAATGATCGCGGTGCCGATTCCGCCCGTGCCGCCTGTGACCAATGCCGTGCGCTGCGTCATGCCTGTTCTCCGAAGTGACCGAATGCCCGTTCGCCCGTGCGTTGTGGGGCGTAGCCATGTGTAACCGCGCTACATGGCAAAACGTCTACGGAGCATACGCAAATTCCACGGCAACGTGCGGTGAGTTCGATAACGGAAGGCGGTTGCCGTTTAGGCGGCCATCCGTTCGCTGCAGTGCGGCAGCCGGGCGGGATCGAAATGACCGAGCGCGTGGGCAAGGAGATCGGCCGGCCGGGTGGCCGCCGGCGCAGCAGGCAGGTCGAGGAAGGCGAAGGCACGGCGCAGTGCCGGCATCGGATCGGTAGGGTCCACCGGATGGGCCTGTTCCGACTTGGAGAGCTTGCGGCCGCCGTCATCCAGCGCCAGCGGCAGGTGCAGGTAGGCAGGCGTGGGCAGGCCCAGGCAACGCTGCAGGAAGATCTGGCGTGGCGTGGAGTCGAGCAGGTCATACCCTCGCACGACCTCGGTGATGCCTTGGAAGGCGTCGTCCACGACGCAGGCGAGCTGGTAGGCGTAGTAGCCCTCGACCCGTCGGATCACGAAATCCCCGGCGGCGGTGCGCAGGTTTTGCAGCTGCGGGCCCTGCAGGCCGTCGTCAAAGCGGACATCCACGTCGGGCACCCGCAATCGCCAGGCTGGCTGCCGGTCCGGCTGGGGCGCGGCCAGGCAACGTCCGTCCAGGTGCAGGCCGCCGGCGAGGTCGTTGCGGCTGCACCAGCAGGGAAACACCCGGTCCGCCGCCTTCAGCTGTTCGAACGCGGCGTCGTAGGCCGGTTGGCGAGTGGACTGGAACAGTACCGGAGCATCGGCCGCCAGCCCGAAGGCGGGCAGGGCGGCCAGGATGCTCTCGGCGGAGCCCGGCATTTCACGCGGCGGATCGATGTCCTCCACCCGCAGCAGCCATTCCCCGCCCGCGTGGCGTGCGCACAGCCAGCTACCCACCGCGGCGACGAGTGAACCGAAATGCAAATGGCCGGTCGGAGAAGGAGCGAAACGTCCGCGATAGGTCATCCGTTCATTGTACGGAGGAAGCTCTCCCTTGTAGGAGCGCACCTAGTGCGCGACCGCAGAGTCACGGCGTCCCGCTCCGTAGGCTTTTCGCGCACTGGGTGCGCTCCTACAGAAAGGCAGGCCTTGAAACCGCAAGATTTCGCCACGATCCTTGGGTGACGGCGAAAGCCGTCTGTGTTCCTTCATGACTGCCAAAGAGACAGCCATGCGTCGCATCGCATTGTTCCTGCTTACCAATATTGCCGTCCTGTTCCTGCTGAGCATCGTCTGCCACCTGTTTGGCGTCGACCAGTGGGCCGCCGCCCGTGGTTACGGCGGCATGGGAGGCCTGCTGATCTATGCCGCCGTGTTCGGCATGGGCGGCGCGTTCATCTCGCTGGCCATGTCCAAGTGGATGGCGAAGATGTCCACCGGCGCCCGTGTGATCGAGCAGCCGCAGAACGAGGCGGAGCGCTGGCTGGTCGATACCGTGCGGCGCCATGCGCAGAACGCCGGCATCGGCATGCCCGAGGTCGCGATCTACGACGCGCCTGAAATGAACGCCTTCGCCACCGGCATGACCAAGAACAGCTCGCTGGTCGCGGTGAGCACGGGCCTGTTGCAGCAGATGGATCGCGAGCAGGTGTCGGCCGTGCTGGGCCATGAAATCGGCCACGTCGCCAACGGCGACATGGTGACGCTGACCTTGATCCAGGGCGTGGTGAACACGCTGGTGATCGTGGCGGCACGCGTGGTTGGCCGGCTGGTCGACAGCTGGCTGTCGGGCGGACGTGACCGCGACGGCGGTGGCGGCATCGGCTATTTCGTGTCGGTGATGGTGCTGCAGCTGGTGTTCGGCCTGTTCGCTTCGATGATCGTGATGGCCTTCTCGCGCTGGCGCGAATTCCGCGCGGACGCGGCCGGAGCCAAGCTGGCCGGCCGTGGCGCGATGATCTCCGCCCTGCAGCGCTTGCAGGTGCAGCACGGCGAAAGCACCTTGCCGCAGACCATTGCCGCGTTCGGCATCTCCGGCCACCTGGCCACGGGCTTCAAGCGCCTGTTCATGAGCCATCCGCCGCTGGAAGAGCGCATCGCCGCGCTGCAGGGTTCGGCTAACACCTGATCGTCTTCACCCGCCTTCCCGGCGAAGGCGGGTAGCCTGAGGGGCCGACTTGTCGGCCCCTTCGTTTGTGTATCTTTCTCTCTTGACTGACTTTCGAACGAGCCTTTCCGTATGACGAACGCCACGCCCGAAACCCGCAAATTCGAAGCCGAAGTCGCCCAGGTGCTGCACCTGGTCACGCACTCGCTGTACTCGCACAAGGAGATCTTCCTGCGCGAGTTGATCTCCAACGCCTCCGACGCTTGCGACAAGCTGCGCTTCGAGTCGCTCGCCCATCCTGATCTGATCACCGGCGATGGCGAACTGCAGATCCAGGTGAGCTGGGACGCCGACGCCCGCACCGTCACCGTGCGCGACAACGGCATTGGCATGACGCGCGACGAAGTGGTGGCCAACATCGGCACCATCGCCAGCTCCGGCACGCGTCGCTTCCTCGAGGCGATGAGCGCCGAGCAGAAGACCGACGCGCGCCTGATCGGCCAGTTCGGCGTGGGTTTCTATTCCTCCTTCGTGGTGGCCGATCGCGTCACCGTGCTGAGCCGTCGCGCCGACCAGCCCGCGGGCGAAGGCGTGAAGTGGGAAAGCGACGGCAAGGGCGAATACAGCCTGGCCCAGGTCGATCTGCCGGAGCGCGGTACCGCCGTGATCCTGCATCTGAAGGCAGACGAAGACGAGTTCCTCAAGGGCTGGGAACTGCGTTCGCTGATCCGCAAGTACTCCGACCACGTGGCTTTCCCGATCCGCATGCCGAAGGAGCAGGACGGCAAGCCGACCGACGAGTGGGAAACCGTCAACGACGCGTCGGCCCTGTGGGCCAAGCCGCGCAACGAGATTTCCGACGAGGACTACCAGAGCTTCTACAAGTCGCTCGGCCACGACTTCAACGACGCGCTCGCGTGGACGCACAACCGCGTCGAAGGCAGCCAGAGCTTCACCACGCTGCTCTATCTCCCCGAGCAGCCGCCGTTCGACCTGATGATGGGCGGGCGTGACGAACGCAAGGGCCTCAAGCTCTATATCAAGCGCGTCTTCATCATGGACGCCGCGGAAGAACTGCTGCCGAACTACCTGCGTTTCGTGCGTGGCGTAGTGGATGCGGACGACCTGCCACTCAACGTGAGCCGCGAGATCCTGCAGCACAACCGCCAGCTGGAGCGCATCCGCGCCGCCTGCGTGAAGCGCGTGCTCGACCTCATCGAGAAGCTGGCGCGCGATGAGCCGGAGAAGTTCGCCACGTTCTACAAGTCCTTCGGCAATACATTGAAGGAAGGCATCGTGGAAGACGCCGGCAATCGCGAGCGCATCGCCAAGCTGCTGCGCTTCGCCTCGACCAAGGGCGACGGCGCCGGGCAGGCCGTGTCGCTGGACGACTACATCGGCCGCATGGACGTGGGACAGGACACGATCTGGTACATCACCGCGGACAGCTACACCGCCGCGCTGGGCAGCCCGCAGCTTGAGGCGTTCAAGGCTAAGGGCATCGAAGTGCTGTTGATGTTCGATCGTGTCGACGAGTGGATGCTGGGCAGCCTCAACGAGTACGCCGGCAAGAAGCTGCGCAACGTCGCCAAGGGCGAGCTGCCGCTGGACGAAGCCGGCAAGAAGCAGCAGGAAGAAGCCAGCAAGGCGGCCGAGCCGCTGCTCAAGAAGCTCAAGGAGCTGCTGGGCGATCGCGTGAACGAGGTGCGTGTGTCCGCACGTCTCACCGATTCGCCGTCGTGCCTGGCGCTGTCCGATTTTGAAATGGCGCCGCATCTTGCACGACTGCTGCGCGAGGCCGGCCACGAGATGCCCGAGAGCAAGCCGACGCTGGAGATCAATCCGCAGCATCCGTTGCTCAAGCGCGTGGAAAGCGAGAGCGATACGGCCAAGGCTGGCGATCTCGCCAACCTGCTGCTCGATCAGGCGGAGATCGCCGCGGGTGCGCAATTGCCGGATCCGGCGGCTTTCGTGCAGCGATTGAATCGTCTGATCGTGGGGTAACACGCAGCGGGCAACGGTTCACCGCGGTGAAGTCCAGTGTCCTTGCACCTCGGCGCGGGGCACCTGACGAGCCGATGTGGTTCCTGCTTCTGCAAAAGGCATCACGCCAACGGCCGCTATACTGCGGCCGTTTCTTTTCATGGGACGTCCATGAGCGCATTGCTCCTGCTATTTGCCTGCCTGGTGCTTGGCGCGCTGGTTGCGCGCTATGCCAAGCCGCCCAGTGGCACCGTTCATGGCATCAACTGGTGGGTGCTCCGCGTCGCGCTGCCGGCGCTGGTGCTGGACCTGGTGCCCAAGGTGAAGGTGGACACGCAGCTGTGGTTTCCCGTGGCGGCGATGTGGGTCGTGTTCTTCGGTGCGTGGCTGCTGTTCGCCGTGTTGGGCCGCCTGCTGAACTGGTCGCGCGGGCGCATCGGCGCACTCACCTTGGTATGCGGGTTGGGCAACACGTCGTTCATGGGCTACCCCATGATGCAGGCGCTGCACGGCAAGGAAGGTCTCGCGTTGGCCGTCGTGGCGGACCAGCTCGGTTGCTTCCCGTTGCTTGCTTCGGCGGGTGTTGCGGTCGCCGCATGGTATTCGGGCAAGACCCCGCAGCCGGCGGCAATCGCCCGCCGTATTTTGACGTTTCCCGCCTTCATCGCCCTGGTAGTCGGCGGCATCGTTGGCGCCCTGGGCGGGTGGTCGGACATGCTCGAAGGCGTGCTTGCGCCGATCGGCGCTACGTTGACGCCGCTCGCGCTGTTCTCGGTGGGCCTGCAGTTCAAGTTCCATCTCGGTGAACGCCAGTTGCTCCCGCTTTCGCTGGGGCTCGGCTGGAAGCTGTTGCTCGCGCCGCTGGCGTCGCTGGCGCTGGGCCTGGCTGCCGGCGTAGGTGGCCTGACGCTCACCGTGGGTGTGTTGCAGGCCGCCATGGCACCGATGATTTCGGCGGCCATTCTCGCCGACGAGCACCGCTTGGAGCCAACGTTGGCCAATACGATTCTCGGTGCAGGCATCGTGCTGTCGCTGGTCACGATCCCGTTGGGCAACCTATGGATGGGCGGATAGGCGATGGATCTTCTGGCGCATTTGATCGACCTCGAAACGCAGCTGCATCGGCAGGAGGTGCGCGCGGATGCGGACGCGTTGCGGGCGCTGATCGCTGATGACTTTTTTGAGTTCGGCGTGTCGGGCACGGTGTGGACGCGTGAATCGGTGATCGATGCCTTGAGGGACGAAGCGTTTTCGCCACGCGAGGCCATGGACTTTCGCCTGACCTTGCTTGCGGAAGACGTGGCGCTGTTGACGTATCGCGCACACCGCGGCGCCACGCCGCTGCGTCCCGCCGCCGATTCGCTGCGCAGTTCCATATGGCGGCTGCGTGACGGGCGCTGGCGGATGATGTTCCATCAGGGGACGGTGCTTTAGCGGGGACCCTGCTGTTGGCGGCTGTGGAGGTTCGTCTTCACCGCTCCGTCGGCTTATCGCGCACTGGCTGCGCTCCTACAGGCAAGGCCGTAGGGTTTCGGTGCGCCTTTTGTAGGAGCCCACCCAGTGGGCGACCGCGACGCCTCGTCTTCAACGCTCCGTTGGCTTATCGCGCACTGGGTGCGCTCCTACAGGCGAGGCCGCAGGGTTTTGGTGCCCCTTTTTGTAGGAGCCCACCCAGTGGGCGACCGCGGCGCCTCGCTTCACCGCTCCGTTGGCTTATTGCGCACTGGGTGCGCTCCTACAGGCGAGGCCGCAGGGTTTCGGTGCTTTTTTGTAGGAGCCCGCCCAGTGGGCGACCGCGGCGCTTCGTTTTCACCGCTCCGTCGGCTTATCGCGCACTGGCTGCGCTCCTACAGGCGAGGCCGCAGGGTTTTTTGTAGGAGCCCACCCAGTGGGCGACCGCGGCGCCTCGCTTCACCGCTCCGTTGGCTTATTGCGCACTGGGTGCGCTCCTACACCAAAGCGGGCCCATGGATGCGGAGAGACGTGGATGGGTGACAATGGGCCCATGTCATCCGCTCCATCTCCTCATGCACCAACGGTGCGCGCCGACGTCTGGCTCTGGGCCGCGCGTTTCTTCAAGACCCGCAGCCTGGCCAAGCAGGCCATCGATGGCGGCAAGATCGACCTCAACGATGCCAGCTGCAAACCGGCCAAGGCGGTGCACGTCGGGGACGTGTTTCGCATCAGCCGGGGCGAGGAGCGACTGGAGGTCGAGGTGCTGGCGCTGTCCGAAAAACGTGGACCGGCGCCGGTAGCGCAGGGGCTCTACCGCGAAAGCGAAGCCAGCGTGAAGGCTCGCGAAGAAGCGAAGGCGCAGCGCAAGCTGGTCGGCGCGATGGCCCCTCCAGGCCGTCCGGACAAGCAGGCACGTCGAGAATTGCGACGGCTTAAGGATTCCATGTGAGTCGCCCATCGCAGAACGCGGCTGCGTTCTGCGGGAGCATCTCCCTCCAAGAGCCGCGAAAAGACGGCTCTCCTTGGACGGTGCTGGGAGGACGACGATGACGGGCTTGACCTTTCTGAAGCGATGGCTGGGCGGTGCGGCGCAGGAGCCGGCACCGGAGGCGATGCGCAAGACGACGCTCGGTGCGCGGGTGCTGGTGGTGGATGATTCGCCCACGATCCGCGCGGTGCTCGGGCGCATGCTCGAAGTCGATGGCTACGAGGTCGTGCGGGCGGCCGATGGCGAGACCGCGCTGGAGATGGCGCGATCGGAGCCGCCGGCAATGATCTTCCTCGACATCGTGCTGCCCGGCATGAACGGGTTTTCCGTGCTGCGCTCGCTGCGCCACGACGCGGCAACCCAGCACATCCCGATCGTGATGATCAGCGGCAACCAGCAGGCGACCGAGCAGTTCTACGTGCAGCGTTTCGGTGCCGACGACTTCATCAGCAAGCCGTTTGGCCATGCCGAGGTGGCGCGCAGCATCGATCGCCTGGTGCAGCAGGAACGCCTCCCTGTGCGCGACCTTGCCAAGGTGGTGAGCCTCCCCGTGCCGGTGGAAACCATTCCAGCCATGCTGGCGAACGCGACCAGCGAGCGGCCCGAGAGCGGCAGCGTGCCCGAGCTCGCGGCCTGACGATTCCGGCGTGCCGTCAACGGAAAGGGCGACCATCCCAGGATGGCCGCCCTTCGTTTTTTGACGCTGTGCCTGTCGATCAGGCCAGGTCGAAGCGGTCCAGGTTCATCACCTTGGTCCAGGCCGCGACGAAGTCACGGACGAACTTCTCCTTGGCGTCGGTGCTGCCGTAGACCTCGGCCAGTGCGCGCAGCTGCGAGTTGGAACTGAAGACGAGATCGACGCGCATGGCCGTCCAGCGCGGTGCGCCGCTCTTGCGGTCGCGGCCTTCGAACAGCTCGCCGCCTTCCGCCGCCTTCCACTCCGTGCCCATGTCGAGCAGGTTCACGAAGAAGTCGTTGCTGAGCGTTCCCGGCTGCTCGGTGAAGACGCCCTGCCTGCCATGGCCGACGTTGGTGTCCAGCACGCGCATGCCACCCACCAGCACGGTCATCTCCGGCGCCGTCAGCGTGAGCAGCTGGGCCTTGTTCACCAGCAACTTCTCGGCAGGCACGCTGTAGCGGCCCTTGAGGAAGTTGCGGAACCCGTCCGCCAGCGGCTCGAGCACCTCGAACGATTCCACGTCGGTCTGTTCCTGCGAGGCATCCATGCGGCCCGGCGAGAACGGTACGGTGACCGTGACGCCCGCGTTCTTGGCGGCCTGCTCGACGGCGGCGTTGCCGCCGAGCACGATGAGGTCGGCGAGCGAGACCTTCTTGCCGCCTGATGCGCTGCCGTTGAAGTCGCGCTGGACGCCTTCCAGCGCCTTCAGCACCTTGGCCAACTGCTGGGGTTCGTTGGCGGCCCAATCCTTCTGGGGCGCGAGGCGGATGCGCGCGCCATTCGCGCCGCCGCGCTTGTCGGAGCCGCGGAAGGTGGAGGCCGAGGCCCACGCCGTGGAGACGAGTTCAGGGATGGATACGCCCGAGGCAAGGATCTTCGCCTTGAGCGACGCGATGTCCTTGTCGTCGACCAGCGGATGGTCGAGCGCGGGGATCGGGTCCTGCCAGATGAAGTCCTGCTTGGGAACCTCGGGGCCGAGGTAGCGGGAACGCGGCCCCATGTCGCGATGGGTCAGCTTGAACCAGGCGCGCGCAAAGGCATCGGCAAACTCTTCCGGATGCTGGTGGAAGCGCCGCGAGATCTTCTCGTAGGCCGGATCGACGCGCAGCGAGAGGTCCGTGGTCAGCATGGTCGGTGCGTGCTTCTTCGACGGATCGTGGGCGTCCGGAATCACGCCTGCGCCGGCGCCGTTCTTCGGCGTCCACTGGTGGGCGCCGGCCGGGCTCTTGGTGAGCTCCCATTCGAAGCCGAACAGGTTGTCGAAGAAGTAGTTGCTCCACTTCGTCGGCGTTTGCGACCAGGTCACTTCCAGTCCGCTGGTGATCGTGTCGCCGCCCTTGCCGCTGCGGAAGCTGCTGCGCCAGCCGAGGCCGTGGTCCTCGATGCCGGCGGCTTCGGGCTCCGGGCCCACATGCGTGGCAGGGCCCGCGCCATGCGTCTTGCCGAAGGTGTGGCCGCCCGCGATAAGCGCGACGGTCTCCTCGTCGTCCATGGCCATGCGGCCGAAGGTGTCGCGGATGTCGTGCGCCGCGGCCGCCGGGTCCGGATGGCCGTCGGGGCCTTCGGGGTTCACGTAGATCAGGCCCATCTGGACGGCAGCCAGCGGGTTCTCCAGGCGGCGCCCGTGGTCGGTGCGGCTGGTCTCGCTGCCATGCAGCTCTTTCTCCGCGACCAGCACGGCTTCGTCCTGGCCACCCGGACCCTTGCCGTAGCGAACGTCGCCGCCCAGCCAGGTTTTCTCGTTGCCCCAGTAAACGTCCTCGTCGGGCTCCCACACGTCGGCGCGGCCGCCGCCGAAGCCCAGCGTCTTGAAGCCCATCGACTCCAGGGCGACGTTGCCGGTCAGCACCAGCAGGTCGGCCCAGGAAAGCTTGCGGCCGTATTTCTGCTTGATCGGCCACAGCAGGCGGCGGGCCTTGTCGAGGTTGGCGTTGTCAGGCCAGCTGTTGAGCGGCGCGAAACGCTGCTGGCCGCTGCCGGCGCCACCGCGTCCGTCACCGATGCGATAGGTGCCGGCCGCATGCCAGGCCATGCGGATGAAGAGCGGGCCGTAATGCCCGAAGTCGGCCGGCCACCACTCCTGCGAGTCGGTCATCAGCGCGTGCAGGTCCTGCTTCACGGAGGCGAAGTCGAGTGTCTTGAATTCCTTGCGGTAATCGAAATCCTCGCCCATGGGGTCGGTCCTTTCCGAGTGCTGGGAAAGGATCTTCAGGTTGAGCTGGTTCGGCCACCAATCACGGTTCGTGGTGCCGGAGCCGGCGGTACTGTGGAACGGGCATTTCATTTGGGCTGACATGGGGGCTCTACCTTTGGCCGCGGTGATTCAGCAACCCGGACCTTGGGGAATCCGGGCATGGAAATGATGAGAGGTATTGCGTGCGGGCGCGCAGGGCTCGTCGGCGTGGCGATCGTCCGAACCGCGGCGCTTGCGGCACCAGGCGGGACACGGGACTGACGCGGTGGTTTCCCATGACTGCATTTCCTAGCAACAGGGAATGGCTGGCGACGGCTGGCTTGCAACCGAATGTACGCAGGTCGTGCCTGCGGGTGAATTCGATTGTTTTGATGCTTTCCATAGATGAGGGCTATGGGATGCCGTGTGCGCATGGCTCAGCTCGGCAAGTTCGCCTTCTGCCTGGTGATGACGGTGTGACGACGCGACCTGAACGTCTGCGACGAGCGCTTCACGCCAGCCCGACGGGACCTTATCGACGATTTACCGCAGTGAATACGCGTGGAGGCCGGCCATGGCCGAGTCAATCGAAGAAGGTTCGCTGGTGTTCGTCGCCGATGGCGAAGACGGTGTCGGCGCGGTGCGGCGTCTGTTGCCGGAAGAGAACGCGGTCATTGTCTACATCGAGAACTCGGGCGACTTCCTGATACCCGCCAGCGGCGTGCGAGCCGTGCATGCAGGCAAGGTCATGCTCGATCTCGATCACCTCTCGCGCCCCGTGCTCGAAGCGATCGGCCGGGCGCGCAAATCGGAATATCCGCACTGATCATGTTGCCGTGCTGCGTCGCCGCGCCGTGGTCTTGCGCGTCGATACGCGCGTCCTGCTTCGTGGCTCTTCCGCAAGCTGCACCCATGCGGGTGCGTGATCGCTCGCCTTGCTTTCGCCGCGCACCCAGCGGTCGACGCCCGCCTTCGTCATGCGCTCGGCCAAGGCAGGCGACAGCAGCAGGTGATCGATGCGAAGCCCGGCGTTGCGTGGCCAGTGCTGCCGGAAGTAATCCCAGAACGTGTAGATCCGCTCGTCGGGAAAGCGCGCACGCAAGGCATCGGTCCAGCCTTGTGCCAGCAGCTTGCGATAGCGCTCGCGTGTTTCCGGTTGCAGCAGCGCATCGTGGCGCCAGGATGCAGGGTTGTAGATGTCCTCGTCGGTGGGCACGACGTTGAAGTCGCCGGCGAGCACCACCGGTTCGCCGCTCTTGAGCAGCCGCTTCGCATAGCGGTTGAAGCGATCGAACCAGGCAAGCTTGTAGTCGAACTTGGGCCCGGGCTGCGGATTGCCATTGGGCAGATAGAGACAGCCGACGATCACGCCTCGCGCTTCCGCTTCGATGTAGCGGCTGTGCGTATCCTCGGCGCCGCCCGGCAGGCCGCGGCGGCGCTCTTTCGGCGTTTCGCCCTTCGCCAGGATGGCCACGCCGTTCCATGCACTCTGGCCATGCCACACGGCGTCGTAGCCGGCATCGCGGATGGCTTCGATGGGAAACGCTTCATCGGTCGCCTTTAATTCCTGCAGGCAGGCGATATCCGGTGCTTCGCGCTCCAGCCATGCGAGCAGGTTCGGCAGGCGGGCGCGGATGCCGTTGATGTTGAACGTCGCGAGCGTGAGCGTCATGCGAAAAATCCACGCGTCGTTGGGTATCGGCAATGTCGCTTGGCACGCGTCATTCGAGTGTGAGCTTGCGCAGCGTGGCGGCGTGCATCGCCGCCACTGGCAAGCTCAGCCACATGCGCGAACAGCATGAGTGAAATCCGCCACGGCAGTGGCCGCTTAAGAAGAGGGCTTGTTGCGCCGGTCTCCGAAGGAGACGGTTCGAGCATGAACCGCAGCGAAGATGAGCCATCGTCTTCGCATGGCCTGCGACCTTCACGACGCCAATCACAGTATCCGATCGCAGTGCCGCTCATTCATTTGCATGCATGGGCAAACGCGAAAATACCGGCATAGACTCGCGGACCTCGACAGGGGGAAGACAGGCCCAAAGGCCGCATCGCACCGCCCTCAGGCGCTTCGATGTGCAGGAGCGCGTGCCTCTCGAAGAGGACTCGCGCTCGACTCTTGCAGAGGAGTTAGCCATGTCCTTCACCGTCCGCACGCCTGTCGTCCGCAGGTCCGAACTGTTCGCTGCATGGCCGATCGCGTTGAGCCTCGCGCTGTGCACGCTGCCTGTCCACGCTGAGAGTGGCTGGGTATCCACTGCCACCCCGCAGGCGCTGATCCCGCCACCGGTCGAGGGTTGCGAGTACGTCGGCAGCAATGCCTGGGCGATCAACAGCGCGTTCTACGGCAGCGTCATTTTTGGCGGAACGGCGCCGTATTGCGTCGATGCGAGTGGACTCGCGCCGCTTGATCCGTCCAAGCCGCTTCAGCTGTTGATCTCGCTGAAACTTCGCCATCTCCCACAGCTGCAGAATTTCCTGCGCGAGGTGACGCAGCCGGGCAGCCGCGTGTATGGGCATTACCTCAGCCGCGCGCAGTTCCAGGATACCTATGCGCCGACGCCGGGCCAGGCGCAGGCGGTAGCGGCCTATCTACGGAAAAACGGCTTTACCGATATCCGCGTGGCGCCGAACCAGTTGCTGGTTGCCGCCCATGGCACGGTAGACCAGGCCAGCAAGGCCTTCCATACCTCGATGATGCAATGGACGCTGAGCTATCCGTCGGGCAGCGAAACCGGCTATGGCGCCGCGAGTCCCGTCCAGGTGCCGGCTGCACTGGGCGATATCGTGGATATCGTGCAAGGCCTGCCGGGCCTGGGTTATGGCAGCAAGTATCACGCTCCATTGGCGTTGCCGTCGGCGCCGGTGTCCAGCAGCGGCTACAGTCCGCTCGATTACGCCACCATCTACAACGCCGATGGTGTCGCTCCAGGTTCGCGCACGTCGGTCGCCATCGTCGTGCAGGGCGATATGAGCCAGACCATCAACGATCTCGGCACGTTCACCGCGAACCACCGGCTGCCCAACGTGCCCACCATGGTCGTCCCCACCGGCGCAGGAGTGCTCGGCGAAGGCAGTGCGCAGGATGAAAGCCAGACCATCGTCGGCGCTGCCGGCGGCTTGGCCGGCTTGAGCTTCTACGCGATGCCGAATGCCGGCGGCGCGCCTTCCACCCTCGACCTGACCTGGGCGTACAACCGGGCCGTCGCGGACGATGCCGCGAAGATCATCGAAAGCTCCTGGTCGGTATGGGAGCCCATCGCCTATCTCAGCGGTGCGCAGGCACAGGACGACGCGATCTTCATGGCGGCGCAGGCGCAAGGGCAGGTGTTCGTCGTGCCCGTCGGCGAGAACAACGACCTGAACTGGCAAATCGACGATGTCTACGAGTTCCCACCGGAACCGGCGACGTCGCCCTACGTGGTCGCCATCGGTGGATCGCAGGCGAGCGTCGGCAGCGCCAACCAGTGGAACGGGGAGTCGCTCTGGGCGGAGATGTCCAGTTACCTCGACCCCGAGGACCATACCGTCACTTATGACTACTGGTACGCGAACGCCGGCTACAGCCTGCATGAAAGCGTGCCCGCGTGGCAGGCGGCGCAAGCGCTCACGGTCACCTCCAACCTCGCGCAGCTGCCGAACACCCAGCGTTACGTGCCGGACCTGGCTTTCGATGCGCACATGAATATCTCCAGCGACTGGACCGACAAGGACCATCCCGCCGGCCCTGCCAGCGGCGCGCGCATCATCGTGGACGGCGTGGAACACCATCTGTTCAATGGCACGGAACTGTCCGCTTCCGTCTTTGCCGGCTTGTTCGCGCGCATCGAATCGGCGCATGGCAACGCGTTGGGACTGCCGACACCGCAGATGTACGCGAACTTCGCCAAGGACCGCAGCCCGCTCCACGACTTCAGCGCGAGCGAACACGGCAATTTCTACAATTACAACTGCCCGACGCCGGGATGGAGCGCCTGCTATGGCTGGGGCAGCCTCGACATCGGCAAGTTCAATGACTACGTGACGACGTACTGGGGCCTGTAGTCACCGCGCATCGACCGTCGCGTGGCTGCGACGTGCATCGGCCAACCGGGGGGAGTCCTCGCGGCGCACCCGTGCGCCGCGAGTGGATCGCTCAGGCGAGTGCCTTGAGGCGATAAAGCGCTTCGAGTGCCTCGCGGGGCGACATCGCATCGGGGTCGATGTTTTCCAGTGCGCGCTCCACCACGGAAGGCTGCGCGGCAAACAGGCCCAGTTGCGGTGAATCGGCCGGCGTGCTCTTGCCGCCGGCCGCCGAGGCCTGTTGATGCATGCCGCGTTCGAGTTCGGCGAGCGTGCGGCGCGCATCGGCGATCACCGACTTCGGCAAGCCGGCGAGCGCCGCCACCTGCAGGCCGAAGCTGCGGTTGGCCGGGCCTTCTTTCACCGCATGCATGAACACCAGTTGTTCGCCGTACTCCACGGCGTCCAGGTGCACGTTGGCGATGGACGGGTATTCGTTGGCCAGCTCGGTGAGTTCGAAGTAGTGCGTGGCGAACAGCGTGTACGAACGGCTGCTGGCCGCCAGATGCACGGCAGCGGCGCGTGCCAGCGCCAGGCCGTCGTACGTGCTGGTGCCGCGGCCCACTTCGTCCATCAGTACCAGGCTGTGCTCGGTGGCGTTGTGCAGGATATTGGCCGTCTCGCTCATTTCCACCATGAAGGTGGACTGGCCGCGCGAAAGATCATCGCCCGCACCGATGCGCGTGAAGATGCGATCGACCGGGCCGATCACCGCGCGTGACGCCGGCACGTAGCTGCCGATATGCGCGAGCAGCACGATCAGCGCGTTCTGGCGCATGTAGGTCGATTTGCCGCCCATGTTCGGACCGGTGATCACCAGCATGCGGCGGTTGTCGTCCAGCGCGAGATCGTTCGGCTCGAATGGCTCGTCGCGTACCTTTTCCACCACCGGATGGCGGCCGCGTTCGATCGCGACGCCGGGTTCGTCGGTGAGTTCGGGCGCGCTCCAGTCGAGCGTCGAGGCGCGTTCCGCCAGCGTGGCGAGCACGTCGAGCTCGGCCATCGCGGAACCTGCGCTCTTCAATGGTTCCAGTTCGGCGATCAGGGTATCGAGCAAGGCTTCATACAAGGCGCGTTCGCGCATCAGCGAGCGTTCCTTGGCCGACAGCACCTTGTCTTCGAAGGTCTTCAGTTCCTCGGTGATGTAGCGCTCGGCGTTCTTGGTGGTCTGGCGGCGCGTGTAATGCGTGGGCGCCTTGTCGGCCTGGCCCTTGCTGATCTCGATGTAATAGCCGTGTACGCGGTTGTAGCCGACCTTGAGCGTGGCGATGCCACTGGCGGCTTTCTCGCGTTCCTCCAGCTCGACCAGATACTGGTCGGCGTTCGTGGCGAGTCGGCGCAGCTCGTCCAGCTCCGCGTCGTAGCCATCGGCGATCACGCCGCCATCGCGTTGAAGCACCGGCGGCTGCGGCACCACGGCACGGGCGAGCAGGGCGGCCGTGCCGGCGTGATCGCCGATGCGCTCCACCAGCGAATGCAACAAGGGGCTGTCGAGCGAGGCCATCAGCGCGCGCAGTGCGGGGGCGGCGGCAAGGCCGTCGCGCAGCGTGGACAGATCACGCGGACGCGCCGAGCGCAAGGCGACGCGCGCAAGGATGCGCTCCAGGTCGCCAATGCCGCGCAGCTGTTCGCGCAGCGGTTCGTACTGGCGGTTGTCGATCAGCGTACCGATGGCTTGGTGGCGGCTGCGCAGCAGATCGCGCGAGCGCAGCGGCCGATTGAGCCAGCGACGAAGCAGGCGTGCGCCCATCGGCGTCACTGATTCGTCGAGCACGCCGAGCAGGGTATGTTCCGTGCGACCGCTCGGGTGCGTATCGAGTTCGAGGTTGCGGCGCGTGGCGGCATCGAGCGCGATGGTCTCGCCCGCGCTTTCCACCGCCATGCCGGACAGATGCGGCAGCGCGCTCTTCTGCGTTTCTTCGACGTAGCCGAGCAGGCAGCCGGCCGCGGCGATCGCCAACGGCATGCGATCCACGCCGAAGCCACCGAGGTCGCGCGTGCCGAAGAAGCGATTGAGTTCGCGCCGCGCCGCATCGCCGTCGAAATGCCACGGCGGACGCTTGCGCAGGCCAGGCAGGGAGCTGACGAACTTCGGCCACGCGACGTCTTCGCCGACCAGCGTCTCGGCCGGCTGCAGGCGCGCCAGTTCGGAAGCCAGTGCCTCGGCGCTCGGCACCTCGCTGAGCAGGAAGCGGCCGCTGGCCAGATCGACCCAGGCGAGGCCATAGGCGCCATGCGCGCCCGCGCTGATCGCCATCAGCAGGTTGTCGCGGCGTTCTTCCAGCAGCGCGGCATCGGTCACCGTGCCTGGCGTGACGATGCGCACCACCTTGCGTTCCACCGGCCCCTTGGCGAGCGCGGGATCACCGATCTGCTCGCAGATCGCCACGGACTCGCCGAGCCGCACCAGGCGCGCCAGGTAGTTTTCCACTGCGTGATAGGGCACGCCGGCCATCGGAATCGGCTGGCCCGCGGACTGGCCACGCTGGGTCAGCGTGATGTCCAGCAGGCGCGCCGCCTTGCGCGCGTCGTCGTAGAACAGCTCGTAGAAATCGCCCATGCGGAAGAACAGGAGCACGTCCGGGTGCTCGGCCTTGGCGCCCAGGTACTGGCGCATGAGTGGAGTGTGTTCGGTGCTGTTCTCGGCCATTCCTGTGCGGTGTCCTGATGTTGCCTGCCGGCGGCGTGACGTCGGCCAAAGGCGCTCACTTTAGCGGTTCGGCACGCGCTTGTTGAGCAGCGACGGCGCGTGGCCAGCCGTGTCTCGCAGGACATTTGCTGCACTGCAATGGTGCAAGCGCCTGGGCCTTAGGCCGGGGCTGGTGCAGCTGATTGGCTCAATGGCGGCCGGAAACGCCGCAAGCCTTTGGTTTTCGGCGGGCCGGAAGCGTGGCATGTGTGTTGCTAAGCAACAAATGGGCGGCCGATGGCCGGCGCTCTCGGGCGCGCAGGGGCGATTCGTCATCTTCGGGAGGACGTGCCATGTCGGGCAAGGCGACGCGGATCGAGTTGTGGCAATGGCGCACGCCGCAGATGCGCGCTTTCCATCTGGGCTGGATGGCGTTCTTCGCGTGCTTCTTCGCGTGGTTCGCGGTGGCGCCGCTCATGCCGCTGGTGCGGCAGGAGTTTGGGCTCACGCCGGACCAGATCGCCAACATCACCATCGCCGCCGTGGCCGTGACCATCTTCGGACGTCTGCTCGTGGGGCCGCTGTGCGACCGGTTCGGACCACGGCGCACGTATGCAGGCTTGCTGTTGCTCGGCGCCGTTCCGGTGTTCGGCATGGCACTGGTGCAGGGCTATGGCTCGTTCCTCATCGCGCGGCTGGCGATTGGCGTCGTGGGCGCGGGCTTCGTGATCACGCAGTACCACACCTCGGTGATGTTCGCGCCCAACGTCGTCGGTACCGCCAGTGCCACCACGGCGGGCTGGGGCAACGCGGGTGGCGGCGCGGCGCAGGCGGTGATGCCGCTGCTGCTCGCCGGCCTGCTTGCTTTGGGGCTGGATCACCGCGTGGGCTGGCGCGTGGCCATGGTGTTGCCCGGCGTGCTCATGGTGATCGTGGGCATCCTCTACTGGACGTTCACGCAGGACGGTCCCGAGGGCGACTTTCGTGCGTCACATGCGCGCATTGCCGTGCGTGGCGGCGGCAAGCCGGGCGGCTGGTCGACGTTTCGACAGGCAGCGCGCAATTACCGCGTATGGATGCTGTTCGTCACCTATGCCGGCTGCTTCGGCATCGAACTATTCGTGCACGGCGTGGCGGCTTCGTATTACGTCGATCGCTTCGGATGGAACCTGCGCAGCGCAGGCCTCGCCGTGGGCGCGTTCGGCTTGTTGGCGTTGTTCGCGCGTGCACTCGGAGGCCTCACGTCCGATCGGCTGGCGCGCAGGCAGGGCCTGTTGTCCCGAGCGCGACTGCTGTGTGCGCTGATGCTGTGCGAAGGCATCGGGCTTCTATGGTTTTCGAACGCGCGTGATGCGGGCACGGCGGTGACCGCAATGCTTGCCTTTGGCTTGTTCACGCACATGGCGTGCGGCGCCACCTACGCGCTGGTGCCATTCATCGATCGCAAGGCGCTGGGCGGCGTGGCCGGCATCGTTGGCGCGGGCGGCAACGTCGGCGCCGTAGCGGCCGGTTTCCTGCAGAAATACACCGGCTCGGTGCAGCACACCTTCATGGCGCTCGGTGGCTTCGTGATCGCCGGTTCGCTATGCGCGCTGGCGGTGCGCTTCAGCCACGAGCACGTGGCCGACGAGGAGCGCCGTTACCAGGAAGCCTTGCAGCAGGGCCGTGCCGCACCGGCGCTGGCCATCGACTGATTCGACGGGGAGATCATCGACATGACGATGAAATTGGTCGTGGTGGGCAACGGCATGGTGGGCCACAAGTTGCTCGAGGAACTGGTCGCTCTGCAGGCGCACGACCTGGATATCACGGTGCTGTGCGAAGAGCCTCAGCCTGCCTATGACCGTGTGCACCTGTCGGAATTCTTCGCCGGCAAGAGCGCCGACGAGCTGTCGCTGGTGACGCCGGGCTTCTTCGAGCAGGCCGGCATCCACCTGCGCCTGGCCACCTGCGCGGTGGGCATCGATCGCGCGATGAAACGCGTGACGACCCGCAGTGGCGAGGTCATCGCTTACGACAAGCTGGTGATTGCCACGGGCTCGACGCCGTTCGTGCCGGCGATACCGGGCAACGACCGTCCGGGCTGCCTGGTGTATCGCACGCTGGACGATCTGGCGGCGCTTTCGCAATGGGGCGCGCGATCGCGCCATGGGGTGGTGATCGGCGGCGGGTTGCTGGGCCTGGAGTGCGCCAAGGCGCTGCGCGACATGGGCCTGGAAACGCACGTGGTGGAATTCGCGTCGCGCCTGATGGCGGTGCAGGTGGATGACATCGGCGGACAGGTGCTGCGCAAGACCATCGAGGACCTCGGCCTGGTGGTGCATACCGGCAAGAACACGCAGCAGATCGCCGATGGCCAGACGCTGCGCCATCGCATGAGTTTCGCGGACGGCAGCCATCTGGAAACCGACCTCATCGTGTTTTCCGCGGGCATCCGTCCGCGCGACGAACTGGCGCGGCAAAGCGAGCTGGGCGTGGGGCAGCGCGGCGGCATCATGGTCGACAACTTCTGCCGCACGCGCGACCGCGACGTCTACGCCATCGGCGAGTGCGCGCAGTGGGGCGGCAAGGTGTTCGGCCTGGTGGCCCCCGGATACGACATGGCGCGCGTGGTGGCGAAGCATTTGTACGCGCTGCTGACCCGCAAGACGGCGCCCGAGTTGCCGGAGTTCGCCGGCGCCGACATGTCCACCAAGCTCAAGCTGATGGGCGTGGACGTGGCGAGTATCGGCGATGCCCACGGCGCCACGCCGGGCAGCCGCAGCTACCAGTTCAGTGACGGGCGGCGCCAGGTCTACAAGAAGCTGGTGGTGTCGGAGGACGGCAAGCGCCTGCTCGGCGGTGTGCTGGTCGGCGATGCCGCCGACTACGGCACCTTGCTGCAGATGGTGCTCAACGGCCTGGAGCTTCCCGATGCACCCGAATCGCTGATCCTTCCCACGGCGGACGGCAAGGCCAAGCCTGGCCTTGCGGTGGATGCGCTGCCGGCTTCGGCCCAGGTGTGTTCATGCAACAACGTCAGCAAGGGCCAGCTTTGCGAGGCCGTGGCGGCGGGTGCGACGTCGATGGGCGCGTTGAAGGAGGCGACGCGCGCGGGCACCAGTTGCGGCGGCTGCGTGCCACTGGTCACGCAGATCATGAAGGACGAGATGACGCGCCAGGGCCTGGCGGTGAACCACCACCTGTGCGAGCACTTTGCCTATTCGCGGCAGGAGCTTTACCACCTCGTTCGCGTTGGCCGCATCCGCCGCTTCGACGAACTGCTGGCCCGCCACGGCAAAGGGCTGGGCTGCGATATCTGCAAGCCCACGGTGGCGAGCATCCTGGCATCGTGCTGGAACGAGTTCGTCCTGCAGCGCGAGCATGCTTCGCTGCAGGACACCAACGACTATTTCCTCGCCAACATCCAGAAGGACGGTACCTACTCGGTGGTGCCGCGCATGCCGGGCGGTGAAGTGACGCCCGATGGCCTCATCGCCGTCGGCCAGATCGCACGCAGGTTCGGCCTCTACACCAAGCTCACCGGCGGCCAGCGAGTGGACATGTTTGGTGCGCGCCTGGAGCAATTGCCGCTCATCTGGGAAGCGCTGATCGCCGCCGGCTTCGAATCGGGCCACGCCTACGGCAAGTCGCTGCGAACGGTGAAGTCGTGCGTGGGTTCCACGTGGTGCCGCTACGGCGTGGACGATTCGGTGGGCTCGGCGATCGACCTCGAGAACCGCTACAAGGGACTGCGTTCCCCGCACAAGCTGAAGTTCGCGGTATCCGGCTGCACGCGCGAATGCGCGGAAGCGCAGGGCAAGGACGTCGGCATCATCGCGACCGAGAAGGGCTGGAACCTGTACGTGTGCGGCAACGGCGGCATGAAGCCGCGTCATGCCGAGCTGCTCGCCGGCGACCTCGATACCGACACGCTCATCCGCACCATCGACCGCTTCCTGATGTTCTACGTGCGCACCGCCGACCGGCTGCAGCGCACCAGCGTGTGGCGCGACAACCTCGAAGGCGGCCTCGACTACCTGCGCGAGGTGATCGTCCACGATCGCCTCGGCATCGCCGCTGAGCTCGAAGCACAGATGCGGCACGTGGTGGACACGTACGAGTGCGAGTGGAAGAAGGCGGTGAACGACCCTGAGGTACGCCGTCGCTTCCGCCATTTCATCAACAGCGAGGCCGGCGACGACCAGGTGGCCTTCGTGCCGGAACGCGGCCAGATAAGACCCGCCACGGTGGAGGAAAAGCGCCGTCGTTCGGCTCGCATTCCCGTCGTGGTGGAGACGGAGTGATGCGCGTGGAAGACATCGATTGGACGTCCATTTGCCGCCTCGACGAGATCGTTCCCGATACAGGCGTATGCGCCCTCGTCGACGGCGAGCAGGTTGCCGTGTTCCGGTTGCGAAGCGAGGCGCTGTATGCGATCGACAACATCGATCCCCATTCGCAGGCTGCCGTGCTTTCCCGTGGACTGGTGGGCAGCCTGGGCGAACGCATCGTGGTGGCGTCGCCCATCCACAAGCAACATTTCGACCTGCGCACCGGCGAGTGCCTGGAGATGCCGCAGCACCCGGTGCGCACGTGGCAGGTCAGGCGGGATGGCGATCTCGTGCAAGTGAGGCGGGGCGCATGAGCGCCGGAGCGGCCCCATGAGCACGCCGGTCGCCACCACCTGTCCCTATTGTGGCGTGGGCTGTGGCGTGCTGGCGCGTGTAGGGGAAGATGGCGCGGTGCATGTCGCGGGCGATTCCTCGCACGATTCCAAGGTCGGCCGACTGTGCGTGAAGGGCGCCGCGCTCGGGGAAACGGTGGACCTGCAGGGCCGGCTGTTGCATCCGAAGATGCGTGGCGAGAACGGCGCCTTCCATCGCACGAGCTGGGACGAAGCGCTGGATCGCGTGGCGCAAGGGTTCCGCCGCATCGTCGAACAGCATGGCTCCGATGCCGTGGCGCTCTATGTCTCCGGCCAGCTTCTTACCGAGGATTACTACGTCGCCAACAAGCTGGCCAAGGGTTATCTCGGCACGGCCAACATCGACACCAACTCCCGCCTGTGCATGTCGTCGGCCGTGGCGGGACACAAGCGGGCTTTCGGCGAAGACGTGGTGCCGGGTTGCTACGAAGACCTGGAGCAGGCCGAACTGGTGGTGCTGGTCGGCTCCAACACCGCCTGGTGTCATCCCGTGCTGTTCCAGCGCATCGCGCAGGCGAAGGAGCAGGGCGCGAAACTGGTGGTGATCGATCCGCGATTCACCGCGACATGCGAGTCGGCCCACCTGCATTTGCCGATCAAGCCTGGCACGGATGTCTGGTTGTTCAACGGGCTGCTGGTCTTCCTGTTCCAGCACGGCGTGATGGATGCGGAGTTCGTCGACGCGCACACGGAGGATCTGAATGCGGCGCTGGCAGCCGCGGCGGCCGATGCTGGCGACCCGGCACACGTGGCGCGGATCTGCGGCGTGCAACAGGCCGACGTGCTCGCGTTCTATCGCCTGTTTGCGCGCCATCGGCGCACGGTGTGCCTGTTCTCGCAGGGTGTGAACCAGTCGTCGAGCGGTACCGACAAGGTCAACAGCATCATCAACTGCCACCTGCTTACCGGGCGCATCGGCGCGCCGGGCATGGGGCCGTTCTCCATCACCGGACAGCCCAATGCGATGGGTGGACGCGAGGTCGGCGGGCTGGCGAACATGCTGGCCGCGCACATGGAGCTGCACGAGCCAGTGCATCGCGAGATCGTGCAGACGTTCTGGTCCTCGCCGCGCATCGCCTCTCGGCCTGGCCTCAAGGCCGTGGCCTTGTTCGACGCCATGCTGGAGGGTCGGGTCAAGGCGGTGTGGATCATAGGCACCAATCCCGTGGTCAGCCTGCCGGATGCCGATCGCGCGAAGCGCGCGCTGGATGCCTGCGAGCTGGTGGTCTGCTCGGACATCATCGAACGTACCGATACCAACGCGCACGCGCACGTCCTGCTGCCCGCGCTTGGCTGGGGCGAGAAGGACGGCACGGTCACCAACTCGGAGCGGCGCATATCGCGCCAGCGACCGTTCTTGCCCGCACCCGGCGAAGCGAGGGCTGACTGGCGGATCATCTGCGACGTGGCGCGGCGATTGGGATTTGCTCAGGGTTTCGCCTTTGACAGTCCGCGCGACATCTTCGTCGAGCATGCGCGGCTGACGGCATTCCGCAACCATACGCCCGGACGTGACGGCCAACCCGCCGCGACACGGCTGTTGAACCTGCGCGGGCTGGCCTCGCTGAACCATCAGGAATATGACGCGATGCGGCCGGTGCAATGGCCAGTGCACGATGACGGCACAGGCACGCAACGATTGTTCACCGATCATCACTTCGCCCACGCGGACGGTCGCGCGAGGCTGATCGCCACCACCGCACGCTTGCCCGTGCACGGGACGGATCGCGAGTATCCGCTGGTGCTCAACACCGGCCGCGTGCGCGACCAGTGGCACACGATGACGCGCACCGGCAAATCGCCGAGGCTCGCCGGGCACATCAGCGAACCCTACGTGGACATGCATCCGCACGACGCCTTGCGCAGCGGCGTGCGCGAAGGTGAGCTCGCCCGCGTGCAATCGTCATGGGGTGCGATGGTGGCGCGAGTCCGCCACGGCGGTGGCGTGCTGCCGGGCAACGTGTTCGTACCGATCCATTGGAACGATCAGTTCGCGTCCGACGCACGGGTGGGCGGCCTGGTGAATCCGGTGGTCGATCCGGTGTCGGGCGAACCGGAGTTCAAGCACACGCCGGTGCGGGTGGAACCGTTCCCGGTGCGCTGGTACGGCTTTGCCTTCGCCCGTCGTTTCCTCCCGGCGTCGCAGCTCAGCTACTGGACATTGATCCGCGGGGACCGCTTCGTTCGCTACGAAATCGCGCATCGCGAACGACCGAAGGACTGCAGCGCCTGGGCCAAGGCCTGGCTCGGCGCGCACGCGGCCGATGTCGACTGGGTGGAATCCGAGGATCCCGGCACCGGCGTCTATCGCGCGGCGCATGTGCAGGACGGCCGCATCGAGTCATGCGTGCTGCTGTCCCCGGGACCGGATCTGCCTTCGCGACACTGGCTCGCCAGCCTGTTCGCTCGCGACGCGCTGCGCGATGAAGACCGCATCGCCTTGCTGGCCGGCGAACCGCCGGGCGGAAGCGTCGATGCCGGCCCGGTGGTGTGCTCCTGCTTCGGCGTGGGACGGAACACCATCAGCGAAGCCATCCGCGCGAAAGCACTCGACACACCCGCGGGCATCACCGCGGCGCTGCGGGCAGGCGGCAATTGCGGGTCGTGCATTCCCGAACTGCGGCGGCTGATCGCCGAGGCGCATGCGGAGACGGATGCCTGAGATGACGCAAGGCGAACAGGAGACCATCGATGAAGCTCTATCCACTCTTCGCTGACCTCGCGGGCCTGCCGGTGCTGGTCGTCGGCGGCGGCAGCATCGCCCGCCGCAAGGTGGAAGCCCTGCTTGGCGCCGATGCGCAGGTGACGGTGGGTGCTCCGCGACTGGATGAAGGGCTCGCACGCATGGTCGAGGAGGGGCGCGTCGCCTGGCGGTGCAGCGAGTTCGCGCCGACCTGGCTCGACGGCATGTGGCTGGCGATAGCCGCCACCGATGATCGTTCCATCAATGCTGCGGTGGCCGCCGCGGCGAACCAGCGGCGCGTCCTGGTCAACGTGGTGGATGATGCCGAACTGTCGCGCTTCCATGTGCCTGCCGTGGTTGATCGCTCGCCCCTCGTGGTGGCCATTTCCACGGCCGGCGCTGCACCGGCGCTCGCGCGTCGTGTGCGGGAGACGCTGGAACAGGTGCTGGACCACGCGCTGGGCGCCTTGGTGGCATTGGCGCAGCGTCATCGCCACCGCATCGTGCGAAGGCGGGCCGACCTTGCGGATCGACGCGCGTTCTACGATTGGCTGCACGATGGCCCGGTGCTGTCATTGCTGCGCCGTGCGCAGCCGCAGCAGGCCGAGCGCATCCTGCTCGATGCATTGCATGGCGATCAGGCCGCGCCGCAAGCGGGCTCCGTCACCCTGGTCGGCGCAGGCCCGGGGCATCCCGGCTTGCTCACCTTGCAGGCGTTGCGCGTGTTGAACGAAGCGGACGTGATCCTGCACGACCAACTGGTGGGTACGGAGATCCTTGCCATGGCGCGACGCGATGCCGAGCGCATCGACGTTGGCAAGCGCTGTGGTGGTCGCCAGGTGCCGCAGGAACAGATCCATCGGCTGATGCTCGCCCATGCCCGCGAAGGCCGGCGCGTGGTGCGCCTGAAGGGTGGCGATCCATTCGTGTTTGGTCGTGGCGGCGAGGAGCTTGCTTTCCTGCGTCGCCACGGCGTCGCTTGCGACGTGGTGCCGGGCATCACGGCTGCCATTGCATGCGCCGCGTTTGCCGGCATTCCGCTCACGCATCGCGATCATGCGCAGTCGATCTGCCTGCTCACCGCGCATGGGAAGGATGCGACCGATACGCTGGATGCGCGTATGCTCGCCCGGCCCCGCCAGACATTGGCCATCTATATGGGCGTGGAACGGGCGGAGGCGCTGACGGCGCAATTGCTGGCGCATGGCCGCGCGGCGGATACGCCGGTGGCGATCATCGAGAACGGTACGCTGCCGCAGCAGCGAGTGATCACCGGCACGCTGGACGAGCTGCCACGACTCATCCGGCAACATGCGGTGACCACACCCGCTCTGCTCATCATCGGCGAGGTGGCGGCATTCGCCGCAGAGCATGCGTGGTCCGGCGAACAGTACGCGGAACCTGAGCATGCCGTGTCGTTGCCGCCGGCGAAGGTGGCCTGATGCGAAGGCGCGAGCCACCCGGAGACCATGGCTCATGAGCGAGCAGGTCGAGCCCGCGGGTCCACTGGCCGGACGGTGCATCGCGGTTCCCGAGTCGCGGGAGCTGGATGTGTTCTCCGCCTTGCTTGAACGCCGTGGCGCCAAGGTGCTGCGTTGTCCTTTGGTGGATATCCGCGACGCGCCCGATCCGGCGCCCTCGCTCGCCTGGCTGGCGTCCTTCAACGCGTGCGCGTGCGACGATCTGGTGCTCATGACAGGCGAAGGCTTGCGCCGCCTGCTTGGCGTCCTCGAACAGCACCGGCCGGCGTGGCGTGCGCGATTCGTCGAGCGGCTGGCCGAGGTGCGCATCATCGCCCGTGGCCCCAAGCCGGGCAGGGTGCTTCGCGAACTCGGGCTGCGCCCGTCGCTGGTCGCCGAACCGGCCACGACGCCGGGCGTGATCGCCGCGCTTGCGCAGCTCGATCTACATGGAAGGCGCATCGGTGTGCAGTTGTACGGCAGCGACCCCAATGAGCCGTTGATGTGCTTTCTCGCCGAGGCGGGTGCGCATGCACTGCCCGTCGCGCCCTATCGATACGCGGATGCCGCCGATGATGCGGAGGTGCTGGCGATGCTCGAACGCATGCGGCAGGGCGTGATCGACGCCATGGCATTCACCAGCCTGCAGCAGGTGGAGCGCCTGTCGCGGCTGGTGCAGGCACATCCACAGCTCGGGTCGCTGAAGGATGCGTTGTCACGCACGGTCGTGGCCGCGGTAGGACCTCTCGTGGCCGAGGCCCTGGCAAGCCACGGCGTGCAGGTGCAGGCCACTCCCGCGGGAAGCTACTACATGAAACCACTGACGCAGGCGCTGATCGACACCTTGTCGCGATGATCGGGTCGCTGCCCGTGCGTTGCGCGGCGGCAGGCCGCACGCATCCATGGCAGGCGTGATCGGGGAAGCATCCGCGTACTCGCATCGCGATTTCCCCGGTGCCGCGGGTACGCAAGGCCGTATTCGCGAAGGCTTGTGGGCCGGAGAATCCGCTGTGTAGGATCGTCCGCCATGCATAGCCCCTTTCGAACGGCCTTCCACGGGATGGCGGCGCTGGCCTTGGCGCTGTCCGCCTCCACTGCTTTCTCCGCAGGAGGAGCGTCGTCCAAGCCGGCGGCCGAGATCGCGACGCTCTTTGCCGGCGCCACCGTCATCGACGGCACGGGTGCGGCGCCCATTCCCAACCAGGACATCCTGGTTCGCGGCGAACGGATCGTGGCGCTCGGGCCGCATGGATCGCTCGCCAGCGCGGGGGACACGGCTGTCCACACCGTCGACCTCCATGGCAGCTATGTGATCCCGGGCCTGATCGACAGCCACGTGCATCTGGCCACGCCGCCGGATGCGAAACGCGCGCAGGCCATCCTGCGGCGCAACCTCTATGCGGGCGTCACGGCCGTGCGCGACATGGCGGACGACCTGCGTTCGATCGGCGAGCTGGCGCGCGAGGCGCGGGCGGGTGAAATTCCATCGCCCGACATCTACTACGCCGCCGTGATGGCCGGCCCGGCGTTCTTCGCCGATCCGCGCGTGGCAGCGGCGAGCTATGGCGTGGCGCCCGGCAAGAGCCCGTGGATGCAGGCCATCGACAAGGACACCGACCTGCGCGAAGCGGTGACGCTGGCGCGTGGCACCTCGGCCACCGCGATCAAGGTCTATGCGGATCTGCCGCCGGACCGGGTGGCGGCGATCACCGCCGAAGCGCATCGGCAGCACGTCATGGTGTGGGCACATAGCGCGGTGTTTCCGACGCGCCCGGCCGATGTCATCGACGCTGGTGTCGATGTGGTCAGCCATGCGTGCTATCTCGCCTATCAGCTGGAACCGGTGATGCTGAAATCCTACGAGGACCATACGCCGTTCCACGACGAACTGCTGGCGAAGACCGGCGACGATCCGGTCATCGCCGGTCTCTATCGCGACATGCTCAAGCACGGCACGATCCTGGACGCGACGGGCAGCCTGTTCGTGCATTACGACGCCGAGCGCAAGGCGCATCCCGATCGCAAGCCGTTGCGTTGCACCGGGCCGACCACCACGCGACTCGTGCGCCAGGCATGGCAAGCCGGCGTGCCGATTTCGACCGGCACCGATGACGACGGCGGCGTCAAGGACGTTTGGCCGTCCGTATACGACGAGATCTTCTTCCTCGCGCACGACGTGGGCATGCCGCCGCTGCAGGTGATCCGTTCCGCCACGCTGATCGGCGCGCAGGCCGCGGGCCAGGCGCAGGACATGGGTTCCCTTGCAGCGGGCAAGCTGGCGAACTTCGCCGTGCTCTCGGCCGACCCCGTGAAGGACATAGGCAATCTCCGCAGCATCCGCATGACGGTGAAGCGCGGGCATGTGTATCCGCGTACCGACTATCGACCGGTGACGAAGGAAGAGATGGGCGATGACGACGACGAATGATCGGCGGAAGTTCCTCACCGGCATGACCTGGACGGCTGCGGCGGCGATGTTGCCGTGGGAAGCGCGCAGCGTGCCCGTGCCGACAGCGAATGCGGCGGATGCGGGAATCATCGTCAATGCACTCGGCGGCCTCGACGATCCGAACCGCGATTCCGGCGGCGGCCTGGTGCCCGAATTCTCGCCGCGCGTGTTGTCCGAGGCCCATGCATCCGGCCTGACGGCGGTGAACATCACGCTGGGCTATGTGTCCGGCCCCGACGATCCGTTCGAAGCCAGCGTTCGCGACATCGCCGCCACCGATGCGAGGGTACGCGCGCACGAGCAGGACCTGCTGAAGGTGCTGACCGCCGGCGACATCCGGCGCGCCAGGGCAGAGAAGAAGATCGGCCTGATCTACGGCTTCCAGAACGGCGCCATGATGGGCAAGGACGCCACGCGCGTGGACATCTTCGCCAACCTCGGCGTGCGCGTGTTCCAGCTCACCTACAACCCGGCCAACCAGTTGGGCGATGGTTCGATGGCGCCGGAGAACCGCGGACTCACGCCGTTCGGTCGCGAGGTGGTGGCGCGGCTCAACGAATGCCGCGTGATGGTCGACCTTTCGCACAGCGGCGAGCAGACCTGCCTGGAAGCAGCGCGGGTGTCCAAGGCGCCGATTTCGATCAACCACACCGGTTGCCGCGCCGTGACCGATCTGCCGCGAAACAAGACCGATGCGGAATTGCGGCTGGTGGCGGAGCGGGGCGGTTTCGTCGGCATCTACTTCATGCCGTTTCTCAACGCCTCCGGCCACGCCAAGGCGGAAGACGTGGTGGCGCACATCGACCACGCCGTCCAGGTCTGCGGCGAGGACCATGTAGGCATCGGCACGGATGGCTCGGTGTCGCAGATCGACGATCTCACGGCCTACCAGGCCACCCTGGCCAAGGAAATCGCCCGGCGCAGGGCTGCCGGCATCAGCGCCGCGGGGGAGCGTCCGGATACCTATCCCTTCGTGGTCGACCTGCGTGGCCCGCAGCAATTCCACAAGCTGGCGCAGTTGCTGCAGCGGAAGGGCTATTCGTCCGGGCGAATCGAGAAAATCCTCGGGCTGAATTTTCTCCGCTACGCGGAAACCATCTGGGGAAGCTGAAGGCTTCATGCGGCGCATGGGCGCGCGGCCCTTGGCGGGATCGCCCCGGCAGGGTAGAACGAGCGGCTTGCGCCGTCCCCAGGAATTGCCATGACGTTGTCCGTTCCCACCGATGCCGAGCTCAAGGAGCTGGCCGAGCAGATCGCAGCTTCCGCGCTGCGCCAGCGCCTCATGTTGGTCACCGCCGAGTCGTGCACGGGCGGCTGGATCGCCAAGACGCTCACCGACCTGCCGGGCAGCTCCGCCTGGTTCGATGCGGGCGTGGTCACCTATAGCTATGAGGCCAAGGAAGCCCTGCTGGGCGTCAATCCGCGCACGCTGGAGCGCACCGGCGCGGTCAGCGAGGAGACCGCGCTGGAAATGGTTTCGGGTGCACTGGCGCGTTTCGGTGCGGGTATGGCGGTTGCCGTGACCGGCATCGCCGGGCCGAGCGGTGGTACAGCGGACAAACCGGTCGGCACCGTCTGGATCGGTTGGAAGCGCCGCGGCGGCTACGCCCACGCCCAGCTGTTCCATTTCGACGGCGACCGCGAGGCCGTGCGCCGGCAAACGGTGGCGGCGGCCCTCAAGGGCGTCATCAAGGCGCTGACGGACTGATTCCCGATGCCTTTCCAGGCCGGCTTGACCGGTGTGGGATACTCGGAGCCTGTTCAATATCCCTGCATAGCCCGCGCCGGGAGCTGTTTGCTCGCAGGCCAAGGAAGAACGAGGGCGTGTATGTCGATACACAACCGAGTGATGACGCCGGCGTGCGGGCAAACAGACCCGGCCCGGAGGGTTGTCCATCTGCGCCCGCCGGCAAGCGGTAAGCGGCTTGACCTGACAGCCAGTCAGGCACTGCGCCAGGCCCCACACCCTGGCGGGCGCAGATGGTCAACGCGAGCTATGCAGGGATATTGAACAGGCTCTTAGCTACAGATCGCAGCCCGTGAGACCAGACGCGGGCATCATGCCTTCATTCACTGCCACCCCAGGATTCAAGACGATGGATGACAACAAGCGCAAGGCGCTCACCTCGGCCCTCGGCCAGATCGAAAAGCAGTTTGGCAAGGGCGCCGTCATGCGCCTGGGTGATCGCACCGACGACGCCATCGACACCGTGTCCACCGGCTCGCTGGGCCTGGACATTGCCCTGGGCGTCGGCGGCCTGCCGCGCGGCCGTGTGGTCGAAATCTACGGTCCGGAATCCTCGGGCAAGACCACGCTGACCCTGCAGGTCATCGCCAACTGCCAGAAGAACGGCGGCACCGCGGCCTTCGTCGACGCCGAGCACGCGCTGGACCCGACCTACGCCGCCAAGCTGGGCGTCAACGTGGACGACCTGCTGGTCTCCCAGCCCGATACCGGCGAACAGGCGCTGGAAATCGCCGACATGCTGGTGCGCTCGGGCGCCGTGGACGTGATCGTGATCGACTCGGTCGCGGCGCTCGTGCCGAAGGCCGAAATCGAAGGCGAAATGGGCGACTCGCTGCCGGCCTGCAGGCGCGCCTGATGTGCCAGGCGCTGCGCAAGCTCACCGGCACGATCAAGAAGACGAACTGCCTGGTGATCTTCATCAACCAGATCCGCATGAAGATCGGCGTGATGTTCGGCAACCCGGAAACCACCACCGGCGGCAACGCGTTGAAGTTCTACGCGTCGGTGCGCCTGGATATCCGCCGCATCGGCGCGGTGAAGAAGGGCGAGGAAGTCATCGGTTCGGAGACCCGCGTCAAGGTGGTCAAGAACAAGGTGGCGCCGCCGTTCCGCCAGGCCGAGTTCGAGATCCTCTACGGCGAGGGTTCCTCGCGCGAAGGCGAAATCATCGAGCTGGGCGTGGCGCAGAACCTGATCGACAAGTCCGGCGCCTGGTACAGCTACAAGGGTGACCGCATCGGCCAGGGCAAGGAAAACGTCCGCCAGTTCCTGCGCGACAATCCGGCCATCGCCAACGAGATCGACGCCGAGCTGCGCACCCGCCTGCTGGTGAGCAATGGCAACTCGCCGCTGCCGGCGGTGGAAACGGAAGAGGCCTGATCGACGCAACGGAGGCGCCATGCCGGGACTGAAGGGAAGCTTCTTCATCGCCGTTCTGGCGGGCGCCGCCGCCGTCATGGGGTGGGCGGCGTACCAACGCTTTGCCCATCCTCCGCTTTCGCAGGCCATATCGATGAAACCGCTGGCCGACGGCGTATGGGTTTCCGAGCAGATCGGCCCGCCGCAATTGGCGCTGTTGCGGCAGCAGCGTTTCGCCACCGTGGTGGATCTGCGTCCGGACGGCGAAGTGGCGGCGCAGCCTTCGTCGAGCGATATGGCGGATGCCGCAGGTCGCGCCGGATTGGCCTTCAGCTACGTCCCGGTGCCGCATGGCGCCATTCCCGACGGTGCCGTCAACGCCTTGCAGAAGGCGCTGGCAAGCGAGCCCCGGCCCGTGCTGCTCTATTGCCGCAGCGGTCGTCGCGCAGCCCGCACCTGGGCCCTGGCCGAGGCATCGCGCCCCGGCGGTCTCGATGCGCGGGCCATCAGGAAGGTCGTGCTGGACGTGGGCCAGCCGGTGGATGATCTGGGCGCCGAGATCCAGGCCCGCATCGCGGCCCGTCCACGCGCAGGCTGACCTCGCCATGGCTATCCACGTCGCCGACGCGCTGCAGCCATCCCGGGCCTCGGGTCGGAAGGCGGCGCTGACGATCATCGTGGTCGCCGTGGGGTTGGTGCTGGGCGCCGTCCTTGGCGTCATCGGCGCGTTGTACTTCGGCCTCATCGACTTCCGCTGCTAGGGCTATGGCGCGCGACCGTGACGACAAGACCGACAAGCCCAGTGCCTACAACAAGGCGCTGGGCTTGCTTGCGCGGCGCGAGCATTCGCGGCGCGAGCTGAAACTCAAGCTCCGGCAGAAGGGCTACGAGAGCGAAGAGGCTGGCGCGGCGCTCGATCGCCTTGGCGAGCAGCACTACCAGGACGACGACCGCTTCGCCGAGATGCTGGTGCGCAGCCGTGCGGCGCAAGGCTACGGGCCGATGCGCCTGCGGGCTGAGCTCAAAAGCCACGGCCTGTCCGATGCCAGGATCCGCGCCGTGCTGGATGACGCCGAGGTGGACTGGGACGCCAACGCGCTGGCCCAGCTGAGGCGGCGTTTTGGCACCGGATCGGCGCCAGATCGCGAAGAAAGGGCCCGCCGGGCGCAATTTCTCTTGCGTCGAGGCTTTCCCGCCGCCACAGTACGGAGTGTTACCCACGCCGACGTGGACGACGCAGCCGACGATGAAGCCTGACCTCCCCGCGACTTGGGGCGGGTAAGCGGCGTTTCGGCGCCGTTCCGCGGGCGTGACCTATCCGCCAGGTCCTCCCCAGCCGCATGAAAACTGCCGAAATCCGCTCGACCTTCCTCGACTATTTCCGCTCCAAAGGGCACACCATCGTGCCGTCCAGCTCCCTGGTGCCGGCCAGCGATCCCACGCTGCTGTTCACCAACTCGGGCATGGTGCAGTTCAAGAACGTGTTCCTGGGCAGCGAGAAGCTGCCGTACGTGCGCGCGGCCGACGTGCAGCGCTGCGTGCGCGCGGGCGGCAAGCACAACGACCTGGACAACGTCGGCTACACCGCGCGCCACCACACGTTCTTCGAGATGCTCGGCAACTTCTCGTTCGGCGACTACTTCAAGCGCGACGCGATCGCTTATGCGTGGGAGCTGCTGACCACGTCCTCATGCTGCCGAAGGACAAGCTGTGGGTCACCGTCTATCACACCGACGACGAGGCCTACGACATCTGGGAGAAGGAAGTCGGCGTGCCGGCCGAGCGCATCATCCGCATCGGCGACAACAAGGGCGCGCCGTACGCGTCCGACAATTTCTGGCAGATGGCCGACACCGGCCCGTGCGGCCCGTGCACCGAGATCTTCTACGACCACG
Source organism: Dyella jiangningensis (assembly GCF_003264855.1). Lineage (NCBI taxonomy): Bacteria > Pseudomonadati > Pseudomonadota > Gammaproteobacteria > Lysobacterales > Rhodanobacteraceae > Dyella > Dyella jiangningensis. The sequence continues at coordinate 380,824 of NZ_NFZS01000004.1, read as the reverse complement.
GCCCGGGCGTCGGCGGCGGCCCGCCGGGTTCGCCGGAAGAAGACGGCGACCGCTACATCGAAATCTGGAACCTCGTGTTCATGCAGTTCAACCGCGACGCCCGACGGCACGCTGTCGCCGCTGCCGGCGCCGTGCGTGGACACCGGCATGGGCCTGGAGCGCTTGGCCGCCGTGCTCCAGCACGTGCATTCCAACTACGAGATCGACCTGTTCCAGCACCTGATCAAGGTCGCCTCGCAACTCACGAACACCAAGGATCTCGCCAACAAGTCGCTGCGCGTGATCGCAGACCACATCCGTGCCTGCTCCTTCCTCATCGTCGACGGCGTGCTGCCGTCCAACGAAGGTCGCGGCTACGTGCTCCGCCGCATCATCCGTCGCGCGCTGCGCCACGGCTGGATGCTGGGCGTGCGCGGCGATTTCTTCTGGAAGATGGTGCAGCCGCTGGTCGAGGAAATGGGCGAGGCCTATCCGGAGCTCGCGCAGAAGCAGGGCTTCGTCGAAGACGCGCTGCGCACCGAGGAGCGTCGCTTCGGCGAGACGCTGGAGAACGGCATGCGCCTGTTCGATGCCGTCGCCGCCAAGGCCAACGGCACGATTCCGGGCGCCGATGCGTTCCGCCTGTACGACACCTACGGCTTCCCGATCGATCTCACCGCCGACATCGCGCGCGAACGCGGCCTCACGGTCGACATGGACGGCTTCGAGCAGTCCATGAGGGAGCAACAGGAGCGCAGCCGCGAAGGCGGCAAGTTCGAGGCCAAGGGCCAGATGCCGGCCGAACTGGCGAGCCAGCTGTCGCCCACGCATTTCCTCGGCTACGAGGCGTTGACCAGCCAGGGCAGCAAGGTCGTCGGCATCGTGCGTGGCGGCAAGCAGTTCGATGCGCTGGACGAGGGTGAAGACGGCCTGGTCATTCTCGATCGCACGCCGTTCTACGCCGAGTCGGGCGGCCAGGTGGGTGACACCGGTTCACTGATGAACGCGTCGGGCGCGTTCGCGGTGGGCGACACGCTCAAGATGGGCGGCGTGTTCTTTGGTCACGCGGGCCGCTGGAGTGGCAAGCACGCCCTGCGCGTGGGCGACGTGGTCGATGCGAATGTCGACGGCACGCGTCGCCAGGCCATCGTGCTCAACCATTCCGCCACGCACCTGCTGCACGCCGCGCTGCGCAAGGTGTTGGGCGAACACGTCACGCAGAAGGGCTCGCTGGTCGCGCCGGAGCGCCTACGCTTCGACTTCTCGCATTTCAAGCCAATGAGCGCGGAAGAATTGCGCGAGATCGAAACCTTGGTGAACGCCGAGGTGCGCCGCAACGATGCCGCCGAAGTGCATCACATGGGTTACAACGAAGCCATCGATTTCGGCGCCATGGCCTTGTTCGGCGAAAAGTACGGCGACGAAGTGCGCGTGCTGAAGATGGGCGATTTCTCCACCGAGCTGTGCGGCGGCACCCACGTGGGTCGCACCGGCGACATCGGCCTGTTCAAGATCGTCGCCGAGGCCGGCGTGGCCTCGGGCGTGCGTCGTATCGAAGCGGTGACGGGCGCCGGCGCATTGGCTTACGTGGCCGATGAAGAGCGCCGTCTCGGCGAGTTCTCACAGCTGCTGTCGTCGTCCGGTGACGACGCCGTGGAGAAACTGCGCCAGCTCTTCGACAAACAGAAGAAGCTCGAGCGCGAGCTGGAATCCTTGCGCGCGAAGGCGGCGGGTTCGGCGACGGCCGACCTTGCTTCCTCTGCGCAGGATATCGGCGGCATCAAGGTCATCGCCGCGCGCCTGGAAGGCCTGGATGCGAAAGCCTTGCGCGACAGCATGGACCAGCTCAAGCAGCAGCTGGCCGATTGCGTGATCCTGCTGGCCGGCGCGGCCGACGGGCGCGTGTCGCTGGTCGCGGGCGTGGGCGGCAAGGCGCTCGGCCGCGTCAAGGCCGGCGACGTGGTGTCCCACGTGGCCAGCCAGATCGACGGCAAGGGCGGTGGTCGTCCCGACATGGCCCAGGGCGGTGGCAACGACAGCGCTGACTTGCCGCGCATCCTGAACGGCCTGGCAGGCTGGATCGGTGAGCGCCTGGCTTCCTGAAGCGAAGCTATCGCTCAGACTCCGTTCCCGTTTACGCATTGCGCTGTCCGCGGACGCTCGGCTAGTATCAAAACTGCCGACACCGCTGGTTGCGACGGTGTCGACCGACATGGCATCACAGGGGATGCTGAGTCTGTGAACCGGGGAAGGCGGTAGGGCCTTCGGCGGTACGATCGTCGAACTGTCCAGACGGTGAAAGCTCAGGGGTGAGGCAGAGCCGTCTGTTGGCCTATGACCAAAGTATTCATGGAGTGGCAAACATGTTGATTCTGACCCGCAGGGTCGGTGAAACCTTGATGATCGGTGACGAGGTGACCGTTACCGTTCTGGGCGTGAAGGGCAACCAGGTGCGCATTGGCATCAATGCCCCCAAGAACGTCGCGGTGCATCGTGAAGAGATCTATCAGCGGATCAAGAACGAGCACGAGCCGGATGCTTCCGGCGAAACTGGCGAACACTGACAGGCGATAAAAGCTTTACCTAGAGCGCGCCGGTTAGTATCCTTGCCGGCTCCGCAGTGATGCGGACAAAATTCGGAGAGATGCCCGAGAGGCCGAAGGGGCTCCCCTGCTAAGGGAGTATAGGGTCAAAAGCCTTATCGAGGGTTCGAATCCCTCTCTCTCCGCCAGATACGCAAAAAGCCCCGCGAGGGGCTTTTTGCGTATCTGGCGGAGAGAGAGGTGTGGACGAACACTCCGTTCGACAAATTTGTCAGGAACAAATTTGGACAGCCGCAGGCTGGCCCCGGAGCGCGCAAGCGCGAAGGGGTGAGGCCCCACGGATGGGCCGAACAATCCCTCGCCCCACGCAATCGCGTCGTTCAACAAAGCCTCACCCGGGGCTTTTTGCGTATCTGGCGGAGAGAGGTGTGTGGACGAAGCCTCCGTTCGACAAATTTGTCAGGAACTTGTTGGACAGCCGAATGCTGGCCCCGGAGCGCGCAAGCGCGGAGGGGTGAGGCCCATGGATGGGCCGAACAATCCCTCGCGCCACGCAACCGAGTCGTCGACAAAGCCTCGAACGGTTTTTTGCATATCTGGCGAAGAAGCGATCTTGCACGCCGCCATGTTGTCCAGAACAGCCGCATACCGCGATGATGGCGATGCGATTCTTCCGTGCGGAGGTGACATGACATCTGCTGGCCCACTGGGCGATCATCCGCAGCGCGACTACGCGCGCAAGCTGCAGCTGTTCAACGCGTTCGCCGGGCCCGACCTGCAATCGCTCATGGAGGTTGCGGGCGTGAAGCCTGGCATGCACGTGCTCGATGCCGGCTGCGGCACCGGCGAAACGCTGCAGCGGTTGGCGGACATCGTCGGTCCCGAAGGGCTCGCGCTCGGCGTGGATCTCTCGGCGCCCCACATCGCTGCATCCGCATCGCACGGCGTCCCCACCGGCCTGCTGCAGGCTGATCTCACGCGACTGCCGCTGCATGCGAACAGCCTGGATTTCATCTGGTGCGCGAACACCATCAACCACCTGCGCGACGCCACCGATGCGCTGCGCAGGATGGCGTCGCTGTTGCGGCATGGGGGCCGTATCGCGCTCGGACAGAGCGCGTTCCTGCCAGACATGTATTTTGCGTGGGACCTTCGGCTGGAGCGCCTCGTGAACGAGGCGGTACGGCAGTACTACCGCGACCGCTACGCGCTGGACGAGCGCGATCTTGCCGCGGTACGCGCGCTTGTCGGTCTCATGCGCAAAGCGGGCCTGGGTGATATCCGCGCGCAAACGGTGGCCATCGAGCGCCTGTCGCCGGTCGATGCCGCCACCGAGGCCTATCTGCAGGAAGCGATCTTCCGCCAGACCTGGGGCGAGCGTTTGAAGCCGTACCTGGCAGAAGAGGATTACGCCGAACTCGAGCGATTATGCGACCCGCAGCATGCCGCTTATGCGTTGCGGCGTCCCGACTTCCATTTCATCCATACGTTCACGCTGGTGACCGGAGCACCCTAGCGCCAGCGAAATCCGGTTTCAGGGCAACGCAAGGCCGCGCAGTTCAGCGCCGTCAGGGGTGACGCGCAACACCGAGCCCTGCTCATACCAGTCGCCCAGCACGATGCGTTCGGCCGGCTGGCCGTCCAAATCGAAACGATGGATGGCCGGACGATGCGTGTGGCCATGGATCAGGCGCGTCACGCCCGCGTTGCGCATCGTCTCGGCGACGGCGTCGGCGTTGACGTCCATGATGGTTTCCATGGTGCTGCCGGTATGTGCGCGACTGTCCTCGCGTGCCTTGGCGGCGAAGGCGCGCCGCGCCTCCAGTGGCATGGACAGCACCTGCGCCATCCATTCGGGCGTGCGTACCTGCTTGCGGACGGTCTGGTAGGCGATGTCGTCGGTGCAGAGCACGTCGCCATGCATCAGCAGGGTGGGGCGTCCATACAGCTCGTGCACCGTGCCGTCATGGAGCAACGTGAAGCCTGCGCGTCCGGCGAACTCCTTGCCGAGCAGGAAGTCGCGATTGCCGACCATGAAATACACCGGTACGCCGGCGTCCCGCAGCGTTTTGGTGGCCAGCGCGATACGGCCCGGCAGTTCGGCGTCGTCGTCATCGCCGATCCACGCTTCGACGAGATCGCCCAGGATGTAGAGCGCATCGGCCGAGCGCACTTCGTCGCTGGCAAGGAACTGTTCGAACAGGTGGGTGATGCGCGGACGACTGTCGTCCAGATGCAGGTCGGCAATGAACAGCGTGGCCATGGCGCCTCAGCCCTTGGACTTGGGCTTGTCGGCGGACTTGGCAGGTGCCGGTGTGGCCTTCTCCGTGCCCGGCTTGGTCGCCGCCGGTTTCGATTCGTCGCCCGGGACGGCCTCGCCGACCACGTTGGCGCTGTCGATCACCACCAGTGGATTGGGTACGTCGGTGGCGAACGGCCCCAGGCCACGGGTGGGCAGGGCGGCGATCTTGTCGACCACGTCCATGCCTTTGACCACCTTGCCGAACACGGTGTAGCCCCAAGTCAGCCCGCTTTGGTTGCCCACGAAGTCGAGGCGGCGGTTGTCGACGAGATTGAAGAAGAACTGCGCCGTGCCCGAGTTGGGGTCCGCCCCGCGTGCGACGGCGACGGTGCCGCGCAGATTGGATAGACCGTTATCCGCCTCGCTTGCGATGGCCGAGCGCGTGCGCTTGGGCTGCAGGTCGCGCGTATACAGGCCCCCTTGCACCAGATAACCCTGGATGGCGCGGTGGAACACGGTGCCACTGTAGAAGCCGTCGCGTACGTACTGCAGGAAGTTGGCGACGCTCTTGGGCGACTTGTCGGGATAGAGCTCGATGGTGATTTCACCCTGTGAGGTGTGCAGCACCACTTCCGGATGCGGTTGCGCGGCGGGCGCCGGGGCCGGCTTGGCGGCCTGGGCCTGGAGCGCGAGCGGCGACATCAACAGGGCGACGGCGAGCAGGATTCGGGTCATGGCGGGCTGGGCGACGTGTGGCATCAGGACATGATACGCGGCGGTGGGACGTAGTGGGCCCCGGAAGGCGCGGGTGCGGTCAGGCTCAGTACGGATGGACTTCCAGCAGCAGGCCCAGCTCGTTCATCGGTATCTGCTCCTGCTCCAGGTCGGCTTCGCTGAGCGGGTGTTGTTCCAGCCACGACGACGGAACCAGCAGGCGCATGCGGTGGCTGGTGGCGCCCAGCTGCATCTGCGGCAGCGATTCGGCGCGGCGCGCGCGACGGAACAGCACGGCAAGGCGCAGCAGGGCGGTGATGTAGCGCGCGAGCTGCCGGTAGCGTTGCGGCAGGGCGGAGAAGGAGGCCTTGTCCGGTTTGCGGCGGTGCGCCTCCACGATGGCGGCGAGCAGCTGTTGCTCCTGCCGGGAGAAACCCGCCAGATCAGCGTGGCGCAGGATGTAGGCACCATGGTGATGGTGCTGGCTATGAGCGATGGCCAGGCCGATCTCGTGCACGCGCGATGCCCACGACAACCATTCGCGCGCCTCGCCGTCGAGCTTCCACGAGCGGGCGATCTGGTCGAAGAACATCAGCGCCGTCGATTCCACGCGGCGTGCCTGGGCGCGATCCACACCGTAACGGTTGGCGAGCGCATCGATGCTCGACGTGCGCGGATCGGTACCGCCGGCACGGCCGATCAGGTCCCACAGCAGGCCTTCGCGCATCGAGCTTTCGCAGACGCGCATGCGCTCGATGCCCAGCGCCTCGAACGCGGCCTCGAAGATCACCACGCCGCCGGCGATCACCGGCGCACGATCCTCGGCGAGGCCTGGCAGCTTCAGCGCGCTGATCTGTCCCTGGCTCAGCAGGGCGTCGCGCAGGGCAGCGAGGGATGCCGGCGTGATGCCGTCGTCGGAGAATTTCATGGCCTGCACCACCGAGCCGATGGCCTTGGCGGTGCCGGACGAACCATAGGCCTCGACCCAGCCGGACTCGCGGTAGTCCTCCGCGAACTGCTGCAGCAGCACGCCGATCTCGTTGTTGGCGCGCTGCCAGCGCTTGCGATTGAGCTTGCCGCCCGGGAAGAAGCGCAGCGTGGAAGCAATGCAACCGGCCTGCACGCTTTCCGTATGCATCGGCGCGAAGCCGCGGCCGATGATGAATTCGGTACTGCCGCCGCCGACGTCGATGACCAGCCGGCTTTCGCGCGACGCGGGCAGGTCGTGCGAGGCGCCCAGGAAGATCAGGCGGCCTTCCTCACGACCGGAGACGATTTCCACCGGATGTCCCAGCGCGGTTTCGGCGGACGTCAGGAACGATTGCGGCGAGGCCAGGCGGCGCACCGTATTGGTGGCGACCGCGCGCACGCGGATCGACGGTACGCCCGCGATGCGTTGGCCGAAGCGGGCGAGGCAGTTGAGCGCGCGGGCGCGATGTTCCGCATCCAAGGTGCCGTCGGCGCGCAGGCCGGCGGCCATGCGTACCGTTTCACGCAGGCGATCGATCACGCGGGGTTCGCCGTGTTCCACCCGCGCCACCACCATGTGGTAGCTGTTGGATCCCATGTCCACGGCGGCGATCAGTTCGCCGTCCTTGATTGGGGTCTGATCGCCTTGGCTCATGCGGGACTCACGTCGGGCTGCAAGGTGTGGATTCTCTCACGCTGGCAGGCTGTCGCGAAGCCGCAGTGACTCACGCCGTGGCCGGCACCAGCTTGTCGAGCAGCCACTGCTGGGCACTGTGCGGCGGGGCATCGCCGGCCTGGGCCCGCGTGTAGCGCCCCTTGCCGTCCAGCAGCCAGGCGTCGACGTTGTCGGCAAGATAATTCGCCAGCGTTTCGTCGTACACGCGCTTGGCCAGCGCCGGGTCGAGGATGGGAAAGGCGACCTCGATGCGGCGCATCAGGTTGCGCTCCATCCAGTCCGCGCTGCCGCAGTAGAGCTCCGGCGCGCCGTCGTTGGCGAACCAATACACGCGGCTGTGTTCGAGGAAGCGTCCCACGATCGAGCGCACGCGGATGCGCTCCGACACGCCCGGCAGGCCAGGGCGCAGCGTGCACGCGCCGCGCACGATCAGGTCGATTTCCACGCCGGCCTGCGATGCGCGATAGAGCGCCTGGATCACGTGCGCTTCGTTCAACGCGTTGAGCTTGGCGACGATGCGCGCGGGCTTGCCGGCCAGCGCATGGTTCGTCTCGCGTTCGATCTTCTCCAGCACATTGCGGTAGAGCGTGAACGGCGAATGCAGCAGGTGATGCAGCTCGATCACCGGCCCCAGGCCCGACAACTGCTGGAACACCTTGTGCAGGTCTTCACCGATGCCCGGATGCGCGGTCATCAAGCCGATGTCGGTATAGGTGCGGCTGTTGGCCTGGTGATAGTTGCCGGTCGACAGATGCACGTAGCGGCGCAGGCTGTCGTCTTCGCGGCGCACGATCAGCAGCATCTTGGCATGCGTCTTGAAGCCCACGACGCCATACACCACCTGCACGCCGGCTTCCTGCAGGCGCGTGGCAAGGCGAATGTTGGCCTCTTCGTCGAAACGCGCGCGCAGCTCGATCACCACCGTGACGTCCTTGCCGTTGCGCGCGGCCTCCACCAGCAGGTCCACCAGCGGCGTGTCCACGCCGGCGCGGTAGAGCGTCTGCTTGATCGCGAGCACGGCGGGGTCCTGCGCGGCCTGGCGCAGCAGGTCCACCACCGCGGCGAAGGATTCGTACGGATGGTGCAGCAGCACGTCGCGCTGGCGCAGCACTTCGAACTTGCAGCGGCTGTCGTTGAATATCGCGGGCAACTGCGGGATGAATCGCGGGAACTTCAGTTCCGGGCGATCCAGTCCGTCATAGATGGTGCCGGCGCGGATGATGTTGACCGGGCCGTCGCAACGATAGACGTCCGTTTCCTCCAGCTCGAAATTGGCGATGAGCATGGAGACGATGGACTTCGGGCAGTCGTTGCCGATTTCCAGCCGCACCGGCCGCGCATAACCGCGGCCCAGCAATTCCTCGCTCAGTGCGCGTGCGAGGTTGTCGACTTCGGCCTCTTCCACCATCAACTCGCTGTTGCGGGTGACGCGGAACTGGTAGGCGCCGGCCACCTTGAAGCCGGGGAACATCAGGTCGACGAATCCCTGCAGCAGTTCGGCGAGGAAGATGTAATGCACGCCGCCGTCGCAAACCTCGTCGGGCAGGCGGATGATGCGTGGCAGCGAGCGCGGCGCGCGGACCAGCGCCATGTGCCCTTCGCGACCGAACGCATCGCGGCCCTTGAGTACGACGGCGATGTTGAGCGTCTTGTTGAGGATGCGCGGGAAGGGATGCGCCGGATCCAGGCCCAGCGGCGAAAGCACCGGCATCACTTCGTTCTCGAAGTAGCCCTGCAGCCAGCGCTTCTGGCGCTCGGTCCAGTGCGACCGGGTGAGGAAATGGATGCCCTCGGCATCCAGCGCGGGGCGCAATTCCTCTTGCCAGGTGGTGTATTGCTGGGTCACCAGGTCGAGCACGCGCTTGCGGATGCGCGACAGCAGATCGCCCGACGACAGGCCGTCCGGTCCCGGCGCGGCCGAGCCGAACATGTGATGGTGCTTGAGCATGGCCACGCGCACCTCGAAGAATTCGTCGAGGTTGTTGGCGACGATGCTCAGGAAGCGCAGGCGTTCCAGCAGCGGGATGCGCGTGTCGCGTGCCTGGGCCAGCACGCGGAAATTGAATTCGAGCGCCGCCAGTTCACGGCTGAGGTAGAGCTCAGGGGCAGCACGATCGGCAACGGGCGAAGGAGTGGCAGGTTTGCGGCGCATCCCGACATTCTGGCCGATGCGGCGTTTTGTTACATGGCGCAGTGCCGCGGACTGTGACGGCCGTTCAGCTGGCGTCCCGGGCTAGCGTCAATCCGGATCGGTGCCGCCCGGCGTCAGCAGCCTTTCCTGGCTGAACCAGCACGAGAACGTGGACCCTTGGCCCGGTTCGCTCTGGATGTCCAGGCGTGCCTGGTGCAGGTTCAACACATGCTTGACGATGGACAGGCCCAGGCCGGTGCCGCCGCTTTCGCGCGACCGACTGGACGAGACGCGATAGAAGCGTTCGGTAAGGCGTGCCAGATGCGTCGCCGGAATGCCGTAGCCGGTATCGCTCACCGAATACACCGCGCCTTCCGGCGTGCGGCGCCAGCGCACCGTGATGCGGCCGCCGGTGGGCGTGTAGCGAACCGCGTTGCTCACCAGGTTCGAGAACGCACTGTGCAGATCCTTCACCGAGCCGAGCAGATCCGACTCGGCGGTGGACTCGACCGTGATCTGGTGGCGGCCCTGGCTCAACGCTTCGGCTTCCTTGCGGATGGTGGCCAGCAGCGGCGTCATCTGCACGCGCTCGTCCTGCACGTGGTCCTGGGTTTCCAGGCGAGAGAGGGTGAGCAGGTCTTCGACGATCTGTCCCATGCGCTTGGATTGCGCGCGCATTTCGCTGAGCACCGGTGCGAGTTCCGGCACGTCTTCCGGATCGATCAGTTCGAGATAGCCGTGGATCACCGTGAGCGGCGTGCGCAGTTCGTGCGATACGTTGGCCACGAAGTCGCGACGGATCTGTTCCAGTCGCGTGAGGTGGCTGATGTCGCGGGCAAGCAGCAGGCGCTGGCGACGACCGAACGGCAGCAGCGTGACGTTGATGTGGCGATTGGGATGGCCCGGCGCCGCCACGTCGTTGAGCGGCTCGCGCGCGCCTTCCTTCAGCCATCCGGCGAGTTCCGTCGTGCTGAGGCGTTCATCCAGATGCGCGCCGCGATCCTGCGGGCGGCGCAGGCCCAGCAGGTCTTCGGCGGCATGGTTGAACCAGCGGACGTGCTGCTCGGTGTCGAGCAGGACGACCGCATCCGGCAGGCTGCCGGCGGCGCTGCGCAAGTCGCGCAGACTGGAGGCGATGCGGCGGGAGCGCGTCATGAAACGGTCATGCTGAAGGGAGGTCACCGTGGAACTTTGCGTCATCATGTGCTGCGCTTGATGACGGATTTGGGTCAGAAGCAAGACGATTTCCGCGATGGCGACCAGCGCTACGCCCGTGGCCACATGGCCTCCGGCAAGCCAGCCCAAAACGCCGCCCACGAGCCATCCGGCGACCAGTGCGGCCGGCAGCTTCCACGAGCGGTCGAAGAGGTAAGGCATGGGCGGTCAGTCATCGATGCCGGGCTGGCGGTGCGCCAGCATCGGCAAAAGCCTGCTTGCCCGCAATAGCGCTGTCGGGCGCAGGCGCCTCAGGGGCTGGCGGAGAAACGGTAACCCGCGCCACGAACGGTCTGCACCATGTCGTCGAGCTTCCATGGTTCCAGCGTCTTGCGCAGGCGGCGGATGTGCACGTCCACGGTGCGTTCTTCCACGTACACGCTGCCGCCCCACACGTGGTCGAGCAGCTGCGCGCGCGAGTAGACACGCTCGGGATGCGTCATGAAGAAGTACAACAAGCGATATTCGGTCGGCCCGATCGTCACCGCATCGTCGCCGGCGAACACGCGGTGCGCCGGACCGTCAATGCGCAGGCCGCCGAGTTCGACCATGCCCGAGCCATCGTCGCCCTGGCTGCGGCGCAGCACCGCCTTGATGCGCGCCACCAGTTCGCGGGTGGAGAACGGCTTGACGACGTAATCGTCCACGCCGGCTTCCAGTCCGTTGACGCGATCCATCTCCTCGCCGCGGGCGGTGAGCATGATGATGGGTACTTCGCGGCTCAGCTCTTCCTTGCGCAGGCGGCGGGCCAGTTCCAGGCCGCTGGTGCCGGGCAGCATCCAGTCGAGCAGGATCAGGTCCGGTACCTGTTCGGCAATGGCCAACTGGGCAGCGCGGGCGTCGGCGGCGTGGATGGCGTCCATGCCCGCCTTGCGGAGGGCAAAGGCGACCATGTCGCGGATCGAGGCTTCGTCTTCGACGATCAGGATGCGTTTGTGCACGCGTGGGGTCCGCTGTGGGGGCCTATGACGCAATTATTGCAACGGGGGAATGTTACGCCGCGATGACATTTCACGTTGCCGCAACGTGACGGCAGCCTCATGGCGTCACGAAATGGCTCAGCGGCGCGCTTCGTTGGCGCTGAAACAGACGCGGCCCTGGCACGCCGAACCGTTTTGCAGCGGCTGCTGGCTTCGCCCGTCGGGGTTGTCGTCCGTCTGCACCCTGCGCTTGCGCAGTTCCATCACCAGCGGCGTGAGGTCGTTGATGCGCGCCTGGATGCGCGCCCGGGCGTAGTAGTCGAGGTCGGGGCGCTTCAGCAGTCGCTTGAGCTGCTCCATGGCGTCAAACGGACGGCCAGACAGATAGGAGGCATCGGCATAGGCCTCGCCGGCCCGCACCGTGTCGCCGGCCTTGTCGCTGGCTCGCGCATAGGTGCGGTAGAGCTCGGGCTCGTCGTTGTTGTCCAGCATCGGCATCAGCATGGCGGCCGCCTGCCGGCTGTCGTCCTGGCTGCCTCCTTCGATCAGCGCCTTGGCATAGCCCAGCGCGATCGCACGATTGCGCGGTGACTGCTGGTTGAGATCGGCGTAGATGCCGAGCGCTTCTGCGCGGCGCCCCGCCTGCAGCTTGGCGTCGGCCATGGCCAGGCGCAGCACCTGGTTGCCCGGATGGGCCGTCAGCAGCGGCTGCAGCTCTTCCGCGGCCTTGTTGCCGTTGTTGCTGCGTATCAGTGCGAGTGCATAGCCGTAGCGGTTGGAAGGAACGTCGAAATTGTGGTCGTTCTTCAGGCTGGAGGCGTAGTACGACGTCATCTGGCCCGGATCGTTGGACAGCACGCGGACGCGCTCGCGCATCAGCAGGAAGTTGTCCACGCCGTCCGTGTCGCGATTGATGAGCGACGTCGGATCCTTCACGAAGGCGATGGGCGCCGTTGTCTTTTCCCAGTGCGTCTTGTCCAGCGTCGAGCCGTTGGGACGCTGCTTCTGGCGTGCCGCCAGGGTGCCGGCGCGCGCCTTGGCGTCGCTGATGCGGTCCATGGTGACGGGGTGGTCCTGCAGCAGCGCCGGCGTATCGCCCAGGTCGCCGCCGGTGCCTACGCGCAGCGTGTCTTCCATGCGGCCGAAGAACGAGGCCATGGCCGCCGGGTCGTAACCGGCGTTGGCCAGTGTCTGGATGCCCGCGCGGTCGGCTTCGATTTCGTCCTTGCGGGTGAAGTTGATCTGGCGTTGCATCAGCAGGCCCTGGCCGCCCATCAGGATGGCGCCGGCCGCATCGCCCGCACCGGCGCCCGCACCCGCGGCGATGGCGCCCAGCAGTACCAGCGCCATCAGTGGCGTGTCCTTCTTCGATGCTTCGAACGCGCGTTGCAGGTGGTTCTGCGTGATGTGGCCGATTTCGTGGGCGATCACGCCGGCCAGTTCGCTCTCGTTGTTGGTGAGAACGATCAGGCCCGAATTCACCGCGATATAGCCGCCCGGCGCGGCGAACGCGTTGATGATGTTTTCCTTCGCGATGAAGAAATGGAAATGATCCTTGGGCTTCTCGCTGCCGGACACCAGGCGATAGCCCAGGTCGTTGATGTAGTCGTCGAGCAGGGCGTCGTCCAGCACCATGTCGAGCGAGCGCATCTGGCGCAGCATGGCGGCGCCGTAATCCTGGGCCTCCTGCGGGGAGATCAGCGCATTGGCTGAACTGCCGAGGTCGGGCAGGCGCACGTCGCGATCCTGCGCCTGTGCGCTGAACGTCAGTCCGGCGCAAAGCAACGCCGTCGCCAGGCGGGAGAGCGAAAGGCGGTTCATGGGCGTCCTGCCCCGGAAAACGGTGTCGGCATGCGTTCTGCTGTCCTTGGATCGACCATGCGCCGGTGGTCTGGTGCATGGACGGCAACGGGTCCTGGGGCTTTGAAGGCGGGGCGTGGTGCCATTCGCATAGGTCAGCGACAATACCATTGTGGGACACCCGCTGAAGGCGTCAGTTCAGCATCCATTGGCTTGTTTAGCCGGGTGGCCAGCCCCATCTTCAAACAGTCGTATTAATTTTCGGTTTCGGAGTTTGTCGTGCCCAAGATCGAGGTCTATTCCACCGCAGTGTGCCCTTACTGCGTGTCCGCCAAGAACCTGCTCAAGTCCAAGGGACTGGAGTGGACGGAAGTGCGCGTCGATAGCGATCCCGCGCAGCGCGAGATCATGCTGGCGCGCAGCGGCGGCCGTCGCACGGTGCCGCAGATCTTCATCAACGGTCACCACGTGGGCGGTTTCGACGATCTCGCCGCGGCCGATCGCAACGGCAAGCTCGCCCAGCTGCTGGAGACCACCGCATGAGCAAGTCCGACGAGCAGGCCGGCAAGGATCGCGTCGCGGAATTCACCGCGTTCCGCCAGCGCATGAACGAGCGCATCCTCTCGGAGGACAACCAGGTCGTCAGGCGCTTCTTCGCGCTGGACACGCAGACCTACAAGCCCGGCGCCCTGGACGTGAAGACCAAGGAGCTGCTGGGCCTGGTGGCCTCGATGGTGCTGCGCTGCGATGACTGCATCAGCTACCACGTCGCCCAGTGCAAGGAGGCCGGCGTGACGCGCGAAGAGTTTTTCGAGACCTTCAGTGTCGGCCTGGTGGTGGGGGGGTCCATCGTGATCCCGCACTTGCGCCGCGCCGTGGATTTCCTCGACCAGCTCGAATCCGGCGGGGCTGCCGGGGCGGACTGCGCCAGCCACGGCTGAGCCCCTTGGACACACGCGGAGTGGCGGGCTCCTTGCCGCTCCGTTGACGCGTGCGAGTTTATTCAATGCTGCATGCGAGGATTTGCAACGGCTGCCGCGGCCTTCGCTATGGCCGCACGCGGGCGCATGGGGGATAATTGAAGGGATTTATGGCCCTGATCTCCCCCGTGTCAGGGTTGCACGACTCATATCCCAAGGAGTGTCCCCATGAGCAAGACCATTGCCGTGATTCCGGGCGACGGTATCGGCCCCGAGATCATGAAAGCCACGCTGCGCGTGCTCGATGCGCTGGACTGCGGTCTGTCCTACGAGTTCGTCGATGCCGGCATGGTCGCGCTGGAGAAGAGCGGTGACCTCCTGCCGCAGCCGACGCTCGACGCCATCGCCAAGCACAAGGTGGCACTGAAGGGCCCGCTGACCACGCCAGTGGGCGGTGGCTTCACCTCGATCAACGTCACCCTGCGCCGCCACTTCGACCTGTACGCCAACGTGCGTCCGGCGATCAGCTTCCCGGGCACCAAGTCGCGCTTCGAGAACATCGACATCATCACGGTGCGCGAGAACACCGAAGGTGCGTACCTTTCCGAGGGCCAGACCCTGTCGGAAGACGGCGAGACCGCGATCTCGATGGTGCGCAATACCCGCAAGGGCTCCAGCCGCATCGTGCGCTATGCCTTCGAACTGGCCGTGAAGAAGGGCCGCAAGAAGGTCACGGCCGTGCACAAGGCCAACATCATCAAGACTGCGTCGGGCCTGTTCCTCAACGTGGCGCGCGAGATCGCTAAGGAATACCCGCAGATCGAGTTCAACGAGATGATCGTCGACAACGCCTGCATGCAGCTGGTGATGAAGCCGGAACAGTTCGACGTCATCGTCACCACCAACCTGTTCGGCGACATCCTTTCGGACCTGTGTGCCGGCCTCGTCGGCGGCCTGGGCCTGGCCCCGGGTGACAACATCGGTACCGAAGCGGCGATCTTCGAAGCGGTGCACGGCTCCGCGCCGGACATCGCCGGCAAGGGCATCGCCAACCCGTGCGCGCTGCTGCTGGCCGCGGCCGACATGCTCGACCACCTCGGCATGGTCGACAAGGGCGACAAGGTGCGCAACGCCATTCGCGACGTGATGACCAACGATCGTGACAGCGTTACGCCGGACATCGGCGGCAAGGGCACCACGGACACCTTCGGCGACGCCATCGTCAAGCGCGTGCGCGCCTGACCGCTGATCCGGCAGGATGAAAAAGCCCCTCGTTCGAGGGGCTTTTTTTATGCTTCAGGCTGCGTGCCTTACCGCCGGGCGATAGCTGCCGCCCGGTGTCTGGAAGGACACGTTGATGCGGTTCCATGTGTTGATCAGATTGACCCCCAGCGTGAGGTTCAGCAGTTCTTCTTCGCTGAAGGCGGCGAGGGCGCGCTGGTAAACCTCGTCGGGTATGCCGTTTGCGTCGAGGCGCGTCACTGCTTCGGCCCACGCAAAGGCCGCGCATTCGCGCTCGCTGTAGATCGAGGACGCTTCGCGCCAGCCGGCAAGCATGTAGAGGCGCTGCTCGGTCTCGCCAGCTGCACGTGCGTCCTTGCTGTGCATGTCCAGGCAATACGCGCAGCCGTTGATTTGCGACACGCGCATCTGCACGAGTTCGACCAGAGAGGCCTCCAGGCCGCACTGATGCAATGCCACACCGTAGTCGAGCAGCGGCTTGAGGGCTTGGGGATACTTCATGATGGAAAAGCGCTTGGACATGGCGGACTCCTTGGAATGCGGCCACATTGGCCGCTCATGACAAGGACGTACCAGCCGGCGGATTCGTGACGGCTTCCAGGCGGGCGAGTTTTTCGGGGTTGCGCAGCGAGTGGATGCTGGTGATGCGTTCGCCGTCGGTTTCGATCCATGCCACCGTCGCCAGCGTGGCATCTACCCAGGTGAGCAGGGCAGGGGCCCCGTTGATCCACTGCAGGCGATGCACGATGGGCAAATCGCGGTAGCGCTGCGCGATGATCGAATACAGACGCACCAGGCGATCGCCGCCATGCAGCGGGCGCAGTGTGGCCGTGGCCTTGCCGCCGCCGTCGGCGAGATGGACGGCATCCGCCGCGAACAGCGCCTGCAGCGCCGGCACGTTGGCCTGCTCCAGCGCGTCGCGGAACTTCTCCAGGAGACGCCGCTGTACGTCCGGCGCATGCGTGAAACGGGGGCGCCCCTCGCGCAGGCGCTGGCGGGCGCGATGCACGCGCTGCCGACAGGCGTCTTCAGCGATCTCGAGCATGCGCGCCGCCTCGGCATGGCTGTAATCGAACACCTGCACGAGCAGGAATGCCGCGCGTTCTTCCGGGCTGAGGCGTTCGAGCAGGGCAAGGAAGGAAAGATTCAGGCTCTCCACGCGCTCCAGCGCTGCTTCGGGCTGGTCGACGTCTTCGATCAGCGGTTCCGGCAGCCAGGGGCCTGTGTAGTGCTCGCGCTCGGTCTTCGCCCGACGCAGGCGATCGAGCGCGATGCGCGTGGTGACCGTCACCAGCCAGGCCTCGGCATCGTCGAGTGTCTCCGTATCCTGCTGGTGCCACCGCAGCCAGGCATCGTGCAGCACGTCTTCGGCGTCGGCCTGCGTGCCGAGCATGCGATAAGCCAGCCCCAGCAGGCGGGGCCGGTGTTGCTGGAATAGAGCGGTGGCATGGTCCATGGAGGGTTCCTCGGGAGACTCCACTCAAGGACGCGCGAGTGTGGCGATTCGTGACCGTCAGCGCACCAGCGGCCAGGGCGCCAGGAAGATCAGCCAGATCAGCAGCAACATGCCGATGTACTTGGCCACGCGGAACAGCTTCGGATGCTTCTTCTTGAAGGCGCGGTTGCGCTCGCGGCTGCGCTGGTTGAGCGCGAACATGCGATTCACGAAACCGGTCTTCTCTTCCGGCGACTCGGTGTTGGGCGAGGCGGTGATCTTGCCCATGAAGGCGCCGACGCGGTGGTTGATCGCGTTCATGAAGCGCGTGCGCAGCGGGCGCTCCACGTCGGCGAACAGGATCACGCGGGTCTGGTCGGTACGGTTTTCCGCCCAGTGCACGTAGGTTTCATCAAACACCACGTCCTTGCCGTCGCCCCAGCTGTGGATCTCGCCGTCGACGAAGATGCGGCAGTCATCGGAGTTCGGCGTGATCAGGCCAAGGTGGTAGCGCAGCGAACCGGCGAATGGGTCACGGTGCGGGTTGAGCTTGCTGCCCGGCGGCAGCAACGCGAACATCGCCGCCTTCACGCTGGGAATCGCGTTGAGCAGCTCCACCGTCTTGGGGCAAAGCGCCTCGGCGGACGACAGCGGCTCGCCGTACCACTTCAGGTAAAAGCGCTTCCAGCCCTGCTTGAAGAAACTGTTGAAGCTGGCGTCGTTGTGCTTCTCCGCCGCGCGGATGTAGCCCTCGTCGAACAGGTGCAAGGCTTCTTCGCGGATGGCCTGCCAGTTCGCCTGCAGCAGGTCGAGCTGCGGGAAGCCGCGGCGATCGAGGATGGGCGTGGCCGGCACTGCCGAGAACGCGTACATCAACAGGTTGTACGGCGCGAACACCGCCGAGTGATCCACCAGTTGGCGGTCGAAGCGCAGCTTGGCGCGCCCGCGCAGGTGCACGAGCAGCACGCAGAGCACGAAGAACAGCAGCAGGATCAGCAGGACGAGGCGCGGGGCGAGGATCATGGACGAAGGCGCAGCCAAGGGTCGAAGTGCCTAGTGTAACGCCAGGCCAGCCGTGAGCCCTGAGCTACGGTTCAGTCGGGGCTCAATGCCCAAGTACATGCACGGGCCCGCCGCCCGGACGGTAGCTGCGAGCCAGTGCGCGATGGACATAGCCCACGGCACGCCGCACGGCGGAGCGTGGCGCGTGTCCCCTTGCCAGCTCCGCGGCGATGGCGGAGGCCAGGGTGCAGCCCGTGCCGTGGCCTTCGATCGCCAGGCGCGGGTGGCGCAATTCCATGGTGCCCTTGGCGTCGTAGTAACGATCCACCACTTCCCGTTCGCTGGCGTGGCCACCCTTGAGCAGCACGGCCGTCGCGCCGAGTTCGAGCAGCAGCTCGCCGGCCTTGTCGTAATCCTTGGGGCTGCGCAGCTTGCGCCCGAGCAGGGCTTCGGCCTCGGGCAGGTTGGGCGTGAGGATATCCGCGAGCGGAATCAGCTCTTCGACCATCGCTTCCACGGCGTCCTCATCGAGCAGGCGCGCGCCGCTGGTGGAAATCATCACCGGATCCACCACCAGCCAGGCCGGCTGGCGCGTGCTCATCTCTTTTGCGACCAGTCGGGTGACGGAGGCGCTGCCGAGCATGCCGGTCTTCACCGCGCCGATGGGAAAGTCATCGAACACCGCGTCGATCTGGCTGCGGATGTGTTTCAGCGGCACCGTGTGCACCGCGGTGACGCCGCGGGTGTTTTGCGAAGTGATCGCCGCGATCACCGACAGTCCATGCACTTCTCGCGCATGGAAGGTCTTGAGGTCGGCCTGGATGCCTGCACCACCTCCGGAATCGGAGCCGGCGATAGTGAGGGCGATGGGGGGCGTGGCGGGGGGCATGATTCCGTCGGTTCAAAGGCGGTGGCGGCTTATCGTAATACCAGCCTCTGTCGTAACTGGATTCCGGCCTGCGCCGGAATGACGGCAAGTACGAAGCCTTGCTCTTGATCGTCATTCCGGCGCAGGCCGGAATCCAGTTACGTGAGCGTTGGGTAAAGGTCGACCCATTCGGGATTTTCACCTTCAATCAGCCGCAACTTCCAAACTCGCTTCCAGTCCTTGAGTCGCTTTTCGCGGAGGATGGCTGATTCCATGGTCTCATGCAGCTCATACCATACGAGGTTGTAGACGTGATGCTGCGAGGTGAAGCCCTTGGTCACCTCGTTACGGTGCTGCCAGACACGCTTGACCAGATCGCTGGTGACACCGACGTAGAGCGTGCCATTGCGACCGCTCGCCAAGATGTATACGCAAGGCCGTCGCCAATCCATGGCGCTGTCTCCTTTGGGTGTCGGCTCGTACAGCTACATCGAATAGGCCCTACAAGGCCTCCGACGCGAAATCCGCCAGGCGCGAACGCTCACCGCGACGCAGCGTGATGTGCGCCGAGTGCTCCCAGTGCTTGAAGCGATCCACCGCGTACGTCAGGCCCGACGTCGTTTCCGTGAGATACGGCGTGTCGATCTGCTCCACGTTGCCCAGGCACACGATCTTGGTGCCGGGGCCCGCGCGGGTGATCAGCGTCTTCATCTGCTTGGGCGTGAGGTTCTGCGCTTCGTCGATGATCAGGTAGCGCGAGAGGAAGGTGCGTCCCCGCATGAAGTTGAGCGAGCGGATCTTGATGCGCGAAGCGAGCAGGTCGTTGGTGGCCTGGCGTCCCCAGCTGCCGCCTTCCTCGGGATTGGCGAGCACTTCGAGGTTGTCGGTGAGTGCGCCCATCCACGGCGTCATCTTCTCTTCTTCGGTGCCTGGCAGGAAGCCGATGTCCTCGCCGACCGGCACGGTCGCGCGCGTCATGATGATCTCGCGATAACGCTGCTGGTCCATCACTTGCGCGAGGCCGGCGGCGAGCGCCAGCAGCGTCTTGCCGGTGCCGGCGGTGCCGAGCAGGGTGACGAAGTCGACGTCCGGATCCATCAGCACGTTGAGCGCGAAATTCTGCTCGCGATTGCGTGCGGCGATGCCCCATACGGCGTGGTTCGCGTGGCTGTGGTCGTCCAGCAACACCAGCGTGGCCTTGCTGTCGTCCACGTGCAGCACGCGCAGTTCCACGCTGTTGTCGCCGGGCAGAAACAGGCACTGGTTGGGATACCAGTCTTCGTCTTCGCGGCGGTCGAGTTTGTAGAAGGTGCGGCCGCGCTCGTTCCACGACTGTACCTCCGGGTGGTGGTCCCAGAAGTCTTCGCTGAGTTCGGACGAGCCCGTGTAGAGCAGGGTGAAATCGTCGAGCGCGCGATCGTTCTCGTAATCCTCCGCATCGATACCGTAGATCTTGGCCTTGATGCGCAGGTTGATGTCCTTGGTGACCAGCACCACCGAACGTTCCGGATTCTGGTCGCGCAGCTCGATCACCGCCGACAGGATCAGGTTGTCCGCCTTGCCGTGGCCGTTGGTCGTGCGCTGCTGGAAGTACAGCCGGCCCACGCCCTTGCCGCGCTTGAGGTTGACGCCTTCGGGACTGATCAGCTCAAGCCCGTTGCTGATGCCGTGGCCGTTGCCGCGTACGATCAACTCGTTGAGGAAACGACTGACCTGGCGGCCGTTGCGCGAGACTTCCGAAGCGCCTTTCTTCTTTTCGTCCAGTTCCTCCAGCACTGTCATGGGTATGAAGATGTCGTGTTCCTCGAAGCGGAACAGCGAGGTCGGATCGTGCAGCAGGACGTTGGTGTCGAGAGCGTAGATGCGCTTGCTTCCGGTCATACGGAAGGAACCTCTTGGGCGTGCGAGGTGAAGGAACCGCGGCGCGGGGTGCACCGCGGGAAGCCGGCCGTTCCGGCCGGTGTGCCGTGCGCGGCGTTTCCCGATCGCCGTGGGCGATGGAAAACGCGGCGGGAGGCTAGGTCGTCGATCACTTGGCGGGGATGGCGTCGAGCACGGCTTGGGCGTGTCCGGTGACTTTCACGTTTCGCCATTCCTGGGCCAGCCTTCCTTCGGGATCGATCAGGAAGGTACTTCGTACGACACCCATGTGACGTTTTCCATACAGCACCTTCTCGTGGATCACGTCGAAGGCCTGGCACCAGCTTTCGTCGGGGTCGGAGACCAGCGGGAACGGCAGCTCCTGCTTGGTGGCGAAATTCGCATGGGACTTCACCGAGTCGCGCGAGACGCCGATGATCTGCGCGTGGCGCTTCTGGAACTTCGGGTACAGATCGCGAAAATCCTTCGCTTCAGTGGTGCAACCGGGCGTGCTGTCCTTCGGATAGAAGTACACCACGACCCACTGGCCCTTGAGGCTGTCGAGCTTCAGCTCGTTGCCATCACCGGTAAGGCCTTTGAGTTTGGGGGCTTTCTTGCCAACTTCGGGCATGGGTTCTCCTGCGAAGCCGGGGCCGGCTTCGACGCATGGCTGGAATCGAGGGGAAGACAGGCAGCGAGGAAAGACGTGCCGGCGGGAAGCTTGCGACCTGTGATCGGTGCTGCTCGACCCGCTCGTTGCATGCGCGCTCTCCGGTACTGCCTGGAGACAGAGACTAGCGCGTGCGACGACGAATGAAACCCCTTGCATGGCATGCCGGCAGGGGGCATCCTCAAGAACCCGATGCCTGTCCCGCAAAAACGGATTTTCAAGGCATCGCGCGCAACGGCCGCGTGGATCAGAACTTCACTGGATCCATGATCGCGTCGAGGTTCAACCCGTCGCAGAATTCCAGGAAATCGTCGCGCAGCCCGGCGATGTGCGTCGCTGCGGGAATGCCGATGGTGATCTGCGCCTGGAACATGTCCGCGCCCGTTTGCATGGCCTGGTAACGCAGCGAACTGAGCTGCTCGATCACGATGTCGCGCCGATCGAAGAAATCGATGATCTTCACGAGGATGCCCGGGCGATCGGCCGAGATCACTTCCACCAGATAAGGCAGCAGGTGCGAATGCTGTTCGCGCGGACCGGTGCGGTAGTGCACCAGGCGCAGATCTTCGTCGCGCGCCAGCTTGGTCAGTGCGGATTCCAGCTTGGCCACCGCGTCCCACGCGCCCGTGGCGAGCAGGGTCAACGACGTGTCGGTGCCGATGGTGGCGACCCGCGCGTCGGCCAGGTTGCAGCCCGCCTCGGCGATCCGCTTGGCCAGCGTGAGCAGCGGCGTGCGCGGGGCAGGGGTCAGCGTCTGGATCAGCAGCTGGTTGTCGCTGCCCGTGCGCGTGGAGGAACGATTCAAGGAGGTCCACCTGTGGCAGCCCCCGCCGTGGCGGGGTAAACATCGATCTTCCGAGCTTACTTGTCGCCCCTGTAAAGCCGCAAGTAATATGCAGGGCTTGGATTTTGTCCGGAGCAGGTCTTGAACATTCGCGGAAGCATCTGTGCCCTGGTGACGCCCTTCACGGCGGACGGCGCACTCGATCTGGAGGCATTCGGGCGCCTGCTCGACTTCCAGATCGCGGCCGGCACGGAGGGCGTGGTCGTCGCCGGTTCCACCGGTGAGGCGCACATGCTCGAGCACGATGAATACGATCGCCTGCTCGCGTTCGCCGTGGAGCGCGTTGCACAGCGCATTCCGGTGATTGCCGGTACCGGTGACGCCGGCACCGCCAAGACGGTGGCCCTGACGCGTCGCGCCAAGTCGCTCGGCGCCGACGCGGCGCTGGTGGTGGCGCCGTATTACGTGCGCCCCACGCAGGAAGGCCTGCGCCGCCATTTCCTGGAAGTGGCCGACCATGGCGGCCTGCCGGTACTGCTGTACAACGTGCCTACCCGCACCGCCTGCGACCTGCTGCCTGAAACAACCGCCCAACTCCGCGACCATCCCGCCATCATCGGTATCAAGGAGGCCCTTTCGACCGATGAGCGCATTCGGGCCTCTGCGGAACTTGCGCGCCCGGATTTCGTCTATCTGTCCGGCGATGACGGTACGGCCTGCAAGGCCATGCTCGCGGGCGGCGCTGGCACCATCTCGGTGGTAGCCAATCTGGCGCCTCGTGCGTTCCGCATGTTGTGCGACGCGGCCACGGCCGGTGACCGGCTCGAGGCGCAGCGTTGCGATGCCGTCCTGGAGCCGCTGGTGCAGGCGCTCAACTGCGCGCCGAATCCGATTGCGGTGAAGGCGGGCCTGCCGTCGCTCGGGCTGGGGTTGGCGGCGCCGCGTCTGCCCCTGGTGGAACTGGAAGAGGGGCCGGATCGTGCGCGACTTCGCGAAGCGGTGGCGGCTCTGGCATCCTTGGCGAATGCGGCCTGAAGTTTCGGGCACCTGATACTCCTACGGAATCTGCTTACATGAAGAAATCCCCGCTCGTCGTGGCCCTGCCGGTGCTGGCCGTGTCTGCCCTGTTGCTCTCCGGCTGCGGCATGTTCCGTTCGCAGAAGGCCTGGGAAACCGCCAAACAGGAATCGCCGCTCGAAATTCCGCCGGGCCTGGACACGCCGTCCAGCAACGCCGCGCTGGTGATTCCGGAGCAGGGCGCCAACAACCCCACCTCCAACGGTGCCACTGCCCACGTGGGCCAGGGCGCCAGCCAGATCGCGGACGGCTTCGTGCTGAACGACACCGTCGAGAACACCTATCGCCGAGTGGCCCAGACGCTGGAAAAGGGTGACATCGGCCAGGTGGTCGCGCACGACGACGATGCGCACACCTATTCGCTGAGCGTGATGGCGTCGGACGAGACCGGTGGCAAGAAGGGCTTCTTCAGCAGCATGTTCAACGGCAAGTCCAAGCAGTCGGCTGATGCCCCGGGCGCTGCGCCTAAGCCGGTCCAGCTGACCATCAGCAGCAGCGGCGAGAAGGCGAGCGAAGTGCGCGCGCAGGGCGACGCGGCGGCGGTGGCCAAGGTCATCGATACGCTCAAGGGGCGCCTCGGCGGCGGTTGAGTCCTTCGCAAAGCCACGAAAAAGCCGCCCTCGAGGCGGCTTTTTTATGCGCTGGCCGGTTGCGCCGGCACTGGCGCGACGTCGTGCGCGGGGCTCAGCGTTCGAGCAGGCCGATCTTGTCGGGCTTGTTTTCCCAGTCCTTGGCGTCGGCCAGGGCGTCCTTGCGTTCGGTGATCACCGGCCAGCTCTTGGACAGCTCCGCGTTCAGCGCCACGAACGATTCCTGGCCACCGGGCACGTCGTCCTCGGGGTAGATCGCGTTGATCGGGCACTCGGGCTCGCACAAGGTGCAGTCGATGCACTCGTCGGGATTGATGACGAGGAAGTTGGGGCCTTCATGGAAGGCGTCGACCGGACAAACCTCGACGCAATCGGTGTACTTGCACTTGATGCAGTTGTCGGTGACGACAAAAGTCATACTGTCGCGAGCCTGTTCAGATGGGCTGCGGCCCGTGCCAGGCCGGAAGTGGCGCTCCCTACGAGGTTCGAACTCGTGTTCCCGCCTTGAGAGGGCGGTGTCCTAGACCACTAGACGAAGGGAGCGAAATGCACCGGAGCGCGGTAGTATAACGGAATTGTTTCGCCCGGCAATGCCCGGGGCCGACTTTGGCCCCTTCGCGAAACGGTCCCGCCAGCCATAGAAGGCAAGGTGGGACGTGGATGCGGCGATGCCGCGATTGATCGCTTTGAACGGCGCACAGCGCCTGCAAGGATCCAAACCGCTTGAGTCAAGACGCAAGGACCACCGCCAAGCCTGCACTGCGCATCATTCCGCGCGAGCAGCATGTGATCTCGCGCAAGAACATCAGCAAGGCAGCGCTGCGCGTGCTGTATCGCCTCAACGAGGCCGGCTACCAGGCCTATCTGGTGGGCGGCGCCGTGCGCGACCTGTTGTTGGGCGGACACCCCAAGGATTTCGACGTAGCCACCAATGCCACGCCGGACGAGGTGAAGAAGCTCTTTCGCAATTCACGCCTGATCGGTCGCCGCTTCCGCCTCGCGCATGTCGTGTACGGGCCGGAGATCATCGAGGTCGCCACCTTCCGCGGCACCGGCGAGGAGGAAGGCGAGGGCGATCGTCACATCGTCGACGGCCGCATCGTGCGCGACAACGTGTGGGGCACGATTGAAGAGGACGCCATTCGTCGCGACTTCCGCGTCAACGCCCTCTACTACGACATCAGTGACTTCTCGGTGCGCGATTACGTCGGCGGCATGCAGGACGTGGAAGATCGCGTGCTGCACCTGATCGGTGATCCGGCCACGCGTTATCGCGAAGACCCGGTGCGCATGCTGCGCGCGGTGCGCCTTGCCGCCAAGCTGGGTTTCCGCATCGATGCCGCCGCGGCTGCGCCATTCGACGAACTCGGCCCGCTGCTGGCTGACGCCGCGCCGGCGCGTTTGTTCGACGAGTCGCTCAAGCTGTTCCTGGCCGGCCATGGCCTCAAGAGCTTCCGCATGCTTGAGCAGACCGGGCTGCTGAAGTTCATGTTCCCGGCCACGGCGCGCGCGCTCAAGCGTGGTGACAAGGCACTGCGTGCGCTGGTCGAGCAAGGTCTCGCCAACACCGATGCGCGCGTGGCGGAAGGCAAGTCGGTGACGCCGGCCTTCCTGTTCGCCGTGCTGCTGTGGGGCGAGGTGCGCGATCTTGCGCATACCTGGATCACCAAGGGCCTGGAACCCAATGCCGCATGGGAACGGGCAGCGGTCCACGTGATCGGCGAGCAATGCCAGCGCGTGGCGATCCCGCGGCGCTTCACCCTCACCATGGAAGAAATCTGGGCGTTGCAGCCTCGCTTCGAGCAGGTGCAGCGCAAGCGCGTGTTCCGGCTGATGGCGCACCCGCGTTTCCGCGCGGCCTTCGACTTCCTGCTGCTGCGCGCTGCCGAATCGCCGGCCGTCAAGGAGCTCGGCGACTGGTGGGCGCATGCGCAGCAGTTGCCGCATGAGACCCTCGCGGCGGCACTGGCGGGCAGTTCCGCCGGCGCCCCCGCGGAGAGCGTCGCTCCTGCGAAACCTCGCAAGCGTCGCCGCCGCAAGCCGGCCGGCAAGTCGGGCAACAAATCGGACCACGCGTGACGAAAGCCTACATTGCGCTGGGCAGCAACCTCGGCGATGCGCGCGGACATGTGCTGAGCGCCTTCGATGCCCTGGCGCATCTGTCGGGCACGCGCCTGGACGCTCGCTCGCATCTCTATCTCACGCCCCCCTGGGGCGTGCTGGAGCAACCGCCGTTCATCAACGCGGTGGCACGCGTCGACACGACCTTGCCGCCGCATGCGTTGCTGGATGCCTTGCTGGCCATCGAGCGCGCGGCGGGCAGGGTTCGCGACGGCGAGCGTTGGGGGCCGCGCACGCTCGATCTCGACATCCTGCACATGGACGGCGTCGCCCTGCAGGATGAGCGGCTCACCCTGCCGCACCCGCGCATCCGCGACCGCGCTTTCGTGCTGATGCCGCTCAACGACCTGGCGCCGGATCTGGAGCTTGCCGGCCAGGGCCGCGTTGCTGCCTTGCTGGCGTCACTTGATACGACGGGGCTCGAGCGGTTGCCTTGAGCCCTTCACGTCCCACACGGGATAATCGGCGTCTGTTTCCGCCCTGAGGAACCTCTGTGTACGCACAGAAAGCGAATGCCCCCACGCGCAAGCCGGTCACCGTGCCATCGCTGCGCGCCATGAAGGCGGAAGGTCGCCGCATCGTCATGCTGACTGTCTACGACGCCAGCTTCGCGGCCCAGCTGGAAATGGCCGGCGTGGACGTAGCCTTGGTGGGTGATTCACTGGGCATGGTGGTGCAGGGGCATGCGAGCACACTGCCCGTGACGCTGGACCACATGGTCTATCACACCAGCATCGTGGCCCGAGGCCTGGGCTCGACCTTGCTGGTCGCCGACCTGCCGTTCATGGCCGATCGTGACGTCGGGCATGCACTCGAAGCGGGCGCGCAACTGGTGGGCGAGGGCGGTGCCGCCATGGTGAAGATCGAAGGCGCCGCACCGCATATCCTCGATGCGATTTCCGCCCTGGTGGCACGCGCCATCCCGGTGTGTGCTCACCTGGGCCTCACGCCGCAATCCGTGCACAAGTTCGGCGGCTTCCGCATCCAGGGACGGGCGCAGGACGCGGCCGACCATCTCGTGGCCCAGGCCGAGGCCGTCGAGGCGGCCGGTGCCGAGCTGCTGGTACTGGAGGGCATTCCGACCTCGCTGGGCGAGCGCATCACGCGCGCCGTCTCCATCCCGACCATCGGCATCGGTGCCGGACCGCATTGCGACGGGCAGGTGCTGGTGCTGCACGACATGCTGGGCGTCACTCCGGGCAAGCGCCCGAAGTTCAGCAAGGATTTCCTCGCAGGACGCGATTCTGTGGCCGCAGCGATCGCGGCCTACGCCGAAGACGTGCGCAACGGCGCCTTCCCGGCGGCGGAACACAGCTTCGACTGAAGCCATAGAGCAGAGCATCCATGCAAACAGTGCAAGACGCCGCGGCGCTACGCGCCGTGATCCGCGGTTGGCGCGGCCAGGGCCAGACCGTGGGCTTCGTGCCCACCATGGGCAACCTGCACGCGGGCCATCATTCGTTGATCAAGCTGGCTCGCGCCCGCGCCGATCGCGTGGTGGCGAGCGTGTTCGTCAATCCCACCCAGTTCGGGCCAAACGAGGATTTCGAGCGCTATCCGCGCACGCTCGTGCAGGACCAGGTCGGACTCGCCGAGCACGACTGCGATCTGCTGTTCGCGCCGGATGTGACCACGCTCTACCCCTTCGGCGCCGCCAGCAGCGTGAGCATCCACGTTCCGCAGCTGACCGAAACGCTGGAAGGGGCCTACCGTCCCGGTCATTTCGATGGCGTGGCCACGGTCGTGTGCAAACTGTTCAATCTGGTGCAGCCGGACCTTGCCGTATTCGGCCAGAAGGATTTCCAGCAGCTCAAGGTGATCGAGCGGATGGTGCGCGACCTGTCGTTGCCGGTGAAGATCATGGCGGCGCCGACGCTGCGCGCCGAGGACGGCCTGGCCCTCAGCTCGCGCAACCAGTACCTGTCGGCCGAGCACCGCGCCCTGGCGCCACAGATCCACGCGACCCTGCTGCAGATGCGCGAGCTCATCGCCAAGGGCCACGCCCGTACGGTGGTGGAGCAGGCGGCCGCGTCCAAGCTGGCCCGGGCCGGGTTCGAGGTCGACTATGCCGCCATCCGCCGCATCGAGGACCTCGCCGAGCCCGCCGATGGCGAGCAGGAGGGCCTGGTGGCGCTCATCGCCGCCCGCCTGGGCACCACCCGCCTCATCGACAACTTGCCGTTCGACTGAGCGGCCCCATATCGGAGCCGGACCGGCCATGTTGCAGCGCGACGTTCCCCGGCCGGATAATGGCGTGCTAGGCAGGCTGTACCTGCGGAAATGAAGTCATGAACCTGAACATGCTCAAGGCCAAGATCCACCGCGCGACGGTGACCCATGCCGAGCTCCATTACGAAGGCTCCATCGCGATCGACGGCCTGCTGCTCGATGCCTCCGGCATCCGCGAGTACGAGCAGATCCATGCGTGGAACATCAACAACGGCAAGCGCTTCGTGACCTACGCGCTGCGTGCCGAAGAGGGTTCCGGCATCATTTCGGTCAACGGCAGCGCCGCCCATCGCGCCCAGCCGGGCGACCTGGTGATCATCGCCGCGTTCGCCCAGCTGTCCGAGGCCGAGGTCGAGCAGTTCCAGCCGACCCTGGTCTACGTGGACGCGGACAACCGCATCTCGCATACCAATCGCTCCATCCCCAAGCAGATGGCTGCGGCGTAAAACCTCGCGCCCCGCTTCGGGCGGGGCATGGTTGCGGTGCAACAATCTGCTGGCATGGGACGCGGAAAGCTGCGTAAGATCGGGGTTCCCATCCGCCAAGCATGAGCCCCCATGTCGCCCGACCAACGTTCGTCCTTCCTGGCAGAGCACGTCGACCGTCTCGCACGCACCCACCTGCGTGAATTGCTGAAGGACGCCACGCGCGGCAAACGCCTGCGACACCGGCTCGGTCCGCTTTTGCTGGATCTGAGCCGGCAGAAGCTGGATGTCGCGGCATTGGATGCGCTCGGTGCGCATATCGAGGCCAGCGGCTGGCAGGCAGCGCGCGACGCGATGTTCGCCGGCGCCCCGATCAACACCTCCGAAGATCGCGCGGTACTGCATACCGCACTGCGCGCGAGCGGCTCCAAATTGCCATCGCCGGCGCCGCGCGAAGCGTTGGATGAAATCGCCGAGACCCTCAAGCGCATCGATACGCTGGTGCACGCGGTCGGCCTGGGCGACGCCTCGGCCTTCGGCGTGGCGCCCGGCATTACCGATGTGGTCAATATCGGCATTGGCGGTTCCGATCTCGGCCCGCGCCTGGCCGAACGCGCGCTGGCGCCGTATCACGTGCCAGGCCTGCGCAGCCATTTCCTCACCAATGTCGACGGCCAGTCGGCGTACGAGCTGATGCACCAGCTCGATCCCAAGCGCACGTTGATCGTAATGGTGTCCAAGACGTTCACCACGCAGGAGACGCTGCTCAACGGCAACGTGATGCGCGACTGGATCAGCCGCGCCTACGAAGGTGAAGTAACCGCCGTTTCCCGCCATTTCCTGGCGGTGAGCGCGAATGTCGCCGCCGCCGAAGCGTGGGGCGTGCCGGCGGCGCAGGTCTATCCGATGTGGGATTTCGTCGGTGGCCGTTTCTCGCTGTGGTCGGCGGTGGGTCTCTCGCTCGCGCTGGCGATCGGTTGCTACAACTTCCATGCGCTGCTGAAAGGCGCGGCCCTGGTCGACGACCATTTCCGCACGGCGCCATGGCAGGAAAACCTGCCCGTGCTGCTGAGCCTCGTGGAGCTGTGGAACCGCAACGCGCAGGGGCGCGGCAGTCGCGCCGTGGTGCCCTACGCGGATCTGCTGATGGACCTGACGTCCTACCTTCAGCAGCTGGAAATGGAGAGCCTCGGCAAGCAGGTGACACCGCAGGGCAAGCCGGTCGCGCAATCCACGTCGCCGGTGGTGTGGGGCAGCGTGGGCACCAATGCGCAGCATGCGTATTTCCAGTCGTTGCACCAGGGCACCGATGTGGTGCCGCTGGAGTTCATCGGCGTGGTGAAGCCGGCGCATCATCTCGTCGCCAACCACGACGCGCTGCTGTCGAACCTGCTCGCGCAGGCCGCGGCACTGGCGCTGGGTAAGACCGTCGACGAAGCGCTGGCCGAGGCGAAGCAGGGCAGCGACGAGGAGCGTCGCGTGCTGGCCGCGCAGCGCACCTTCCCGGGCGATCGCCCCAGCACCGTGATCCTGCTCGACCAGCTCACGCCGGAAAGCCTCGGCGCGCTGATTGCGCTCTACGAGCACAAGGTGTTCATGCTCGGCCACCTGTGGGGCATCAACGCGTTCGACCAGTGGGGCGTGGAGCTCGGCAAGTCCATCGCGCGGCAGATCCTGCCGGCACTGGAAAACGAGGGCGCCAATATCTCGGCGTTCGACCTGTCGACCCAGGTCCTGCTCGAAACCATCCACGACCGCCGGCTTACCCTGGCCAAGCACGATCGTTGAGCCGGAGCCGCGCGTGCTGGCCTAGCCGTTGTGCCTGGCCAGCGCCCACGCGACGTGTTCGCGCACGATGGGCGAAGCATCGTTCGCGCGCGACTGCAACGATGCCAGCACATCCGGTGAGGTGGGCGCGTTGCCCAGCGCGACCGCGATATTGCGCAACCAGCCTTCGTAACCGGTGCGGCGGATCGCCATGCCTTCCGTGCGCTGCAGGAATGCCTGCTCGCTCCATGCGAACAACTCCACCAGCTTCGCGCCGTCCAGTTGATGGCGTGGCGCGAAGTCGGGTTCGGTGGCGTCCTGTGCGAACTTGTTCCAGGGACAGATGAGCTGGCAGTCGTCGCAGCCGAAGATGCGGTTGCCCATCGGTGCGCGTAATTCCTCTGGAATGCTGCCGCGCAGTTCGATGGTGAGGTAGGAAATGCAACGACGCGCGTCGAGTTTGTACGGCGCGATGATGGCCTGCGTCGGGCAGATGTCGATGCAGCGACGGCAACTGCCGCAATGCGCGCTGGCCGGCTCGTCGATCGGCAAGGGCAGGTCGGTGTAGAGCTCGCCAAGGAAAAAGTACGAGCCGGCGCGCCGGTTGATCAGCACCGTGTGCTTGCCGATCCAGCCGAGACCTGCGTTGCGGGCCAGCGCCTTCTCCAGCACCGGAGCGGAATCGACAAAGGCGCGATAACCGAAGTCACCGATGGCGTCGTGGATGCGCGTCGCCAGTTTCTGCAGGCGATGGCGCATCAGCTTGTGATAGTCGCGACCGAGCGCATAGCGCGCCACGTAACCGGCTTCGGCGTCTTCCAGCACGTTCCACGCGTTGCGCGTGCCCGGCGGCACATAGTCCATGCGCACGGTGATCACGCGCACCGTGCCCGGCTCCAGTTCGCCGGGGCGGCTGCGCTTGTCGCCGTGGCGCGCCATGTAATCCATCTCGCCGTGATGGCCCGCATCAAGCCAGCGCTTGAGGTGCAGCTCGTCGTCGCCGAGGTCCGTGCCGGCGATGCCGACGTCGGCAAAACCCAGCTCGCGCGCCCAGCGCTTGATGTCGCGCGCCAGGGCGGCGTAGTCGGTGGAGGTGGTCGGGGCGGCGGTCATATGCCTATTGTAGGCGCTCGGTGCGTGGAGCCTTCGCACCGCATGCCTATAATTCGTGCATGACCGCCAGCGCCCACCGCCATGAGCTCTACACCGTCGATCAGGTGCGCGCACTCGATCGTCGTGCCATCGACACACTCGGCATTCCCGGTTACGAGCTGATGCAGCGTGCCGCAGCGGCTGCGTTGGTCTGCCTGCGCCACCACTGGCCGCGGGCCCGGCGCATCGCCGTCTGCTGCGGCCCTGGCAACAACGGTGGCGATGGGTTCCTGCTGGCGATGCTGGCGCGAGAAGCTGGCTTTCACGCCGAGGTCGTCGCGTTGGGCGACAGTCGCGGTGACGATGCGATACGCGCCCGCCGCGAGTTCGAGGCGAGTGGCGGCGTCGTGCACGCGTGGCATGACGAGCTCGTGTTGCCGGAGGCGGACGTGCTGGTCGATGCGCTGTTCGGCACCGGATTGCAGCGCGCGCTCAGTGCGGAGGTCGCGACGCTGGTGCGGCGCATGCGCGCCACGGGTTGCCCGCTGCTGGCGCTGGACGTGCCTTCCGGCGTGAATGCCGACACCGGCGCGGTACCGGGCGAGGCGATCCGCGCGGACGCCACGGTCACCTTCATTGCCGCCAAGCGCGGTCTCTACACCGGTTTTGCGCCGGGCCATGTCGGGCAGGTGCATTGGGATCCCCTGGGGCTGCCGGAAACGCTATGGCAAGGCTTCCATGCGGATGCGGAGCTGATGCAGCCGGTCACCTTGCCACCGCGCCCGCGGCAGGCACACAAGGGCGATAACGGGCACGTGCTGGCGATCGGCGGCGAACACGGTACGGCGGGCGCCATCCGTCTCTGTGGTGAAGCGGCCCTGCGCGCGGGTGCGGGGCTGGTGAGCATCGCGACCCGCGGCGAGCATCTGGTGGCCCTCAACGCGGCCCGACCGGAGTTGATGGCGCATGAAGTCCATGGACCGCAGGCGCTGGAAGAATTGATGCAGCGAGCCACCGTGCTCGCCGTGGGGCCCGGTCTTGGGCAGGGTGCATGGGGTCATGCCCTGTGGACGACGGCGCTCGATGCCGGCAGGTCGACGGTGCTCGACGCCGATGGACTGAACCTGCTGGCGCGCGAGCCGCGGCCCTTCACCGGGAGCACGGTGCTCACGCCGCATCCCGGCGAGGCGGCACGTTTGCTTGGCTGCGATACCGCGACCATTGCGGCCGATCGTTTCGCCGCCGTACGCGAGCTTGCCCGCCGCTATGGCGCCGTGGCGGTGCTCAAAGGGGCGGGCAGCCTGGTCGCCGACCAGGATGGCCGCGTTGCGGTCTGTCCCTGGGGCAATCCCGGGATGGCATCCGGTGGCATGGGCGATCTGCTCACCGGCATCGTGGCGGCACTCCTGGCCCAGGGGTGCGACGCCTGGCAGGCGGCCTGCCTCGGCGTCGGCCTGCATGCCCGCGCCGGGGATCTCGCGGCACGGCATCATGGCGAGCGCGGCCTGATCGCCAGCGACCTGCTGGAACCTCTGAGGCTGCTGCTCAACGGACGGGAATCATGACGGGATACAGCAGCTGGGACCTCCCCGACGAAGCAGCGACTGCCGCCTTGGCCACGCGCATGGCGGGCGCGCTCGAAACCGGCCTCGTCGTCTATCTGCACGGTGACCTCGGCGCAGGCAAGACCAGTTTCGCCCGGGCCTTGCTGGGCGCCCTGGGCGTTGGCGAGCGGATCAAGAGCCCGACCTACAGCCTGGTCGAATCCTATCGGGCACGGGGGCGGCCGGCCTGGCATCTCGATCTGTACCGCATCGCCGATCCCGGCGAACTGGAATGGCTGGGTCTCGACGCCTTGTCCGATCCTGCGGCGCTGGTGTTGGTGGAGTGGCCCGAACGGGGGGCTGGCGCCCTGCCATCGCCTGACCTGATCGTCCACCTCGGTTATGCCGGGGTGGGCCGCAAGGCGTCGATGGAGCCTCGTACCGGACGAGGCAGTCAGGTCGTCGCCCGGCTCGCTTCAAGTCCAGGCCGCACCTAAGTATCTGCAGTCGTTGAGATTTTTCCACAGGCTTCGCCGTTCAACGGAAGCCTTCAGTTTGCGTGGGTTGCAGCCGATAGCTGGAGGCCATCTGACGAAACTCTTGCAGGTCATGGATATTCAAGGGAAAACCTCTTGCTTTCGGCGATGCTCTGGGCTTCAATTCCGCTCCATGAAGGGATATAGGACGCATCCTGCTCGGCTCGGCGCAGTGGCCTTGTTGGCCCTGGCGTCTTTTTGCGTGGCGAAAGCCGCCGACGTGAAGTCCGCGCGCGTCTGGGCGGGCCCCGAATACACCCGCGTGGTGCTGGATGTTTCCGGCCCGGTCACCTACAAGATCAAGCAGGACGGCGACCAGGTCACCATCGACCTGGACGGCAGTTCCATCAGCAGCAGCTTCAACTCGCCCGCCGCACAAGGCCTGTACAAGGGGCTGAGCGGCGCCCGGCAGGGCAGTGGCGCCCGGCTGACCGCGAAGGTCGACCCGGCCAGCACGGTCAAGAGCTTCGTGCTCAGCCCGCAGGCCGAATACGGCTATCGCCTGGTGGTCGATCTGTACCCGGGTCACGAGGTGGCGTCGACCAAGTCCTCGTCCAAACCCGCGGCGCCCGCCAGGGACAGCGACGAGGACAGCAATTCCTCACCGACGCCGGTCGCCGAAGCGTCGCCGCCGTCCCCATCGCCCGCTCCCGAGCCGGTCGTTGCGTCCCGCGGCACGGCCAAGTCGTCGCTCAAGCCCACGCAGAGCGGCATGGCATCCACCCGCGCCGCCGCCGCGATGCTGAATGGCGAGCGCAAGGTGGTGATCGCCATTGACGCCGGTCATGGCGGTGAGGACCCGGGCGCCCATGGTCCGGGCGGCACGCTGGAGAAGAACGTCACGCTCGCCGTGGCGCGCCAGCTGGCCGAGCAGATCAACCAGCAGCCGGGCATGCGCGCGGTGCTGACGCGCAGCGCGGATTTCTTCATCCCGCTGGCCCAGCGCTACCAGATCGCCCGCAACAATTCGGCCGACCTGTTCATCTCGATCCATGCCGACGCCTTCATCAATGGCGACGCGAAGGGCTCGTCGGTGTGGGTGCTGTCGCCGCGAGGCAAGACCAGCATGGCCGCCCGTTGGCTGGCGGACGGCCAGAACCGAGCCGACCTGATTGGCGGCGTCACGCTGGACGACAAGAACGACGGCCTGGCCGCGGTGTTGCTCGACCTGCAACAGGGCTATTCGATGCAGGCCAGCGAAACCGTGGCCGGTAACGTGCTGAAGGCGCTGGGTAATCTCGGCCCCACCCATCGCGGCTATGTCGAACGCGCGAACTTCGTGGTGCTGCGTTCGCCGGACGTGCCTTCGATCCTGGTCGAGACGGCGTTCATCAGCAATCCGGACGAAGAGCGCAAGCTGCGCGATCCCTTGCACCAGTCGCGCCTGGCAACGGCGGTGATGAACGGCGTGAGAGGTTATTTCGAAGCCACGCCACCGCCAGGCAGCTGGTTCGCCGCGCAGGCCGCGCGTCGCAGCGGCGTGGCGACGGCCGTGGCCTCCTCGCAAGGCGACGATGACGATACGTCGGCCAAAGCCACCAAGGCGGTGGCGCAGGCCATGGCGTCCAAGTCGGCTGATGATGGCGTGCGTGACATGCACCGCGTCGAACGCGGCGAAAGCCTGCGCAGCATCGCCCGCCAGTACGGCGTGAGCGTGAACGCCTTGAAGACCGCCAATCGCCTGGACAGTGACAGCGGCGTGCGTGTCGGCATGACGTTGGCCATTCCGTCCAGCTGATACATCGGTGTTGGGGGAGTGCAGGTGGCGCCGCCTTCGGGCGGCGCTTTTACTTTCGTCCCCGGGCGGCAGGCTCTAAGCTTCGCGGATGCCTGTCATCCGTCCCCTTCCTCCCGAACTCATCAACCAGATCGCCGCCGGCGAAGTGATCGAGCGTCCCTCGTCCGTCGTCAAGGAACTGGTCGAGAACAGCCTGGATGCTGGCGCGACGCGCGTCGAAGTCGACATCGAGCAAGGCGGCGCGCGACTGATCCGCGTGCGCGACGATGGTTGCGGCATCGTGCAGGACGAACTGCAATTGGCCGTGGCCTCCCATGCCACCAGCAAGATCGGCAGCTTCGACGATCTCGAACACGTGGCCAGCATGGGCTTTCGTGGTGAGGCGTTGGCGTCGGTATCGTCGGTGGCGCGCTTCGCGCTGACGTCGCGCGCACAAGGCCAGGAGACGGCGTTCCGCATCGAAGTGGATGGCGGCAAGATGCAGGCCGCACGCCCGGCGCAGCATCCGCAGGGCAGCAGCGTCGAAGTACGCGACCTGTTCTACAACGTGCCGGCACGCCGGAAATTCCTCCGCGCGGAACGCACGGAGTTCGCGCATATCGACGATCTGCTGAAGTCGCTCGCCCTGGCGCGTGGCTCGGTGGAGTTTCGACTGAGCCATAACGGCAAGCCGGTCCGCATCCTCAAGGCCGCGCGTGACGAGAGCGCCGCCTTGCAGCGCGTCGCCGAAGTGCTGGGCGAAGACTTCCCCGCACAGAGCCTGCGCATCGATCACGCCGCCGCGGGCCTGCATCTGTCGGGCTGGGTCGGCTTGCCGACCGCGTCGCGCTCGCAGGCCGATTCGCAGTATTTCTACGTCAACGGACGTCTGGTGCGCGATCGCGTGGTGGCGCATGCGGTGCGACAGGCTTACGCGGACGTGTTGTTCCATGGTCGTCATCCGGCGTTCGTGTTGTACCTCGAACTCGATCCGGCCGGCGTGGACGTGAACGTGCATCCGGCCAAGCACGAAGTACGCTTTCGCGAGCAGCGGCTGGTGCATGATTTCCTGTTCCGCACGCTGCATGAGGCACTTGCGCAGACGCGGGCAGGGCAGCTCGGTGCATCAACGCAGGAGCCGATGGCGGCAACGCCACCTGCTTATGCGTTTGCCTCGGCACCCGGCGCGCCTTCCGCTCCGGCATGGCCCAACGCCTTCAGCCAGAGTCGCCTCAGCCTCGGTGTGCGCGACGAGCCGTTGGCTGATTACGCCGCATTGCTTGGAGAACCTTCGGCACCGCCCGCCTCATTGGCCTTTGCCGCGAACACACCGATGCCCGAAGCGGCGGATGACGAAGCACCGCCACTCGGTTTCGCCATCGCGCAGCTCAAGAGCATCTACATCCTCGCGGAAAATGCGCATGGCCTGGTGCTGGTCGACATGCATGCGGCGCACGAGCGCATCACCTATGAAAAGCTCAAGGCAGGGCGCGCCTGCAGCAACCTGCGATCGCAGCTGTTGCTGGTTCCGCTGAATGTGTCAGTGAGCGCGAAGGAAGCCGCCGCAGCGGAAGAGCACGCCGATGCCTTGGCCGACTGGGGACTGGAACTGTCGCGTAGTGGTCCTTCGGGCGTCGTGGTACGGCGCATCCCGGCATTGCTGGAAGGCGCTGACGTGGCCCAGTTGTGCCGCGACGTGCTGGCCGAACTTGCGCAGCACGGCAGTTCGCGGCGCCTGCAGGAGCTGGAGAACGAACTGCTCGCCACCATGGCCTGTCATGGCTCGGTGCGCGCGGGCCGGCGTCTCACCGTGCCCGAAATGAATGCGTTGCTACGTGAAATGGAAGCCACCGAACGCTCCGGGCAATGCAACCACGGTCGCCCGACCTGGACGCAGCTGAGCCTGCCCGAGCTGGACAGGCTGTTCCTGCGCGGCCGCTGAATCTCGTATATGTAGGAGCGCACCCAATGCGCGATCGCAGGTTGCGGCGTTGCCGCTCCGTAGGCTTTTCGCGCACTGGGTGCGCTCCTACAGGTGGGATACCGGTGCGCTCGGGGGCCCACGCTTGCCAGTGCGGCAAATGGACGGCCATACTCGGACCCCTGTTCCGACGGGGCCTGCCATGTTGCGTACCGCCGTTTTCGCTTTCGCCTTGAGCCTTGGAGTTGCCGCAGTGCACGCCCAAACCCCCAGCCATACCGACGTCAACGATTTTTCGCAGCAGATCGCGCAGTGGCGCAGTGCGCGCCTCAACAACCTCACCGCACCGAGCGGCTGGCTCAGCCTGATCGGGCTGGACTGGTTGCAGGAAGGTGCGAACCGCGTGGGCAGCGCCGCCGACAACGACATCGTGCTCAAGGCGGGGCCTGCGCACCTGGGCGTGGTGACGCTCGCAAAGGATGGCGCCGTGCATATCGCCCTCGACAAGAACAGTGGCGCCACGGTGGACGGCAAGGCGGTGCAGGAGGCCGATCTCGTCGATGACATGCATGCCGGCAACGCTTCGCCGTCGGTGGTGGCATTCGGAAGCGCGAGTTTCCTGGTGATCGAACGTGATGGGCGCAAGGCGTTGCGCGTGAAAGACAGCAACGCGGAGACGCGCACGCATTTCGCAGGCCTGGATAATTTCCCGGCCGATCCGTCGTGGCGCATCGTGGCGGACTGGGTGCCGTTCAATCCGCCGCACGAACTGGAGATCGGTTCGGTGCTCGGCACCATCAACAAGGAGAAGGTGCCGGGCAAGGCGGTGTTCCATCGCGATGGCCACACCTATGAGCTGATGCCGATCCAGGAAGAACCGGATTCGCTGTTCTTCGTTATCGCCGACCGTACGTCTGGTCGCGAAACTTACGGCGCCGCGCGCTTCCTCTACGCGGATCTGCCGAAGGACGGCAAGGTCGTGCTGGACTTCAATCGCGCATACAACCCGCCGTGCGCATTCACACCGTATGCGACCTGTCCGCTGGCGCCACCGGAGAACCGGATGGATCTTGCGGTGACGGCGGGCGAGAAGAAATACAGCGGCGGCCATTGAGCGCCGCATGACCGCAACGACCAACGTCTGATGCGGACACCCCAGAAAGGCCAGGCGAATCGAATCGCCTGGCCTTCGCTTTTTCAGCGGCCCTTGAATTCGGGCTTGCGCTTTTCCAGGAACGCCGTGGTGCCTTCGCGCATGTCCTCGGTGGCGAAGGCGAGGGCGAAGGCCTGCGTTTCAAACTCCAGCCCCTGGTCGATGCTGGTCTCGCCGCCCTGCAGTACGGCGTCGAGGATGCCGGCGGCGGCCAGCGGGGCAGACGCGGCGAGCTGGTCGGCCAAGGCGTTGACCGTTTCGTCCAGCGCCTCCGGTGCCACTACGCGGTTGACGACACCCAGCTCATAGGCGCGTTGCGCGCCGATCGGCGCACCGGTCAGGCACAGCTCCAGAGCGGCGCCGCGGCCGGCCAGGCGCAACAGGCGCTGCGTGCCACCGAAGCCCGGGATCAGTCCGAGATTGATTTCCGGCTGCCCGAACTTGGCCTTTTCGCTGGCGACGCGCAGATGACAGCACATGGCCAGTTCCATGCCGCCGCCAAGGGCGAAACCCTGGATGCGTGCGATCACCGGTTTGCCGAGGCGTTCGACCAGGCTCATGAGGCGCTGGCCCGCGCGCGAGAAGCCTTGCGCCTGCACCGGCGTGTAGCCGTTCATTTCGGAGATGTCGGCACCGGCCACGAAAGCCTTTTCGCCCGCACCCGCCAATACCACGACACGGACAGCGTCGTCCTGGGCAGCCTGGGTGAAGGCCAGGGTCAGCTCATTGAGCGTCTCGCGATTGAGCGCATTGAGCTTGTCCGGGCGGTTGACGGTGATCGTGCGCACCGCGCCGCGGTTGGTGATGTCCAGGTTCCGGTAGGCCATGGCCTCGCTCCAGAGGTAAAGCGGCTATGGTACCAGTGGGAACCTTTGGAGCTCCCGGCGTTCTCAGCAGGGACCCCCGTCGACGGACGTTCGCTGCACGATAGGCCCGGACCGCTTACGATGACTAAGGCAACACTGACTAAGGCATTATGACGACGATACTTGGCCAGGGTTGCCTCTAAGTTCGCGCTGCAATGGAGATAGGCATGGCACAACTGCGTTGGCTGGCTCTGGGCATCCTGCTGTGGGGTGCGATGGCGCATGCGCAGGATGGCGGCGCCTCGCCCGACGCATCGCGGGTCAGGCTGGACAAGGCCAAGTTGTCCTATGCGATCGGTTTCCAGATCGGCAGCCAGTTCGCCAACGGCGAGCCGGACGTGGACATCCCCACGCTGCAGAAGGCCATCCAGGACGCGTATTCGAAGAAGCCGCCGTCGGTGTCCATGCAGGACATGCACGACCAGTTGCAGCGGCTCGACGAGGAAATGCATTCCAAGGCGCTGGCCGAGTACAAGCGCATCGCCGACGCGAATGCGCGCAAGAGCACTGAATTCATGGAGCGCAATCGCCAGCAGCCCGGCGTGATCCAGCTGCCTTCGGGCATCCAGTACGCGGTGCTGAAGAAGGGCGAGGGAACGGTCAATCCCAAGGTCACCAGCCAGGTCACCGTCAACTACAGCGGCCGGCTGGTGGATGGCACGGAATTCGACAGCACCTGGGCGCATGGCGCGCCGGTGCGCTTCCAGGTCGACAAGGTCATCCAGGGCTGGCAGGACGTGATTCCGCGCATGCACGTGGGCGATCGCTGGAAAGTGGTGATTCCGCCGCAGCTCGCCTACGGGCCGCGTGGTGCCTTGCCGCGCATCGGTCCCAACGAGGCGCTGGTGTTCGAAATCGAGTTGCTCGACATCCAGCAGTGACGCTCGCCCCTGCCTGAGGGCAGGGAATCGGCTAGCATGGGTGGGCTCATGCTCAACGATCCCCTCCCTCCGCCTTCCGCACCTCTCACGCCGTGCATCGGCATCTGCAAGCTCGACGACCGTGGCTATTGCCTCGGTTGCCTGCGCACGGGCGACGAAATCGCGCGCTGGCGTGGCATGGGTGATCGCGAACGGCTGCACTTGATGCTCGACGTGTTGCCCACGCGCAAGGTCGCGCCATGAGCGCACTGCTCGCCGACCTCAGCGCCTCGCTGTTGCCGCTGTCCTCGCCGCCGAGCGGCCAGGGCTGGAACCATGCGCAGATGACGGAGCTGCTGGGCGATGCGCCGCGGCGTCCGGCGGCCGTGCTGGTGGGCGTGCGTGAGGGCGTGCAGCCGCGGGTCGTGTTGACGGTGCGGACCAACGACCTGCCGTCGCATGCGGGACAGGTGGCTTTCCCCGGGGGCGGCAGCGATCCCGTCGACGTGGATGCCGTGGCCACCGCGTTGCGCGAAAGCGAGGAAGAGATCGGCCTGGAGCGCTCGCTGGTGACGCCGCTGGGGTTCCTCGATCGCTTCGAGACGATCAGCGGCTACAACATCACGCCGGTGGTGGCGCGCATCGATCCCGCGGCGCGCCTGTATCCCGCGCCAGCGGAAGTTGCCGAAGTGTTCGAGGTGCCGCTGTCGTTCTTCCTGGAGCCGGCCAACCTGCGGCGCTATACGATGGAGTTTCGCGGGCATAGCCGCGACATGGTGGAGTTCGTGCACGGCGGGCATCGCATCTGGGGCGCCACGGCCGCCATGGTGTTCAACCTGTTGCAGAGGATGGGACGCGCATGACCCTCAAGACCACATTGATCACGGTCGACGATCTGGCCGCGTTGCCGGTGGATACCGCGCTGATCGTCGACTGCAGGTTCGACCTGATGGCGCCCGGCACCGGCGATCGCGATCCCGGCAAGGGCGAACGCGATTATCGCGAGGCGCATATCCCGGGCGCCGTCTATGCAAGCCTGGATACGGACCTGTCCGATCTTTCGCGACAGGCCGAAGGCTTGGGGCGCCATCCGTTGCCGCTGGAATCCGCGTTTTCTTCGGCACTGTCGCGCTGGGGCTGGCGAGCTGGCATGCAGGTCGTGTGCTACGACGCCGCGAATGGTTCGTTGGCCGCGGCACGCCTTTGGTGGTTGCTGAGGCTGGCTGGCGTGCGCGAGGTTGCCGTGCTTGATGGCGGCTATCCTGCGTGGGTGGCAGCTGGCCTGCCGCTCGAATCCGGCGACGTCGTACGTGCACCGACGAAAGTGGATCTGCATTTCGACGCGAACCAATACCTCGTCGATCATGCGCGCTTGAAGGACGCTCCAGGCCGTGTCCTGCTGGATGCCCGCGCCGCACCGCGCTATCGGGGTGAAGTCGAGCCGATCGACCGGGTCGGTGGCCATGTGCCGGGGGCGTTGAATCGTCCGTTCGCCGACAATCTGGATGCGGATGGTCGCTTCAAGCCCGCGGCTGTCCTTCGCGAAGAATTTCTTGCCCTGCTTGGCACGCACGCGCCGCAGGACGTGGTGCACATGTGCGGCTCGGGCGTCACGGCGTGCCACAACCTGCTGGCGATGGAATATGCCGGCCTGACGGGTTCGCGCTTGTATGCACCGTCGTGGAGCGGCTGGGTGAGCGACCCGGCAAGGCCGGTGGCCAAGGGTGCATCGCCCGGCTGACGCAAGCGCGTTTTGTGCAGGAGCGCACCCAGTGCGCGACCGCAGAGCAACAATCTCACCGCTCCGCTGGCTTTTCGCGCACTGGGTGCGCTCCTACAGGAAAAGGCAGGTGCGCTTAGTCCTTCTTCTTCAGGCGCGCCACCAATTGCTGCAGCACCGCCTGGGTTTCCGGGTGGAAATACGCGTCGATGAATTCGTCGATGGGCAGCGCATCCGGATCGGCCCATACCTTGGTGAGATCGGCGCGCGCGATGGCGCGGGTCTTGAGCATCGCATTGGACGGCAAGGCCAGCATGCCCTGCATCCAGTGGAGCGCACGCGTCACGACCTGCTCGACGTTGGTAAGTTCGTCCACAAGGCCGCAGGCCAGTGCTTCCGACGATTCGATCATTGCGCCGGCCACCATCAGCCGTTCCGCGCGATAGGGGCCTACGACGCGACGTAGCGCGTGCTGGATGCTTTCCGGCACGACGAGGCCGACCTGCACTTCGTTCAAGCCGATGCGGAAGGGACCTTCGGCCATGACGCGGTAGTCGCAGAACAGCGACAGCACCGCGCCGCCTGCCGGACTGTGGCCGGTGATGGCCGCCACCAGCGGTACCGGCGACATCGCCAGCTTCGCGGCAGTCCGGAAGAATTCCCGCCAGAACTCCTGCACGCCTTCGCGATCGCGTCCCAGCAGTGCAGGCACATCGACACCGGCCGAAAACATGCCCGGCGCACCGGACAACACCAGCCCTCGTGCGCCGGCACGAACCGCATCGTCGATGCCGTGGCGGATCGCGCGCAGCAGGTCGATGTTGAGCGCGTTCACCGGCGGGCGCGCCAAGTTGATTTCAGTGATGGCGTCGTGCGCGATCAGGTTGAGCATGGCAAAGGCCCGTCAGGAGAAGAAGGACAACGATGGGCAACGAGAGTAGCAAACCCGATTGCGGCTGGCTTCCTCTCGTTGCGCACGGCCGGGTTACCCCTGTGGATGGTCCTCGGCGGACCACTGGTAACGCACGGCATAGTCCAGCGTGGCCTTGCCGCCGGCCGGAACGGTCACGCGAAACTCCAGCGTGTCCGGCGTCTGCTGACTGGGCTTGCTGCTGGAGGAGACCAGGGTCCACTGCCGCCAGCGCGAGGGATGCTCGCGCACCGTGACCACGCGCGCGCTGTCGCCTGCATTGGTGAGCGTGATGCGGAACGACTCGTCGAGCGTACGGCTGGCCTTGTCCACGCTGAAGGCCGTGCGTTCGCGTTCGCCGCGCAAGTCGAAGGCCGTGCCCAGCGTGATATGCGCGTCGCTGCCCTTGGGCGTGTCGTTGATGCGACCTTCGCCGATGAATTGCGGCGTGCCGTTGCGGTCGGCCGTCAGCACACGCAGATAACCCGCTGGCAAGCTGTCGAAGGCGCGCAGCTGCAAGGTGCTGGTGACGGCGCCATTGCCGCCGGGCGTGAAGTCGCGATTGATCATCGGCTGTGGCGGCACCCAGCCGCCGCCATTCTCGAACAGCGACGTACGTTCGCATTCGATCGTGCGCGTCGCATACAGAGGTACCTGGCTGACGCTGCCATCCGGTAGATCGACAGCACCAGGCAGGGTGTAGGTGCGGTAATCGGCCAACGTATCCTGTTCCGGCAGGGGGGCGGCATCGGCCTTCGCACGCATCGCATAGGCGACCGGGGCACCCATCGGGCGAGGCGCCGAGGGCTTGGCGAAATTGGGCTCGCCGGCAACCAGGGTCAGCTGTGTGTCCTTCC
This sequence comes from Dyella jiangningensis, assembly GCF_003264855.1. Lineage (NCBI taxonomy): Bacteria > Pseudomonadati > Pseudomonadota > Gammaproteobacteria > Lysobacterales > Rhodanobacteraceae > Dyella > Dyella jiangningensis. Next base: position 337,469 of record NZ_NFZS01000004.1, on the reverse strand, counting down.
AGTCGCGGCCGCTGCGGTTGGCGATGCTGGCGCGCGATTCGAACTGCATCTGGCAGCGATCGCCCGGCTGCAAGGTGCCCACATAAGCGGCACGCCAGCCCAGGCCGGACGTGGTGTAGCTCAGCGTGGCCCTGGCCGTACCGGCGCGCTGGGCGTCGATGCGCAGCTGCAGCAGGGAGCCGGTCTGGAAGCTGTTCTGCGCGCGCACCGCGGCGTACTCGCGAATGAGGCTGGTGCCGCCATCGCTGCCCTGCACCAGCAGGCCATCGCCTGCGCGAAGCAAGGTCCCTGAGGCCAGCGGTTGACCGCCGCTGCCTAGCACGGAGACCGGCTGGCCCACCAGGCTGGCCAGCGCGGCGTTCTGCCCCTGGCCGAGCAGCAGGCGCTGGGAAAGTACGTGGGCGCTATCGCCTTCGACCGACAACGCCATGGCCTCCGGATCGAGATACTGCGGCAAGCCGCCGAGGCTGATGTCCTGCACGCCGTTCTTCAGTTGCAGCTCGCGCGGCTCGCGGGCTACGGCATAACCGGCCTGCACGCCGCCATTGCCGGCGCTGAACAGTGCGGCATCGTCGCTGCGATAGAGCGTGAGATGGGTGGCCGGCGATGATGCGGCCAATGCGCCGGTCGACGCAGTGGTGGCGATGGCAACGGCAAGGGTGGCGAGGGGAAGCGGGCGCACGGTCGAACTCCTTTCGGGTGGTCGCCGTGGATGTTACGGGTGTCGGATGAAGCTGGGGCATCCGGCGTTCGCGGGTGCTTAACCCCGAACGCCGGATGCGTCGTTCAAGCGCCCTCGGCGGCGTCGCGGATCGATCGCGGCAGTGGCACCGGTTTGCCCGTGGCGGGATTCATCCACACCATGACCACCTTGCCGTCGCTGTACAGCTGCGTGTCGTCATCCGCGTCGACGATGCGATGCGCCAGCGTGATCGAGCTGTTGCCCAGACGCTCGCAGGTCAGCTCTACATGCAGCTGCGCGGGCCATTCGATGGGACGGCGATAGTTGATCTCGCTCGCGGCCAGCACCGGCATCGACTGCTCGTCGAACCAGCCCGGCACATGGCGCAGCCATTGCAGACGGGCTTCTTCGAGGTAGGTGAGGTAGTTGGAATTGTTGACGTGGTTGAACGCGTCCAGATCGCGCCAGCGCACGCCGATCGATGCGACAAACAACGCCCGCGGCTGATTGGCGGGCGCGTCGGCGTTGTCCATGGCCGAGGCGCGCTCCGGCGCCTCGGTCTTGCGGGCGCGCGTGCGTTGCTCCGACGCCGGTTGGGTGGAACTCATGCAGTCTTCTTCCGTAATGCAGGTTTGCTCTTGCCGTGGTTCTGCGTCTTGGCCGCCTTGGCCGGCTTCACGTCGAGATGGGGAGCGAGGAAACGTCCGGTATGCGAACCCGGCGTGGCCGCGACCTGCTCCGGCGTGCCGGTCACCAGGATGCGACCGCCACCGGCACCGCCTTCCGGGCCGAGATCGACCAGCCAGTCGGCGGTCTTGATCACGTCCAGATTATGCTCGATCACCACCACGGTGTTGCCCTGTTCCACCAGCTGGTGCAGCACGTCGAGCAATTGCTCGATGTCGTGGAAGTGCAGGCCGGTAGTCGGTTCGTCGAGGATGTACAGCGTGCGGCCGGTGTCGCGCTTGGAGAGCTCCTTGGAGAGCTTCACGCGCTGCGCTTCGCCACCGGAGAGCGTGGTCGCGCTCTGGCCGAGCTTGATGTAATCCAGGCCCACGGCGCGCAGCGTTTCGAGCTTGCGTGCGATGGTCGGCACGTTCTCGAACAGCTTCAATGCATCTTCCACCGTCATGTCGAGCACATCGGCAATCGTGTGGCCCTTGTAGTGCACCTCGAGCGTTTCGCGGTTGTAGCGCTTGCCGTGACAGACGTCGCAAGGCACGTATACGTCCGGCAGGAAGTGCATCTCCACCTTGATCATGCCGTCGCCTTCGCAGGCTTCGCAGCGGCCGCCGCGCACGTTGAAACTGAAGCGACCCGGCGTGTAGCCACGCGCACGCGCTTCGGGCACCTGCGCGAACAGTTCGCGCAGCGGCGTGAACAGGCCGGTATACGTGGCCGGGTTCGAACGCGGCGTGCGGCCGATCGGCGACTGGTCGACGTCGACCACCTTGTCGAACAGTTCCAGGCCCTCGACCGACTTGTACGGCGCCGGCTGCTCGCTGGATCCGTTCAATTCGGCGGCGGCGAGGCGGAACAGCGTGTCGTTGACCAGCGTCGACTTGCCCGAGCCGGACACGCCGGTGACGCAGGTGAAAAGACCGGCGGGAATGGCGAGGTCGACGTTCTTGAGGTTGTTGCCGCTGGCGCCCTTCAGGTGCAGCCACGAATCGGCATCCAACTGCTGGCGACGTTCGGTAGGCACCTTGATGCCACGCTTGCCCGACAGGTACTGGCCGGTGACGGAGCTGGACGAGGACAGGATGTCCTTCAGCGCGCCCTGCGCCACGACTTCGCCGCCATGCACGCCAGCGCCGGGACCGATGTCGAGGATGTAATCGGCCATGCGGATAGCGTCTTCATCGTGCTCGACCACGATCACCGTGTTGCCGAGGTCGCGCAATCGCGTCAGCGTGCCGAGCAGGCGCTCATTATCGCGCTGGTGCAGGCCGATCGACGGCTCGTCCAGCACGTACATCACACCGACCAGGCCGGCGCCGATCTGCGAGGCGAGTCGAATGCGCTGCGCTTCGCCGCCGGACAACGAGTCGGCCTGCCGGTCCAGCGTGAGGTAGTTGAGGCCCACATCGTTGAGGAACGACAGACGCTCGCGGATCTCCTTGACGATCTTCACCGCGATCTCGCCGCGCCAGCCCGTGAGCTTCAGCGCTTCGAAGAAAGCGAGTGCATCATCGATCGAGCGCGAGGTGAGCGACGGCAGCGCGTGGTCGGCCACGAACACATTGCGTGCGGAACGGTTGAGTCGCTGGCCTTCGCACTCCGGGCACGGGCAATCGCTGATGTACTTGGCCAGTTCCTCGCGCACGGCCGGCGACTCGGTTTCCTTGTAGCGCCGTTCCATGTTCGGGAGGATGCCTTCGAAGGCGTGCTCGCGCGTGACGCGACCGCCGCGCTCGGTGATGTACTTGAACGCGATGCGTTCCTTGCCGCTGCCGTAGAGCACGGCCTTCTGCACGTCCGCCGGCAGCTTGCGCCACGGCGTATCTACGTCGAACTTGTAGTGGCCGGCCAGCGACATGAGCAGCTGGAAGTAGTGCGCGTTGCGGCGATCCCAGCCGCGAATGGCGCCGCCGGCGAGCGAGAGCTCCGGATGCGCCACCACGCGCGCCGCGTCGAACACCTGCGTGATGCCCAGGCCATCGCAGCTGGGGCAGGCGCCGATCGGCGAGTTGAACGAGAACAGACGCGGTTCCAGCTCCGGCAGCGAGTAGTCGCACACCGGGCATGAATAGCGCGAGGACAACAATTGTTCCGGCGCCTTCGCGTCATCCATGTCGACGATGATGGCGAGGCCATCGCCCAGCCGCAGTGCGGTTTCGAACGATTCGGCCAGGCGCTGCTTGATGTCGTCGCGCGGACGGAAGCGGTCGATCACCGCTTCGATGGTGTGCTTCTGGCGCAGCGTGAGCGGCGGCACGGCGTCGAGGTCATACACGGTGCCATCGACGCGTGCACGCACGAAACCCTGCGCGCGCAGCTGGTCGAACACCTGCACGTGTTCGCCCTTGCGCTCCCGGATGACCGGTGCAAGCAGCATGAAGCGCTTCTCGGAGTCGAGCGCCAGGGTGTTGTCCACCATCTGGCTCACCGTCTGCGCTTCCAGCGGAATCCCGTGGTCGGGGCAGCGCGGCGTGCCTACGCGGGCATAGAGCAGGCGCAGGTAGTCGTACACCTCGGTGATCGTGCCCACGGTGGAGCGCGGGTTGTGCGAGGTGGACTTCTGTTCGATGGAAATGGCCGGCGAAAGACCTTCGATGTGGTCGACGTCCGGCTTCTCCATCATCGAGAGGAATTGCCGGGCGTAGGCCGACAGCGACTCGACATACCGGCGCTGGCCTTCCGCATAGATCGTGTCGAAAGCCAGCGAGGATTTGCCTGAGCCGGAAAGGCCGGTGATGACGATCAGCCGGTCACGCGGCAGATCCAGGTCGATGTTCTTGAGGTTGTGCGTGCGCGCACCGCGGATGCGGATGGTGTCCATGTCGCCCGGGAAGGTGGGGAAAGGGAAAAACTGCACTATACCAAACCAATCAGGTTAGTTATTACCCGCCTGACGCCTGACCGTCGTCTTCAGGGAAGACCGGCGCAACTATGGCTAAATAGGTTCTTTGGCCCCGACGGGCCCTGGCTTGGATTCGGTAGAGAGTGCGGATGCTTAAGTGGATGAGATGGGGTGTCGGCCTGGCGCTTGCAATGGCCGGCGGACAGGTGATGGCGGCCTCGGGCCCGGCCAGTGAAGCCCAGGTTCGCCAGCTGATGGATGTCGTCGGCGTGGGCAAGATGTTGAGCCAGATGAACTACCAGGCGGTGACCACGATGCAGCAGTCGCTGCCGTGCGTGCCGGCCGAGTACTGGCAGGGCTACATGGACGCCAACGCCACCCAGCAGTTCATCGGCCGCCTGGTGCCGGTCTACCAGAAGCACTTCAACGCGGACGAAATGGAGGGACTGCTCAAGTTCTACCGTTCGCCGCTGGGCCAGAAGGTCATCAACGAGATGCCCACGACCATGGCTGAGGCCAACCAGGCGGGACGCCAGTGGAGCCAGGAGCGCAGCGACCAGATGATCGCCGAGCTCAAGCAGAAGGGCAGCCTGGACGCCGGGGGCCGTTGTCCCTCCAAGGTGGCCGCCACCGCCCCGGCACTGGGAGCGGTAGCGGGCGCGGCGCAGGCCGACGACGAAGCCGCGGAGGAGGCCCCGGCCAAACCGGCAGCCAAGGCTCCGGCCAAGGCGAAGACGAAGGCGCCGGCCAAGAAGACGACGAAGCCTGCTGCCAAGAAGCCGGCGACCAAGACACCGGCGAAGACGACGGCAGCCAAGCCCGCCAGCCAGTCGGCTCCCGCCCAAGGCGGCCAGTGACCGGCCGCCGTCCCGGCGTGAAGAGGCCACTGGTCAGTAATTGACCAGTACCTGCGAAGCTCGCTATACTCCCGAGTTCGCCGGTGCCCATTTCGGCTCGGCGAGCCCAAGAGAATAACGACAGAAGGGATATTCCCATGAGTTACGCAGTCATCAAGACCGGCGGCAAGCAGTACCGCGTTCAGCAGGGCGACGTCCTGCGCGTGGAGCTGCTGAACGCCGAAGAAGGCGCCGCTTTCACCTTCGACCAGGTCCTCCTGGTCGGCGCCGGTGAGTCGATCACCGTCGGTGCGCCCGTCGTGGCCGGTGCCACTGTCAGCGCCACCGTGCGCAAGCACGGCCGTGCCGACAAGGTCCGCATCATCAAGTTCCGTCGCCGCAAGCACCACAAGAAGCAGCAGGGACATCGTCAGCATTTCACCGAAGTCGAGATCACGGGCATCAACGCCTGAGCAACTGGAGCATTGAGTCATGGCACATAAAAAAGGCGTAGGTTCCAGCCGCAACGGTCGCGATTCGAACCCGAAGTACCTCGGCGTGAAGGTTTACGGTGGCCAGGCCATCGAAGCCGGCAACATCATCGTGCGTCAGCGCGGCACCAAGTTCCATGCCGGTACCGGCGTGGGCCTGGGTCGTGACCACACGCTGTTCGCCCTGGTCGACGGCACCGTCGAATTCAAGGCCCGCGGCGCCGAAGGTCGCAAGTTCGTCAGCGTCGTCAAGGCTTAATCCCCTTCGATGTTGCAGCGAAGGCCCCGCTTCGGCGGGGCCTTTGTTTTTGTAGGAAGCAGGTGGGCCGACGAGGTGCGCAGGGCGCAAGTGTCGGATTCCCTTATCATGCAGCTCGGCTGCGCGTCCTGTTTTCCAGTTTCCTTTCCCCCGGATTCCTTTCATGAAATTCGTCGACGAAGCCATCATCAAGGTCCAGGCCGGTGACGGCGGCAACGGGTGCATCAGCTTCCGTCGCGAAAAATTCATTCCCTTTGGCGGCCCCGACGGCGGCGACGGCGGCAGCGGCGGCTCGGTGTGGCTGGTGGCCGACGAAGGCCTCAACACGCTGATCGACTTCCGCCACCAGCGCATGTTCAAGGCCCAGCGTGGCCAGAACGGCATGGGCAGCCAGATGTACGGCAAGGGCGGCGAAGACACCTTCATCCGCGTGCCCGTCGGCACCGTGGTCACCAACGTCGACACCGACGAGACCATCGGCGACCTCACCCAGCACGGCCAGCGGCTGCTGGTGGCGCAGGGCGGCAAGGGCGGCCTCGGCAATATCCATTTCAAGAGCTCGGTGAATCGCGCGCCACGCAAGTCCACGCCAGGTACGCCGGGTGACGTGCGCGAGCTGAAGCTGGAGCTGAAGCTGCTGGCCGACGTCGGCCTGCTGGGCTTCCCGAACGCGGGCAAGTCGACCTTCATCCGTGCGGTGTCGGCGGCGACGCCGCGCGTGGCGGATTACCCGTTCACCACGCTGCACCCGAACCTGGGCGTGGTCAGCCTGGGTACCGACCAGAGCTTCGTGATCGCCGATATCCCGGGCCTGATCGAGGGCGCCGCTGACGGCGCCGGCCTCGGCATCCAGTTCCTGCGCCACGTATCGCGCACGCGGTTGCTGCTGCACGTGGTGGACATCGCGCCGATCGACGGCTCGGACCCGGTGGAGCAGGTGCATGCGATTGAGCAGGAACTGGAGAAGTTCAACCCGGAACTGCTTGAGCGTCCGCGTTGGCTGGTGATGAACAAGGCCGACGTGCTGCCCGAGGACGAGCGCCAGGCAGTCGCCGAGGACGTCGTGAAGCGACTGGGATGGGAGGGGCCGTGGTTCCTCGTGTCGGCCATCGCCCGCGAGAACACCATGCCGGTGTGTCAGCAGATCTGGCGCTTCCTGGAGGCCGAGCACATGGCGCGGGAAGAACGCGACGACATGCTGCCGGGGGATGTACGGCTGCGGGGCGAGGGGGCGGCGGAGTAAGCCGTTTCGGAGTGTTGATCAGAAAAAGGCGGCCAGAGGGCCGCCTTTTTTTCCTCAGGGCCGGGTGACTCTCGAATGATTGTAGGAGCGCACCCAGTGCGCGACCGCTGAGCCCCGGCTGCAATGCTTTGTAGGCTTTTCGCGCACTGGGTGCGCTCCTACAGAAGGCTGGCGGCTCCCGCGGAGGCGGCCGCGCTCCCTTCTCCCCGGGTAAATGCCGGGCGCAAAAAAACCGGCTCTCGCCGGCCATGGTTTCCTCCACGCACAGAAAAGCCGGCTTGCGCCGGCTTTCCTACCAACCCGAGATGCAATACGCGGAGCCGGCTTATGCCAGCTCGCGGATCTTCGCGTTGAGGCGGCTCTTGTGGCGAGCAGCCTTGTTCTTGTGGATCAGGCCGCGGGCGGCGTAGCGATCCATGACCGGCTGCGCGGCGGCGAACGCCTCGACAGCAGCAGCCTTGTCCTTGTTCTCGATGGCCTTGACGACCTTCTTGAGGGCGGTGCGCACCATGGAACGGGCGCTGACGTTGCGCAGGCGGCGCTGCTCGGACTGGCGCGCGCGCTTCTTCGCGGACTTGATGTTGGCCAAGGTAGAACTCCGGAATGAATGACTGGGTTGGAAAAAGACGGCAATTATGCGGTCAATGCGCCGTTGCGTCAACAGCTTAGCTGTTTGTCAAGGCGCCAATGGGCGCCAGACGTCGCTGCGGTGGGCGATGGCTCGGATGAACCAGCCCCGATTATGCCACGCCCGGGCCGTGAACTTGGCTCGGGCGGCTGTCACACTACGCGCCTTTCGGCCCGGGCAGGGCGATCCGTGCCCGCAGCGTCTCACCAGAAAAGGCACTGTTTCCACGCATGAAGTCTCCCAGCATGTTCCGCGGGCTCCTGTCCTTCAGCAGCATGACCATGATCTCGCGCGTGCTCGGTCTGGTCCGGGACATGTCCATCAATGCGACGTTCGGCGCCAACGCGGCCACGGATGCGTTCTGGGTGGCTTTCCGCATTCCCAACTTCATGCGCCGCCTGTTTGCGGAAGGCTCGTTCTCCACGGCCTTCGTGCCCGTGTTCACCGAGGTGAAGGAGAAGCGCAGCCACGACGACCTGAAGGAGCTGATGGCGCGCGTCTCGGGCACGCTGGGCGGCGTGCTGCTGGTGATCACGGCGTTGGGCGTGATCTTCGCGCCGCAGGTGGCTTCGCTGTTCTCGCAGGGCGCGGCGGATACGCCGGAGAAGTTCGCGCTGACCACCCAGCTGCTGCGCCTGACCTTTCCGTTCCTGCTGTTCGTGTCCCTGACGGCGCTGTGCGGCGGGGCGCTCAACAGCTTCCATCGCTTCGCGCTGCCGGCGCTGACGCCGGTGATCCTCAACCTCTGCATGATCAGTGGCGCGCTGTGGCTATCGCGCTACCTGAACCCGCCGATCATGGCGATGGGCTGGGCCATCCTGGCGGCTGGCGTCCTGCAGTTGCTGTTCCAGCTGCCGTCGCTGAAGGGCCTGAACCTGCTGACCCTGCCGCGCTGGGGCTGGAGCCATCCGGACGTGCGCCGCATCCTGCGGCTGATGGTGCCGACCCTGTTCGGCTCCTCGGTGGCCCAGGTGAACCTGCTGCTGGACACGGTGATCGCCGCCTACCTGATGACCGGCTCGCAAAGCTGGCTGTCGCAGGCTGATCGCTTCCTGGAGCTGCCGCTGGGCCTGTTCGGCGTGGCGCTGGGCACGGTGATCCTGCCGTCGCTGTCGCGCCACCACGTCACCACCGACAAGGACGGTTTCTCCAAGGCGCTGGACTGGGGCCTGCGCATCACGCTGCTGATCGCCGTCCCCGCGATGTTCGCGCTGATGCTGCTGGCGCGTCCGCTGGTGGCCACGCTGTTCCAGCATGGCCAGTTCACGCCGTTCGATACCCGTATGGCGACGCTGTCCATCACGGCGTTGAGCTTCGGCCTGCCGGCCTTCGCGCTGGTGAAGGTCGCCCTGCCGGCGTTCTATGCGCGCCAGGACACCCGCACGCCGGTGCGTGCGGGCGTGGCCTCGCTGGTGGCGAACATGGTGCTCAATGTGGTGTTCGTGGCGATGCTGTTCACGCTGTGGGCCACACCCGAGCAGCGCCAGCTGCCCTGGATGGACGGCATCGCCGCCGTGCCGGGCCTGCACATGGCACTGGGCATGGCCAGTGCGTTGGCCAGCTATATCAACCTGGGCCTGTTGTGGCGGTGGCTGAAGCAGGCCGGTGTTTATCAGCGCCAGCCCGGTTGGGCTCGCCACATGTTCCGTCTGGTGATCGCCTGCGCGGTCATGATTGCCGTGCTGCTGCTCGGCATGTGGTGCTGGCCGGATTGGACGGCTGTCGAGAAGTGGACCCGCGTATGGCGCCTGGCCGTGCTGGTGCTGGCGGGCGGCGGTGCCTATGTGGTGACCCTGTTCGCGGCGGGCTTCCGCATGCGTGAGCTGCGCGGCGCCTGAGCCGTCTGACGACGCCTTGTAGGAGCGCACCCAGTGCGCGATCGCCGTTCAGAACCCCCGGGCGATAGGTCACCCGGGCAGACCCGTTTTCGATCATGCGCAGATCGCGCACTGGGTGCGCTCCTACAGAGAGGCAGAAGCAGGGAAGGTGGCGCTCACCCGCTATACTCGCCCGATGATGAGACTTTCCAGGGATGTCGCCGGCCCTTGCCTGGCGCCGGGTGGCAGTGTGGTGGCCGTCGGGGCGTTCGATGGGCTGCATCGTGGTCACCAGGCCTTGCTTGCGGAGGTCCGCGAGCGGGCTTCGACGCTCGGACTCACGCCGGTGGTGGTGAGTTTCGAGCCGCTTCCGCGGGCGTTCTTTTCGCCTGAACCGGTGGCGCGCCTGTCCAGCGTGCGTGAAAAGTTGCGCGGTTTCCATGCGGCCGGCATGGAGCACGTACTGCTGCTGCGCTTCAACCACGCGTTGACCGCCATGTCCGCCGAGGATTTCGTGCGCCGTGTGCTGGTCGAGCGCCTCGCGGCGCGTGAGGTCTGGGTGGGAGGCGATTTCCGTTTCGGGAACAAGCGTGCGGGCGACGTGGCGCTGCTCGAAAACATGGGCAGCGAACTCGGCTTCACCGCACGCACCATGCCGGCCGTGCTGCTCGAAGGCGCGCGCGTCTCGGCCACCCGCGTCCGCATGTTGCTGGCCGCCGGCGAGTTCGCCGGTGCGACACCGCTGCTCGGTCGTCCCTTCGTCATCGAAGGCAAGATCGAGTACGGCAAGCAGTTGGGCCGGCAGCTGGGTTACCCCACCGCCAATATCCATCTGCGTGATCGATCCAGCCCCGTCCACGGCATCTTCGCGGTGCGCGTGGGCCTGGGCGAGAGCGAATGCAGCTGGCCAGGCGTGGCCAGCCTCGGCGTACGGCCCACGGTGAACGAGGTGCCCGAGCCGCTGCTGGAGGTCCATCTGTTCGACTTCGAAGGCGACCTCTACGGCCAGCGCATGGCGGTGGAGTTCGTGGCCAAGCTGCGTGACGAGCAGAAATTCGACAACCTGGACGATTTGACCGTCCAGATGGCCAAAGACGCCCGCCAGGCGCGCGAACTGTTGGGCATGAATCCGCGCCTCAGCGAGGCGTAACGGCCCCAAATCCGGTAACGTTGGCGTTTCCGCCGTGTCCATGGCGGCGCCAGGCAACAAGGGCGCCCGCCAGGCCGCGCCAGACCCCGATCAGAGCATCCCCAGGCAATGACCCAGGACTACAAGAACACCATCAACCTGCCGCAGACGGAATTCCCGATGCGCGGCGACCTGCCCAAGCGCGAGCCCAAGTGGCTGGCCGACTGGCAACAGGTGAACCGCTACGTGCAGATCCAGGAGCGCGCGGCCAACCGCGACAAGGTGTTCGTGCTGCACGACGGCCCGCCGTACGCCAACGGCGCGATCCACCTGGGCCATGCGGTGAACAAGGTGCTCAAGGACGTGGTGGTGAAGTCGCGCCTGCTGGCCGGCTATCGCGCGCCGTACGTGCCGGGCTGGGATTGCCACGGCCTGCCGATCGAAGTGGCGGTGGAAAAGAAGTTCGGCCGCGTGGGGGACAAGCTCGATGCCGCCGCGTTCCGCCAGAAGTGCCGCGAATACGCCCAGCAGCAGATCGACCTGCAGCGCACCGACTTCAAGCGCCTGGGCGTGCTGGGCGATTGGGAGAACCCGTACCGCACCATGGACTTCAAGTACGAAGCCGACATGGTGCGCGCGCTGGCGAAGATCGTCGGCAACGGTCACGTCGTGCGCGGCGCCAAGCCGGTGTACTGGTGCTTCGATTGCGGCTCGGCGCTGGCTGAAGCCGAGATCGAATATGCCGACAAGACCTCGCCGGCGGTGGACGTCGCCTACGACGCGGTGGACGCGAAGGCGCTCGCGCAGAAGTTCGGCGTGGATGCGGGCAACGCCATCGTCGCCATCCCGATCTGGACCACCACGCCGTGGACGCTGCCGGAAAGCTTGGCCGTGTCGCTGGGTGGCGAACTCGAGTACGCGCTGATCGAAGGCCCGTCGCGCGACGGACATCGCGTGCTGCTGGTCGTTGCCAGCGCACTCGTCGAAAAGGTCGCGCAGCGCTATGGCATCGACGGCGAGGCGAAGGTGCTTGGCCACGTCGCCGGCCAGTCACTGGAAGGCGTGCTGCTGAAGCATCCGTTCTATGCACGCGAAGTGCCCGTGCTGATCGGCGACCATGTGTCGGCCGAAGACGGCACTGGCGCCGTGCACACCTCGCCCGACCATGGCGTGGAAGACTTCGTCGTCTCGCGCAAGTACGGTATCGAGACGCTCAACTACACCGAGGCGCGCGGCACCTACCGTGCCGATACGCCGGCCGCGCTCGACGGCACGGTGATCGCAGGCAAGCACTTGTGGAAGGCCAACGACGAGATCGTCGAGCTGCTGCGTCGCCGCGGCGTGCTGCTGGCCTTCGCGAAGATCGAACACAGCTACCCGCATTGCTGGCGTCACAAGACGCCGGTGATCTTCCGCACCACGCCGCAGTGGTTCATCAGCATGGAGAAGGAAGGCCTGCGCCCGACCGCGCTCGATGCGATCAAGCACGTGCGCTGGGTGCCGGGCTGGGGCGAGGAGCGCATCGCCGGCATGGTGGGCGATCGTCCCGACTGGTGCATCTCGCGCCAGCGCACCTGGGGTGTGCCGATCGCGCTGTTCATCCACAAGGGCACGCAGGAACCGCATCCGGATTCCGTCGCGCTGCTGGAGCAGGTGGCCAAGCGCGTGGAGCAGGGCGGCATCGACGCGTGGTACGCGCTGGATGCAGCCGAGCTGCTCGGCGACCAGGCCAAGGATTATGAAAAAGTCCTCGACGTGCTCGACGTGTGGTTCGATTCCGGCGTCAGCCACTTCGCCGTGGTCGGCCAGCGCGCCGAACTGCAGCAGGGCAAGGCATCGAGCTACAAGGTGATGTACCTGGAAGGCTCGGACCAGCATCGCGGCTGGTTCCAGTCGTCCTTGCTCACTTCGTCGGCCATGTTCGCCAGGGCGCCGTACAACGACGTGCTCACCCACGGCTTCACCGTGGATGCGCAGGGCCGCAAGATGTCCAAGTCGCTGGGCAACGGCATCGAGCCGCAGGACATCATGAAGAACCTGGGCGCGGACATCCTGCGGCTGTGGATCTGCTCGACCGACTACCGCAACGAGATGTCGCTGTCGGACGAGATCTTGAAGCGCGTGTCGGATACGTATCGCCGCATCCGCAACACCGCCCGTTTCCTGCTCGGCAACCTCGACGGCTTCGATCCCGCCAAGCACCTGGTGCCAGTGGAAGAGAGCCTGTTGCTCGATCAGTGGGCGGTGCAGCAGGCGTACGACGTGCAGCAGGCGGTGATGGCGGCGTACGACCGCTACGACTTCCCGGAAATCGTCCAGCGCGTGCAGAACTTCTGCACCAACGAGCTGGGCGCGCTGTACCTGGACATCACCAAGGACCGTCTCTACACGATGCCGACCGACAGCCACGGTCGCCGCAGCGCGCAGAGCGCGATGTACCGTATCGCCGAGGCGCTGGTGCGCTGGCTGGCGCCGGTGCTGAGCTTCACCGCCGAGGAAATCTGGCAGTACCTGCCAGGCGAGCGCAGCGAGAGCGTGCTGTTCGAAACCTGGTACGAAGGCCTGGCCGCCACGCAGGGTTCGCCGGAGCAGCGCCGCTACTGGTCCGACCTGCTTGCGATCCGCGAGACCGCCTCGCGCGTGCTCGAAGGCATGCGCAAAGGCGAGCAGATCGGCGCCTCGCTGGAAGCGAAGCTGGCGATCCATGCCGATCCGGCGATCGTCGCACGCTACCAGCCGGCGGCCTCGGAGCTGCGCTTCTTCTTCATCACCTCCGACCTGCGCCTGGACCTGGCCGGTGGCCAGCCGGCCGATGCCGTGCTGACCGAGCTGGAAGGCGCGGACGTGTGGGTCTCGGCAACCGTCAGCGATGCCGCCAAGTGCGTGCGCTGCTGGCATCGTCGCGATGACGTGGGCACGCATGGGAACCATCCGGAGCTCTGCGATCGCTGCATCAGCAACGTCGAAGGTCCGGGCGAGGACAGGCGCTGGTTCTGACGCCAGTACTTCACTTCTTCCTCTCCCCGCCGGGGAGAGGACTGAGGTGAGGGGCGGGTGCTCGCGATAGAGCTCAAAAAGGGCAAGCGTCGCTCCGTACCCAACCAGTCGCGAGATTGTCCCCTCACCCCAACCCTCTCCCCGGAGGGGAGAGGGAGCTTCCAGGCAAGATTGACCCATGATGAAACCCAAATCCAACGCCCTTTCCTGGCTACTGCTCTCGGTGGTCGTCATCGCTCTCGACCAGCTGAGCAAGTGGTGGGCGCTCACCGCACTGCAGCCGGCTGGCCTGCCGCACCCGGTGATTCCCGGTTTCCTCAACTGGACGCTGGCGTTCAACACCGGCGCCGCCTTCAGCTTCCTCGCCAGCAGCGATGGCTGGCAGCGCTGGTTTTTCGTATTGCTGGCGGTCGTGATCAGCGGGGTGCTGGTGGTGTGGCTGCATCGCACCCCGCGTAACGACTGGAAGACAGCGATGCCGTTGGCCCTGATCGTGGGCGGCGCACTGGGCAATCTCATCGACCGCCTGCACGCGGCCCAGGTGACCGATTTCATCCAGGTGTACTACCGCGAGTGGAGCTACCCGGTGTTCAACGTGGCCGATTGCGGCATCACCGTCGGTGCGGTTGCGCTCGTCGTTTTCGGCCTGTTTGCCGGCAAATCCAGGGCCTGAACGTACTGTCACGTCCCATGGGACCGGGCATGCGATAATGGCCGTCTGCCATTAGGCCCAGTCGGGCCCGGAGCGTCCGTGGATATCCTGCTTGCCAACCCCCGTGGCTTTTGCGCCGGCGTGGATCGCGCCATCGCCATCGTCGAGCGTGCGCTCGAATCGTACGGCGCGCCGATCTATGTGCGGCACGAAGTGGTGCATAACCGTTACGTGGTGGACAAGTTGCGCGCCGATGGCGCGGTCTTCGTCGAAGAACTCGACGAAGTGCCTGACGGCGCCACGGTGATCTTCAGCGCCCACGGCGTCTCCAAGGCCGTGCGCGAGGAAGCCGACCAGCGCGGGCTCAAGGTGTTCGATGCAACCTGTCCGCTGGTGACCAAGGTCCACATGGAAGTCGCCCGCCTCGGTCGCACCGGCCGCAGCGTCGTGCTGATCGGCCACGCCGGGCATCCGGAGGTGGAAGGCACCATGGGGCAGTGGAATCCCGCCAATCGTGGCGAAATCCTGCTGGTGGAGTCCGTGGAGGACGTGGCCGACCTCGAGCCCAGCTTCCCGCACGAACTCTCCTACGTCACCCAGACCACGCTCTCGGTGGATGACACCAAGGCCATCATCGACGCGCTGCGTGCGAAGTTCACGGACATCGATGGCCCGCGCAAGGACGACATCTGCTACGCCACCCAGAACCGCCAGGATGCCGTACGCCGCCTGGCCGATGCCGTGGATCTGGTGCTGGTGGTGGGTTCGGTCAACAGCTCCAACTCCAACCGCCTCCGCGAGCTGGCGGAAAAGCAGGGCGTGCCCGCCTATCTCATCGACGGTGCCGAACACATCGAGCAGCGCTGGCTCGACGGCGTCACCCGCATCGGCCTCACCGCCGGCGCGTCCGCGCCCGAAAAGCTGGTCAAGGACGTGATCGCCCGCCTGCAGTCCTGGGGCGCCGGTGCCGTGCGTGAGCTGGACGGCGAACCCGAAACCATCACCTTCGCACTGCCGAAGGAACTGCGCATCGCCGGCGGCGCCTCCGCCAGCCTCTGACAGCTTGCACACCCCCTCCTGCCTCCGTAGAATTAGCGGTTCCTCGCCGGAATAGCTCAGTTGGTAGAGCGGCGCATTCGTAATGCGTAGGTCGCAGGTTCGACTCCTGTTTCCGGCACCAGTATCCGAATAAAAACAGCGTCATACGCATTGCAGCGTATGGCGCTGTTTTGTTTTTGGCGGATCCGCTTGTCTAGTCGACGCGGGTCAACCGCTAGTAGTAGCCGAGGTCGATTTCCCCCATGGCCGCGCAGTGATCTCACCGCGCCATGCCGCGGTTAGTGACTCGTTCGCAAGGTCATCGGGAAGGGCGCCCTTTTGCCGGCAGCCAGTCGAAGTTTGGTGGCGCCCTGCTGTTCTTGGTCTGCCAAACGGTCGACTTGCAGCATTCACCAAGCGGGCAGACGATGATGAAAGTCAGGGGAAGGTGTGATGCCGCATGCCGTCGTTCTCCTGCGATTTTCGGGGAGCGCAAGTCCGCATCTTGTATGAGAGCGGCGTTCATGGCGACGCGATCTGGATCGCGACCATGACGGACGGGTTTTGCGTGCAGAGCATCGACGGGTCCACTTATGTCGGCGACTGGCCGCCATCCCTGGTTGAGACCGCCATCGAAGCTTCGGTGCTGCGTGGGCTGGAGTGGATGCGGCAGGTCGATCGATAGCCTCTTCCATCGCGGCCATTCTGCAAGTGGCCGATCGAATGAGGACTGCGCGCCTATCGAGGCCAAATCGATGCATGTGCGACATCACTCAGGCGCGCTCCCAATCAAGAGCGGCACCCCTGTAGGAGCGCACCCAGTGCGCGATTCCGCGTGCCTCAGCCTTCCACAACCTCCAACTCAAACACATGGTTGTCGATCACAGCTGCTGACGGTAGCACTCCCTTGAGCGCGGCTCATGCATTCGCCTGTAGCCGGGTGCCGTAAAGATCAACCACACCATGGCGTGCTTGCCTACTCGTGTCGTCACTCGATGGCATGTAGGCGCCAGGCGCGGCAATCCGTACATGTCCATGCGCGCGCTTGTCGCAGAAGACCAGCTTCACGTGGCGCCACGTCGCAGCCGTCTGACGAGCGCAATGGAATCGGCCGTGGCGCGCGCCATTCGTCTGCTTTTTCTCGCCGCTCGTCGGTGCGACAGCGTTCCCCGGAGAGCATGAACCATAGAGTTTTCCCAGGTTACGGGAGCTACGGTCATGGATGGCCAGCAATACCAGCGCGGTGTATCGCTGATCGAAGTGCTAGTCGCGGTCTTCGTGTTCAGCATCGGCCTGGTGGGTCACGCGGGCATGATGGTGATGTCGGCGCGATCCAACCAAACCGCCTATCTGCGAACGCAGGTGGCGTATCTGGCGAACAACATGGCCGATCGCATGCGGGCGAATCCGGTCGGTGTGTGGAGCGGCGACTACAACAGCGATGACTATCCGGTCAGCAGTGGATCGACAAGTTGCGACGCGCAGACACCCTGCGGCCCCGCAGCAGTGGCTGAACGGGATAAGGTGCTGTGGAGTCGCCTGCTCGATAGCCAGCTGCCCGACGCCAGCGCCCGCATCCAATGCCGAGGCATGAATGCGGTGGGCTATAACCCGTCGGCCCAGATCGGTCAGCGACCGCCTTACGGTGGCAGCTGCAGGATGACCGTGTCGTGGACCGAGCGCGGGGCAGGGGATCGCCAGCACGCCGATGCGGCGAGCCAGCTGTTTGCATGGGAGTTCCAGCCATGATCGGCCCTGCAGACCGTCGCCATGTCGCGGGCTTGTCGCTGATCGAGCTCATGGTGGCGATGGTGCTCGGGCTGCTGGTTTCCGCCGGCATCGTGAGCGTTTTCCTGTCGACGTCGGCCAGCAGCCGCGCGCAGGGCCAGCTCGCGCAGGTTCAGGAGGGAGGGCGCTACGCGATCGGGCGGATCGTGGACGACCTGCGCATGGCGAATGCGCAGTACTGCACTTCCACCGGCGGTACCGCGTCGACCACCAGCAGCGGGCTGAGCCTAGATGGGTTGCGCGCGCCGGTGGTCTACGCAAGAAACCTTCAGGCGGCACTAGGTGCGAGCGATCTCACCACACGTTGGGGGGCGACGTCCGGCAGCAACACCTACCCCAGCGCTCCGACGGCGCCTTATTCGTTGCCCTCTTTCTTCTGGATGCGCGGATATGACTGCAGCAGCACGACCTGCTCACCCATCGATCCACCGACGTCCGTGCTGCCATCGATGGGCAAGTCTGTCGACCACCGTGCGCTGGGAACCGGCGTGTTGACGCTGCGGTACGTGGATGGCTCGCGGGGCTGGGCGTTGGGGGCAAGCAGCTATGTGGTCACCGACACCGCCGGAAGCATCACGTCGATTCACCTTGCGCCCGCGAGCGGAGAGCCGCCGCTTACCGACCTGGAACCCAGTGACCTGGTCATGCTGTCGGACTGCTCCGGCGGGCAGGTCTTTGCGGTCAGCGGCAAGCCCGACCTGACGCCCGACCCCAGCCAGAACTTCACGGCGCCGGTGGCCCGTTCGAGCCAGGCAGCACCGAGACTTTTCGATTTCAACAAGGACTTCGCCACGCTGACCTACTTCGTGAAAGTGGTCGCCAACGATGACGGCACCACTACGGGCGCGTTGATTCGCAAGGATCGGACCGGAAGCCAGGAAATGGTGCGTGGCGTGGAGCGCCTCGACTTTCTCTACGGCGTTGAAGACGGCAATGGCCATACGCGCTATCTCTCCGCCGCCGAGGTCGACAGCAATGCCGGCGCGACGATTGCCTGTCCGCCTTCCGTGCCGCTGCCCCTGGAGCGCGACCCCGGCTGTCTCTGGCGCGCAGTGAAGACCATCGAGGTGCACCTGCTCATGGCAGCCGAAAAACCGCTCTACACCCTTACGCCGCGCGAGCAGATGTATGCCTATCAGATCGACGGCATCTCGGCGCCGGCTTCGCCCGATGCGTCAGGTCGTCGGGTGACTCCCTCAGCGCAGGGCTTCGTGAATCAGAAGCTGCGCCGTGAGTTCATCGCGTTGGTTTCGGTGCGCAACTACAACCCCTGACCGCCGCAAACCACCGGGGCCGCCAGACGGAGACATTGGCATGAGTCATCAGAACTTCTTTCGCATGGGAACTGCGCGGCGCGCGCGTGGGACGGTACTCGTCGTCGCGTTGATCTTCCTGCTGCTTCTGACGCTGTTGAGCATCGGTGCATCCAGCCATTCCTTGTTGCAACAGCGCATGGCCGGTGGTCTGCGCAATGCACAGCAGGCCGAGATGGGCGCGGAAGCGGCGCTGCGTGGCGCGGAGTGGCGCCTCTGGACGGCAAGCGCGACCTCGTCCGCATTGCGCTGCGGCAAGGCGGTGCTGACGGATTGTTACCTCGACGATCCGTCCGTCGGTCCCGCCGAGGCGGTGCGCGTATTCCGCACGAGCCAGGGCTGGGTCACCGGCTACGGCACCGAATACGGGGCGGCGAACGGCGGCATCGATTTCACAAGGCCGGCGCCGGATGACGGGCACGCCGCGCTGGCCTACAACCCCCGCTACCTGATCGAGGATCTCGGCCCCGAACTGCCGCCGGACACCGGCGTGCAGCACGAGTCCGGTGCGAGCGGTGCCGGCGGCGTCGGTTACACGTCGACGTCCCGCCACATTTACCGGATCACGGCCCGCTCGACCGGCGGCAGTGCGAACACGGTGCGTGTCTTCGAAAGCACGTTTTCCGCCAAAGGCGATTAAGGGAGCTGCCCATGCGTTCAATGAAAGTGCCAGGGATGGTGCTAATGGTGTTGCTCATCGGCGCCGCAGGGATGCGCACCCAGGCGGGCACCGTGGATCTTTCGGCCACGCCACCCGAACTGACGCCGGCGGTGGCGCCGAACATCATTCTTACCTACGACGATTCCAACAGCATGCGGAAGACGTTCGTGCCGGGTTACCTCGATGGCGACATCGCCTATGGAGCCTACTCGGGCTTCATTACCGACCCGATCACGGGCGGGCGCATGTGTGGCTGGTACAGCGCGGATGCGAGCAAGGTGGTGCACCCATGGAATTTCTCGCCGGCAGTCAACACCATCTACTACGACGAACAACTGACTTACGTCGCACCCAAGCATCCGGATGGCAGCGCCATGGATCCGGGCAGCTTCACGGCGGCCTGGGAAGACGGCATCGCCGCGAATACGGGCGGCACGCGCGCTGTTCGCAACCTGCTCACCGACTACGCCATCTACTGGTGGGGCGGCAATACGATCCAGCCCGAGGCGATCTATCCGGCCAGCAAAAGTCATCCGGCGTCCATGCAATGCAAGGTCGACGATGGCTATATGCCGTTTCCATTCGCTGATCCCGATGGCAACAACGCCCACGCCTTCTTCTATCGCTTCCTGGGCGATCGCGCGAGCCGGCGCGACCTGTTCGATCCACGCAAGTACGTGGCGGTCGATGTGTCGACCCTGAGCGACGCGCAGAAGAAGAACTTCACGATCTGGTACGGCTTTTACCGGACCCGCAACCAGGCGGCACGCTCGGCGCTTGCGCGCGCACTGGAAAGCGTGCCGCGTACCATCCGTGTCCAGTGGCAACGACTGACTACCGGCCCGCTGGACAACACCGCCATCATTCGTCCTCTGACCGATGAAACGCAGTTCCGGAAGCTGATGGACTTCGTCTATGCCAGCCAGCCTTCCGGCGGTACGCCCACGCGCGGCGCGATGACCAGGGTCGCCAACTATTTCAGCCGCTCCAACACCGCCTTGTCGGAGAACAATCCGTACTATGACGTGGCGTCCGGCAGGGAGCTGAGCTGCCGCCGCAATTACAGCCTGCTGGTCACCGATGGCGGATGGAACGAAAACGCCGGGTTCACCAGGGACTGGTCGGACGCCACGGGGGCGAAAGGCAATGTGGCCGTCGCGCCGAACCCGGATCAGACAATCACCACCTTGCCGGACGGCCGCAAGTACGATCCGAACAGTGCCGCCGCGACCATCTATGGCGGTGGGCCCTCGCAGCGAAACCTGTCCGGCTTTGCCGACGTGGCCTTCCATTACTGGGCCACGGACCTGCGGCCGGATCTCAAGAACGACGTGGTGCCTTATCTCCCCGACAGGACCACGGGCATCACGGGAGCCTCGATCTCGACGCCCATGGGTAGCGATCCGGCATCGTTGCCCGATGAGGTCTACTTCAATCCCGCCAACGATCCGGCGACCTGGCAGCATCTGGTGCAGTTCGTCGTGACGTTTGGCCTGGACGGCGTATTGGATTTTCCGGGCGATCTCACCGCCCTGCGCAAGGGCACCAAGACGTGGTCCGACTGGGCATCGCCACCCAACGACGAACTGCTGGACACCGCCGCGAAAACGGACGACACCTGGCATGCGGCGATCAACAGCCGTGGCGAACTTTTCAACGCCAACAATCCGCAACAGCTGATCGACCAGATCCGACAGGTCATCAACAGCATCGTTGCGAGGACGGGTTCATCGGCCGCCGGCGCGATAAGCCATACCGTGTTGGGAACGGACAGCACGTATTTCCGCACCGGTTTCAGCAGCGACGATTGGAGCGGCGTGGTGCAGGCGGTGCGCGTCGATGAGTCCGGCAATCTGGGCGCGTCCCGGTGGAACGCCGGTGCCCTGCTCGACGCACGCACCGGCAATGCCGATGACCGGGTCATCCTCACCAGCACGGCACCCGGGGCCAGCCATGGCGCGGCGTTCCGGGGCGCGTCGGTGCTCGAAGCCCTGCACGCCGTGGATGCCGGCTTCGAGACCGGGGCGGCGGGCAACGACAGGCTGGACTGGATACGGGGTGTGCGTACCAAGGAGGGCAGTGCATTCCGTCAGCGCAGCTCGGTGCTGGGTGCGGTGGTCAATGCGCAGGCGGTATATGTGGCGTATCCGGCGAGCGGCTATCGCGACACGTTTCCTTCTCGGCGCAGTCGCCCGGGCGAACCAGCGCCCGAGATGGCGGTCGGGAAGGATGGCCGCCTGCTGCACAGTTACGAGCAGTTCGTGGCCGACCATCTCAAGCGGGCGCCCACGCTGTATGTCGGTGCCAACGACGGCATGCTGCATGCCTTCGATGCCACGACCGACGGTGTCGATCCGGCCTCCGTCGATAGCGCACCGAAGCCAGGCGCGGAGCGCTGGGCTTATGTGCCCTATAGCGTTTACGGCGGGCTGCGCGGGATGAGTGCGCTGACCCACTTTCAATATGCGCCCACGGTGGATGGCACACCGGTGGTGCGCGATGTGTATTTCAGTTCAGGCCCGCTCGTGGGCTGGCACAGCATCCTCGTGGCGGGAGTCCGCTTTGGTGGCAGGGGGATCTACGCGCTGGATATCACCGACGCGGGAGCGAACGAGGCTACGGGGCCGTCGGAAAAGGTGCTGTGGGAATTCCATCATACCTCCGCGAGCATGGCGGGTGACCCGTCAAACCTGGGCTATACGTTTGGACGTCCGAACATCGGCCGCTTGGCCAACGGACGGTGGGTGGTGCTCGTACCCAGCGGCTATTTCCCCACGGGCAGCACGGAGCCGGCCGCAGCCCGTCACGTCAGTTCGCTGTTCGTACTGGATGCCCAGACAGGGACGCTGCTGAAGGAATTGCGCACGCCCACCCTTGTGGCAGGCATGGGCATCACAAGCGATGGTCTCACCTCGCCGGTGCTGGGCGACTACGAAGGCGACCAGGTCGATGACGTGGCCTTCGCTGGGGATCTGCAGGGCAATGTATGGCGCTTCGACCTCAGCGACGAGGACGCATCGAACTGGAAGGTGGATCTTCTGTTCAAGCCCGCTGTCGCCGGACAACGGCCGGTGACGGTGATGCCACGTCTGTTTCCGGACCCTGCCACGCGTCATTTCATCGTACTGTTCGGCACCGGCAAGTACCTGGGCAGCAGCGACAACCTCGTCGACGCCACCACGCAGGTGCAGGCGGTATACGGCATTCGCGATCCAGGCACGTCGCGTGCCATGCCGGTGATCGAGGGAACGACACCGATGGTCCAGCAACAGCTTTACGAAAAAGGCGACGTGCGTGGCCTGACCACACATGCCGTGCCGTTGAAGGATGGCGCGGGGAATCCGGTGGGCGGTTGGTATTTCCTGCTGCAGACGACCGGTGTCGACGGCAAGCAGAGCAATGCGGGCGAGCGCGTGGTCGTGGACGCCACGGCGCTGTTCGACAGCAATCGCGCCATCGTGACCACGCTCATCCCGCAGAAAAGCGACCCGTGCAATCCGACCACGCAAGGTGCCGTGCTGGTCGTGGATGCCGCGACGGGCGGTGCCGCGAGTGGGGTCCAGTTGGGGCCTGTCGGCGGATGGGACGACGCGTATGCCCACGCCGGTGCGCGCATCACCAACGCGCCGACCGGCGGGTCGTTGCCGGCGGCCATTCGTGTCGGAGGCGGGCAGGTATATCTGCCGGGGATCACGCTGTCGTCTGATGGAAGCCCGTTCTCCGTGGGCGATGCCATCTGGCGTCGCCGCTCATGGCGCGCTCTCAACAACGATCAATGACAGGAGTGGCTCATGAATCCGCGAGGTTTCACCTTGGTCGAGCTCATGGTGGTGGTGGCCATCGTCGCGATACTCGCGGCCATCGCCATACCGTCCTATGGCCGCTACACCTATCGCGCGCGCCGCGCCGAAGGCCAGGCCCTGCTCATGCATATCGCCAATGCGCAGGAGCGCTACTACGCCGTGCATAACCGTTACGGCGATCTCGTGGCGATCGGTTATTCGAGCTCGGCCACTGCCATGTCCGAGTCCGGCCATTACCAGGCGCAGGTCACCGTGCAGGACACCAATGGGGCGGGGCAGGCCTATGTGGCGGTGGCCAATGGGCAGGGCATGCAGGCCGGTGATGCCTGTGGATCCCTTTCCATCGACAACACGGGCACGCGCTTGCCGGACGCCGCGGACGCATCGCGCAATACCAACGGACGGTGCTGGTGATGATGCCGCGCGACCGTTTGCTGCCGTCCCGGGGCGTCACGCTGGTGGAGCTGGTGATCGCACTGGCGGTGCTGGCGATCGTGGTGACGCTGGTCGCGCCTTCATGGAAGGGTTTGTTGCGTCGCCATCACGTGAATGCAGCCGCGGAGATGCTGCGCAGTGACCTGGCCTATGCGCGGCACGAGGCCGTGCAGCGCGCGTCATTCGTCTCCATCTGCCCAAGCAGCACGGGCGATGCCTGCGCCACCCAGGCTTTCTATGGCGATGGCTGGATCGTCTATGCCTATCCCGTCGGGGTCGCGGGCGCCAACCGCGCCTATATGGCCAACGCGCCGGGTTTCAGCCGACTGCGTCGCACGGTTCCCACGGGCTCCATGGCGGTGACCGCCTCCGATGCAGGTGTGGTCACCTTCGGCCAGCAAGGCCAGTTCAAGTCGACGTCCGAACGTGCCACGGTGTCATGGCGTGTCTGCGCACGTGCGTCTGGCGACGATCCCCAAGGCGAAGCGAGCACGGATGTGCCCGGGGTGGAACTCATCCTCAACGGTTCCGGCAGCCTGCAGCGCCGTCAACTGGCGCCGGACGAACGTTGTCTTCCAGCGTCATCGTGATTGACGGATCACGCTGACGTCATTGCGGAAAAACGCGACCACAGTCCCGAATGGCGGCGCGTGGATTGCCCGATGGCGGCGGCGACACGCTCTTCCGATCCCAGCAAGGTGAACCAGCGCCGCGCGCGGGTGACGCCGGTGTAGAGCAGTTCGCGCGTGAGCACGGCGCTGGCCGCGTCCGGTAGCACGAGCGCTGCATGATCGAACTCGGAACCCTGCGACTTGTGCACCGTCATCGCGTACACGGTCTCGCGTTCGCCCAGGCGCGAAGGAAGCACGAGCCGGATACGCGTGGCTTCGTCCCCGCTCTGGCCGGGCACTTCGAAGGCGACGCGCAGGTGCAATCTGCCCTGCTCGTCGGGCACGCGCAGCGCGATGCCGATATCGCCGTTCATCAGTCCCAGGCTGTAGTCGTTGCGGGTGACCAGCACGGGGCGGCCTTCGTACCATTCCTGCGTGGCATCGATCAGGCCTGCCTGCTGCAGGATGGCCGCGATCTGGCGATTGAGGCCTTCCGTGCCGAACGGGCCCTGGCGCAACGCACACAGCAGTTGGAAGCTGCCGAAGGTTTGCAGCACACCGCGTGCCCACGCTTCGAAGCTTGCGATGTCGGCCTGTGCATGCGGTCGCTGGTCGCGCAGCCACTGCAGGTAATGCCGATAGCCCTGCGGCTCGCCGCCATCGTCATGAGCGGCGAAGCGGTGACGGCCGCCGTCGAGCACCAGTTCGGCGAGCCGTGCGGTGTTGGCGGTGGCATCGATCCAGGCGATGTCGCCATGTGGTTCGCCCAGCAGGTGCAGCGCCTGCAGCGCATCGCCCTCATTGATGCGCTGGGCGAGTTGGCCGATGCCGCTGTCGGCGCCAAAGCGATGGCTGTGGCGCAGCATGGCCACGTGCTGGTCCAGCGGCAGCGCATCGCTGTGTATCCACGCATCGACCGTATCGCCGCTGGTCGTGCGCAACCAATCGGCTGTTGCCTGGCTGTAATGGCCCGCTTCGGCGCGGAGGCATAGATCGCCCAATACGGCGCCGGCTTCCACCGAGGAAAGCTGGTCCTTGTCGCCGAGCAGCACGAGGCGGGCGTCGTCCGGCAAGGCGTCGAGCACGGCCGACATCATTTCCAGATCGATCATCGAGGCTTCGTCGATGACCAGTACATCCAGATGCAGCGGGTTCGCCCTGTCATGGCGGAAACGTCGACTGTCGGGACGCGCACCCAGCAGGCGATGCAGCGTATCCACCTGGCTGGGGATGCTGGTGCGAACCTCCGCGTCCACATCGAGCAGGGCGATCTGCGTACTGATCGATGCCTGCAGCCGGGCCGCCGCCTTGCCGGTGGGCGCAGCCAGCCGAATGCGCAGCGGTCGCGCGGCGTCGGTGCGATGCAAGGTCTGCAACAGACCAAGCAGCCGCACCACGGTCGTGGTCTTGCCGGTGCCCGGGCCGCCGGTGATCACGGTGAACGGACTGCGCGCCGCCAAGGCGCAGGCCACGCGCTGCCAATCGGGTGTGCCTTCGTCCCTGGTTGGAAACAGTCGCGCCAATTGCTCGCGCAGTCGCGCAGGCATCTGCGCAGACGGCGAAAGGCGGCGGCCAATGGCCTGGGCCACGCGCTGCTCATGGTTCCAGTAGCGACGCAGGTAAAGCCGGGTGCCATCGAGGACCAGGGGCGAACCACCATGGGTGCCCTCGGGAAGGCCGACCAGTACCGATGCTTCGAGCAACGAAGGGTTGCCGGCGATCGTCGCGACCGAAGCTCGCCAGCCGTCAGGCCAACCGCCTTCGTCGGCCAGCGAGGCCCAGTCGGCGAGATCCAGGCACAGATGGCCGTCCGCCTGCTGGCGGCTCACCAGTGCGCCAAGCAGCGGCAGGGCAGCTGCCGCGCCAGGATCCTGCGAGGCGAGGAAGTGGGCAAACGCCACGTCGAGCGCGCGCAGCAGGCCGCGTTCGGCGGCGAGGTCCAGCGATGCGGACAAGGCATCATGCCGCATGCGTGCGGCCTCCCGTAGCGAACAGGCGATCCATCGCATCGATCAGCGTGAACGGCAGTCGTTCGATGTGGACGCCATGGCCCTGGTCGTCGACGCCACGCAGGTAAAGGTAGGCGACGCCGCCGACGTGTCGTTCGTAGTCGTAGTCTGGAAGCCGCGCGCGCAGCTGCCGGTGCAGGGCCAGCGTGTACAACGCGTACTGCAGGTCATAGCGCTCGCGCAGGATGGAATCGCGCATCGCGGTGGCGGTATAGGCGGCCGCATCGCTGCCAAGCCGGTTCGACTTGTAGTCGATCACGACATAGCGCCCGCGGCGTTCCGCCACGAGATCGATGAAACCCTTGAGCAGGCCGTTGATATGTTCGGCCTGCAGCGCCGGCCGAGGCAGGCCGCCCAGCGAGTGCGTGGTGACGAGCCGATCCAGTGCAAGCGTGTCGACATGGCGCGCCTCGAACCAGAATTCCAATTCCGCGTAGTAGCTGTCCATCTGGGCCAGGCTCGCCGTCGCGCCATCGGGCAATGCCAGCGGCGTGCGCAGCAGTTCGGGGAGCCAACGCATCAGCAGGGGGATGTCCGACTGCCAGCCGCGACGCTGGCAGCGTCGCGTGATCTCCTTGGCCAACCCGGAAGGATCCGCGGCCACGGCGGCAAAGCCTTCCTCGGCCGACCATTCGAGCAGGTCGTGCAGGAACGTGCCGGCCTCGGCGCCGGCGTGGAAGGCGTGGATGCCACGGGCGGCGCCGGGCGCATCCATGGGGGCGATCGAGGGTTCGCTGTCGGCTTCCATCCGCACGTCCTGCGCAGCCGTTTCCGGCGCAGCCGTGGGCGCGTCGTCTTCCGCGAGCTTCAGCGAGCTGTAGCTCGCCACCCACCAGCGTTCCTGCGGCGGGCCCTGGAATGTGCGCGCCTCCCACAAGGGCGTGATATCGGTTGCCCTGGTCTGGAGCGGCTGCGTGTCGGGAAACGACAGCACGTCGAGCTGGATGTCCGCACTGTCGTCGCGCAGGGCTTGCAGCCGCGCCGGCAGTTCGTCGGGCTGGATGATCTCGTCGCCGGACAGCACGTAACCGAACGCGGACTTGTGCAGCGAAGGCGTGGCGCTGTTGCCGCTCTTGCAGCAGGCGACGCCCAGCCAGCAGGCGTAGCGCGCGCGGGTAAGCGCGACATAGAGCAGTCGAAGGTCTTCCTGCAGGCGCTCGCGGTCGGCCATGGCCACCGCCGCGCTGTCCGCACGCAGGTCCATGCGGGCTTCACCATCGTCGCCGTGCCACACGAAACGATCGTCGGGCTTCACTTCGCGCGAAGCACACACGAACGGCAGCAGCACCAGCGGATATTCCAGGCCCTTGGACTTGTGGATGGTCACCACCTTGATCAGCGCATCCTCGCTCTCGAGACGGACGATCTGGTCCTCGGCGGTGTCGCTCTGTGCATCGTGCGCCATGGCCATCTGTGCAGCGAGATAGCGCACCAGCGCCTGCTCGCCGTCGAGGCTCGCCGCGGCATGCTGCAGCAGTTCGGCCAGATGCAGCAGGTTGGTCAACGCGCGTTCTCCATCGAGGCGCGAAAGCAATCGCGCCGGCAAGTCGAACGCATGCAGCAGATCGTGCAGCATGGCCAGCACGCCGTGGCGAAGCCAGGTGTCATGCAAGTGCCGGAAGCGTTCTCCGCATGTTTCCCAGTAGTGTTCGTCGAGATTGAGCCTGTCCAGCTCCGCATCGCTCTGGCCCAGCGTGGGCGTCGCCAGCGCCGCGCGCATGGCGCGATCGGACCCCGGCGAGGCGCAAGCCTGTAGCCAGCGCAAGAGGTCGGCGGCTTCGGGCGACGCATACACCGAATCGCGATCGGACAGGTACACGCTTTTGAGGCCGCGTCGCTGCATCTCCTCGCGTACCTTCGCCGCTTCGGTGCCGCTGCGTACGAGAATGGCGATGTCATTGGCGCGCAGTGGCGTCAGCTTGCCCGCGTCATCCACAAAGCCGCAGCGGTCTTCCTGCGCGGCCGTCAGCAACTGCGTCACGTAGGCTGCCGCATGTTGCGCCATCAGGTTGGCGTAGGCGGAAGCGCTGATGGCTTCGCCGCCGCTCGCCACCGCGAGCCGCATCGGCGGCAAGGCGTGTCCGTCCAGCACCAGGCGATCAGCACGCCCGCGCGCCTTCACCGGATGGAAGGGCAAGGCTTCGCGACCGAACGCAAACGCACCGGCGTGATGCGTGTCGGCATGCTCGAACACGCGATTGACCGCGCGTACCAGCGCGTCGGTGGAACGATAGTTGGTGTCGAGCGTCCACGTCGGCTGGTTGGCGCGTTCGCGCGCACGCAGGTACGTATGGATGTCCGCGCCGCGGAAGCCGTAGATGGCCTGCTTCGGGTCGCCGATCAGCAGCAGGCCGGTGCCTTCGCGCCCATCGTAGATGCGGCGGAAGATGTTCCACTGCAGTGGGTCGGTATCCTGGAACTCGTCGATCAGCGCGATCGGATATTGCCTGGCGATGGTGTCGGCGAGCCGAAGCCCGCTGATGCCGTGCAAGGCGTCGTCGAGCCGGCGCAACATGTCGTCAAAGCCCATCTGCGCACGGCGTTGCTTGGTCTGCTCCAGGCGTTGCGACACCCAACGCGTCGCCTGCGCGAGCACGGTGGCCTTGAGCGGGTCGAGCCGCCCCTGCAGTTCCATGCACGCCTCGATGGCCTCGAACGCCGCGTGCTTCAGCGGTTCGGCGTTCTTGTTCAGTGCTGCAGCCAGTGCGCCTTGCGTGTAGCGTCGCAGCGTGTCTGGCGCCACCGGCCCGCCTCGCGACCACTCCCGCAACTCGGCGAGCTGCGCAGTGACGTTTTCCGCAGGCATTTTCCTGGCGTTGAGCGCGCGTGCCGCCAATGCCTTGGAGAACATAGCTTCGATGGCGTCGACATCATCGCTCCAGGCCAACCGGGCGCAGGCTTCGGCGGCGTCCGCGGCATCCACGCCTTGCCGGAATTGCGTCATCGCTTCAGCCGGCTCGGGCAAGGGCTTGCCGGCGAGACGCAGGGTCGCCAGCGGCTGGCGCAGCAGTGGTCGCAGTGCCTTCTGCAGGTCGTCCGGTGTTTTCCACCAGTGCGAGACCAGCGCGGCGCCGGCGCGGTCGAGCGGGAAGAAATGCGTGCGCCAGTAATCACGCACCGTTTCGGCCAGCAGCTCGCTTTCGTCGGCGTTGGTGTCCTGGACGAATGGATGACCGCTGTCGAAGGCATGCTGGCCGAGCATGCGCTGGCACCAGGCATGAATCGTGTGGATGGCGGCTTCATCCATCCATTGCGCAGCGAGTTCGAGCTGACGTGCAGCGCGGGAGCGCGCTTCCTCACCGGGATAGGCGGCGATCAGTTCGCACAGGAAGTCGTCGGCGGCGACCCGTCCACGAAAGGCATCGGCCGCTTCGCCCAGGCGCTCGCGGATGCGTTCGCGCAGCTCGGCGGTCGCCGCCTTGGTGAAGGTGAGCACCAGGATCTGCGACGGCAACAACGGCAGGCCGTCCGGACGGCCGTGCCCCAGCACGAGGCGCAGGTACAGCGCGGCGATGGTCCACGTCTTGCCCGTGCCCGCGCTGGCCTCGATCAGTTGGATGCCCTGCAGCGGAAGGCGTAGCGGCTGCAGCGGTTGGCTGGCGATCATGCGACGTCCTCCTGGCGTGCGATTTCCAGCAGGGGACGGTAGAGCGACAACCATTCCACGAAGCCACCCGCGAGCAACGCGTCGAAGCGCGGCCAGGCGCGTGCCAGATACGCATCGTCGTCCACTTCGCCGGCGATGCGCGCGAAGCTGTTGCCTTCGTAGGCGAGCAAGGCCTGCTTGCGTGCCTTGTCCTCGTCGCCTGCCTGCAACCACGCGAACGCGGTGCGGCGTGCAAGCGGCAACGGGGCATCCATGCCTTCTCGCCACGCCGCCAGCAGTTCGTCCAGCCACAGCGTGGCATGCGACGCATCCAGGGGCGGCAGCGCGATCCGGCTATCCAGGCCCACCACGCGCGAGGTGATGGACAACCCCTGCGCATGCGCAAGCAGGTGGATGATCCAGGCGGCGATCAATTTGTCGTGGCGGATCACGCCGTTCTTCTGCAACAGGCGCCCGGTTGCGAGCTCGAGGCGGACGAGCGCGCCATCGGTGCCCTGCCGCAGGTCGGTCAGCCAGTCTTCCACGCGCACGCCATGCGCCACGTATTGCAGTTCGATCTTGTCGTCGCGCAGCGGCCAGCGCTCACACGCGGCAAGCCAGGCCTGCGCAAGGACCTCGCCCTCGCGGACCAGCACCTGTTCGGCCAGTTCGCCGAAGCCGCCGGGCGGAAGCACGCCCTGGCGCGCCAGCTGCTGCGTGGCCGCGCCGATGGACAGCCCGGCATCATTGCTGCGCAGCGCGGCGTGAACGATGGCGGTGGTGGCCTGGTGCTGCTCCAGGCCGCCGAGCGCAAACGGCTCGTCGTCGGCGGCCTCTGCATCCAGTGCATTGAATTGCACCTTGAGCCGCTGGTTGTAGAAGCTGCGCACCGGCTGCGAGAGGAAGGCGCGCAGCTGCGTGATGCCCAGTGCGGCATCCGGTTGCCACGGCGGCAGCGGTGTCGTGGCGCCGGCATCGTGTGGACGCAAGGCCTGTCGCCATTCGCGCGCATAGGTAAACAGGCGCGCATCGGTATCGGCCTGGAAATAGCGGCGGCTGAAAGGCTGCAGCGGATGGACCGTGGTGAGCGCGTCCAGCAGTCGTACACCGGCGTCGTGCGCGTCGGCGGCGTCACCTTCGCGATGCCAGCCGGCGGCCAGATAGTCGCGCAACTGTCCCACCAGCACGGACGGCGGCAGCGCGCTGTTGTCGCGCACGTGACGGCCCACCCAGCTGATGTAGAGCGCATCGCGTGCCGACACCAGCGCTTCGAGGAACAGATAGCGATCGTCCTCGCGGCGCGAGCGATCGCCCGGACGGGCGTGGCCCGGCAGCGCCATCAGGTCGAAATCCGCCGGCGCCTGCTGGCGCGGATAGTCGCCATCGTTCATGCCGAGCAGGCACACCACGCGGAACGGAATCGCGCGCATCGGCATCAATGTGCAGAAACTGACCGCGCCGCCCATGAATCGCTGCGACAGCCGGCTTTCATCCATCGCGTCGAGCCAGTGTTCGCGCACGATGGCCAGTGGCAGGGGCTGCGCGAAATCCGCCTCCTGGCAGGCATCGCGCCAGGCGTCCAGCGCATCACCCAGGCGCGTGAGGCGATCGCCGTCGCGCGGGTCGTCGGCTTCGAAGAAGTCGGCGAGCAAGGCTTGCAATCGCGCGTGCCATTGCGCGGGCGTCGCCGGTTCACGCAACGCCCGCCAGTAGTCCTCCAGCCGATCCAGCAGCTGCACCAGGGGACCGACCAGCGCGGCATCGAGCCCGCCGACTTCTTCGTAAGGCGCGATGTCGTGCCAGGTGGAACCCTCGCCCACCGCATAGCCCAGCAGCATGCGGCGCAGGCCGAAGCGCCAGCTGTTCTGTTCGATGCCGGGCAGATCCAGGCTCTGCTTTTGCGCGGCGTCCAGCCCCCAGCGCACGCCGGCGCCCTCGATCCAGCGGCGCAGGACCGGCAGGCCGGATGCGTCGATACCGAAGCGCTGCCGCACGGCCGGCACGTCGAGCAAGTCGAGCAGGTCGCTGACGGCGAAGCGCGACTCGGGCAGCGTCAGCACCTGTTCGAGCGCCACCATCAATGGCAGCACGCCGCGCGAGGGCTGGTCGGTGACGGAATAGGGCAGGTGGCGCGGGTCGCCTGGCGGAAGCCGGCCGAAGACGGCCTGTACGTGCGGTGCGTAGGCCTGGATGTCCGGCACCATCACGATGACGTCGCGCGGCGACAGCGCCGTGCCGCGCAGGTGTGCTTCTTCGAACATGGCCAGCAGCTGGTCGTGCAGGATCTCCACTTCGCGCTGGGGACTGTGCGCGACCTGGAAGCGCAGCGACGCGTCGCCCTGCCGCCAGGGTTTGCGCTGCGCGGGCGTCGTCGGTGCCGGTTCGAGATCGAGGATGGCCTGTTGCACCTGGCGCAGCAGCGTGCCGTTGCCGGTGTCGGTGAACAGGTCGATGCTGCGGTTCCATGCCGCAAATTGCTGGCGATAGCCCTCGGGCCGATCGAAGTTGTCCAGCAACCGGATGTAGTCGCGCCCCTGCCGGCCCCACGCAGCCAGCAGCGGATGCGCATGCAGGTGCAGGTCCTCGTAGCGCGGCTCGTCGGGCAGGCCGGGTTTGCCCGCATGGCGGCGCTGGCTGGCCTTGAGCAGTTCGCGGTCTTCGATGATGTCGGCCCAGTAGTGCCGGCATGGATTGGCCACCAGCAGCATCACCTGGCTGAAACGGGCCAGTGCAGTGAGCGCCTCCAGCGTCTGTTGCGGCAGCGAGGAGATGCCGAACACCACGATGCGGCGCGGCAGCGTCGCCGGTCGCGTCGTCAGCGTGGCGATACGTTCCAGGAAAGCCTGGTGCACGGCCGCGCGATGGTTGCGCCGCTCGGTGCCCACGTCTTCCAGCACCAGCTGCCACAGCCGCGCCTGCCAGCGCTGGTCCATCGCCAATGGAGCCTGGCGGTCGCGCAGGTCGTCGCGCAGCTGGTAGTGGCCATGTTCCCAGTCCGCCAGCCAGTCGGCCCGGTAGACCTGGTATTGATCGAACAGGTCGGCAACGCGTTCGGCCAGCTGGAAGCGCTTGCGTTCGTCGTGGTCGTCGCGCAGGAAATCCCGCAGCGGGGCGAAGTCCGGCTCGTGCAGGTATGCGGGCAGCAGGCGCGGCAGTCGCCAGCACAGGCGCGACTTGTCGAACGGCGACGTGGTGGGTACCGCATCGCGACCCAACACGCTGCGATAGGCGGACCACAGGAAGCGGCCGGGCAGCTGCACGTCGATGGCGGCGCTGATGCCCAGGCCGCCATCGGCGGTGGGACGCGCGAGCGCCCATTTCAACCACTGCGCGATGCCGTTGCTCTGCACCAGCATCAACTCGTCTTCCAGCGGCCGCAGCGGCGCGCGCGCGAGCCAGGCGGTCAGCAAGTCGCGCAGGTCTTCCATGCGGTTGCCATGGATGACCATGAGGCCCGGCACGATCGGGGCCTCGAAGGGCAGGTCCAGGCTATGGCTCACGTCAGGCACGGGGCGGTTTCGCTCATGGGGACATTCTCGCCGAGTGGGCGGGGGATGTCCCGTATCCTGCCTGTCTGCCGTCCCATGGCCTGAGAGGGCAGCCGTGCCCGGTCAGGTTCAGAACGTGTAGCGCACCCGCCCGTACCAGTAGGCGCCGTTGATGCCGATCGGCGAGATCACGTCGTAGGGGAAATTGCCCGCATAGTTGATGTCGCTGTTGGACCGCGTGGGGTACTGGTTGGTGAGGTTGTAGCCACCCACGGCGACGCTGAGCCGCGGGGTGAACTTGAACTCCGCTTCGGCATCGAGCTGCCATCGCGCGGCATAGGTCTGTGTGGGTACGTAGCCACCGCCGAAGTCGAAGACGCGCGTGACCGAGCCTTGCCGCGTGACGCGACCCAGCAGGTTCCAGCGCGTGCTGTTCCAGTTCGCGGTGAACGAACCGCGCTGGCGTGGCGCCGCATCGGTGAGCGTGTTCTGCTCTTCCACGCCGAACAGCACGTTGCCGGCGCCGGTGGCCGCCAGGGCTTCCGGCGTCGCCAGCACCTGGCGGATGTCGGTGTGGTTGTGACTGTAGGCCAGCGTCAGCAGCAAACCGCCGCCGGCCAGCGGCGTGCGGTAGTTGCCCACCAGTTCGACGCCACGCGTGCGCGTGTCCACCGCGTTGGTGAAGAACGCCACGCTTTGCACGCCGGGCACGCCGAAGTGCTGCAGGATGTAATCCTCCAGGCCCGGGCTGTCGATGGTTTCCGAGAGCGTGACGCGATGGTCGATGTCGATCTGGTACGCGTCGAGGCTGAAGTCGAAGTGCTCGTCGATCTGGCCGGTGAGGCCGAGGCTGGCGTTGCGTGATTTCTCCGGACGCAGCGATTGCGCCCCCAGGCCCTGCGCGATCGGGTTGTTCACCGAAAGAATGCGCCCGGTGACCAGCTTGCCGTCCGCGCCGTAGCCGGTGCTGGTGGCCTCATAGCCAATCTGGCTCAGCGAAGGCGCGCGGAAATTGTTGGAGTAGGCCGCGCGCAATGCGTAGCCCGGTGCGAACTCCCAGCGGCCGCTCAGCTTGCCGCTCCAGTTGCCGCCGAAATCGCTGTAATGCTCATAGCGGGCGGCGGCGTCGACGAAGAGGTGCTCGGTCACGTCGCTGGAGACTTCCGCATAGGCGGCGCCCACATCCCGCGAGAGGTTCGCGGCATCCTGCGGTTGCAGGCCGCCGCCCGCCTGCGCACCGACCGGTGCGTCGATATACGGGCCGGCGATGTACGAGGCGACGTCGCCCGGCAAGGTACGGAAATTCTCATGGCGGTATTCGACGCCGACGGCCAGCGTCGCCACCCGCGAACCAACACCGAAGTCGCGGCTGAAATCACCGTTGACGCTGCCCTGGTTGAAGCGATAGCTGCCGATATGGAACGACGTCGGGCTGTCGGGGCCGAGCGAAGCGTTGAGCGAGTCGCGCAGGTCGTAGCCAAAGGCGTTGCTGCCCCAGTTGAGGCTGCCGTCGTAGCGCCAGTCGCCCAGCAGCCCGCGTACGCCAGCGGCCGTCTGCACGTCGCGGTCGGTGCCGATCGACTGCGGCAGGAAGCCGTCCGGATAGATCGACGTGACGTTCGCGCTGCTGTCGGGGTAGCGGAAGTAGTTGTCGCCGATGCTGTGGCGCTGCGTATACGTACCGAACCAATACAGCGTGGCGTTGCCGCCGAGCGGCAGCTCGCTGTTGAGCCAGCCGTTGTAGCTCTCCGCCTTGGGGTCGCCCGCTGCGTAATTGCGGTGCCCACGCAAGGCGAGGTTGGCCGGCGTGGGATCGGCCAGCCAGTCCGGCACGGTGTCGTAGCCGGCGCGATTGGTGGAGCCGTGATTGTTGGCCTCCAGGCCGAAGCGGAAGAAGCCGGTGCCCGCCAGGCGCGTTCCCCATTTGGCGGCGGCGTAACCGGTATCGCCGTCGGTGATGTCGCGGTCGTTCGGACGGAAGTGCGTGTGGTACGCGCCGCCCGTGACCGCCACTTCGCCGCCTTGTGGCGCGTCATCGAGGATGATGTTGACCACGCCCGCGATCGCGTCGGAGCCGTACTGCGCACCCGCGCCATCACGCAGCACCTCCACGCGTTTGATCGCGCTGATCGGGATGGCATTGAAATCCACCGGCGTGGTGCCGCGGCCGATCTTGGTGTCGGTGTTGACCAGCGCGGAGGTGTGGAAGCGCTTGCCGTTCACCAGCACCAGCACCTGGTCCGGCGAGAGGCCGCGCAGCTGCGCCGCGCGCACGTGGTCCGAGCCGCCCGAGTTCGACTGGCGCGGAAAGTTGAACGAGGGCAGCAGGGTGGCCAGCGCCTGGCCCAGCTCGCCATTGACCGCGCCGGCGGCACGGAGGTCCTCCTGCGTGAGCACGTCGACCGGCACTGGCGATTCCAGCGCGGTGCGATGGCTGGCGCGAACACCGGTGACCACCACCTGGTCGAGCGTCCTTGCCTGGCTGGCGTCGTCCTGCGCCTGTGCATGGACCGCCGTCGTTGCCAGCGTGGCAATCAGCGCGGGGAGAAGTCGGCGGCGCAATGGCCTCGTGTGGCTGGGCATCGTGGATTCCTCGGGCGCAACGGGCCATCGCCCTGTGCCATGGGCCAGGGCGGCCTGGGGTTTTTGAAAAGAGGGGAAAGGCTAGCGAGGGTGGAGCATCAACACCCGCAACATCGGCGCACGGGGGAGCCATGCATCGATATCGAATGATCGAAAGCGTCGAGCTTCATCTCAGGCAAGCCTTTCCCCGGTACGACTGGCAGTGGGCCTGGATCGCAACGCGACCGGCAATTATTTGTTGCATTGCGCAAGTTCTGTTGTCAATACTTTGCGAAGACATTCATCGGCGTCTATCCGTCTGGATGTCCAAACGAACATAAGGACATAACCATGCGTTATCTGCGATTCGCCTCGACGGTGTTGCTGCTTGGCCTCGCCTCGGGCTGTGCTACCACCGCGCCCGTTGCTTCCTCCACGTTGCAGGGCGATGCGGCGCATCCCGCGCAGACGCAAGGTTGGGTGGAGACCAGGCTGTATTTCGGTTTGGGCCTGGCGGACGATGCTTCGAGCGGAATAAGCGAGCAGGGTTGGCGCGGCTTCCTGGACGCCGAGGTGACGCCCCGTTTCCCCGATGGGCTCAGCGTGGTCGACGTCTATGGCCAGTGGCAGGGCAAGGGGCAGCTGTCGCCCGAGCGGCTGCGCTCCAAGCTCCTGTTGATCGACTATCCGGACACGGTGGCCAATCGCGCCAAGGTCGAAGCCATCCGCGCCGCGTGGAAAAAGAAGACGGGTGACCAGTCGGTGCTGCGCGTGACGCAGCCGGCCGAGGTATCGTTCTGAGATGAACACGACGACGCGACCGCACTGGATTTCTTCCGGTGACCTCAACGGCTTCCTTGGCCTGGTGGTCGACAACCTGTCGATCATGGCATTCCTCGCCGCAGCCTTGATCGGCATCT
Source organism: Dyella jiangningensis (assembly GCF_003264855.1). Taxonomy (NCBI): domain Bacteria; kingdom Pseudomonadati; phylum Pseudomonadota; class Gammaproteobacteria; order Lysobacterales; family Rhodanobacteraceae; genus Dyella; species Dyella jiangningensis. Next base: position 300,998 of record NZ_NFZS01000004.1, on the reverse strand, counting down.
TTGGCATGCCGCCCGATATCGTCTTCCTGCGGATGTTTCCCGGCACCACCTTCGGCGTGCTGGTGGGCAACCTGGCGTATACCGCCATGGCGCGGCGATTGGCGCAGCGCACAGGGCGTGAAGACGTCACCGCGATGCCGCTGGGCCTGGATGCGCCCACCAGCATCGGCCTCGCCCTGCTGGTGCTTGGCCCGGCCTTCCTCCACTTCAAGCAATCGGGCCTGGACCAACACGCCGCGGGCGTGGCGACCTGGCAGCTCGGCATGGCCTCGCTGGTGATCATGGGTGTGCTGAAGTTCGTGCTGTCGTTCTTTGGCGGCATGGTGCAGCGTCATGTGCCACGTGCCGGTCTGCTCGGTTCGATCGCCGGCATCGCGCTCGTGCTGATGGGTTTCCTTCCGCTGGTGGAGATCCTCAAGCTGCCGATCGTCGGTTTCGCCGGCCTCGGCGTCGTGCTCTATGCGCTGGTGGCGCGCGCACGCATGCCACTGGGATTGCCCGGCGTGCTGGTGGCGTTCGTGGTGGCCGCGCTGCTCTATTACGTACTGGGCCCGTTGGGGTGGCTGGGCACCGGATACACGCCGCCGGTGGCGTGGCAATGGCGCTTTGCCTTGCCGCTGCCGACGCTGCAGTGGATGAACGGGATGGCCGCTGCCGTACCGTACCTGCCGTTGATCCTGCCGTTCGGCCTGCTGATGGTGGTGGGTGGCATCAATGTGACCGAGAGTGCGCGCGCCGCGGGCGATGATTACCGCACGCGCGACATCCTGCTGGTGGAGGCCCTGGCCACGCTGGTGGCGGGCTTTTGCGGCGGCGTCGCGCAGACCACGCCTTACATCGGCCAGCCGTCGTACAAGGCGATGGGCGCGCGCAGTGGCTATACCTTGTTGACAGGCCTGGTCATCGGGCTCGGCGGTGTGTTCGGTTACTTGTCCAACATCGTGGAACTGGTGCCGCTTTCCGTGCTCGCACCCATCCTCGTCTTCGTCGCCATCGGCATCACGGTACAGGCGTTCGAGGCAACGCCGACACGCTACGCGGCAGCGGTAGTCTTCAGTTTCTTTCCCGCGATCGCGCGCATGGTGACGATCAAGCTGAGCGATCCGACCTATGTGCCGGGCGATCGCCTGCAGGCCTTGTTCACCGATCGCGCGCACGGATTTTCGGAGCTGGCGGTGATCACCGTGCTGGGCAACGGCTTCATCATCACCTCGATGATCTGGGCGAGCTTCGTCGTCGCGATGATCGACGGAAAGCCACTGCGTGCCGCGTGGATCCTGCTGCTTGGCGGTGCGCTGAGCCTGTTCGGCATCATCCACTCGGTGCAGCTCAGTGGCGGCATCTACCTGCCATGGCTGCTCGATGACGCATCGCGGCTGCTCGCGTGGCAGTTCGCCGGGGCCTATGCAGTGCTTGCCATGGTGCTGGTGCTGCTTACAACGGCCACACGGTTCACACAATCCGATACTGCGTGAGGGCGCAGGCCGGAATTGAGAGTCGTCTCATGGTTGGGGTAGGGGTCGGTAACCACAATGCGCCGGCCTCGCCGCGATGATGAGCCGACACTTGCCTGGGCCTTGTGTCTGCCATCATCCGGTGAGGTGCCGAGCACCCCTCATCCATAAACTGCGCGCCGTGGCACGGGCGTGGTGGTCACGCCGAGCGGCAGTCGCTCGCAGGATGGCCGGCTTCCCTAATGCACCACGTTTCGACGTTCATGCCGCAAGACGCGCGTGAGTCACGCGCATCTCGGTCAGATGTGCAGCGCTGTTGCCGGGGTGGTCGCCATGCCTGACAAGGCTTCGGCGCGGGTCATGCTGCGCTCGGCGCGTTCCAGCGCCGTGCATGCCGATTCCGCTGCGTAGCGCATCAGGTACGCCAGGTGGGCGCGGTACTGCGAACCGATGCCATGCGCGCGGATCATGCCCGCCGCTTCGGCCAGGCACTCCAGGTCGGTATAGGCGCGGTCGAGATCCGCGCTGCTGGTGGATTGCACGAAGTCGCGTGCGCGCATCGCATCGTGCGAGCGAACGCTCACCAGATCCTCCACCAGTCGCGCCGCCTGGCGCGCGGCGAACACCAGCACGTCGGCCGCGGCTCGAGAAAGTTCGCTGTCCGACATCGCACGGTCGGTGAGTTCCACCAGACTGCGCGTCACGACAAGCAATTGCGCCACGGGGTTTGCCGTCGCGTCGCTATGGTCCATGGTTCCGCCCCCTCGGAGAATTGGGGCGTATTCTCCACACCGCGAGGGGCTTTGGATATCGGAAAATGCCTCCCATCGCCTTCCTCGCAGGTCGCAGGAGTCGGCGGGCCTGCCGGAACCGGGGTACGATGTCGGTCATGCATGGAATCAAGGACTTGGGCGCGCCCCGTTCCTATCGGATGGGCGCCGACATGCTTTCGGCCCGCCGCCCTCACGCCCATCCTCGCCCGGACGGACACCCATCTCGCCCATCCCTGACAGACGATGCCCACCCTGCTTGTTAGGGTCAGGCCGTCATTCGCGCCGTCTTCTCGTAGGGCTTCGCGAATGACCATGAAGACAAGTCATGAGGCGCGGGCCATGGGTGGTGGAACACCCACGACCCGCTAACCATCACCAACTCGAGACAGTTGATTATGGCTACCCGCGATCATACGGTACGCATTCGCCCGTCCGTTCCCCCTGACGGCACCCTCACTCCTCCATCCGGCGACCCGCCACACACGCGTGTGGCATGGCCCCAAACCCTGCGTTCCTGCACTCGCGGTGACATCGCTCTGGCGGTGCTCGCCCTCGCGCGCCTGCGTCATGACAGCGAACAACGCCGCCAGGCGCGAGCGCGGGGACTCCCCGGCAGACCACTGGAATGGCCGCTTCCCACGGCCGTCACGGCCAGCCTGGGCACCGCGATCCACTGCCTCCAGCAATACGCCCGCCTGCTCGGTCACGAGCCACGAGTGAACCCACCACGCGTCCGATGATCGCCATCGCGGCGCATCGGCCGGCATGGCGATGCGCCGCACCCAGGCGTTCACTGACGCCGCTACTAGGCATGCACTGACACGGAAGGCTGCAAGCGCCCGCCCGTTCTGCAGTCGTGCCCGACAAGGAAGCGAAGCCATGGAACTCATCCAACTCACGCCACGCATGGACGTGGACCCTGCGCAGCGCCTGCGCTCCCCCGGCGATGTGCTGCTGCTCGACTACATGCTCCCGGCAACCGCGAATCCCCAGCAACTCGCCCGCCGCACCGGCATCCGGGCATTGCACCTCAGGGAAATCCTCACCGACGCCCGACCGATGACTCCCCGCCAAGCGATACGCCTCGCCCTTGTGCTCGATACGTCTCCGCTCTACTGGCTGGTGCTGCAGGCGCGCCACGACCTGGCTCGCGAGGCGCAACGCATTACTTCATCGCGTCGCTAGATATTGGCGCAGACGATTTGGGCAAAATTATCAAGGGCGCCGCGAGTTGGGATCCCCTCTCGCCCCCAGGGCGGCTAGTACCCTCCCACGAGGCGCATAGTTCTTACGATGTAGGTCCTTGACGTGAAACCCTGGCCTCGCTAGAAAATGCGACAGCCACACGCAATGTGTGGAACAGGGGGACAATGTGAAGGAGCTTGTGCAGGGATGCCGTCCGGCATGCCAGGGCGTGGCGTATCTTTCCGGGCTTTCTCGTATTTTTGCTGCTTTGGCGGTGATCTTTGCGGTCACCGTGGCGCACGCCCAGACCGACAGCGGCGTAGAACCATACGAAGAATTCGGCAAGAAACTTCGTGCCGCCGAGGAAATTACACCGCTAAAGAGCGACCTCTTCGGGGACAAGGTGAGCCTGTACAACGGCTCGACAGAGTTCAATGTTGTTGATGTGAGCGTGCCTGGTAATGGCGGCTTGCCCGTGGAATTTCGCCGAAGACTCATCATTGAGGACCGGCGAAAGACTCCGGGCAATATCGGTGGACTAGGCGACTGGGACGTGGACGTTCCCTATATCGAGGGCACTTTCACACAGCAAAACGGCTGGGTCATCGACAACAACGATTCGCCCGACACTGCGCGCTGCACCAATCAACGATTGCCCTACGTTCGCGTCAGCAACCTGACCTACAAGCCCGATGCCTCTGTTATCTGGGATGGAAACCATCTCCATATTCCGGGCATTGCCGATGACGAGCTGTTGAAGAATACCGAGGCGAAGCTTCCCGCCATCGCGGACGGCAACTCCTATCCATGGGTGACCAAGGGATTTGTTCGTTTGGGCTGTTCGGCCAGCACGGCCAACGGCTACCCGGGCCAGGGATTCGTTGCGATCACGCCGTCAGGCGTGCGCTACACATTCAACTGGGGCGTGACTCGCGCGGCCCCAACCCTCAAACTCGGCAAAAATCAGCTCGTCACGCGGTCGAGGGTATATCTGCTCGCGACGCGCATTGAAGATCGCTTCGGCAACTGGGTGACCTACACCTACAGCGGAGACCAGCTCACGCGCATTGACGCAAGCGATGGCCGAGCCATCACCATCGGATGGTCGGGGAGCACCATTTCGTCGGTAACGAGCGCGGCAGGAGTGTGGAATTACTACTACACGGCAGGAGCGCTGAGCACCGTCAGGCAGCCAGATGCATCACAGTGGAATTACTCCACCATCTCCGGCTCGATGATAACGGTCAAGGGCGGGTTCCCGGACGACTACGTGCCGCCGAACACCCATTGCCAGATGGAGATGGATCCCAATACAGGCGACTTCGTCTACGGCGTGGGCGCGCCCTCTGGCGCCATGGGTGTGTTCCATTTCACCTACATGAGGCATTACCGCAACTACATACCCTTGTCGTGCATCGACGGAAATTCGTACCACTTCTATCCCGACGTGGATGCGTTCTTCGATAACTTCGCATTGCAGTCGAAACAGGTCACAGGCGCCGGACTGAGCACGCTCAACTGGGCCTACGATTACGGTTCGGTCGCTGGTAGCTACTTCACGCCTTCGGTGCCGGGGCCATGGCCGTCGGGTGCTGAAAGCTATGTCCCTCAAGGTACGTGTTCGGCTTGCAGTGTGTCCAAGACGGTCACCGTCACCGGACCTGACGAAATCACCAAGTACGCCTTTGGCGTGCAGTACGCGCGCAACGAGGGCCGTCTGCTACAGACCGAATACGACACCGCTTCCGGGGCGGCGGTCAAAACGGTCAGCACTACCTACGTCGACGACAGCGAAATGGCTGCCCAACCGTTCCCGGAGAATGCGGGGCTTTCTGTACTGCCGTCCTACAAGAACCCCATGGTCGGCCGCATTCGCCCGACGCGATCGACCACGACTGTCCAGGACGGAGATAGCTATACCTGGCTTGCTGAAGCGTTCGATGCGTTCGCACAGCCGACCAAGATCATGCGCTCCAACAGCATTGCGGGACAGACGGCTGTCGAAGAGCAAATCACCTACTTGAACGACTTGCCTCACTGGGTTATTGGGCTCCGCACCCAGCTGGACAACCTCACCACCGGCGAGACGGTCAACAAGGACGTCTATGACCTGACCAAGGTCACGCTGTCCCAGCGTTGGCGCTTCGGTCAGCTGGTAAAGAGCTATGCGTTCAATGGGCAAGGTCTGTTGGCAAGCTTCACAGACGGCAATAGCTACACGACAACCCTTGGCGACTACAAGGGAGGCATCCCCAGAGACATCATCTACCAGGACACTTCCCGTCAGCGACTGGAAGTTGATGACATGGGCCGAATCATCCAGGTGACTGATCAGCTCGGTGCCGTTACCAAGTACGGCTACGACGCTTTGGGAAGGATGACGCGGATTGATTACCCTGCCGGGGATGAGGTTGCGTGGTATCCAAAGGTCTACACCTATGACTATGTGACGGGTGCAGAACGCGGCGTGGGCGCCGGCCATTGGCGACGCACGATGTCCAAGGGCAATGCAACGACGGTGACGTACTTTGACGCCATGTTGCGTCCCGTCTTGGTCGACAGCTCCATCAACGGCGACGGCAGTTCGCATAGCAATGTCCGGAGCGATTACGACTGGCGCGGCCAAAAAACATATGCCTCCTATGCCGTTGGCGGCCAGCCAGACCTTGGCGCAATTTCGTCAGGGACCAGTAGCGTCTACGACATTCTTGGACGGGTGACTCAGGTCCAACAGGCCTCAGAGCTGGGCACATTGACAACAACGATGGAGCATTTGTCCGGGGCGCGCACACGGATCACCGACCCCAAACAATATGTCACCACGCGCACCTTCCAGGTTTTCGATCAGCCGAGTGAGGACGCGGTCATCCAGGTGGCGGCACCTGAGGGCGTGACACAGACGATCGTTCGCGACGTGTACGGGAATCCGCTATCGATCACGCAATCGGGCCTGTATGGCACGGAAAGCGATAGCGTGACCAAGACACTGGTCTACGACAGCTTCCATCGCCTGTGCCGCACGATTGAGCCAGAGAGCGGAAGCGAAGTCACCGACTACGACGGCGCCAACAACGTCAAATGGATCGCATCAGGGCTGACGATCAATGGAGGAAGTTCAGTATGCGGTCGTGATCAGGTTGCCGACGCCGCCAAGACCGTTCGCAACTACGATCAACTGAACCGGCTATGGACCATTCTTCCCCCGGCTGGCACGCAGAGCACCACGTACCACTATTTCGCCACTGGCCAGCTCCAACAGGCTGACTCGGGCATCACGACCTGGATTGCAGATCGCAACAAGTTGGGGCAATTGAAATCCGAAACGCTGGCTGTGAATGGCAATGGCAGCAGCGTCATCCGCTACACACATGATGCCTATGGTTCCACGCGCACGGTTAGCTATCCGGATGGCACCGTGGTGGACTATGCGCCTGACGCTCTGGGCCGTCCGACGCAGGCGGGCGGCTACGCCACCAATGTCAGTTACTTCCCGGATGGCGATATCCAGCACTTCGTTTACGGTAACGGCGCGGAGTATCTGGCACAGAAGAATGCACGCCAGCTGCTCAGTAATTTCACTTACGCGAAGGGCAGTGCGCTCAACATCAGCGAGGATATCTCCTACGACGGAAACGGAAACATTGGATCAATCAATGATCTAGCGGGAGGCGTGCGCAGCAAATCCTTCGGCTATGACGGCCTTAATCGTCTAACCAATGCGCAAGCCCCAGGCATGTGGGGCACGGAGACCTACACCTACGATCCCATCAACAACCTTCGCACACGCCTCACCGCTGGGCAGACCTACACCTATAACTACGACGCCACCAACCGGTTAGCGAATATCTCTCAGGGATCGAGCCCGGTCGTGACGCTCCAGTACGACAACAAGGGCAATGTTTCTAACAGAAACGGCGCCACGTTGCATTTTGACGAGAAGAACCAGCTGCTGGACATCCCTGGTTATGACACTTACGGCTACGACGCCTCCGGTCGACGAGTCGTACGGACTCCAACCGGCGGGCAAGGCTCCGTGTACTACTTCTATACGGACGCAGGACAGTTCCTCTATCAGTTTGATGCTGCCACGACCAAGACGACTGCCTACATCTATTTGGGCAAGAAGCTGATCGCGCGAAATGAGGCATATAACACCATGGTTCGCGGCAACATCGACGGTGTCAACATTGATGGATCGAACAACGCCACGGTCACTGGGTGGGCGTGCTCCTCGGGCCTGACCTCATCGATAAATGTGGATCTGTATGTCGGCGGCCCTGCGGGCACGGGTGTAGCACTCGGTCGCTATCTAGCCAACCAATCGAGCGAAGCTGCGGTCGCGTCAGCCTGTGGCGTGGGGGCAGGGAGCTTCCGCTTCAGTATTCCGCTTACCGCAGCCAATCGAAGCCAATATGTTGGACAGAATATCTATGTCTACGGTATTTCGCCCGTAGGCAACGGCAACCCCGCACTCACCAACAGCGGCACCTACATTGTCCCAGCTTCACCGAATGCGCCGCCGCAACCTGCATCGCTTACCGCGACGCTCGCGGGAGACCTGACGAGCATCTCCGTTACATGGGCTGGATCGAGTGGCGCCACGAGCTACACGTTGCAGCAGAACGTAAGCAATGGCGGCTGGGCACCGGCATACAGTGGCTCTGGCACGAGCTATTTGCTCAGCAATCCGCCCGACGGCGACTACACCTATCGGGTACAAGCGTGCAAATCCAGCGACTGCAGCTTGTTCGTCATTTCAAACACGGTTTCGGTCAGGCACATACCGCTGGCGCCAGCGACGATCTCTGTGCCTGCGACCAGCAATGGCCCGCTCACGGTGAGCTGGGCGGCCAGTGCGTATGCAACAAGCTATACGCTCGAGCAAAGCATCAATGGACAAGCGTGGGCCGCCATCTACACGGGCTCTGCGATCAGCACGTCCTTCAGCGCGAGCACTACAGGCAGCTATACGTTCCGGGTGAAAGCCTGCAATACGAATGGTTGCAGTACGCAATACACGACGAGCTCTGCAGTCACCGTGACCATTCCACCTGGCGCCCCGACGCTAAGCACGCCAAGCGGAAGCACGACGGGAAGCTATACGGTGAGCTGGACCGCCGTTACTGGCGCCACGTATTACAACCTGCAGGAACAAGTCGGCGGAAACTGGAGCACCGTGCAGTCCAATTCCGCCACCAGCTGGGGCGCCTCGGGCAGGGGCAACGGCACCTATGGTTATCGCGTCCAGGCCTGCAACGCCGGCGGCTGCAGCGGCTGGAGCGGCGTAAGCAGCACCACCGTCCTGCTCCCACCGAGCCCCGCACCGAGTATCAGCGCGCCAGGTAGCAACACCACGGGCAGCTATGGCATTAGCTGGAGCAGTAATGCCACAGCGACTTACTACCAGCTTTGGCAGCTCAATCCCGGGGGCGGATGGGGGGTAGCCCAAAGTACTGGCGCTACGAGTTGGTCGGTGAGCGGCAAAACGAGTGGAAATTACCAGTATTTCGTAACCGCCTGTAACGCCAGCGGCTGCAGTGCGGCCAGCGCCACGGCGACTGTCGCCGTGCTCCTGCCGCCGGCCAGTGCACCATCGCCGAGCGTCCCTTCCAACAGCACGAACGGCAGCTACACGGTCAGCTGGAATGCCGTCACTGACGGCGCGTCGTACACGCTACAAGAAAGCGTGAACGGTGGTGGTTGGGCAACCGTTCAAGCCAACGGCGCAACCGCTTGGTCGACTGGCGGTCGCGGCAATGCGAGCTATGGGTACCGCGTGCAAGCTTGCAACGCCAGTGGATGTGGCCCGTGGAGTGGAACCACAACGATAACGGTCCTGTTGCCACCGCCTGCGCCAGCCTGGGTCCAGGCACCTTCATACGTGCATGGGCAGCAGTACTACATCACGTGGGCAAGTTCAGCTACGGCGACGTCGTACAACGTCATTCGAAAGAACCTCGATAACGGGAACACCATCGTCTACACCAGCACGTCGGTGACGACGGTGACCATTCCTATCCCTGGTGCGACGCAGTCCATCCAGTGGGGCGCGCAAGCATGCAACGCGTCCGGATGCTCGGCGACTACTAATGCGCCGAACATTACCAATACCGATCCACCTGGTCCGATCAATTGAGGGGCGGGGACATGGAATTCTGGATGAAGGCTGTAGGAGACCGGCTGAGCCGTGCGTTGCTGATTTTGCTTGCGATAAGTGCTAGCGAAAGAGCTCTCGCCGGTACAGTTACCTATATGTACACCGACCCACAAGGTACGCCGCTGGCTGAAGCTGATACGAGCGGCAATGTAGTGGCGACCTTTGATTACAAGCCTTATGGATCGCAGGCTCTGGGGACCCCAAAAAATGGGCCAGGATATACTGGGCATGTTAACGATGCGGATACGGCGCTCGTTTACATGCAGGCTCGCTACTATGATGCAGCCATCGGGCGCTTCCTTTCGGTTGACCCAAAAAAGGTTAAAAGTGGCGAGCTCTATAGCTTCAATAGATTTGCCTATGCTGACGACAACCCAACGTTAAAGACAGATCCGACAGGGGAGTCGACTTGCGTCGACAAAGACTGCAAGATGTCGACAATCGATGCACATCCAGCAGGGCCTAACGGGCCAACAATTACTTTCCATAACGATAATCCCAAAGGGGCCTCTCCCGCTCAACCCGTCAGTACTGAAACGGCAAAGATGGTAGAGGCCGCGGTGATTGCTTCTGGTGTTTCCTCTGTAAATATCAACAGTACGACCGGCGGGCAGCATGCGCCGACAAGTCGCCACGCCGGCGGGAAGGCCGTTGATATAGACACAGTCAACGGAAAGACTGTTCGTGGTCAAGGGCAATCTAAGGCCGTTCAATCTCTGCAGAAAGCCTTTGAACAACAATCAAATTCGCGTGAGAATTTCGGTCCGGCCGTAATGGAAAAAACCAACGCCATTGGTGGAAAACCCGAACATTTCGATGATCCGAAAGTTGGAGAGGATCATCAGGGACATATCCATGAAAGCGGGCAAAATTGAGTAGGCCATATGATGGTCTACGATCGATGCTAAGGAGTCTTTATGGTTTTTTTTCGGCACGGAATATTAGCGCTTGCGGCGATCCTGTTTTTTGTTGCTTTGCCTGCGATGGCTGACAATGCAAAGCAAAGTTGTGCCAGCGACATTAGATTTGAAGGGGTGTCGTCCATATCAATCAATTCGCTGGGATGGCTCGCGATCCCCAAGTCCATTTCGGCCGCAGAGGGTTCGGTCGTATTTTGGCCATTTGATACTGAGAGTCAGCCTGTTCAGGCTGAGTGGTCTGCGCTCGCAATCGTTTTGGCAAATTCAGGCGACATAGGCGCTAATTCGGTTGGAGGTATTATTTGGGTTAAGAAGACGAAAATATCGGGAGTAAAGATAGACTTGATCTCTAGGCCAGCGGCTTCTGTGACGTTTTCATTTGATAAGGACAATACTAATTGTCGGGAAGGCGTCAAGTTTGAGCTAACAAATAGCTCTGAGGTTAAATTCGGAGGCCGGACTGTCGGTAAAATTAACTAGCTTGATGGGGCGAAGTACGCCTGGGCAGGAGAATGCCGCCAGAGCGCACTCTTGAAGGGGCAACTTTGCAGGCGTATATCAAGCCGTCACTGAATGTGAGGGCGGGTTGCCGGGCCGCGTATACGGACTAACCCCTCCACCACGCTGTTGACATTAGGTTGCAGTAAGCCTGTTACCGCTTACTACCGACTATTGGGGCAAGTCAAATCATTAGGCCGTTGGTGTTGCCGTCACCTCAAATAACAATGGATCAGGTGTAGGTCGTGCCTACCTGAGCATGAAAAGCCTTTTTCGCTGCGATCGAGGCTACGCTGTGCGCATGCCCGTAAAAAGGGGGGGCGCGATATGAAGCATTCAAATGCAGCCGACCGTTGTCGAGTTTCAACGAGCCGAGCACATCGCAGGCAACGGTGTCAGGTTCAGTTCCTCTAAGAAGAAGGTAAACAAAAGGAAGTGAACCTGACACCGTTACTCGCCGGTGAATTTTGCATTGAAATGCACTTCAAGCGATGAAGCGGCAAGTCACTGGCAAACGAACAAGAACCGCCAGTCGGTCCGGCGTTCCTAAGCGCAGGCAACAAAAAAGGCCCCATCGCTGGAGCCTCTAAGTCCCTTGCAACAAGGGTTTGTGCGGTGGTGGGCGATGCAAGGATCGAACTTGCGACACCTGCCGTGTGAAGGCAGTGCTCTACCGCTGAGCTAATCGCCCGCCGAGCGCGCAAATATACGGTGCCCCGGGGGCGGGGTCAAGGCTTTCGATCCAAAAATTGCCATGGACTGGGCAGGCCTGTGAAAGGTGGGCGCGTACAATGTCGCGTTTAACACGATACCGGCCCAGGCTCATGGACTTCCTGCAGCACGAACTCAACCACATTCTCCAAGCCCTGCACAATTTCGAGTTCACGCCCTGGAAGATGGTCGGTTATCTCGGCTCGATCATGTTCACCAGCCGCTGGTTCGTGCAGTTGTACTTCACGCGCAAGCTCAAGCGCGTGGTGATGCCCTTGTCGTTCTGGTGGTTGTCGGTGATCGGCAGTGCGTTGCTGCTGTCGTACTTCGTGTTCGGCAAGAACGACTCGGTGGGCATTCTTTCCAACTTCTTCCCGGCCTTCGTATCGATCTACAACCTCGTGGTGCACATGCGCGAGGTGAAGCGCCGTTCGCTGGTTGAGAGCGAGGTCTGAGGCTTGGCTGTCCTGTCGTTTTTGTAGGAGCGCACCCAGTGCGCGATAAGCCTACGAAGCGATGACGACGCGACGTCGATCGCGCACTGGGTGCGCTCCTACAAAGAGCAGGTACGGCTGCCGTCAGTCGGGGTCGTAGTCGAGGTTGGAGGCGAGCCAGCGTTCCGCCACATCGCGCGTCCAGCCCTTGCGCTTGGCGTAATCCTCGACCTGTTCGCGGGTGAGGCGGCCGACCACGAAGTATTGGCTGTCCGGGTGGGAGAAATACCAACCGGAGACAGCCGCCGTCGGATACATCGCGAAGCCTTCGGTGAGTTCGATGCCGGCGTTGCGGGTGGCGTCGAGCAGGTGGAACAGGGTGGCCTTCTCGGTGTGGTCGGGGCAGGCGGGGTAGCCGGGAGCCGGGCGGATGCCGCGATACTTTTCGTCGATCAGTGCCTTGTTGTCGAACTGCTCGTCCGGTGCATAACCCCAGAATTCGCGACGCACGCGCTCGTGCATGCGCTCGGCAAAGGCTTCGGCCAGGCGGTCGGCCAGCGCCTTGAGCAGGATGGCCGAGTAATCGTCATGGTCGGCTTCGAACCGCGCGACGTGGGCGTCGATGCCGATGCCCGCGGTGACGGCGAAGCCGCCCACCCAGTCGCGCTTGCCGGCGCTTTTGGGTGCGACGAAGTCGGACAGGCAGAAGTCCGGCCGCTCCACCGGCTTGTCCGCCTGCTGGCGCAGGTGATGCAGGACGACCGTCTTGCCGTCGCCGAGCTGCACTTCGACATCGTCGCCGTTGCCGGTCGCCGGCCAGAAGCCGATCACGCCACGAGCCGTGAGCCAGTTCTGCGCAATGAGTTTGTCCAGCATGGCCTGCGCGTCGTTGAACAGTTCACGTGCCTGCTTGCCCACGACCTCGTCGTCGAGGATGGCAGGATAGTGGCCGGCCAGTTCCCACGCGTTGAAGAACGGTGACCAGTCGATGTAGCGACGCAGCTCCGCCAGGTCATAGTTGTCGAACACGGTGATGCCGGGCTGGCGCGGCGCGGGCGGTTCGTAGCTGGCCCAGTCGGTGCTGAAGCGCTGGGCGCGCGCCTTGTCCAGCGGTACCAGCGGCTTCCCGCTGCCGCGCTGCCTGTGGCGCTCGCGCACCTCGGCGTATTCGGCCCGGACCTTGGCCATGAAGTTGTCGACCAGGTCCTTGCTGACCAGCGACTGTGCCACGCCGACGGCGCGCGAGGCGTCCTTCACCCACACCGTGGGCGACTTGTAGTGGGGTTCGATCTTCAGCGCGGTATGCGCGCGCGAGGTGGTGGCGCCCCCGATCAACAGCGGAATGCGGAAGTCCTGGCGCTGCATTTCGCGGGCCACCTGGCTCATTTCCTCGAGCGAGGGCGTGATCAGGCCGGACAGGCCGATGATGTCGGCATTGTGCTCGCGGGCCGTGTCGAGGATCTTCTGCGCCGGCACCATGACGCCGAGGTCGATGACTTCGAAGTTGTTGCAGCGGAGCACCACGGCGACGATGTTCTTGCCGATGTCATGCACGTCGCCCTTGACCGTGGCCATGACGATGGTGCCGTTGTTCTTGCCGGTATCGCCGCTGCGCAGTTTCTCCGCTTCGATGTACGGCAGCAGGTAGGCCACGGCCTTCTTCATCACGCGGGCGGATTTCACCACCTGCGGCAGGAACATCTTGCCCGCGCCGAACAGGTCGCCGACGACGTTCATGCCGTCCATCAGCGGACCTTCGATCACATCGAGCGGCCGCGTGGAGAGCTGGCGCGCCTCCTCGGTGTCTTCGTTCACGAACTGGTCGATGCCGTGGACTAGGGCATGGCTGAGACGTTCGCGTACCGGCTTCTCGCGCCACGCCAGGTTCTCGACGACCGCCTCGCCTTTCTTCGCCTTGAACTTCTCGGCGATCTCCAGCAGGCGCTCGGTGGCGTCGGCGCGGCGGTTGAGCACCACGTCCTCGACGCGCTCGCGCAGTTCTTCCGGCACGTCGTCGTAGATCATCAACGCACCGGCGTTGACGATGCCCATGTCCATGCCCGCCTTGATGGCGTGGTACAGGAACACGGTGTGGATCGCCTCGCGCACCGGGTCGTTGCCGCGGAACGAGAACGACACGTTGGAGACGCCACCGGAGATGTGCGAATCGGGGAAGCGGCGCTTCAGCTCGCGCGTGGCTTCGATGAAGTCCACGGCGTAATTGTTGTGCTCTTCGATGCCGGTGGCGATGGCGAAGATGTTGGGGTCGAAGATGATGTCTTCGGGCGGGAAGTCGAGTTTCGTGGTCAGCAATTCGAAGGCGCGCGAACAGATCTCGACCTTGCGTTCGCAGGTGTCGGCCTGGCCTTGCTCATCGAACGCCATCACCACCACGGCGGCGCCGTATTGCTGCACCTTGCGCGCGTGTTCGAGGAACAGTTCCTCGCCTTCCTTCATCGAGATGGAGTTGACGATGCCTTTGCCCTGCAGGCAGCGCAGGCCGGCTTCGATCACGGTCCACTTGGAGGAATCGACCATCACCGGTACGCGCGCGATGTCGGGTTCGGCGGCGATCAGGTTGAGGAAGCGCGTCATCGCGGCTTCCGAATCGATCAGGCCTTCGTCCATGTTGACGTCGATGATCTGCGCGCCGTTGGCAACCTGCTGGCGCGCGACGTCCACGGCTTCCTCGTAGCGATCTTCCTTGATCAGCTTGCGGAACTGCGCGGAGCCGGTGACGTTGGTGCGTTCGCCCACGTTGACGAACAGCAGGTCGGGCGTGATGACCAGCGGTTCGAGTCCGGAGAGGCGGGTATGGCGAGGCATCATCGGGACTCAGGCGACCTTGGCATGGGTGGAAGGAAGCGCGCGCGGGGTGCATTCGCGGACGGCGTCGGCGATGGCCTTGATATGGGCCGGCGTGGTGCCGCAGCAGCCGCCGACGAGATTGAGCAGGCCGTCGCGCGCGAAGCCGCCGATGACGGCGGCCATCTGCTCGGGCGTCTCGTCGTATTCGCCGAAGGCATTCGGCAATCCCGCGTTCGGATGGCTGCTGACGAAGCACTGCGCGACGTTCGAGAGCGTCTGCACGTGCGGGCGCAGGTCGGCGGCTCCCAGTGCGCAATTGAGACCCACCGAGATGGGGCGCGCGTGCTGCACGGAGTAGTAGAACGCTTCGGCGGTCTGGCCCGACAGCGTGCGGCCCGAGCGGTCGGTGATGGTGCCGGAGATCATCACCGGCACGCGCGTGCCGCGCTGGTGGAACAGTTCGCTCAGCGCGAACAGGGCGGCCTTGGCGTTGAGCGTGTCGAAGATGGTCTCGACCATCACGATGTCGGCGCCACCATCGATGAGTCCGCTGGCGGCCTCGGTGTAGTTGGTCACCAGTTCTTCGAAGGTGACATTGCGGAAGCCCGGATCGTTCACGTCGGGCGAGAGCGAAGCGGTGCGGCTGGTGGGACCAAGCACGCCGATCACAAAGCGCGGCTTGTCCGGCGTCTTCGCTTCCCACGCATCGCAAGCCGCACGTGCGAGGCGTGCACCTTCGCGGTTCAACTCGTAGGCCAGGTGTTCCAGGTGGTAGTCGGCCTGGCTGATGCGGGTGGAGTTGAACGTATTGGTCTCGACCAGGTCGGCGCCGGCTTCGAGATAGGCCTCATGCACACCACGGATGATGTCCGGGTTGGTGAGCGTGAGCAGGTCGTTGTTGCCCTTGAGGTCGCAACTGCCCGGATGGTCGTGCGTGTGCGCGCTGTCGTGGCCGTCGACGAAGCGCTGGCCGCGGAAAGCGGTTTCGTCCAGCTCGTGACGCTGCAGCATGGTCCCCATGCCGCCGTCGAGGATGAGGATGCGTTCGCCGAGCAGGCGCTGCAGCAGAGCGACACGTTCGGGATGGAGCCAGGGTAGCGTGCTCATGGGCGTTCTCTTCAAGGCTTGCGGGCGAGCAGACTGATCACTTCGAAGTGCGGCGCCTTGCGCTCGCGGCTCAGTCGATTGCAGCTGATGACTTCCAGTCCGGCGGACATGGCAAAGCCATCCAGTTCGCTGGAGGAGAAGCCGAGGTTGCGATGGTCGAATGGTTCCACTACCGCGCGGTGATCGTGCTTGCCCAGCGTGACGGCAAGCAACCGGCCACCGCTGCGCAACAGCCGCGATGCTTCGGACACCGCTTTCGCCGGGTGTTCCGCGTAGGTGAGGGCGTGCAACATCAGTACAAGGTCGAAGCGTCGCTCGCCCAGGTCCAGTGCATGCATGTCGCCCTGGCGTACTTCCACGTTGGTGAATGGCTTGAGGCGTTGCGCGGCCGCTTCCACGACGCGGTCGCTGCTGTCCACGCAGACGATGGATCGTGCGTGGGGCGCCAGAAGTTCGGCGGTGATGCCGTCGCCGGAGGCAATGTCGAGCACGTCGCCGGTTTCCAGCAATTGCAGCAGCGAACGGGCGAGCGTTTCCCATGTGCGACCCGGCGAATAATGGCGCTCCATGTCGCCGGCCACCGTGTCTGCCCAGCCTTCCTCACGGGCGCGCTGCGCCAGCACGCCCGGCAGGCGCGCGGCGTCTTCGCGCAGCAGGGCGTCGTCGATGCTCTCGCGCAGGGACTTGAGCAAGGCCTGCTGGGGTTCGTCGCTGTCGCCGTTGGCGCGGTAATAGGCGGACACACCGGCGCGGCGGTCGCGCACCAGTTCCGCTTCCTTGAGCTTCGCAAGATGCGTGGACACGCGCGGCTGGGCCAGGTGCAGCACCGCCGCCAGCTCGGCCACGGTCAGCTCTTCCCGCTCGAGCAAGGCAAGCAGGCGCACCCGGGTGGGGTCCGCCAGCAGGCGCAGGATGCTGGAGACGGCGGCCAGATCCATGGTTATCCTTATATCGCGATACAGAGATGCAATAGGCTAGGCCTAGGGTCGCGGGGCGTCAAGTTTGGCGGGGTCACGTAGGAGCGCACCTTGTGCGCGAAAAGCCTACGGAGCGGCGATGCCGGGGTCCTGCGGTCGCGCACCGGGTGCGCTCCTACAAGGAGGGAGAGGGGCCTTGCTGCACCCGCACAGAGGGTATCGGCGCGGGCGGGCTAAAATAGGCGGCTTCCTCCTTCCCCTTGGAGCCGTCATGGATTTCCGTTTTACCGAAGACCAGCTGTCGATTCAGGCCATTGCCCGCGATTTCGCGCAGAAGCGCATCGTGCCGGTGGCGGCCGAGTTGGATGAGAAGGGGGAGTTCCCGCTCGAGAACATTCGCGAGATGGGCCAACTGGGGCTGATGGGCATCGAGGTGCCGACCGAATACGGCGGCGCGGGCATGGATCCGATCGCCTATGTGCTGGCGATGATCGAGATCGCCGCGGCCGATGCCGCCACCGCGACCATCATGTCGGTCAACAACTCGCTGTTCTGCACCGGCATCCTCAAGCACGGCACGGAAGACCAGAAGCAGAAATACGTGCGTGCCATCGCGCAAGGCGAAGCCATCGGCGCCTACGCGCTCACCGAGCCGCAGTCCGGTTCCGACGCGTCAGCCATGCATACCCGCGCCACGAAGAACGCCAACGGTGACTGGGTCATCAACGGCAAGAAGAGCTGGATTACCTCGGGCATGGTGGCGCGCTACATCATCCTGTTCGCCATTACCACGCCGGGCATCGGCGCCAAGGGCGTGTCCGCCTTCATCATCGACACGCAGCTGCCGGGATTCCATGCCGGCAAGAGCGAACCGAAGCTGGGCATTCGCGCCTCGGCCACGTGCGAAATCGAATTTACCGATTACGTGTGCCCGAAGGAAAACCTGCTGGGCGAGGAAGGCAAGGGCTTCGCGATGGGCATGAGCCTGCTCGACGCCGGCCGCATCGGCATCGCGTCGCAGGCCGTGGGTATCGCGCGCGCCGCCTACGACGCCTCGGTGCAGTGGTCGCGCGATCGCAAGGCGTTCGGCCAGCCCATCGGCACCTTCCAGATGACACAAGCGAAGATCGCCGACATGAAGTGCAAGCTCGACGCCGCCATGCTGCTCACGCTGCGCGCTGCGTGGACCAAGGGCGAAGCGGAGAAGAACGGCGGCCGCTTCGGCACCGAGGCTTCCATGGCCAAGCTCATGGCGTCCGAGGCCGCGATGTGGATTTCGCATCAGGCCGTGCAGATCCACGGTGGCATGGGCTACTCCAGGGAGATGCCGCTGGAGCGTTACTTCCGCGATGCCAAGATCACCGAGATCTACGAAGGAACCAGCGAAATCCAGCGCATCGTGATCGCCCGCGCCGAAACCGGCCTGCGCTGAGCGGTTGGTGGTATCAGGGCTTCTGGTGCAATGCCGGAAGCTCGGTGGCGCGACCGCGAAGCGCCACCGGGGCTTGCTGACAGGCCATAGCGGAAAGAGCTGACGCAGAGGTTGACGGTTATCTGGTTGATCGCAAATACTTGCGATCAACCAGGGAGTGGTCCCCCTCCCGCCAAGGATGGCGCCATGCTGACATTTCTGCTCGTCGTGCTGGCGCTGATCGCGCTCGCGGTGTTTCCGGTCATGTATACCGCGAGGGCGCTGGGAGCGGAAAAGACCAGCATCGGCTCGGTTCTGTTGGTGCTGGTGCTGCAGCTTTGTCTCTCCAGGCTGGTGGACATGGTGATCTCCTCGGGTCTGGTGGCGGCGCTGGCTGGATTCTTCGGCGGCGCGCTCATCATCCAGATGGTGATGGTGACCACCTACAAGCGCGCGTTGCTCATCAGCCTGGTGAGTTCGGTGATCACCATCATCGGCGTGTTGCTGCTCATCAAACTGATGGGCAACCATGGGGCACCGGTCGAGGAAGTGTCCATGCTGCTCACGGCCCAGTCGGGACGCATCGCCTGATTTTTTGCAAAGGTCCGGCGCCTCGCTGGCAGTCTCGGCAAACGCGGCCCAGCGTCGAGGTGCGTCGTGAACTGACTGGAAATGGCGATGCCGGCACCTCGGTGGAAGCGGTCCGCGGCCCGGCGTGGTGACGCGCAATCGCCTCGCCCGGCGGTTTTCCAGCGATGCGGCGATCTTCGGCACGGTGGTTGCTTCGTAGTCCGGGTCTGCCACCCTGCGACGCGAGCGCACTGCCCATGAGCCAAATCGATACCCCGCTGGAGCAAGAAAGCGCGATCTACAAGACCCTGCTGGAATCCACCAAGGCCATTCCGTGGCGTATCCATTGGGACAGTCTGTCATTCTCCTACATCGGTCCGCAGATCGAAGCGCTGCTCGGCTGGGAGCCGGCGAGCTGGGTCAGCGTGCAGGACTGGGCTGATCGCATCCATCCTGACGACCGCGAGTGGGCGGTCAATTTCTGCGTGGCGCAATCCAAGGCGGGCGTGGACCACGAGGCGGATTATCGTGCGCTGTGCAAGGACGGCAGCTACGTGTGGATACGCGATGTCGTGCACGTGGTGCGTCGCGAAGACGGCAGCGTGGATTCGCTGGTCGGCTTCATGTTCGACATCAGCGAGCGCAAGCGCACCGAGCAACGCCTCATCGAATTGCAGCGCGAGCTTGAAGCGCTTTCCTTCAAGGACGGCTTGACAGGTATCGCCAATCGGCGGCGCTTCGACGCGGTATTCGAAGAGGATTGGGTCGATGCCCGCCGCAGCGGCAAGCCGCTGTCGCTGCTGGTGATCGATATCGATTTCTTCAAGCAATACAACGACCACTACGGCCACGTGCAGGGCGACTACTGCCTGAAGATGGTGGCCAAGGTGCTGGAGAAGGCGGTGCGCCGCAGCCACGACTTCCTGGCGCGCTTCGGTGGGGAGGAGTTCGTGCTGGTGCTGCCGGAGACCGATGCCGATTCGGCCCGCCAGGTGGCCGAGCGCTGCCAGGAGTTGCTGGTGCAGGAGTGGATCCCGCATGAGCGCTCGATGACGGGCAAGGCGCTGACCGTGAGCATCGGCGTGGGCACCGTGGTGCCGATGTATGGCGATGAGCGCCAGTCGTTCCTTGAGCTGGTGGATCGGCGGCTGTACCAGGCGAAGCTGCGCGGGCGCAACTGCATCGCCTGCGCGGACTGACCGGTTCCACCAGGCATGAAAAAAGCCCCGGTCCTGCGACCGGGGCTTTTCGTTGGACGACGCGCGGCTTGGTTACGAGCCGCGGCGCGGATCCGAGTCGAACGGCTGCATGCCGCCCGGCCCGCCATCCTGCGGCGGGTTGGTTCCCGCATCACCTGCGGCAGCCGCCTCGCCATGCGCCTGGCGGATCTTGTGCGATGCCTCGTCCAGCTTGTCGCCCAGCAGGCGGCGCACCGTCACGTAGAACACCGGGATCAACAGCAGGCCCAGGAACGTGGCGAAGATCATGCCGCCGATCACGCCCGTGCCGATCGAGTGACGGGAGTTGGCGCCGGCACCGGTGGAAATGGCCAGCGGGAACACGCCCAGGATGAACGCCATCGAGGTCATCAGGATCGGGCGCAGTCGCTGGCGGGAGGCCGTGATCACCGCATTGAACAACGACTGGCCTTCCTGCTGCTGCTCGACCGCGAATTCCACGATCAGGATCGCGTTCTTCGCCGCCAGACCGATCACCGTGATCAGGCCGATCTTGAAGTACATGTCGTTCGGCATGCCGCGCAGCATCGAGAACACCACGGTGCCGAGCAGGCCGAGCGGAACCACCAGCAGCACGGCCACCGGGATCGACCAGCTTTCGTACAGGGCTGCCAGGCAGAGGAACACGATCAGGATCGACAGCACCAGCAGCAGCGTGGCCGAGTTGCCAGCCAGGATTTCCTGGTAGGACTGACCCGTCCAGTCGGAGCCGAAGCCCTTGGGCAGGTCGTTCTCGACGATGCCCTGCAGTGCCGCCATGGCCTGGCCGGTGGAATAACCCGGCGCTTCGCTACCTACGATTTCCACTGCCGAGTAGCCGTTGTAGCGGGTGAGGGCAGGCGAGCCCATGTCCCACTTGGACTGCACCACGCTGGAGATCGGGATCATGTTGTACGGGTTGGTGGTCGACACCGTCGACGCGCTGGTGGACCCGGTTGCCAGGCTGCTCGGCGTGTACAGGTGCTGCAGCGCATCCGGACCCATGCGATAGGTCTGGTCCGCCTGCATGTAGACGCGCTTCACGCGGCCGCCATACACGAAGTCGTTGACGTACACCGGCGCCAGCGCAAGCTGGATGGCCGTATAGACGTCGCTGACCGACAGACCCATCGCCTGTGCCTGCGTGCGATCCACCTTCAGGTCCCACTGCGGGGCATCCGGCAGCGAGTTGGGACGCACGCCGAACAGGGCCTTGTTGTCCTTGGCCTTGGCCAGCGCCATGCCCATCGCCTGCATCAGCTCGCCATGCGTCTGGCCGGCGCGTGCCTGCAGGTACATGTCGATGCCGCCGAACTGGCTGAGGCCGCGGATGGTCGGGAGGTTCACCACGAAGATCTGCGCATCGCGAATGCCGTGGAACACGCCATTCAACTGCATGATCAGCTCGTCCGCGGTGATCGAGCGCTCCTTCCAGTCCTTGAGCTTGATGAAGGCCATGCCCGTGCTTTCGCTGGTGCCGATGAAGCTGAAGCCTGAGATCTGGTACATGCCGACGATGGCGTCGTTCTGCGGGCTCTGCTTCAGGCGCTCGCGCATTTCCGTCATCACCTCCTGCGTGCGGTGCAGGGTGGCACCCGGCGGCAGGTTGACGATGGCAAGCGCGAAGCCCTGGTCTTCGCTGGGCACGAAACTGGTCGGCAGCCTGGTGTACAGGAAGCCCGTGAAAGCGACGATTACCGCGAACACCAGCATCCAGCGTGGCGCATGGCGCGTCGCGCTGCCGATGTGGCCGCTGTAGGTGTGCGTCACCCAATCGAACACGCGATTGAAGCCGCGATAGACGACGTTCTTCTTGTGCTCGTGCGTCGGCTTGAGGATGGTGGCGCAGAGGGCCGGGGTGAACGACAGCGCAAGGAACGCCGAGAAGCCCATCGACACGGCGATGGTCAGCGCGAACTGCTTGTAGATGATGCCGGACGCACCGGGCTGCAACGCGGACGGCACGAACACCGCCGCCAGCACCACGGTGATGGCCACGACGGCGCCGGTGATCTGGCCCATCGCCTTGCGCGTCGCTTCCTTCGGTGACAGTCCTTCCTCGGACATGATGCGTTCGACGTTCTCGATCACCACGATCGCGTCGTCCACCACGATGCCGATGGCCAGCACCATGCCGAACAAGGTCAGCTGGTTGATGGTGAAGCCGAGTCCGACCAGGCCGATGAAGGTGCCGAGCAGCGCGACCGGGATCACCAGGGTGGGGATCACCGTGGCGCGGAAGTTCTGCAGGAAGATCAACATCACCAGGAAGACCAGAATGATGGCCTCCACCAGCGTGTGCACCACTTCCTCGATCGAGATCTTCACGAACGGGGTGGTGTCGTACGGCGCAAACCAGGTGACGCCTTCCGGGAAGTCCTTGGAAAGTTCGGCCATCTTGGCCTTGACCGCATCGGCCACGTCCAGCGCGTTCGCGCCCGGCAGCAGCTGCACGCCGAGACCGCCGACCTGCTGGCCATTCCAGGTGGAGGCACGACCATAGGTCTGCGGACCAAAGCTGATCCTCGCCACATCGCTGAGCTTGACGACGGTGCCATTGCTGTTGGCGCGCAGGATGATGTTGCCGAACTCATCCGGCGTGGAGAACCGCCCCTCGGCAGACACCGTGGCGGTGAAGCTCTGATCCTTCGGGGACGGGTCGGCACCCAGCGAGCCGGCAGCGAACTGCACGTTCTGCGTGGCAACAGCGTTGCGCACTTCCGTGGCGGAGAGGCCGTAACCCTGCAGCTTGTCCGGGTTCAGCCAGATGCGCACGCCGTACTCGGAGCCGACCAGGAAGGTGTTGCCTACGCCAGGAATGCGGCCGACCTGGTCCGCCACCTGCGACGCGATGATGTCGGCGAGACGATTGGCGTCAATGTCGGGATTGGTCGACACCAGCGAGACGAACATCAGGAAGTCGGGGTTGTTCTTGGACACCACCACGCCTTGCTGAGTCACCGCCGTGGGCAGACGCGGCTGTGCCAGCTGCACCTTGTTCTGCACCTGCACCTGGGCGATGTCCGCATTGGTGCCGGTCTCGAAGGTCAGCGTGATGGACGCCGAGCCGTTGGCGCCCGATGACGAGCTGAAGTACAGCAGGTGGTCGATGCCGGTGAGCTGCTGCTCGATCACCTGGGTGACGTTCTTTTCCACCGTGTCGGCGTTGGCGCCGGGATAGGTCGCGGATACCACCACCTGTGGCGGCGCGATGTTGGGATACGACTCGATACCCATGTTCAGCACGGAGATCGCGCCGACGAGGGTGATGAGAATGGCGACCACCCACGCGAAGATGGGGCGGTCAATAAAGAAACTCGGCATGTCTGTCGACTCCCTTACTGCTTGCCGGTAGCAGGCTTGGCGTTACCGGCCGCTCCCGCCGGAGCCTTCTGGTCGGGCTGCCACGGCGAGGCCTTGGCCGGCGCACCCGGCTGCACGGTCTGCAGGCCCGAGACGATGACCTGGTCGCCCGTCGCGAGGCCGCTGGTGACGATCCAGTTGCCCGCACGCATGTTCTCGGCGGTGACGTCCTTGCGTACGACCTTGCCATCCTGGCCGACCACCAGTGCATAGGCGCCGCCGACGTCGCGCAGGATGCCCTGCTGCGGAATCAGGAACACGTTCTGCTGGTCGCCGAGGTTGGCGCTGATGGTCACGTAGGTGCCCGGCAGCAGGCGATGGGTCGGATTGGGCAGCTGCGCACGCAGGTTCACCGCACCGGTGGTCGGATCGACCGTGGCGCCGGAGAAATCCAGCGTGCCCACCTGGTCGTACTTGCTGCCGTCGGGCAGGGTCACCTGCACGGTCGTCTTGTTCTGGTCGGACAGCACCACCTTGCCGGCCGTCTGCGCGGCGCGCAGGCGATCGAGGTCGGTCGAGCTCACGGTGAAATTCACGTAGAGCGGATCGAGCTGGTCCACCGTGGTCAGCAGCGTGGCGTTGCTGCCGGCATCGGTCGTGCCGTTGCCGACGATGGCGCCTTCGGTCACCTGCTGCTGGCCGGCGCGGCCGTCGATCGGCGAGGTCACGCGGGTGAAGCCCAGGTTGATGCGGGCGGTTTCCACCGCGGCCTTGGCCTGCTGCACGGCCGCGCTGCTGCTGCGCTCATTGGCTTCGGCGAGGTCCAGGTCGGACTGCGAGACGAAGCCCTGCGGACGCAGCTTGCGGAAGCGCTCGGCGGCCTTGTGGTAGTTCTCGTAGGTGGCCTGGGCCGAGGCCAGGTTGCCCTGGGCGGAGGCGAGGCTGGCCTGGTAGACCGACGGATCGATCTCGAACAGCACCTGGCCCTGCTTCACGTCAGTGCCTTCCTGGTAGACGCGCTTGAGCAGCACGCCCGACACGCGGGCGCGGACGTCGGCGCTGCGGAACGCGGAGACTCGACCCACCAGGTCCTTGGTCAACGGGGTGCTCTGCGGCTGGGCCCGGATGACGCCGACTTCCGGCGTGGGCATTTGCTGCTGGCCTTGTTCCTTGCCTTTGCCACAGGCGGCCAGAGAGAGCAGGCCAAGGCACAGCAGGAGTGTGCGCAGTGACGTGGACTTCATGTGGGCTCCATTCTTCTTGATGTGTCTTGGGGGATGCAGCGTGTCGACGCCTCTCCGGGCGGCAACCGTGGGTCCGGCTAGCTTTGGAACACAGCAAACCCGTGCCGGCTCGAGGTCCCCGCGGGGCCTGAAACAGCACGGGAGCGCGGCTGCCATGGCTTGGATCAAAAGCAGACGGGCGTGGACTATACCGTACAGTTTACAATTTGTAGAGCCATGGGACCTGCCTCCAGCCTGCTTTCGTACTCCCTGGGCCATGTCGGGTGAGGGAAGGTGGCAGCGGTAGCAGTCCCCTTAGTCCAGTCCTGGGCACAATTTTGGCTCAATTCCGTGAAAGTAGAGTGTCGGAACGCCTACGCCGCGTTCCGATATCGCTGTCTTGCATGGTGCCAGCAACCTTATCGCATGGCCTGTGCCGTTGGTCCGGTCTCCCCTGCGATGGTTTTCGGTTGCGGCGCTTGCCCACGGTGCACCCAGCGAGCGATCCGCCCGTCTTCCGTCGATCCGCTCTACCCAGGAGGGCCAAGCGGATTTGCCTGCTGCGACGCAACGCATCGGCGGCTTTTCATTCGCCACATACGCACTGGTATTGCTGTGACATGACGGTCACGGACAAGCGCCAGGCTAAGGGCAACACACGATGCGGATGGGCTTTTTCGTCTTGCGCGAGCCCTTTCGCAAGGCCGTCGTTGAAGTCCTCCATGGCATGCGGATGGGTCATGCCTTGCTCTGCTGCAACGGCGTCATGGCTACACCGCAGCTGAAGTGGTCTGGTCGCAAAGCTGGATTAGAACTGACGCGAAGCGTATTCTTTTGAAGCTTTTTTAGCCTCATTCCGTCTCCCCAAAACAGTAGATGCCATGAACGCGATTCGTGCGGCTAGCAACAGCTCATTCCCCACTGTTGTTTTCGAAGAACTGAAGCAAAGCGGATTTCCCACCCAGCGCCTTGATGAGGCGCAATTTTTTATCAGCGCTTTCTTCGCGCGCATCGCAGACAGCGATCTTGAGCTGCACACCGCAGCAGAATGGGCGGCGCTGATCGCCGACCTGATCGGCTTCATGCAGCAGCGCCAGCCGGGCCGTGCCTCGGTGCGGGTGGTCAACCCGCAGAAGAGCCATGCCGGACGAAGCTACGTCGAGGTCGTCACCGACGACATGCCGTTCCTGGTCGACACCGTCACCATGGTCGCGGCCGAGCACCTGCAGATCCATGCCGTGATCCACCCGGTGGTGGAGGTGACCCGCGACACCGCCGGCAAGCTGGTGAAGATCGGCGCCGAGGGCGGCCTGCCGGAATCGGTGATGCACTTCGAGGTGGACCGCGTCGCCGACGAAGCCGCGCAGGAAAAGCTCAAGGCACAGCTGGAAGATTCGCTGGAAGACGTGCGCATCGCCGTCAACGACTGGATGAAGATGCGCGACAAGGCGTTGGAAATCGCCGGCGAACTGCCGTCGCGCCAGCTGCCGATCGACGCTGCCGCCGTGCATGAAGCGTCCGAGTTCCTGCGTTGGCTGGCCGACGACAACTTCACCTTCCTCGGTTATCGCGAATACGAAGTGACCGAGGCCGATGGCGAGGAAGTGCTGCGCGCCGATGAAGGCTCGGGCATGGGCATCCTGCACAAGGCCGAGCGCTCGCTGGCGCCGCGCTCGCTGCGTTCGCTGGTGGCGAGCGACCTGCCGCAGTCGGGCTCGACCGACGCCATCATCCTGACCAAGACCAACGCGCGCTCGCATGCGCACCGTTCGGGCTACATGGATTACGTGGGCGTGCTGAAGTTCGACGCCAACGGCAAGCCGGCGGCGGAACAGCGCTTCCTCGGCCTGTTCACCTCCAGCGCCTACATGTCGCGTCCGCAGAACGTGCCGCTGGTGCGCCAGAAGTTCGAATACGTGATGGACCGCTCGGGCCTCAAGCGCGATTCGCACTCGGGCAAGGCGCTGCGCCACATCCTCGAATTCCTGCCGCGCGACGAGCTGTTCCAGGCGAGCGAAGACGAGCTGTACAGCATCGCGATGGGCATCCTCGAGCTGCGCCAGCGTGCACGCACGCGACTGTTCGTGCGTCGCGACCGTTACGGACGCTTCATCACCTGCACGGTGTTCGTGCCGCGTGACCGCTTCAACACCACCGTGCGCGAACGCATCGAAGCACTGCTGCGCGACGCCATGCGCGGCGAACACCTCGACTCGTCCGTGCTGATGGGCGAAGCCGCGCTGGTGCGCCTGCACGTGGTGGTGCGCCCGAAGATCGGCGACCAGGTGCATTTCGATACCGCCGAACTCGAGAAGGGCGTGGCCGCGATCGTGCGCAACTGGCAGGACGACCTGCGCGATGCGCTGGTGGCCAAGCTGGGCGACCACGATGGCGTGGTGCTGGCCAACCGCTACGGCAAGGCGCTGCCGGCCGGCTACGTCGAAGACGTGGCGCCTGTCGCCGCCGCCGAGGACGTGCATCAGCTGTCGCTGCTGAAGGGCGACGATGCGGTGCGCATGTCGTTCTACCATCCGGCATCGCGTCCGGAAGAGCTGCGCTTCAAGGTCTACCGCAGCGGCGGCGACATCGCGCTGTCCGAAGTGCTTCCGCAGCTGGAAAACCTCGGCCTGCGCGTGCTCACCGAGCATCTCTACGACGTGAACCTGGGCGACACCACGCTGTACATCCAGGACTTCGAAGTGCAGACCGCCGGCAGCCTCGCTTTCAGCGTGGAGCAGGTCGGTACGCTGTTCGAGGATGCGTTCGAGCAGATCTGGCGCGGCAATGCCGAGAATGACGGCTTCAACCGCCTGGTGCTCGGCGCCAAGCTGAGCTGGCGCCAGATCGCCATGCTGCGCGGCTACTGCAAGTACCTGCTGCAGACCGGCGTGGCCTTCTCGCAGAGCTACATGGAAGACGCCTTCAACCGCTATCCGGCCATCGCCGGCCTGCTGGTGGAGCTCTTCCTCGCCAAGTTCGATCCGCGTCGCGAGCAGCTGGGTGCCGATGAACTCAAGCGTGCCGGCGAACTGCTGCGCGGCGAAATGCAGGCGCTGATTCCCGAATCCGTACGCACGGCGCATCCGGTGCTCATCGATGAGCTGATCGCCGCGCTGTCGAAGCCGCGCGACGAGCAGATCGCCGCCATCGAAGAAACCATCGGCACGCTGCTGGAAACGGTGTCCAGCCTGGACGACGATCGCATCCTGCGCAGCTTCATGGCGCTGATCCGCTCCACGCTGCGTACCAGCTTCTTCCAGAAGTGGGACGACGCCTATCGTCCGTACATCAGCTACAAGTTCGACTCGCATCGCGTGCCGGACCTGCCGAAGCCGGTGCCTTACCGCGAAATCTTCGTCAGCGCACCGCGCGTGGAAGGCATTCACCTGCGCTTCGGTTCGGTGGCGCGCGGTGGCCTGCGCTGGTCCGATCGTCGCGAAGATTTCCGCACCGAAGTGCTGGGCCTGGTGAAAGCGCAGATGGTGAAGAACACCGTGATCGTGCCGGTGGGCTCGAAGGGCGGCTTCTTCGTCAAGCGTCCGCCGGTGAACGGTGATCGTGATGCGCAGCTGGCCGAGGGCATCGCGTGCTACCGAATGTTCATCAGCGGCCTGCTCGACGTCACCGACAACCTGATCGAAGGCAAGGTCGTGCCGCCGCATGACGTAGTGCGCCACGACAACGACGATCCGTACCTGGTGGTGGCGGCCGACAAGGGCACGGCGACGTTCTCGGACATCGCCAATGCCATCTCCGTCGAGCATGGCTTCTGGCTGGGCGACGCGTTCGCGTCGGGCGGTTCCAACGGCTATGACCACAAGGGCATGGGCATCACCGCCAAGGGCGCATGGGAGTCGGTGAAGCGGCACTTCCGCGCACTCGGCCGCAACAGCCAGACCGAAGACTTCACCTGCGTGGGCATCGGCGACATGTCGGGCGACGTGTTCGGCAACGGCATGCTGCTGTCGCGTCATATCCGCCTGGTGGCCGCGTTCGACCATCGCCACATCTTCCTCGACCCGAACCCGGATGCCGAGCGTTCGTTCGTGGAGCGCGAGCGTATGTTCAAGGTGCCGCGTTCGAGCTGGGACGACTACGACAAGTCGCTCATCTCCGCGGGTGGTGGCGTGTATCCTCGTTCGCTGAAGTCGATCCCGGTCTCGCCGGAAATGCGCACCGTGCTCGGCCTCAAGCCGGACGTGACGCAGCTGCCACCGGCCGAACTGCTCAGCGCCATCCTCAAGGCGCCAGTGGACCTGCTGTGGAACGGCGGTATCGGCACCTACGTGAAGGCCAGCAGCGAAACGCATGCCGACGTAGGCGACCGCGCCAACAACGCGCTGCGCGTCAACGGCGGCGAGCTGCGCTGCAAGGTGGTGGGCGAGGGCGGTAACCTGGGCTTCACCCAGAAGGGCCGCATCGAAGCCGCCCAGCATGGCGTGCTGCTCAACACCGACTTCATCGACAACTCCGCCGGCGTGGACACCTCCGACCACGAGGTGAACATCAAGATCCTGCTGGGCGACGCCGTGCAGCGCGGTGAGCTGACGCTCGACCAGCGCAACACGCTGCTCGCCAGCATGACCGACGAAGTCGGCCAGTTGGTGCTGTGGGACAACTACCGCCAGAACCAGGCCATCACGCTGATGGAGCGCCAGTCGGTGCATCGCATCGGTTCGATGGCGCACTTCATCCGCATGCTGGAACAGGAAGGCCTGCTCGATCGCCAGGTGGAAAACCTGCCGAGCGAGTCCGAGCTGACCGAGCGCAAGACGCGCGGCATCGGCATGACGCGCCCAGAACTGTCGGTGCTGCTGTCCTACGACAAGATCAAGCTGTACCAGCAACTGCTCGATTCGGACGTGCCGGAAGATCCGTACCTCTCCAAGGAGCTGGTGCGCTACTTCCCCGAGCCGTTGCATGCGCCGTACGCGGACCACATGCAGCGTCATCGCCTGAAGCGCGAGATCATCGCCACCGCGGTGACCAACTCCACGATCAACCGCATGGGCGCGACCTTCATGATGCGCATGCAGGAAGACACCGGACAGGGCCCGGCGGCGATCGCCAAGGCCTACACGGCGGCCCGCGAGATCCTGGGCGCGCGCGAGTTGTGGTCCGAGGTCGAGGCGCTGGACAGCAAGGTGGCCGAGGGCACGCAGATCGATGCGATCCTGCAGATCTGGTCGCTGCTGCGCCACATGACGCGCTGGCTGCTCAACCGTCCGGGTGGCACGCTGGACATCAACGCCAACGTCGATCGTTACCAGACGGGCGTCACCGAACTGCGTGCGGCATTGCCGAATGTGCTCACCGAGACGGGCAAGCAGGACTTCGCCACCAGCCAGGAGAAGTGGGAAGGCCTCGGCCTGCCGTCGGAGCTGTCGCTGCGCATGGCCCGCATCCCCGAGCTGCGCGCCATGCTCGACATCGTCGAAGTGGCCCAGCAGAGCGGCCAGCCCATCGGCAACGTGGCCGGCGTGTTCTACGAACTGGGCGAGTCGCTCGACCTGGAATGGTTGCGCAGCCAGATCGAGGCGCTGCCGGTGGAAGGTGCCTGGCACGCACAGGCCCGCGGTTCGCTGCTGGACGAGCTGAACCACCAGCATCGCGCGCTGGCCCTGCAGGTGCTGTCGATGACCGGCGGTTCGAAGGACATCTCGCCGGTGCAGGCATGGCTGCAGCGTGACGACGCCACGCTGAAATACACCCGCAACATGCTGGCGGAGATCCTCACCCAGAACGCGGACTACCCGATCGCCTCGGTCGCGGTCCGTCGCCTGGCCCAGCTGGCGCAGGTGCCGGTGAACCAGTAAGCCGCTGCGTCATCCCGGCATAAACCGGGATGACGGGTGCATTGGTCGCGGTACTCCGAAGGGCGCAGGCCGGCAACGGTCTTGCGCCCTTCGTCCATCTACGCTCAACTGGCGACCTCACCCCGAACGATGTCAGGCCCCATGCGCTTCGCCTTCGTCGCCAGCGAAACCCACGTTGCCCAGCAGGCACGACGCAAGTTCATCGACCGCTACGACGACGTGGCGCCCGAAGACGCCGACGTGATCGTCGCGCTGGGCGGCGACGGCTTCATGCTGCGCACCCTGCATGCGTATCGCGCGCTGCCGGCGCCGGTGTATGGCATGAAGCTCGGACGCGTCGGTTTCCTGATGAACAAGCATCACGTGGACGAGTTGGAGGGGCGCATTGCGCGCGCCCACGCGGCGGTGCTGTATCCGCTGGAAATGCGTACCGTCGATGCGGCGGGTGATATCCAGCACGCGCTGGCGTTCAATGAAGTCTCGCTGCTGCGCCAGAGCAACCAGGCGGCGCACCTCGAAGTGAAGCTCAACGATCAGGTGAAACTGCCCACGTTGGTGTGCGATGGCATCCTGATTTCCACGCCGGCGGGTTCGACGGCCTATAACCTGTCGGCGCATGGACCGATCCTGCCGCTGGACGCCAATGTGCTGGCGTTGACACCGATCAGTCCGTTCCGTCCGCGTCGCTGGCGCGGCGCGATCCTGCCGCATCGCACGCTGGTGACCTTGCGCGTGCTCGATCCCGGCAAGCGGCCGGTGAGCGCCACCGCCGATTACCTCGAAGTGCGCGACATCCGCGAGGTGCAGATTCGCCAGTCCGAAGGGCAGGGCGTGCGGTTGCTGTTCGATCCTGAGCACAACCTGGAACAGCGCATCCTGGACGAGCAGTTCGCGCCGGATTGAGCTTTCGAGCGAGGCGTCCGGCTGCGCGGGCCGCAAGCGCCACGGCGTGGGGCGGCATGTGTGCAGGCAGGGCGCGCGGTTTCAACGGCGTCGCTACTTGGTGCCTGCCCCCATGCTAGATTCCTCTCCATGAGTCGCCCCGCCCGAGACGCCCACGATCCCGCCGCCGCCACGGACAACCGGCTGGTCGTGGCCATTTCCTCGCGCGCCCTGTTCGACCTGGGCGAAAGCAACGACCTCTTCGAGCAAGAGGGACTGGACGCGTATCGCGCATTCCAGATCGAGCACGAGAACGACATCCTGAAGCCGGGCGTGGCGTTCCCGCTGGTGCAGAAGCTGCTGGACCTCAACAAGCTGGCCGGCGACGTGCCTCCGGTGGAGGTGATCCTGCTGTCGCGCAATTCCGGCGACACCGGTTTGCGCATCTTCAATGCGATCCAGCATTACGGCCTGGAAATCAGTCGCGCTGCCTTCACCAGCGGCGCGCCGACCTCCGATTACATCGCGCCGTTCAAGGCCGACCTGTTCCTGTCCGCCAACGCGGAAGACGTGGGCCGGGCGCTGGCCGCTGGCGTGGCCGCCGCCACCATCCTGCCGTCGACCGCACCGCCGCGCGCGACCGAACAGTTGCGTATCGCGTTTGACGGCGACGCGGTGATCTTCGGCGACGAGGGCGAGCGCGTTACCCGCGAGGAGGGTCTCGAAGCCTTCCATCGCAGCGAGCGGGAGTTGGCCGAGGAGCCGCTGTCGGTGGGGCCGTTCCGCGGGTTTCTCACGGCCGTGCACCGGTTGCAGGCGGCATTCCCTGCCGAGGACTCGCCGATTCGCACCGCGCTCGTCACCGCGCGTTCCGCGCCGGCGCACAAGCGGGTGATACTCACTTTGCGGCGCTGGGGTGTGCGCATCGACGAAGCGCTATTCCTGGGCGGGCGAGACAAGGGCCCGTTCCTCGACGCCTTCGGCGCCGACATCTTCTTCGACGATTCGCCGGCGAACGTGGAATCGGCGCGCAAGCATGTGGCGACGGGGCATGTGCCGCACGGCGTGAGCAATCGCTAGCCAGCGCTTTTGTAGAAGCGCACCCAGTGCGCGAAAAGCCTACAGGCCGTCGATGCCAGAAGCGCCGATCGCGCACTGGGTGTGCTCCTACAGGTAGTGCATTACGGCACCGAATGCCCCTTGCTCGCCGTCCAGATCGCGTACCAGTCCTCCGCATCCAGAGACACGTCCAGCGCCTTCACCGCATCCTGCAGGTTCACCATGCGGCCACTGCCCGTGATCGGGTGCGGACGCGAGGGATGGCGCAGTATCCAGGCGAACGCCAGGGTGGTCAGGCTGATGCCGTGGCGCTCGGCGATGTCGAGCATCGCAGTGCGCGTGCGCACCGCGTGCTCGTCTTCGGCGTTGAAAAGGCGGCCGCCGGCGAGCGGTGACCAGACCATCGGGCGACATCCCAGCTGCTGCGCCTGGTCGAGCGTGCCGTCATCCAGCGCATCCGTCTGCAGCGGCGAAAGCTCCACCTGGTTGGTGACCAGCGGATGGTGTTGCTGGAGCAGGGCGAACTGGCTGGTGGTGTGGTTGGACACGCCCCAATGGGCCACCTTGCCTTCGCGGGTCAGCGTGGCGAAGGTGTCGGCCAGGGCGGCCGCGTCCATCAGGTAGTCGGGGCGGTGGATCAGCACCAGGTCGAGCTGTTCCGCGTGCAGGTTGCGCAGCGACTGTTCCACCTGGGCGCGTACATAGGCGGCCGAGGTGTCGTAGTAGTTGATGCGGTACGGGCGTTGCGCCGAGCGCAGGCGAATGCCGCACTTGGTGACCAGTTGCATGCGCTGGCGCAATGCCGGCTGGGCTTTCAGCGCGTCGCCGAACTGGCCTTCGGCTTGATACTCGCCGTAGATGTCCGCCAGATCGAACGTGGTGATGCCCAGTTCCAGCGCCTGCTCGATCCAGCGCACGCGCTCGGCCACGCTGAGGTTCCAGCTGGTGATGCGCCACAGGCCGGCGACGATGGGGGACATGGTGAAATCAGCTCGGGTCATGGGCGGCGTCGCTGTTTGATCGGGTGGATGAAGGGCGAGCGGGCGTGGTCGTCAGACCATCTTCGTGCGGCGCCACCAGGGCGTGACCTTTTCCTCGCGCACCAGGGTGAAGAGGCCCGAGCCGAGGATGAGCACGATGCCGATCAGCATGGGCCAGTCCAGGTGGTCGCCGAACAGCCAGTAGCCGAAGAAGATCGCCCAGAGCATCTGGCTGTACTGCGTGGGCGCGATGCGATTGGCCGGCGCGTGATGCGTGGCCAGCATCAGCAGCACGCCGGCGAGCCCCGCGAGCAGGCCGTAACCGGCAAGCAGGAACCACTGGTGCGCATCCGGCCATACGAAGGTAGGCAGCATCCATGCGGCGCCGCTTACCAGTGGGCCGATGACGCCGGCGCCGTAGAGGCTGATGCGCTTTTCGTGCGGGCCGGCCATGCGCAGGGCCACCACCGATACCGCGCCGGAGAGGCCGCAGGTCATGGCCGCGAAGTGGCCCACGCCCAGCGCGCGAAAGCCGGGCCGCAGCACCACAAGCACGCCGATGAATCCCACGATCACCGCCGACCAGCGCCGCCAGCCCACGTGTTCCTTGAGGAAAATCACCGAGAGCAGGGTCACGAAGATCGGCAGCAGGAAGATCAGTGCGAACGCCTCGGCCATCGGCAGCGCGGTGAAGGCGATCACGGCCGAGGTGTTGCAGATGGCGCCAGTGATGGCGCGAATCCACCACAGGCTCGGCTTGCGCGCGTGGAACACCTCGAGGTAGCGGTCCCCGGGTTTGCGGATGAACGGCAGGGCGCTGAGCATCAGCACGGCACCGAAGAACACCGCCTCGTAGGCGGGCAGGGTGCCGTGCAGGGATTTCACGAAGGCATCGCTGATCGCGTAGGCGGCGTAGCAGGCGAAGCCTAGAAGAACACCTTTGAACATGGAGGGTCCGGCCGGGGGAGCGGGTATGCCAGGGCGTCGTCTCGGCGAGGGCTGGAACCGGGACATCGATGGCGCCAGGCGGGCCGGCCCGCGCCCTGGGGCGCACCGGAACGACGGAAAGCGCTGCGCATGGTCCCACAGCAGGCCCCGGGCGCCTACCCCATGCCTGCTGCACCCCGCCATGACCCGCACGTAAGGGCCCGCTAGAATGAGGGTTTGTCCCAGTCACGGAACCCCCGCATGTCCGCTCGCCTGAATCCCCTCGATCTCTACGACGTCCGCTCGCTGCTGTCCGACGAAGAACGCATGGTGCAGGACTCGGTGGGCCGTTTCGTGGACGAGAGGGTGTTGCCGATCATCGGCGACTGCTTCGACCAGGGCCGCTTTCCGAAGGAACTGATTCCGGAAATCGCCAGCCTGGGCCTG
Source organism: Dyella jiangningensis (assembly GCF_003264855.1). Classification (NCBI taxonomy): domain Bacteria; kingdom Pseudomonadati; phylum Pseudomonadota; class Gammaproteobacteria; order Lysobacterales; family Rhodanobacteraceae; genus Dyella; species Dyella jiangningensis. Next base: position 266,199 of record NZ_NFZS01000004.1, on the reverse strand, counting down.
CTTGGCGCGACCATTCCCGAGAAGTACGGCTGCGCCGGCATGAATGGCGTGAGCTATGGCCTGATCTGCCAGGAGCTGGAGCGCGGCGATTCGGGCCTGCGCAGCTTCGCCTCGGTGCAGAGCTCGCTGTGCATGTACCCGATCTACGCCTACGGCACCGAAGAGCAGAAGATGCACTACCTGCCGAAGATGGCGGCGGGCGAGATCATCGGCTGCTTCGGCCTCACCGAGCCGCACGGCGGTTCGGACCCGGCCAACATGAAGACCAACGCCAAGAAGGACGGCGGCGACTGGGTCATCAACGGCGCCAAGATGTGGATCACCAACGGCAACCTCGCGCACATCGCCATCGTGTGGGCGCAGACCGAGGACGGCATCCAGGGCTTCATCGTGCCCACCGACACCAAGGGCTTCACCGCGCAGGAAGTGCACAAGAAGATGAGCCTGCGCGCGTCGGTGACGTCCGCGCTGTTCTTCGACAACGTGCGCGTGCCCGAAGCCAACCGCCTGCCGAACGTGAAGGGCCTGAAGGGTCCGCTGGGCTGCCTCACGCAGGCGCGCTACGGCATCACCTGGGGCCCGATCGGCGCCGCGCAGGCCTGCCTGAAGGAAGTGCTCGACTACACGCAGGAGCGCGTACTGTTTGGACGTCCGTTGGCGTCCAACCAGGCCATCCAGATCAAGATGGCCGAGATGGCCCGCCGCATCACCATGGCGCAGCTGCTGTCGCTGCAGCTCGGCCGCCTGAAGGATGCCGGCACCATGCAGCCGACGCAGGTGTCGCTGGCCAAGTGGAACAACTGCCGCATCGCCATCGACATCGCGCGCGAGTGCCGCGACATCCTTGGCGGCGCCGGCATCACGACGGAACACGTGGCCATCCGACACGCGCTGAACCTGGAATCGGTCATCACCTACGAAGGCACCGAGACGGTGCATCAGCTGGTGGTGGGCCGCGAGCTGACGGGCATCAACGCGTTCTGATGCTTCGCGGTCGCCGCCATCCCGACCCTTGCCGGGACGACGCAGAGATAGACGAAGCCATAGCGACGGAGTGCCTGGCATGAGCTGGCAAGACATTCGCATCGAAACCGATCGACTCATCCTCCGCCCCACGCAGGCGGAGGATTTCGAAGGCTGGGCGGCGCTGATGGCCGACGAGGAAAACTCACGCCATATCGGTGGTCCGCAACCGCGCGCCACCGCGTGGCGTGGTTTTCTCTCGATGGTCGGTGCGTGGGCGATCCAGGGCTTCGCCATGTTCTCGGTGATCGAAAAAAGCAGTGGGCGCTGGATCGGACGTCTGGGACCATGGCAACCCGAAGGCTGGCCCGGCACCGAAGTGGGCTGGGGCATCGTGCGTGACGCCTGGGGCAAGGGCTACGCAACCGAGGGCGCCGCGGCCGCCATCGACTGGGCCTTCGACACGCTCGGCTGGACCGAAGTGATCCACACCATCGCACCCGACAACACGGCATCGCAGATCGTCGCGCGCAAGCTCGGTTCGACCTTGCGTGGCCCCGGCCAGTTGCCACCGCCATTCGAGCACGTGATCGTCGAGATCTGGGGCCAGTCCCGTGAACAATGGCGTCGACGCGCATGAGCCATGTCACGCCCGCGCTGTATGCCACGTTGGCCGAGATCGTGCCGGAGCTGCACGTGCATTGTGTCGATCCGTGGTGCGTGATCGGCAGTGCGGCCGCGTTGCTGGCCGGTGCGGATGTAAGCGTGGCGGACGTGGATGTACTCACCTCGCGCGGGGATGCCGAACGCTTGATGACGCTGTGGGCCGATCGCCGTGAGCATGTGTACGAGCCTGCGGGCGCAGAGCGTTTCCGCTCCCATTTCGCGCGATTCCGTTTTCCCGGATTGCCGGTCGAAGTGATGGGCGGGCTGGAGCTGAACCAGGGCGACGGATGGAAGCCCGTATCGGCAGGTCGCCTCCTGCTGGCCGGCCTGAATGGTCTTGCCGTGCCCATGCCGTCGGTCGATGACCAGATTCGTATTCTTGAAAGCTTTGGTCGAGAAAAAGACCTGGCGCGGGCGAAGTCGTTGCGCGCTCTCACTTCCTCTCCCCTCCGGGGAGAGGACTGAGGTGAGGGGCGGGTGCTCGCGATGATGATGCTACGGAGCATGCTTCGACCTGGCCGTATCGCAAGATTGGCCCCTCACCCCAACCCTCTCCCCGGTGGGGAGAGGGGGCTGGTCTGCGCTCTTGCTTGTCTTCCTCCCCCCTCCGGGGAGAGGACCGAGGTGAGGGGCGGGTGTTCGCGATGATGTTGCTACGGAGCATGCTTCGACCTGGCCGTATCGCAAGATGGGCCCCTCACCCCAGCCCTCTCCCCGGAGGGGAGAGGGCTGATCTGCGCGCTTGCTTGTCTTCCTCTCCCCTCCGGGGAGAGGACTGAGGTGAGGGGCGGGTGCTCGCGATGACATTGCTACGAAGCATGCTTCGAGCCCGCGCGGTCGTCTCCTGCGAGAGTCGACAAGCTTTTTGTAGGAGCGCACCCAGTGCGCGAAAAGCCTACGGAGCATGGCGGCCGTGGCGCTGCGGTCGCGCACTGGGTGCGCTCCTACAAGGAGAGCCGGCAGTTCTTTCGCGAGCCTCCGCCCTTCGCCCCAACCCTCTCTCCCCCGGGGATGCCCTTTGGTCACCCAAAGGGGAGAGGGAATACGCGCTTCGCATGAGGCGCAACTCTGTTCCCCTATACGCCGCCACCGCGGCCGTTCGTTGACGAGACACCATGACCGCCATCCCGTACTCCCTCACGGCACGCCACAAGGGTTTCAACCGCGCTGAAATCGTCGACCAGAACTTCACCGAGTTCGTGCAGCTCTGGCATGGCGAGGTGCAGGCGCCCCACGGTGACCATTCGCCCGTGCTTCCCGGCAGTTCGCTCGACGCGAAGGGCTTTCGCGAGCTGCTCGAATCGCAGCTGATCAGCCGGCACCTCGACCTGATGGCGCGCGTGTTGCGTGTGCAGAACAAGGTGTTCTACACCATCGGTTCCAGCGGCCATGAAGGCAACGCGATGGTGGCGCGTCTCACGCGTCATACCGATCCCGCGTTCCTGCATTACCGCTCCGGCGGCTTCATGGCCGAGCGTTTCCGCAAGCTGCCCGGCATGGATCCGGTGATGGATTCGGCGCTGTCGTTCGCCGCCAGCATGGAAGATCCCGCCTCGGGCGGTCGCCACAAGGTGTGGGGCAGCAAGCCGTTGTGGGTGTTGCCGCAGACGTCGACCATCGCCTCGCACTTGCCCAAGGCATTGGGCACGGCCGTTGCCATCGAGCAGGCACGGCGCATCGGCCACAAGCTGCCGATTCCCGAGGACAGCATCACCGTCTGCTCGTTCGGCGATGCCTCGTCGAACCACGCCACGGCGCAGACTGCTTTCAACGCCGCGGCCTGGACGGCGTACCAGAAGCTGCCGGCGCCCGTGCTCTACGTGTGCGAGGACAACGGTATCGGCATCTCCGTGAAGACGCCGAGCGGATGGGTGGCGAATAATTTCCGCCATCGCGCGGACCTCGATTATTTCTTTGCCGACGGCCTCGATCTTGCGAACGGTTATGCGCAAGTGCAGGAGGCGGTGGAGCACTGCCGCACCACGCGCCGTCCGACCTTCCTGCATCTGCGCACCACGCGTGTCATGGGCCATGCCGGTACCGATTTCGAAATCGAGTGGCGCAGCGTGGAGGAACTGTTTGCGGTGGAGGCCAGCGATCCGCTGCTGCGTTCCGCCGAAATCGCCTTGTCCTCCGGCCTGTACAACAAGGAATCGCTGCTCGCGCTGTACGAAGCCACGCGCAAGCGTTGCTTCGAGGCGGCCGAAGATGCCGATCGGCGCCCGCGCCTGACCACGCTCGAGCAGGTCATGAAGCCACTGGCGCCGTATACGCCGGATGCGGTGAAGGCTGAAGCCGAGCGCACGGATTACCAGCACCGTCGCGTCGCTGCGTTCGGCGGCGAAGACAAGCTTCCCGAGAAGCAGGCGCCGCGTCATCTGGCCATCCAGATCGGCCAGGCGTTGCACGACATCATGGCGAAGTATCCCGAGTCGCTGCTGTTCGGCGAGGACGTCGCGCAGAAGGGCGGCGTGTATACCGTCACCAAGGGCCTGCACAAGACGTTCAAGGGCAGCCGCGTGTTCAACACGCTGCTGGACGAGACGATCATCCTGGGCCTCGCGCAGGGCTACGCGAACATGGGCATGCTGCCCCTGCCGGAAATCCAGTACCTCGCGTATTTCCACAACGCCTGCGACCAGATTCGCGGCGAAGCGGCTTCGCTGCAGTTCTTCTCCAACGACCAGTACCGCAACCCGATGGTGATGCGCGTGGCGAGCCTGGGTTATCAGAAGGGTTTCGGCGGCCATTTCCACAACGACAATTCGATCGCCGCGTTGCGCGATATTCCCGGCCTCGTGGTCGGTTCGCCGAGCCGTGGCGACGACGCCGCCACCATGCTGCGCACGATGACGGCATTGGCGAAGGTCGATGGCCGCGTCTGCGCGTATCTCGAACCCATTGCGCTGTACATGACCAAGGATCTGTACGAAGCCGGCGATGGCCAGTGGCAGTTCGCGTATCCCGAGCCCGGCGAAGCGATGACCTTGGGCGAAGGTCGTGTGTATGACGGCGACGCCAACGACCTGGTGATTTTCACTTTCGGCAATGGCGTGCCGATGTCGTTGCGTGCGGCGAAGACGATCACGCAAGAGCTCGGTTGGAGCGTGCGCGTGGTCGACTTGCGTTGGCTCGCTCCTCTCAACAACGCCTTCATCGCGGAACAGGCAGAATCGGCGAAACGCATCATTGTGCTGGATGAAGGTCGGCGCAGTGCGGGTGTAGGCGAAGGCATCATCACCGCCATCGTGGAAGGCGGCCATGGCGCCACGCCGCTGCAGCGAGTGGTGGGTGCGGATACCTACACACCGCTTGCGGGTGCCGCACTGCTGGTGCTGCCGGGCGAGGCGGATATCGTCGCCGCCGCTCGCAAGCTGACCTGATAGGGCGTACGGAGACACCGGCTTTGCTGGTGCGCCGACGGCTCGGCGCACTCTGGCATCGAAGGGGTTTTCAATGACTTGTCGTGCTGTCCTGTTGGTATTGTCGATGACGATGGCCGCCTGTTCGACGCAACGCGATCAGGCGGCGGACCCCGTGCGGGAAGCCGTCGCCCCGCCTGTTCCTACCCTGGACAAGAGCGGCACGCTCTATTTCTACGGGCTTTTGCAACGGCCGGATTTCTCGCTGGCATTTGCGGCCATGTCGGGCACGAGCCAGTTGCCTGCCTGGACGCGGCACGACCAGCGATCCACGCCGGCACAGAGGGTGGAGGTGGCCGGTCGCGAACGATGGCTGGCCGTGGCATGCAAGCCGCACGACTGTCCTACCGAGCGCATCATGGTGCTGTACGACGCGCAGGCCCACGAGATGACGGGACTGTTCGCGCGGCGCAAGGTGGACGCCTCGGATCTCACCAGCAACGCCCCGACCAACGACGAGCTGACCTGGCTTGGCGTGCCGGACGACGAGACCAGGCGATTCCTGCACGAGCGTATGTACTCGGCTAAATAGCGAGTGCGGTGAATGTCGCGTTGAGATCGCGCACCGGATGCGCTCCTACAACGCGGGGTGACGGCGTCTCCAGGCTTCGGTGCCGGCGATGCACAGTACCAGCCACACCAGTCCGCTCGCGTAACCGGCCATCACGTCGCTGAAGTAATGCACCTGCAACACGATGCGGCTCAGTCCGATGACCGTGACCATGGCCACCGCCAGGGCAACGACGAGTCGATGCCAGCGGTGCGCGGACAGGCGCAGCAACACGTATGCCAGCATGCCGTAGAACACGATCGCGCCGAACGCGTGGCCGCTGGGAAAGCTCCAGCCGTGTTCGACGATGAAGCCGTGGCTGTGCAATGGGCGTGGCCGTTGGAACAGGGCCTTCAATCCGCTGTTGAGCGGCACGATGCCGGCCATGGCGATCGCCCAGCAGGTGGCCAGCTGCGGTTGGCGACGCAGCAGCAGTACCGCCAGGACCAGCACGGTGGCGGTCGCGACCGAACCCAGGTCGCCGAAGTGCGAGACGAAGGCCACGACGCTCAGCGTGGAAGGCTGCATGCGTGCGCGCAGATCCTCGGCAAGCGCCGTATCGAAGCGGGATAGTCCGGCCTCCATGCCCAACGCGAGCGCCAAGGCCGCGAAGAGCAGCAGGGCCGCGATCGACAGCGTCACCACCGTGCGCGCCCGTATCATCGTGGGCTCATGGCCCAGGCGCAGTGCCGTTTCGCGCTGGCGCCGGTTCCACTGCCATGCGATATCGCCTGCGAGGCAGGCGAGCAACAGCAGGGCTGCCCAGAGCGCGAGGGCATGCGTGGCGATCCATTCCACCGGGTCGTTCATCGGGCGAGTCCTTGGGGAGCGCGCACATCATCTTCGGTGGACAGGCCCGCGTCGAGCCTGCCTGCACCCATGACTTCCAGTGCTGGCCTGTGCTTGCGTTTGCCGCGATAGTGTCGCGATCCACAGCCCAGGAGCCCGCGATGTCCCAACGCTTCTCTCCACGCCTGGCCGGCTATTGCGCGATGCTGGTGCTCGCCGCGCCGGTGTATGCGCAGAACAGCGCTCCGTCGACGGCGCCGGTCGCCACGCCTGCCGTTGCCCAGCCGGCCTTGCCGGCGCAGCTGCAGGACTTCGGCGCCTACGTGGACAGCGTCCGCAAGCAGTTCGACGTGCCGGGCATCGCGGTAGCCATCGTCAAGGATGGGCAGGTCGTGCTGGAGCAGGGCTACGGTCTGCGCGAGCAGGGCAAGCCCGAGCCGGTGGACGCCCGCACGCTGTTTGCGATTGCCTCCAATACCAAGGCCTTCACCGCGGCATCGCTGCAGATGCTGGCGGAGGAAGGCAAGCTGAAGATGGACGATCGCGTGATCGATCATCTTCCCTGGTTCCAGATGTCCGATCCCTATGTCACGCGCGAGATGCGCGTGCGCGATCTGCTCGCGCATCGCAGTGGCCTGGGCCTCGGCGCGGGCGACCTGCTGTATTGGCCGCCGACGTCCTATTCCACCAAGGAAGTGGTGCAGCGCCTGCGCAACGTTCCTTTGGCGACGAGTTTCCGCAGCGCCTACGCCTACGACAACATCCTGTTCGCGGTGGCCACGCTGGTGATCGAGCAGGTCTCCGGGCAGAGCTATGCCGACTTCGTCCGCGAGCGCATCTTCAAGCCGGTGGGCATGGATGAATCGCTGGTCGACATGGCCGCGCTCAAGCCCGGCATGGACGTGGCCATGGGCCACGCCAAGTTCAACTTCACCGAACTCAAGCCGGTGCCGCCGATGGCGTGGTCGAACAACTCGGGTGCGGGTGGCATCTACGCCAGCGTGCATGACCTGGCCAAGTGGATGAACGTGCAGCTCGCGGGCGGCAAGTTGCCGAATGGCAAGCCGCTGTTCTCCGAGGACAGCCAGAAGCAGATGTGGTCGATGTTGATCCCGATAAAGATCAGCGAGCCGCCGGTGCCGGAACTGAAGGACATGCGTCCCAACTTTGCCGGCTACGGCGAAGGCTGGTCGCTTTCCGACTATCGCGGCCAGCGCCTGGTATGGCACACGGGCGGCTGGCCCGGCATGGTGTCGCGCCTCACGCTGGTACCGGAACTGAAACTGGGTGTGGTGGTTCTGACCAACCAGGAATCCGGCGCCGCGTTCAATGCGGTGACCTATCGCGTGCTCGATGCGTACATGGGTCGCGACAAGAAGGATTGGGTGGCGGCCTATGCGGCGGCCGTCAAGAAGTCCGAAGGCAACGCGGACGACAGCTGGCAGAAGCACCAGGCCGCGCGCGACAAGAACGGCAAGCCGTCGTTGCCCCTGGCCAGCTATGCCGGTACGTTCCGCGATCCCTGGTATGGCGACATCGTGGTGAGCCAACACGGCGGAAAGCTGCGCCTGACGTTCTCCAAGACGGCGCAGCTGGCCGGCAACATGCAACCATGGCAGCACGATACGTTCATCGTGCGCTGGGATGATCGTTCGCTCAACGCCGATGCGTTCGTGACCTATGCGCTGGACCCCGACGGCAAGGTGCGCGAAGTTCGCATGCAGCCGATCTCGCCGATGACCGACTTCAGCTTCGACTTCCAGGACCTGCGCCTCTCGCCAGTGAAGGATGCGAAGACAGCGTCGCCCTGACCAATAGCAGGGGCGTTCCACGCGAGGCGCTGCCTATAGTGGCAGCGTCCCCACGGAAGAGCACGAACATCGAATGAAACGTCTCGTCACCGGCCTGCTGGGCCTGTCGTTCGCTGGCCTGTGCATGGCTGCACCCGACGCCTGTCGCTACGGTGTGTATGGCGAGGCGGGCAAGCCGCCCGTCGTGATCTCCAATCCCACCGGCGGTGCCGGCGCACCGGAGCGCTATACCTTTATCGACGGACGGCGCGGCGACGTCAACGGCAAGGATGGCCTCGTGCATTGCGCACGCGGCGCCGTCAGCGTGCGCCAGGGCGATGGCAGCTACGTCGTGCAGCCGCGCGTGGCGCTTCGCGAAACGCCCACGCGCTTCAAGAGCCATGGCGCCGAGCTGGCCGGCGTGCTGATCGAGCCCGCATCGACGAACGGCAAGCCGCCGTTGGTCGTGTTCGTGCACGGTTCGGAGAAGACGCCCGGCATCGGAGGCTACTATCCCTACGTGTTCGCCGCCGAAGGCCTTGCCGTGTTCGCCTACGACAAGCGCGGCACCGGCGCGTCCGAGGGTGATTACACGCAGAACTTCGAGCTGCTGGCCGACGACGCCGCTGCGGCGTTGGATCAGGCGCGTGTGCTGGCGACGGGACGCTACTCGCGGGCCGGCTTCTTCGGTGGCAGCCAGGGTGGCTGGGTTGCGCCGCGGGCCGCCGCGCTCGCACACGCCGACTATGTGGCGGTGGGTTTTGGTCTTGTCATGACGCCGCTGGAAGAGGACGAACAGCAGGTCGTGCTGGAGATGCGGGAAAAGGGTTACGACGACAAGGCCATCGCCCATGCGCGCGAAGTGGCGGATGCCGCGGGCCAGGTGATGGCCTCGCATTTCACGTCGGGCTACGAACAGCTGGCCGCGGTGAAGCAACGCTTCGCGAACGAACCCTGGCTGCATCGCATCGAAGGCGAGTTCACCGGCCCGTTGCTCGCCGAAAAGGAAGCCGACCTGCGCCGTACAGGTGCAGCCCGTTACGACAATCTCAACATTGTTTGGCGGTACGACGCCGTCGCGGCGATTCGTGCCTTGAACATTCCGCAACTGTGGGTGCTCGCCGGCGACGACCGCGAAGCGCCCAACGCCGTCACGCGGCAACGCCTGACGGAGATGAAGCAGCAGGGCAAGCCGATCGACCTCTACGTATTCCCGCACACCGACCACGGCATGTACGAGTTCGTGCAGGATGCCGACGGCACGCGTCACGTCACCCGCATTACGGATGGCTATTTCCGCTTGCTCGCCGACTGGATCCGGCAGGAGACGCATCCACCTTACGGTACGGCAAAGCACGTGCCGTGAGCTGATGCGGCGCGGGACGCTGGAGAGCCTTCGAGAGCACGCCTGTTGAAGGTTCCAGTCATGTCGACAGCTTGCTTGCATGTCGCAGCGGGATGGGGGCAACCTGTCGGGAGATGTCGCTGACGAGGTAATGCCATGTCCCTCGATCGTCGCGAGTTCCTGAGGCTGGGTGCCTGCGCCGCCGCAGCCGGCATGATGCCGTTGCGTACGCTTGTGGCAGGCGCGCCTTTGCCGAAGGCGGATGCGACCTTGCGCATCGGTCGCTCGCTTGTCGAGCTCGCGCCGGACCGCATCGTCCCCACCACGACGTACAACGGCCAGTGTCCGGGGCCGCTGCTGCGGTTCCGCGAGGGCCAGCGCGTGGTGGTGGACGTCTACAACGACACCGACGTGCCAGAGCAATTGCATTGGCACGGACAAGCCGTGCCGGTCGAGGTGGATGGTTCGGCGGAAGAGGGCACGCCGTTCATCCCAGCGCACGGCATGCGGCGCCTGGCGTTTACGCCGGGGCCGCCTGGCTTTCGCTTCTATCACAGCCATGTCACCGCGCGGGACGACCTGACCAAGGGGCAATACGCCGGCCTCGTCGGGCCCCTCTACGTCGAACCACGCGATGAGCCTGGCCGCTACGATCGCGAAGTGTTCCTGACGCTCAAGGAGTTCGAGCCGTACTTCAGCCAAGGCGGGGACATGGCCGTGGATTTCCTGCGTCCTGCCGATCGCGACCGAGACCTGCAACGACGCGGCGAACAGGCGATGCGCGCATCGCTCGCGGGCGGCTCGGCCAAAGGCTATGAAGTGGGTTACCAATCGTTCGCCATCAATGGCCGCATGCTCGGACATGGCGAGCCCCTTCGCGTGAAGGCAGGCGAGCGGGTGTTATTTCATGTGCTCAATGGCAGCGCCACCGAGATCCGCAGCCTTGCCTTGCCAGGACACACGTTTCGCGTGACCGCGCTCGATGGCAATCCGGTGCCGCGCACCGCCGAGGTGCCGGTGCTGTGGATCGGCACGGGCGAGCGGGTCAGCGCCGTAGTGGAAATGACGCACGCGGGCGTATGGCTCATGGGCGACCTCGACGACGACGATCGCTCCCGCGGCATGGGCATCGTGGTCGAATACGCGGGGCACAAGGGCAGGCCACGGTGGAATGCGCCAGCCCATGCAGGCTGGGACTATCGTTGGTTTGCGGCGCAGGATCGCAAGCCCCTGCCGACGGATGAAATCATCGAGCTCACCTTCGCGAAGGCCAATGCTGCCGAGCGGGGCTTCAACCGGTGGACCATCAACGACGTGGCTTTCGACATGAAGGCAATGCGTCCGATGGTGACGTTGCGACATGGCATGCGCTATCGGCTGCGCATGCACAATGCCAGCGACGATATCCATCCGATGCACCTGCATCGCCATCGATTCGAAATCACGGGCATCGCCGGCAGGCCGACCGCGGGTGTGCTCAAGGACGTGGCGATGCTGGGCGGCTACCAGACGATGGATCTGGACTTCACCGCGGACCAGCCTGGCCTGTCGCTGTTCCATTGCCATATGCAGTTGCATATGGACTTCGGCTTCATGGCCTTGTTCGACTGCGTCTGAGCTGAAACCTTCCGTCGCGTTAACGCATGAACTTGCGCCCGCTTTCGTGGCGTTTTTGCGGCAGAAATCACTCGCCACGCACTTCGCAGGAATCCATCATGTCGCCACCGCCGGCCAGGCGCGCCAGGGGGCGCGCTGCTTCCCCGGTGGCGTCCTGATGGAGACACGCATGAAAAAAGTACTGTTCGCCCTCGCGCTGGGTGCCCTGACGGCAACCCCGGCGCTGCTGGCGGCGCCGGCCCCGTACGGCCAGGACCACGATTACTACGATCATGACCGCGGCCATGATCACGATCACGATCACGATCGGGATCACGACCGCGATCGCGACCATGATCGTGATCGCGACCATGATCGTGATCGCGACCATGATCGCGAGCGCTACGAGCGCGACCGCGAGCATCACGAAGAACATTACGATCGCCGCGACTACGTGATCGTGCACGACCGCGGCATGCATGAAGGCTGGTACCACCGTGGCGGTTATGTGCCGGTGGAGTACCGGGACCGCCGCTACGTGGTCGAAGACTGGCGCACCTATCACCTCGCTCCGCCCCCGCCGGAACATCAGTGGGTGCGTAGCGACACCGGCGAATTCCTGCTGGTGGCAGCCGCGACCGGCATCATCACCGACATCATCATCAACAGCCATTGACGGCCAGGCCGCATCGCCTTCGTTGCGATACGGCCTTGCTCCAGGCTTTCGAACGGGTCGGTTTCGGCCCGTTATTTCGCAGGTTTTTTCGAGACGGCAAGACGCAGCATGAACGGTCGTGACGCAATGACGATTGCGCGACACATGCTTGTTGCATAGTCGCGCCGCAGGCACATGAGAGCCTGCACGCATCCGCCGCGGAACATGCGTGTTACCGGGCGCAATGCACGAGGGGGAGTCCGTCCACCTGGCGGCATCTCCATGGATCAGACGAGTTCGCGCTGGAGGGAACGAACATGAAATCGTACGGTTTGATCGCTGTCTTGCTCGCGGGTCTGCTGGCAGGTCCGGCTGTGTATGCACAACAGGCGTCCGCGCCCGCGGGTTCCACCGGGCAATGCAAGGATGGCAGCTACACCGACCATGCCACCAAGAAGGGCGCCTGCTCGGGCCACAAGGGCGTGAAGGAGTGGTACGACACGGCCGCCGCTGCACCGGCCGCTGCGGCACCCGCAGCCGCTGCTGCGCCTGCCTCGGCCCCTGCCGCCGCGCCGGCGCCCAGCGCTCCGGCAAAGACGGCCGCGCCGAGCAAGTCCATGCACGAGCCTGCGGCCACGGCAGCACCGGGTGGCGGTCCGGGCATGGTCTGGGTGAACTCCAGCAGCAAGGTCTACCACTGTCCGAACGACAAGTGGTACGGCAAGACCAAGTCGGGCTCCTACATGAGCGAGGCCGACGCCAAGGCCAAGGGTTACCACGCCGATCACAACAAGACGTGCACGCCGTAACCAGGCACGCGCGATAGCGGAAAGACGAGGGCCGGCGCATGCCGGCCCTTTTCATGGTGCGATGGTCGAGGCTCAATCCAGGCGCTTGTGGAACAGCCGTATCGCCAGCGTGAGCATGATGGCGATGAATGCGGCGAGCGCGACGCAGTCCTGCCACAGATCGCCCAGCGTCGCGCCACGTAGCATGACGCCGCGGATCAGGCGCATGAAGTGGGTGAGCGGCAGCAGCTCGGAGATCCACTGCGCGGGCCGTGGCATGCCGTCATAGGGAAACATGAAGCCGGACAGCAGGATCGACGGCAGGAACACGAAAAAGGTCATCTGCATCGCCTGGAACTGCGATTTCGCGCGCGTGGAGATCAGCAGGCCCAGCGACAGATTGGCCAGGATCAGCAGGCTGGATGCCATGTAGACGTCCCAGAGGCTGCCGCGTATCGGCACCTTGAACAGCCACACGCCCAGCAGCAGCACCATGCTCGTCTGCACCAGGCCGATGGCGGCGTACGGCAGCACCTTGCCGATCATCAGCTCGGTACGACTCACCGGCGTGGTGATCAGCAGTTCCATGTTGCCGCGCTCGGTCTCGCGCACGATCGCCACCGCGGTGAACAGCACCATGGTCATGGTGAGGATGACACCCACCAGTCCGGGCACGATGTTCACCGGCGAGCGGCGCTCGGGGTTGTAGAAGCTCACCACGCTGATCGGTTGTTCCGCCATCGCGTGGAAGTCGTCGGGCTGGTTGAGCGGGTATTGCGCGAGCTGCGCCGCGGCCGATTGCACGACGTTGTCGCTGCCGTCGACCATCACCTGGATGGCCTCGCGCCCGTCGAGCTTGCGTCGTTCGTAATCCGGCGGGACGGCGATGGCCACGCTCACGCGGCCTTCGCGCAGCAGGTCGATCAGCTGTTGCGGGCTCTGCGCCGTGGCACGCAGTTCGATCACGCCGCTGGCGAGCATGTCCTGCACGGCAGCGCGCGAACCGGCGGTCTGCGCCTGGTCGGCCACCGCCGCAGGGAGGTGGCGCAGGTTGAGGTTGATGGCGTAGCCGAACAACACCAGCTGCAGCACCGGCATGCCGATGATCATCGCCAGCGTGATGCGATCGCGACGCAGCTGGCGCAGCTCCTTGATCATGATCGCCCACAGGCGGCGCAGGTTCACGCGGGTTGCTCCTGCTTGTCGGCGTGCTTTCGGGTGGCGACGACGAAGACGTCTTCGAGGTTGGGCGGAACACCCTCCACGTCGGCCTGCGCACCGGCTTCGCCGAGACGATGGCGCAGCGCATCGATGGATGCGTTGCCTTCGCGCATCAGCACGCGCAGTTCGTTGCCGATCTGGGCCACGCTGAGCACATCGGTTTGGCCGTCCAATGCCTCCTTGGCCTTGCGTGGCGTGCCCGCGCGCACCAGGAAGGTGCGGCCATCCAGTTTCTTCGTGAGTTCGGCGGGCGTGCCGTCCGCCACGAGGTTGCCGTTGTCGAGGATGGCCAGGCGATGGCAGCGCTCCGCCTCGTCCATGTAGTGCGTGGAAACGAGGATGGTGGTGCCTTCGTCGGCGAGCTCGAACAGCTTCTCCCAGAAATCGCGCCGCGATTCCGGGTCGACGGCACTGGTGGGCTCGTCGAGGAACAGCAGCTCCGGCCGGTGCACGATCGCGCCCGCGAGCGCGAGGCGCTGCTTCTGGCCGCCGCTGAGGGTGCCGGCGAGCTGGTCCTCGCGGTCATCCAGTCGGTAACGCTTGAGCAGGTCGTCGACGCGCGGCTTTTCATCGTGGCGCGACAGGCCTTGCACGGTCGCGAGGAACTCCAGGTTCTGGCGTACGGACAGGTCGTCGAACAGCGAGAACTTCTGCGTCATGTAGCCGATGTGCTGCTTGAGTTCCTCCGCCTGCTCTGGGATGTGCAGTCCGAGCACTTCGATGTCGCCCTCGCTGGGCGTAAGCAGGCCGCACAGCATGCGGATCGTGGTCGACTTGCCCGAACCGTTGGGGCCGAGGAAGCCATACACGCAGGCGCGCGGCACCTCCAGGTTCACCTTGTTGACCGCCACTACCTGGCCGAAGCGTTTGGTGAGGCCTTGCGCGTGGATGGCCGCCTCACTCATCGGCGTGTTTTCCGGGAAAGCTCGCCGATACGGGAAAGCCTTGCGGCAGATCCCTTGCATCCTGGCCCAGGGCGATCTCGGCGAGATAGCTGAGCCGCGTGGCGTCGTCGCCACTGAGCGCAAAGTAGGGCGTGAAGGTCGGTTCGCTGCGGATCATGCGCACCTTGCCCTGGAAGCTGTGCTTGCCATCGTGCAGCGTCACGACCGCCGCATCGCCGACCTTCACCGAGGGACGCAACGCAGCAGGCACGTAGACGCGCGCGTAGGGCGTGTCACTCGCCAGCAGGATCACCAGCGGCGTGCCGGGTTGGGCCTGGTCGCCGAGCTTGTAGGGAAGGCTGTCGACGCGCACGTCGCGTGGTGCGGTGAGGTCCAGCTTTTCCAGATCGACCGCACGGGAACTCGCGGTTGCGGACGCGGCGGCGACGGCGGCGCGCGCCTGCGCGATGTCTTCCACGCGCGAGCCGTTCAACAGCTGGTCGAGCATGGCCCGATCGGCGCCCACCGCAGCCTCGGCGTTGCCCGCGGCGGCCTTGGCGCGATCGAGGTCGGCCGCGGACACGAACTGCTGCCGGGCGAGCGCGGAAAGGCGCTGGTAATACGCAGTGGCGTCGCGTGCCTGCGCCTGGGCACCGACGAGATTGGCGCGTGCCTGCCGGATCTGTTCCTCGCGTGGTCCCCGCTCGAGTTCGAGCAATGCCTGCTGTTGCTGGTGCAGGTCGGCCTGGGCCGTGTCCAGCGCGGCCTGCGTGCGCGTCGTCTCCAATTGCATGATGCGTGTGCCCGCCGGCACGTACTGGCCTTCCCGGACGTCGATCCGCACGATGTGCTCGGCCGCGGGTGCGGGCAACGTGATGCGGTCGAACTCGACCGTGCCGAGCACTTCCGGCGGCGACGCGCGGCAACCGGCCAACAGCAATAACGCGGGCAGGAAGAAGCGGGCGGGCGATGCCGTGCGATCAGTGGTCATGCTTGGGCTCCATGCCATGGCCTAGCAAGGCGAGTGCGTGGTTGGCGAGATCGTCCATGCTCAGGTCCGCCTGGAAGATCTGCCGCCAGATCGGCGCACCGGCGGCGGGAAAGAGGGTAAGTCCGATGATCGAGACGACCAGCAGCCGAGGGTCCAGCGCGGGATTGAGCTGTCCGCGCCGCTGCGCCTCGGCGAACCTGCCGGCCAGCATGTGGGGCAGGTCGGGACCGATGCGCGAAAGCAGCAGCTCGCGCAGCGCACCGCCTTCGCACAGCACTTCGCGCACCCAGAGCGACGGAAACCACGGATAGGTCTGCAGTACGCCGAATACGCCGCGCACGAAGCTCTGGGCCATCGCGTGTGCATCGTCGCCGGCCTGGGCTACGTGTTCGCGCAGGGTCTTCACCGCGGGCATCAGCCGTTCCTCGAACACCGCATCGCGCAAGGCGAGCTTGCTGCCGAAGTAGTAATTGAGCAGCGCCGGCGTCACGCCGGCCTGGCTGGCGATGCTGCGCAGGGAGGTGGCTGCGATGCCGTCGCGCACGAAGCAATCGAGTGCCGCCTCGATCAGGCGAGAACGCAGGTCGGGGCTGTCCGTGCCGGGGCGGCCAGGGGCGCGCCGGCTGGACGCACGGGTCTTGGAAGGGCTCATGCCGATAAATTAATCATACATATAATTAATTTAAAGTGATTGTCGCGTGGGCGATTTGTCGCAAAGAAAAAGGCCGGCATGAGGCCGGCCTTTCGAGGTATCGCGGCGTGCTGCGTTTAGCCGTTCGGCACCACCGGCAGGCTGATGGAGCTCGCCGTGCCCGGCGTGTGCCACACGCGCTGCGTGGCCTTCTGATAGTCCGAGGCCTTCGCATCGAAGATGTTCGGCACGAAGGTCTGCGGATTGCGGTCGTACAAGGGGAACAGGCTGGACTGCACCTGCACCATGATGCGATGTCCCGGCTGGAACACATGGTTGGTGGTGGGCAGGCCGAAGCTGTACAGCAGCGGCTGGTCGGGCGTGAGCGCCTGCGGATGCTCGAAGCTGGTGCGATAGCGGCCACGGAAGATATCCAGCGACACGGCCAGTTCATAACCGCCCATCGACGGATTCGAAGGCACCGTGTCCGGATATACGTCGATCAGCTTCACCACCCAGTCGCTGTCGGTGCCGCTCGTTGAGGCGTACAGGTTCACCTGCGGCGCGCCACCGATATGTACGGGTGCGGTCAGCGGTTCGGTCACGTAGGTGAGGACGTCTGGACGTCCATCCGCAAAGCGCTGGTCGTTCACCAGCCAGCGCGTCCAGGCGTCGTGATCGGCGAAATGCACCGGGCGCGGCTGGTAGGGCACGGGTTTGGCCGGATCGGAGACATATTCGTCGTACTTGTGGGCCTCGCCGGTCGGCGCGTTGAACGACAGTGCGCCGTTGGCGCCGAGGTACAGGGCCTTGGGCTTGTTGGCACAGCCCTTGTCGCAGCTCAGCGGCCAGGACTTGTAGCGGTCCCAGTGGTTTTCGCCGGTGTTGTAGATCAGCACCGGCGGGGTGCTGGCCTTGGGCGCGCCATCCACCAGGTACTGGTCGAAGAACGGCTTGAGCACGTCGCGGCGGAACTGCAGCGAGGTGTCGCCGTCCCACTGCAGCGGGCCGAGCGAGGTGCCGTCGTAATTCACCTGGCTGTGGCGCCACGGGCCCATCACGAGGAAGTTCTTGTCGTTGCCCTTGTCCTTCGGCTCCGTCACGGTATAGGTGTGGATCGCGCCCCACATGTCTTCCTGGTCCCACAGGCCCTGCAGCCACATGGTGGGCACCGTGAGCGGCTGTTCGGCCATCACCTTGTCGAGCGCCTGGCCCTGCCAGAACGCATCGTAGGCTGCGTGCTCATGCAGCTTGCGCCAGAACGGCAACTGCTCGAAACCGTTGGCGCGCGCGTAGTCGCCCGCCGAACCAGCGGCGAGGAAGTTGCTGTAGTCGTCGAAGCCCACGCGGGGCACGGCCTCGCCCTTGCCCTTCTGCGCGGTCTGGCCGGAGATGTAGTCGAAGTTGGTCTGGCGATAGGCGCCGTAGTGGAACCAGTCGTCGCCCATCCAGCCGTCGATCATCGGGCTTTCCGGCGCGGCCACCTTCAACGCGGGATGCGGATGGACCAGCGCCATCACCACGGTGAAACCTTCATAGGACGAACCGAGCATGCCCACCTTGCCGTTCGACTCGGGGGTGTTCTTCACCAGCCAGTCGATGGTGTCGTAGGCATCGGTCGAGTGATCCACTTCGCTGGAGTTGAGGGGACCGCGCAGCGGACGCGTCATCACATACTCGCCTTCGGAGCCGTACTTGCCGCGCACATCCTGAAACACGCGGATATAGCCACCCTTGACGAACACCTCGTCGCCTTGCGGCAGCGTGGCATCCATATGCGGGGAATCGAAACGCGCGGCGCGGCCGTCCGCGTTGTAGGGCGTGCGTGTCAGCAGGATCGGTGCATGCTTCGCGCCCTTGGGGATCACGATCACCGTATGCAGCTTCACGCCGTCGCGCATGGGGATCATCATCTCGCGCTTCACGTAGTCATAGCTGGCGGTCGGCTGGACGAACTTGGCCTGCGGTACATCCGGCGTCAGTGGCGCGGTCTGGGCATGGGCGAAGCCGATCGTGAAGGCGGCGAGGGTGGCAGCGGCAAGCAAGGTACGGCGGATGCGCATGGATCCTCCAGGCGGATGGGCCGTAAAGACGGCCGCTCCGGACGGGTCAGTGGTGGACGATGGGGTTCGGCAACCGACTTTAAGCGACGCATGAGGGCGCTCCCACCATGACTTCCAGCCTATGAGGCAGGTCTGGTGCCTGCAGCGTGGATGGCGAAATGCGCAAGAATGGAGCCGTGGCAGCCGATGGCGTCCAACACACTGGCGTCGCCCCATCGAGGAAGCCGCCTCATGAAATCCAACACGCGTCACGATTACCTGCAGCGCATTGATCGCGTCGTCGCATTGCTGCAGTCGACAGTGGCAGAGGGCGGCGACCTGCCGGAGCTCTCGCATCTGGCCGCGGCGGCCCATCTGTCGCCGTTTCACTTCCACCGTGTCTATCGGGCCCTGGCGGGCGAAACCGTGGGCCAGACGGTGGCACGTCTACGCCTGTTGCGCGCACTGCATTTGCTTGCCGATCCCGATGGGCGGGTCACCGAGACCGCGCTCGCCATCGGCTATGACACGCCACAGGCCTTCGCGCGCGCTTTCCGGCAGGCATTCTCCGCGACACCCAGCGAGATGCGAGGGCAGGGCGAGCGCCTGCAGGCGGAGATCGAACGCCTGCGGCGTCCACGGGTTGGCGACGAGTCGTCGGTGGCTCTGAAGGTGGAGGTCGTGTCGATCGAGCCCTTCCGCGTGATGGCGATGCGCCACACCGGTCCCCAGGCCGATCTCGATCAGGCCTATGAGCGCCTGTTCCAGTGGGTCGCGATGCAGGGCGCGCTCGAGCGCGTGGTTGGCATCTATGGCGTTCCCCTTGACGATGCGCGGGAGGTCCCGCCGCAACAGTGCCGGTTCGATTGCGCACTCGCCATGGCCGGCGACGAATGTCCGGGTGATGCATGGGTGCAGCCGCTGGCGCTCGGTGGTGGCATGTGGGCGCGTTGCCACCACGTCGGTTCGTATGACGCACTCGACGCGGCAACCGACCGGCTCATCGCGGCATGGCTGCCCGGCAGCGGCTACGTGCTGCGCGACCAGCTGCCGTATCGCCATTTCTTCGACGATCCCGAGCAAACGCCGGAGGCGTTGCTGCGCGCCGACATCTACCTTCCCGTCGAGCCCAGTCGATCGTGACGCCTAGCCGGCATGCTCGGCCCACGGGTCGTAGCTGCCGAACCACCACAGGTGGCCTTCCAGGTCGCGGCAACTGTAGCCCGCGCCGCCATAGTCCTTTTCGGCGTAGTCATCGATGATCTCGGCGCCCACGGCCTTCGCCCGCTCGTAATGGGCCCGGCAGTCCTTCACGATCACGCAAGGGCATTGCGTCTCGCGTCCGTTTGTTTCATCGGGCTGCATCATGCGTGCTCCGAAGCCATCGTCGCGCACCGAGCCGAGCATCAGCATGCCGTTGCCGTATACCAGCTGCGCGTGTGCCACGCCGCCCTGTTCGTCGTCGTAGACGGCCTGTTTCTGGAAGCCGAACGCCGTGCACAGCCAGTCGATCGCCGCGTGTGCATCGCGATAGCGGAGACACGGAATGATGGTGCTGCCTGCCATGTCGGGGGTGGCCATGGACGCCTCCAGGTGATGGGTGGGCCCAGCGTAGCGCGGTCGTCGCCGATGTCTTGTCGATTTTCCGAGTCGCCTCGGCCTCAGCGGCTGCGATCGATGTCGACCGCGCGTGGCCAGCTGCGGCGAGGCGGCGTTTCGAGTTTTTCGTCGAGGCGGGCGCGATTGCGGCCGGCGAGCTTGGCGCGATACATCGCGTGGTCGGCGCGCTCCACCAGCGATTCCACGTTGTCTTCCGGCACGCGCATGGCAATGCCGATGCTGACGCTGAGCACCAGGCCATCATCGTTGACGGGGATGTCCATGCGGTGCACGCGCCGGCAAAGCCGCGTGGCGACCTGCATGGCCTGTGCCTGTTCCACGCCGTAGAGCATCGCCACGAACTCTTCGCCGCCGTAGCGACCGAGCAGATCGTGCGGGCGCAATTCATGCCGCAGGGCGTCGGCCACAGCGATCAGCGCACGGTCGCCGGCGGCGTGACCCTTGCGGTCGTTGAGCAGCTTGAAATGGTCGAGGTCAAGGAACAGCAGCGCCACCGGCTGCGTGGTACCGCTGCCCAACAGGCGCGAGACGCTTTCCGCCCAGGCGCGCCGGTTGAGTACGTTGGTCAACGCGTCGTTGTCCGCCAGCTCCTGCACGATGTCGCGATCGCGACGCATGCTCAGCGCGCGATCCGCCAGGCCCAGCGAAAGCACCACCGCTTCGAATGCGCCGGCCGCGAGGGAGGCGTCGTTCAGCCAGATCACGTCGGCCAGCATGCCGCCCGCCTGGCTGCTGGAGAGCGCCGTGAGCGCCAGCAATGGCGTCCAGCCGGCCAGGAAGAACCACGCCGGCCGTGCGCCTCGCGCCGCGGCCACGACGGCGGCAAGCAGGAGCAGCAACGTGCCGATGATCAGCAAGGGGCCGACCAGCACCTGTGCCGTTTGCTGCAGCACCGGGATCTGGCAGCTTCGCAACAGCACCACCAGCGGCATGCCGACGGCGAGGGCGAGCGTCGGCGTATGCAGCAGCGGCGCGAAGCGCGGCAGCTCGCAGAAGCGCGCCATAAACATCGCCGCGAACGCGAGCGATAGCGCCATGGCGGAGGAGCTCACCAGCGCGGCGCTGCCGGCCAGCCAGGTCGCTTCCAGCGGATGGAACAGATAGCCCGTCTGCAGTCCCTGGATGAGCGCGTAGCAGAGCACGTAGCCCGCATACCAGGCGAAGGTGGAATCGCGCAGCATCATCGCGAGGCACAGGGCCATCAGCGACATCGCGAGCATCACCGCGAAGCAGGCGCTGGCGAAAACCAGCCAGCGCGCGTCCTCCCGGAGATATTCATGCCACGACTGCAACTGGAAGCTCACCGGCATGCTGCGCACGGGCGAAGGATCGAAGCGGATCAGGATGGGTGAAGAAGCCGGCACCTCGGGGCCGATGCGATAGGCGAGGCGCCCATTGCCGTGCGCCGGCGGCGTGAAGTCGTCCAGCGACTGGGTCGCGGTCTTGCCCTGCGCATCGAACAGCGTCACCGCCGAGAGCGGCGGCGGATACACGGTGAACACGCGCTCTTCGTCCACCAGTGGCGGCTGAGGTTGCAGCACCACCCAGGTGCCTAGCCCTCGCGTCGGCACGCGTTGAAGGAGTTTCGGATCGAAGCTCTGCAGTTCGCCGCGGCGGAAGGCATCGAGCACCATTTGCGGCGTATCGCCGGCACGCACCTCGCGCGAGGCGCCCGTCAACGCGGTATCGGCATGCGCCGCGAAGGCGAGCAGGCTCGTGGCGAGGATGCACAGCATCCGCCATTGCCAACGCTTCGCCATCGATGCGAACAGCCCTCCCATGTCGCCGTTCCCCTGTGTCAGCGCCTGCTCCTCCTTGGAGCAGGCGCACGCGTCCCTGGCGTTGGCGGCCGTCCTTGAGTGATGAATCCCCGGTCGCGCGTCGCGCGGGGGGCCGCCTGCCTGTAGCGTACCTTGCGCAAGCGCAGCCCGGGTCGGTTTCCACTACGCCAAAAGGCATAGACACGGGGCGCCATTGGGCAGGGTCAGGTCGCTCACGCGGGGTTGACCCCCGCCGCTGCCATGCTGCGGGTCTCGCTTCCCATCCCCTGGCAAGAGGAGTGCATTGGCATGAGCAAGATCCGTGTGGCCGTATTGGTAGGCAGCCTGCGCAAAGACTCCTTCAACCGGCACCTGGCCCGGGCCGTCGAGCGACTGGCCCCATCCGACTTCAGCTTCGACCATCTACGCATCGACAACCTTCCGCTGTACGACCAGGATTTCGACGGCCACTACCCCGCCGAATGCCAGCGGCTCAAGGACGAAGTGTCCGCGGCCGATGCCTTGCTGTTCGTCACGCCGGAATACAACCGCTCGATTCCGGGCGTGCTGAAGAACGCCATCGACATTGCATCGCGCCCATGGGGCACGAACTCGTTCGCGGGCAAGCCTGGCGGAGTGATCGGCGTTTCGGTGGGAGCTACCGGCACGGCGCTGTCGCAGCAGCATCTGCGCAACGTACTCGCCTATCTGGATGTGCCCACGCTGGGGCAGCCGGAAGTGTTCATCCAGAACAAGGAAGGCTTGTTCGACGACGAGGGCCATATCGGCAACGAAGGCACGCAGAAATTCCTGCAGGGCTTCGTGGACCGCTACGTAGCGTGGGTACGCCGCTTCACGAGCTGAAGCCAAAGAAAAAGGCGCGCCCCGCATGGGAGGCGCCCTGGAATCGCCGGTACCCGCCGTGGCGGATCAATGCGTGCCGGTGGTCCCCGTCGTGCCGCCGGTACCTCCCGTGCCATCGCGACTGCCACCGCCGGTAAGCGCGCCGACGATGACCGCCGCACCCGCCACACTGGCGCCTATGTATGCCGGAGTGAGATTGCCTTCAGCAGCGCTTCCCGCAGTGGCGCCCGGAATGACGGCGGCATCCTTGCGCTGGTCAGGGGTTTCTTCTCCGGCGGCGGTGGCGGCGTGGTGACCGCCCGGTGGCGTGGGTGGCGTTTCCGCCTGGGCGTGTGCGATCAGGCCAGCCATGGCCATGGCGGCGAACAGCTTCTTCATGGGAACTCCCTGTGGTGATACGGAAGGTCAAGATCGACCTCCGGGAACCATAGGGAGCGGACGCCATCGTCGGAGTCAGCCTGATGGCTTCCTGCGGCTCAGTGCTGTGCCAGCCGCGGTGTAGGAAACGCCAAGGGTTTTGTCGGCCGAACGCCTACACTTCGATCGCCGCACCGGATCCGCAGAGCTTGTCGAGCAGCTGCGCCTGCACGTTGCGGACGGCCTGATTCGTGCCCGGCTGGCTGCGCGTATAGCGGCCGTCGGAACGCAGCAGCCAGGTGCTGGAGTTGTCCGAGAGATACAGTTCCAGCTCCTTCTTGAGCCGGCTCTGCAGCTTCTTGCCCTCGATGGGGAAGCCGGTTTCCACGCGACGGTCCAGGTTGCGTTCCATGAGGTCCGCGCTGGCAAGGTAGAACTTCTCGTCGCCGTTGTTGGCGAACCAGTACACGCGGCTGTGTTCCAGGAATCGCCCGACGATGGAGCGCACGCGGATGTTGTGCGACACCCCGGCGACCCCAGGGCGAAGGCAGCACATGCCGCGCACGATCAGGTCGACTTTCACGCCGGCCATGCTGGCCTTGTACAGCGCGCGGATCATCTTCGCGTCGGTCACCGCATTTGCCTTGATGATGATCTGTGCCGGCTTGCCTGCCGTCGCGTGCGCGGTTTCGCGCGCGATCATCTCCAGCAGCGTCTTCTTCAGCGTGAACGGCGCATGCAGCAGCTTCTTCATCTGCAGCAGCTTGCCCATGCCGGTGAGCTGGCTGAACAGCTTGTGCACGTCCTCGCACAGCGCATGATCGGAGGTGAGCAGGCTGTAGTCGGTGTACAGGCGTGCGTTGCCGGTGTGGTAGTTGCCTGTGCCCAGATGCGCGTAACGCACCAGCTCTTCGCCTTCGCGGCGCTGGATCAGCATGAGCTTGGCATGCGTCTTCACGCCCACCACGCCATAGATCACCATCGCGCCGGCCTGCTGCAGGCGCGAGGCCAGCGACAGGTTCGATTCCTCGTCGAAGCGCGCGCGCAGTTCCACCACGACGGTCACCTCCTTGCCCGCACGCGCGGCATCCACCAGAGCGTCGACGATTTCGGAGTTGGCGCCGCTGCGATAGAGCGTCTGCTTGATGGCCAATACATTCGGATCCTTCGCGGCCTGGTGCAGCAGGTCCACCACCGGCGCGAACGATTCATAGGGATGCAGCAAGAGCACGTCCTGGCGGCTGATCACCGCGAACAGGTCTTCGGCCTTCTTCAACGCCTTGGGAATGGACGGCGTGAACGGTGGGTATTCCAGATCCGGATGGTGCGTCTTGGTGATCAGGCCGAACAGGCGTGCGAGATTCACCGGCCCGTTCACCTCGTACATTTCCGCCGCCGTCAGGCCGAACTGGCGCAACAGATAGTCGGTGAGTTCCTGCGGGCAGTTATCGGCTACTTCCAGGCGCACGGCATCGCCGAAGCGGCGCGAATACAGTTCGCCGCGCAGTGCGCGCGCGAGGTCTTCGACGTCTTCCGGGTCGATGGTGAGGTCGGCGTTGCGGGTCAGGCGGAATTGATAGCAGCCACGCACGGACATGCCCGGGAACAATTCCTCGGCATGCGCGTGGATGATCGAGGAAAGCAGCACGAAGTTTTCGCCACCCTCGCTGACCTCCTCGGGCAGGCGGATCAGGCGCGGCAATACGCGCGGCGCCGGCACCACGGCAAGGCCCGAGTCGCGACCGAAGGCGTCGGTGCCTTCCAACTGCACGATGAAGTTGAGGCTCTTGTTGACCAATAGCGGGAAAGGATGGGTCGGATCCAGCCCGATGGGCGTAACCAGCGGCGCCACTTCATGCTTGAAGTACCGACGCACCCACAGCTTCTGCTTGTGCGACCACTCGTTGCGGCGGACGATGCGGATACCTCGGCGCGCGAGCTCAGGCAGGATGCGGTCGTTGAGGATCGCGTACTGCCGTTCGATCTGCTTGTGCGTGATCTCGCTGATTTCGGCGAGCGCCTTGCGCGGTGCGATGCCATCGGAACCAACGATTTCGTGGTCGAAGGCGATCTGGCTCTTGAGTCCGGCGACGCGGATCTCGAAGAATTCATCCATGTTGCTGGAGAAGATCAGCAGGAACTTCAGCCGCTCCAGGATCGGCTTGCTTTCGTCCAGCGCCTGGTCGAGCACGCGGATGTTGAATTGCAACTGCGACAGTTCGCGATTGATGTAGAGGTTGGGGTCGTTCAGATCGGGTGGCGTGACGGCCGGAACCGCCGCCGCGGCGCCGTGGTTCGGCAGGGCTTGTGTGGAAGGCGCCGGCGTGGCGTCGCGAACTGCACCGGATTGGACGACATCGTTACTCATCGGCTCACCGTTCGACGGGCGGATGCGCAGTGCGCGGGTTCCGCAAAGGGGCATAGTACGGCGCCGAATAAGACCGGGCCATGGCAGCGCCGCACGCACTCACGCGCTGTCACGCGATGGACATGTTGCGGCTTGCGTTTGACACATTCGTGACAATGCCGATGACGATGTCATGGGTTCGTGACGTTGGTCTTCACGCTGGGCCTTACATGTAGGAGTGCACCCGGTGCGCGACCGCGGAGATTCGGCGTGCCGCTGCGTAGGCTTATCGCGCACTGGGTGCGCTCCTGCATCAGGACATACCGAGATAGCGACTCGGCGCCACGCCCAGCACGCGGCGAAATGCGGCGGTGAATGCACTCGGGTTGCCGTACCCCAGATCCATGGCCACCTGCGTGATGGCATCGCCGTTGCCCAATCGCGTAAGCGCTGCAAGCAGGCAGGCCTGCTGCCGCCACGCGGTGAAACTCATGCCGGTTTCCTCGCGAAAGGTACGCGTGAAGTGCCGGCGACTCATGCCTGCGCGTCGCGCCATGTCGTCGATCTTCATTTCCTGCGAGGGACGATCGAGCAGTTCGCGACACAGCGCGGCCAGGCGTTTGTCGTGCGGCAATGGCGTGTTGAGCGGCAAGGCGGGCATGCGCCGGATTTCATCCAGCAATAGCGCCATGACGCGCCCATCGCGACCGTCGAGTTCGTACTCGGCGGGCAGGTCCACGGCTTCCAGCAGCAATTCGTGGAGCAGCGGCGACACGGCGATCACCTGGCAGCGTTCCGGCAGGCCGGCCGCAAGAGCCGCCTCCGGGGTGACGTAGACGCTGCGCGTGGATACCGGGCCGCCCATGTGCACCTCGTGAGAGACCCCGGGAGGGATCCACAGTGCACGCCGCGGCGGCACCACCCAGCTGCCTTCGCCGGTGATCGCAGTCAGCACCCCGGTGGAGGCGTACAGCAGCTGGCCGCGCCGGTGCGAATGGGCGGGCAGGACGTAGTGCGACGGGTATTCGTTGCCGGTCGCGATCACGTCGCGTGGGGTGTTCTCAAAGGCGTCGGCACGGGCGTTACGCACAGGTGTGGCCCAAATTCAACAGAAGTTGACCCGCTGATGTGTGCGGGCCGGCCTCGCTCACTCTAAGGTGACGACCCTGGCGACGCAACCTGCGACGCCTTGCCGCAGACCACCGATCCGAGTCCCCATGCAAACCCGTGTCGAAGAGATGACCCCCGCCACCGTGCCGCCGGCCCGCGCCGAGCACGCCACCGAATTCCGTATCCTGGGTGCGATCAGCTTCTCGCACCTGCTCAACGACATGATCCAGTCGTTGATCCTGGCGATCTATCCGATCCTCAAGAGCGGCTTCAACCTGAGTTTCGCCCAGGTGGGCCTGATTACGCTGACCTACCAGCTCACTGCTTCGCTGCTGCAGCCGGCGGTGGGCATGTTCACCGACAAGAAGCCGATGCCGTATTCCTTGCCGGTCGGCATGGGCTTCACCTTGT
The DNA here is from genome assembly GCF_003264855.1 of Dyella jiangningensis. Lineage (NCBI taxonomy): Bacteria > Pseudomonadati > Pseudomonadota > Gammaproteobacteria > Lysobacterales > Rhodanobacteraceae > Dyella > Dyella jiangningensis. Next base: position 239,397 of record NZ_NFZS01000004.1, on the reverse strand, counting down.
GTGGCCTGCTGCTGCTCGCCACGGCACCCAACTTCGCCGTGCTGCTGGTGGCCGCGGCGCTGGTCGGCACGGGCTCATCGGTGTTCCATCCGGAATCCTCGCGCGTGGCCCGCATGGCCTCGGGCGGACGCCACGGCCTCGCGCAGTCGCTGTTCCAGGTGGGCGGCAACGCCGGCTCGTCGCTCGGCCCGCTGCTTGCCGCGTGGATCATCGTGCCGCACGGTCGCGGCAGCGTCGCGTGGTTCTCGCTTGCTGCACTGCTGGCAATGGTGGTGTTGATGCAGGTAAGCCGCTGGTATCGCGATCACCATGCGGAGCGGGGCAAGCCCAAGGCGCGCCATGTGTCAGCCGTTTCGCTGACGCGCGCGCAGGTCGGCGCTTCGCTGTTCATCCTCGGGGTGCTGATCTTCTCCAAGTATTTCTATCTGGCCAGCATCAGCAGCTATTTCACCTTCTACCTGATCCACAAGTTCGGCGTGTCGGTGCCGAACGCGCAGACTCACCTGTTCGTGTTCCTGTTCGCGGTGGCCGCGGGTTCGCTGATCGGTGGCCCGGTGGGCGACCGCATCGGGCGCAAATGGGTGATCTGGGCCTCGATCCTCGGCGTGGCGCCGTTCACGCTGCTGCTGCCGCACGTGGACCTGTTCTGGACCGGCGTGCTGACGGTGATCATCGGACTGATTCTGTCCTCGGCGTTCTCGGCCATCCTGGTCTACGCACAGGAACTGATTCCGGGGCGAGTGGGCATGATCTCGGGCCTGTTCTTCGGCTTCGCCTTCGGCATGGGTGGCATCGGCGCCGCCGTGCTGGGCCATATCGCCGATGCGCGTGGCATCGAGTACGTCTACGGCCTGTGCGCCTATCTGCCGCTGATCGGCATCATCACGGCGTTCCTGCCCAACCTGGAACGCCGTCGCGCCTGATCCCGTCGCACGCGCCTCACAGCGCGTGCGCTGGCACGCCTTCGTTGGTAATGGTGACCGGCAGGATGTGGCCCTGCGCATCGAATTCCATGCGGTCGATGCTCACCTCGCGATGGTTGCCATCCGTATCGCCGAGTGGGTGGCGGTGATAGACGATGAACCAGCTGTCGTCGCGCTTCACGTGGAAGAGCGAATGATGGCCCGCGCCGGTAGCGATCTTGGGGTCCTGCTGCAGGATCTTGCCGATGCGCTTGAACGGGCCCAGCGGCGAGTCGCCGATGGCGTAAGCCACCGAATAGTCCGGGCCTGTCCAGCCACCCTCGGACCACATGAAGTAGTACTTGCCGTTGCGCTTGAACATCAACGGACCCTCGACGTACTTCTCCGGCGTGATCTCGTGCCAGAGCTTGCCGTCCGCCGTGGGCTCGACGCCGCTGAAATCAGGCTTGAGCTTCACCACGTTGGCATGCTTCCAGCCGCCATAGATCAGGTACCAGCTGCCGTCGTCGTCGTGGAACACGAACGGATCGATCGGCTGCGCGCCGTTGTGGAAGGCATCGACCAGCGGTTTGCCGAGCAGATCCTTGAAGGGACCTTCGGGCTTGTCCGCCACTGCCACGCCGATGCCGCCCACCTCCTTGTCGCTCTGGATGTCGTTGGCCGAGAAGAAGAAGTAGTACTTGCCATCCTTCTCCACCATGGCCGGCGCCCACATCGCCTTCTTCGCCCAGGGCACGTCGGCCATGCGCAGCACGCCCTCGTGCTTCGTCCAGTGCACCAGGTCCTTCGAGGAGAACGCATCGAAGCCCGTCTGCAGGCCGTAGCGAACGGAGGTGGTGGGATAGATCCAGTACTGGCCTTCGAAGATCGCCGCTTCCGGATCGGCATACCAGCCTGGAAAAACAGGGTTGCTCGCGTGTGCGAAGGGAACGAAGGCCACACAGGCGGCGAGGGCGGCTTGGATCAAGGACGTGCGAAGGCGCATGCAACAGGCTCCGGCTGCGAACAAGAGTCTGCAAGGCTAGCGCATCGCGCGATATGCCTGGCATGCCAGAAGTCTCACCCTTGCCCCTGATTATTGTGGGAGCGCACCCTGTGCGCGACAGCCTGACGGAGCGATGCGCCGGGACTCTGCGGTCGCGCACAAGGTGCACTCCCACAACACAGGAACGCGTGCCCAGGCGTCTCGAAACAGAAATTGTTCTGTAGGAGCGCACCCAGTGCGCGATGGCCTGACGGGGCGGTACGCCGGGAATCCGCGGTCGCGCACAAGGTGCACTCCCACAAAACAGGGGCGCGCGCCCCGGCGGCGTCGCGAACCAGATGCCGTTCCGCAGGAGCGCACCCAGTGCGCGAAAACCTGACGGGGCAGTGTGCCGACAGTCCGCGATCGCTCTACATGGGGCGATTATCGCGCTCCGCCATCAAACCACGACGGGTTCCGGCTCCAGCACGACGCCGAACTTCGCGCGCACGCCCTCGATCACCTTCTGCGCGAAAGCCCACAGTTCGGCGCCACTGGCGCGTCCATGATTCACCAGCACCAGCGCATGCCGATTGGAAATTCCCGCGTCGCCGTCGCGTTCGCCCTTGAAGCCGCTCTGCTCGATGAGCCAGGCCGCCGAGAGCTTCCAGCGGCCATCGGCGCCTACCCAGGACACCAGCTCGGGATGCGCACGTTTGACCGCTTCGCCAAGCGCCGCGTCCACGATGGGATTCTTGAAGAAGCTGCCTGCATTGCCGATGACGGCCGGGTCGGGAAGTTTCTTCGTGCGCAGATGCACCACCGCTTCGGCCACATGGAAGGGTGCAGGCTTTTCCACGCCCATGCGCGCGAGTTCGTCGCGAATGCCGGCATAGTCCAGTCGCAGCTCGCGCGAGCGGGGCAGGGCAAAGCGCACGGCGGTGACGATGTAACGGCCGGGCTGATGCTTGAATACGGAGTCGCGATAGGCGAATGCACAGGCGGTGCGATCCAGTACCGCCACGCGCTGTTCCTGCGTATCCCACGCCTCCACGCTTTCGATGAACTCGGCGACTTCCGTCCCGTACGCGCCGATGTTCTGGATCGGCGCCGCGCCGACGGTGCCTGGAATCAGGATCAGGTTTTCCAGCCCCGCGAAGCCCTGGCCCAACGTCCAGCGCACGAAGTCGTCCCAGCGTTCGCCGGCTGCGACAGCGATGTGTGCGACGTCGCCATCCTGTTCCACCTGCACGCCGCGCGTGGCCATGGCGAGCACGGTGCCGTCGACATCGCCGGTGAACAGCATGTTGCTGCCTTCGCCCAGCACCAGCAGCTTGCCCCGGCGTACGGCGGGAAATGCCAGCAGTTCGGGCAGCTTGGATGCGTCGTTGATCTCAGCCAGCAGGCGAGCACGCGCATTGACGCGGAGCGTGTTGCGCGTGCCCAGCGGCGCGTTCTCGATCAGCGTATAGCCGCCCATGTCGGTGCGTTCAACCACCATGGGTGTCCTCGCGCTGGCGACGGATTTCGTCCACGCATTCGGCGATCAACGCCGGGCCGCGGAATACCATGCCGGAATAGATCTGCACCAGCGAAGCGCCGGCGTCGATCTTCTCGGCCGCATCGCTGCCATCGAGGATGCCACCCACGCCGATGATGTCGAGCTTGTCGCCCACGCGCTTGCGCATGCCGCGCAGCACGGCGGTGGAGCGCGCGAACAGCGGCTTGCCCGAGAGGCCGCCGGTTTCGTTGCCATGCGGGTCGCTGGCCACGGCCGAGTGGTCGATGGTGGTGTTGGTGCAGATCACGCCATCCACGTTGGCGGCCAGCAGCACGTCGGCAATGGCGTCGAGTTCGGTTTCACTGAGATCGGGCGCGATCTTCAGCAGCATCGGTTTGCGCTGGCCGCTCTGAGCGCCCAGCCGCTCCTGCGCTTCGCGCAGCGTCTCGATGAAGCGTCGCAGCGTGGCTTCTTCCTGCAGGTCGCGCAGGCCCTGCGTGTTCGGCGAGGAGATATTGACCGTGACGTAGCTGGCCAGCGCGTACACGCGCTCCAGGCAGAACAGGTAGTCGTCCACGGCCTTGTCGTTCGGCGTGTCCTTGTTCTTGCCGATGTTGATGCCCAGCACGCCGCGATAACTGGACTGCTGCACGTTGCGCACCAGGGCATCTACGCCCGCGTTGTTGAACCCCAGGCGATTGATCACCGCCTCGTGCCGCGGCAGGCGGAACATGCGCGGCTTGTCGTTGCCCGGCTGCGGACGCGGGGTCGTGGTACCCACTTCGACGAAGCCAAAGCCCAGTGCGCCGAGTCCATCGAGATGGTCGGCGTTCTTGTCCAGGCCGGCCGCCAGACCGACGGGGTTGGGAAAACGGATGCCGAAGGCCGTGGTCGGCAGGTCAGCCGGTGGCTTGGCGACCAGGTGCGCGAAGTTGCTGCGCTGGGCCACGTCCAGGCCATACAGCGTCAGGCCGTGCGCCGTTTCCGCGTCGAGCGCGAACAGCAGGGGGCGGATCAGGTTGTACATGCTCAAGGCAAGGTGCCCACGTAGATGACGGTGTCGTAATCGAAGCTGATGCGGCCGTCGACCGCGCAGCTGTCGAACAGTTTGTGCAGGGCCTGCATCATCGGCTCGTGTTGCGGATGGCCCGCGCGTGGTGCGTAAGAGGACGACATCAGGCGCCCACGCAGCCCATCGAAGTCGAGCAGCTGGCCATGATCGAAACGGCCCATGCCGAGGTATCCGATACCAAACCAGGCGCGCATCTGCGGCTCGTCGCCATAGCGCTCGGCGACGCTGGTGTAGTCGGTGCCATATTCCTTCAGCAGGGCCTCGTAGCCTTCCAGAAAAGGCGTGCCCACCAGGCGACGCGAATTCCAGATGATGGCTGCCAGACCCGAAGGCTTGAGAACACGCTGGAACTCAACGCGCGTCGCGGCCTGATCGAACCAATGGAAAGCCTGGGCGACTGTTACCAGATCGATGCTGGCGTCATCCAGGCCGGTGGCGGTGGCATGCCCTCCGATGGTGCGGAAGCGCTCGTTGTCGCCGAGCCACTGTTCCGCCGCCTTGCGCATCGGTTCGTTCGGCTCCACCGCGATCACGCGGTAGCCACCGTCCAGGAACAGCTTGCTGGAGATGCCCGTACCGGCGCCGACGTCCGCCACCAGCCAATGCGGATTCACGCCGTATGTGTGTTGCAGCCATTCAAGCATCGCCACGGGATAATCGGGGCGATAGCGCACATAGTCGGCGACGCGATCGCTGAAACGCCCGGTGGAGTCCAGATCAGTCATGGGTCATCAACCTGACAGCAGCTGGCCGCCGTCCACGCAGAGCGTCTGGCCGGTGATCCAGCTGGCGAAGGGAGAGGCGAGGAACAGGGCGACGTTGGCGATTTCCTCGGGTTTGCCGTAGCGACCGAAGGGGATCTTCGCCAGCGTCTGCTGGTACAGCTCCGGCGCCTCGGCCTTGCGGCGATCCCACAGGCCTTCCGGAAACTCGATGGAACCCGGCGCGATCGCGTTCACGCGAATCCGATGCTTGGCCAGCATCATCGCCTGCGAGGTGGTGTACTGGTTCAGCGCCGCCTTGGCCGCGGCATACGGTGCACTGCGCGTGCTCGGGTGGAAAGCGGCGATCGATGACGTATGCAGGATGCACGCGTGAGACGACGCCTTCAGGTGCGGCAGGGCCGCCTGGGAGGCGCGCACCGCTGCCATGATGTCGATGTTGAAGCCCGCCAGCCAGCTGGCGTCGTCATTGCTGAAGCCGTAGCCGCTGGCGTTGTTCACCAGTACGTCGATGCCGCCGAGCACTTCCGACGCTTCGCGGATGTAGGCATCGATGGCTTGGGCATCCGCCAGGTCGCAGCGACGCGTATGTGCGGTCACGCCGAACGCGGCGATGGCGTGGCGCACCTTGTCCAGCGCGGTCTCGCCGCGCGCGCACACCGATACCGCCGCACCCGCTCGCGCAAAAGCCAACGCTATGCTGCGGCCGATGCCTTTGCTGCCGCCCGCCACCACGACGCGATAGCCGCGGAAGTCGAACGGCGCCGTCGCGAGTGTGGTGGTGTCTTGCGGACTCATGACATCACCAATGCAGCGAGTGGAGGCCGATGCCAAAGCCCAGCAGGAGGAAAACGACGACGAATACGATGGCGAGCAGCGCGAGGGCCAGATGGATGTAACCGAGCACCAACCCAGCAAGTGCCAGGCCGTCGCCATCTACCGTGCCGGGCTCCGCTCGGCGGATTTCCCCGCGCGCCAGGTGTCCGCAGACGACCGCCACGATGGCGCCGATGAACGGCAAGACGAACCAGCAGGCAATGCCGAAGATCAGGCTGATCACCGCCATGGAGTTGGTGCTTCGGTATGCGGGCGTCTGATAGCTCATGTCGATGCACGTTGGGCGGTGAAAGATGGCGACCGGCGGTTGCCGGTCGCCGATACTGTCTTACAGGTCGAACTTGATGCCCTGCGCCAGCGGCAGCGAATTCGAGTAGTTGATGGTGTTGGTCTGGCGGCGCATGTAGACCTTCCACGCATCCGAACCCGACTCGCGACCACCACCGGTTTCCTTCTCGCCACCGAAGGCGCCACCGATTTCCGCGCCCGAGGTGCCGATGTTGACGTTGGCGATGCCACAGTCGGAGCCGGCTGCCGACAGATACTGCTCGGCCGACTTGAGGTTCTGCGTGAAGATGGCCGAAGAGAGGCCCTGCGGCACGCTGTTCTGCAGTTCGATCGCTTCGTCCAGCGTCTTGAACGGCATCACGTAGAGGATCGGCGCGAAGGTTTCCGTCTGCACCACCTCGTCGCCGTTCTTCACACCGCTGACGATGGTCGGCAGCACGAAGTTGCCCTTGCGGTCGGTGAGCGCGGCGCCACCGGTGAGCACCTTGCCGCCGGTCGCCTTCGCCTTCTCCACCGCGGCGAGGTAGGCCTGCACGGCCTCCTTGCTGTTGAGCGGACCCATCAGCGTGGTGGCCAGCGTCGGATCGCCGATCTTGCCTTCCACCTGCTTGTACGCGGTGACCAGCTTGGCGGTCACGTCGTCGATGATGGATTCATGCACGAACAGGCGGCGCGTGGTGGTGCAACGCTGGCCGGCGGTGCCGACAGCACCGAACACGATGGCGGGGATGGCCAGCTTCAGGTCCGCGCTTTCGTCCAGGATGATGGCGTTGTTGCCGCCGAGCTCCAGCAGCGAACGGCCCATGCGCTTGGCGACGCGTTCGCCCACGTGACGCCCCACCTTGGTGGAACCGGTGAAGCTGATCAGCGGAATGCGATGATCGTCGACGAACGACTGCGACAGCTCGACGCCGGCGTCGTTGAACAGGAAGAAGATGTCCGGGAAGCCGGCTTCCTTCAGCGCTTCGTTGCAGATCTTCATCGTGGCGATGGCCGACAGCGGCGTCTTCGGCGAGGGCTTCCAGATGCAGATGTCGCCGCAGATGCCAGCGAGGAAGGCGTTCCACGCCCACACCGCCACCGGGAAGTTGAATGCGCTGATGATGCCGACCAGGCCCAGCGGCTGGTACTGCTCGTACATGCGATGGCCCGGACGCTCCGAGTGCATGGTGTAGCCGTAGAGCATGCGGCTCTGGCCCACCGCGAAGTCGGCGATGTCAATCATCTCCTGCACTTCGCCGTCGCCTTCGGGCTTGATCTTGCCCATTTCCAGCGCGACCAGCGAACCCAGCGCGTCCTTGTGCTTGCGCAGCGCTTCACCGCACAGGCGGATCGCCTCGCCACGGCGCGGCGCCGGAGTGGTGCGCCACACCTTGAACGCTTCCTGCGCGCGCTTGACGATGGTCTCGTAGTCGGCGGCACTGGAGGCATGCACGCTGGCGATCACGTCGCCGGTAGCCGGGTTGACCAGTTGCAGCGTGCCGGCGTCAGTGGTCTTGGACCACTCGCCATTACCCAGGTACGTACCCGACTGGGAGGCGCCGAGACCAAGTGCGGTGAGGATTTCGTGGGACATGCTTGACTCCAGACCGTGGCGCGAAGAAAGGCGCCGGGATGAAAACGGTCATTCTAGCAGGCCCCCCGCCACGGATCGCCTTGGCCGCCGATCCATGCCAGAATTCGCGGCGCTGCCCCCGTAGCTCAGTTGGATAGAGCGGTCCCCTCCTAAGGGACAGGTCGTACGTTCGAATCGTATCGGGGGCACCATTTCAAGCACCGCAAGGGCCGGCATCGCCGGCCCTTCGCGTGTCTGACCGGCCAGGATGCATGAACGGACAATTCATGCTGCGGAAGCACAAAGGCGCGGGGGTTGGCATGCGCAGCGTGCACGGCTAAAAAAGGTCGCCGCCAGTGAGTGCGCTTCCAGCGTGCAGCGTCGCCTTCTTGGCGAGCGGAGCGTTGGCGTTTGAAGGCAGACGCCGGCGTTCTGGCGTGATGGAACTTCATCTGCACGTGCCCATCTCGCGCTGGCGGGTCCGTGATGAGTTACGTGAGCATCCCGTGCTCGCGCGCATAGGCATAGACGTCGAGGTCGCTCTTCAGGCCAAGCTTGGCCATCCCATCCATTTTCTGTCGGCTGATGGTCTTGACGCTGCGATTGAGCTGGCTCGCGATCTCGGACACGGTGAAGCCCGAGGCGAACAGCCGAAGTACTTCGGTTTCGCGCTTGGAAAGCACGGGTTGCGAGGAGAACTGGGCGCCGGTCCGCGCGATGTCCAGTGTCTTGCGGATGGCCGTGCTCAGGTAGTCGCGTCCGTGGGAAACCGCCTGTATCGCCAGAGTCAGTTCGGTCAACGCATCGGATTTGCCAAGCAGCCCGCGCACGCCCGTCGCGAGGATGGAGTTGAGCACGCCCGCGTTGTTGACCATGGTGAGGACGACCACCGGCAGCGTTGGCCAGCGCCGATGGATGAGGCCGAGCATGTGCAGCCCGTCGGCGACCTGGCCACCAGGCATGCTGAAATCGGTAAGGACGATGTCGCAGGGATGCGTGTGAATCGCGTCGATCAGTTCGCCCGGCGAACCGACATCGGCGACCACGCTGGTCTGGGAGTGGCTCTCCAGCAGGGTGCGGACACCGCTGCGGACTATGGGATGGTCATCGGCCAGAATGATGCGCAGGGTCATGGCTGTTCAGGTCGTACGCCAGTTTGGGCTGTAGGTTAGCCGATTGCGCATGGCAAGCAGAGGCGATAAAGCCTTACTCCTTGCCGGGGCGTCTTCAGACAATTCTTATAGAGCATGATGTAGTCGGGTCACTAAGCTCCACCCCTCCTTGGCTGGCTGGAATCCGGGCGCACCCATGGACGTCAATGACGTTTTTCACAGTGACGCGACACACTATCGCCCGAACCACGGGCCGCAGGTCGCGCGCCGCTCGAGATGGCGCAGGGTCCCCTGGCTGGCGCTCGCCTGGTGCCTTGGTATGGCGGCGCAGGCCTGCGCAGGGCAGGGTGGCGGCGTACAGGACGATTCGACGTCTGCCGGCAAGGACTCGAACAGCAGCGTGCTGACGCTGACACCCGAAGAGGACACCTGGCGTCACCAACATGCGGTTGTGAATGTAGGCGTATACGCAGGCGATCATCTGCCGGCGGAGACCTGGGTGGCCGGGCGGCCGGAAGGCTTCGGTGTCGACTATGCCCGACTGCTGGCAGGCAAGGCCGGCCTGCGACTCGTCTTCCATCCCTATACCGACATGCGGGTGACGGCTTCGGATCGCTCGGACAACCCCTACGACCTGCTGGCCGCCATGTCGGCCTCCCAGGCGCAGAAGGCCGGGTTCGACATGCTCAAGCCCTATGGGCAAGGAGCCTTGATCCTGGTCAGCCGCAAGGGCGATGAGCGCATCCGCTCGGAGAGCGATCTTGCGCATGCGCGCATGGCCATCGAACGCGATTTCCATGGTATCGCCGACCAGCTCGCGAAGCGGTTTCCCGAGGCGACCCTCGTGTTCGCGGACGATGGCCGGCAAGCCCTGGACCTGGTGGCTACCGGCAAGGCCGACGCCTATATCGGAGCTACGGCATCGCGCACGCAGATGCTGCTGCTCGAGCGTCGCGACGATGATCTCGTCGTGCTCGGCCCACTGGATATTCCGCCGATCTCCATCGGATTGGCGGTGCCTCGGGACCGCGCGATGCTGCTGCAGATCCTGCGCAAGGCCGAAGCGACGGTTACCGCGGACGAGGTGGCGCGCCTGCGCTTGCGCTGGGGCCTCAACACCGATCCCTCCGTCCCCCTGGCGCGTGAACCCACCACGTCCGAACGCGACTGGCTGCGTACCCTGCCGTCGCTGCGAATGGGGTACGAGACCGATCGCTATCCCTACACGTTCCGCGACAGTCGAGGGCAGTTCGATGGCCTGGCTGCCGACTACATGGAGATCCTGCAGAAGCAGCTCGGGCTGCACATCGTCGCCGTGCCGGCGAGGGATTGGGGCGATCTGCAGCGCATGGTGCGCGCTGGCGAGATCGACCTGGTCGCGGCGGCGATGCCTGAGGACTTCGATCCGCAGTTCATGGTGTTCAGCCGCAGCTATGAGCACTTCCCGACGGTCATCGTGGGACGGACCCATGGCCCGACCCTGTTGGGTCCGGAGGATCTCCCGGGACATGCGGTAGCCGTGCGCAACGAGGCCAGCCTGCTGTCGCGACTGCGCGGCCTCGCGCCCGGCGCGCATTGGCTATCCGTGGGCAGCAACGAAGAAGGGCTGGCCATGGTCGCTTCCGGTCAAGCGGATGCCTACGTCGGCACGCTGCCCGCGCTGGACGCGCTGATTCGCGATCGCTACGCGGCGACCCTGCGAGTGGTCGGCCCCGCGGGCGTTGACCAGGACTTCACCGTAGGCATCGCCAACCGCTACGACCGGCTGGCACCCATGGTCAACCGTGTTTTCGCGAGCGTGAAAGACAGCCAGCGCCAATCGATCCGCGGTCGCTGGCTGACCGCCCAATACCACTACGGCGCGCCATGGAAATGGGTGCTTGTCGGCCTGGCCGCAGCGCTGGTCGTCGTCGGCCTGGTGAGCATTTCCTATCTGCGGCAGCGACGCGCCATGCGTGCGCAGCGCGAGGCGGAGCAGGCGCTGGCCGCCCAGTTGAGGTTCCAGCAGGCGCTGCTGGAGACGATTCCCTATCCCGTCTTCGTCAAGGATGAGGAGGGGCGATATCTCGCCGTGAATCGTGCCTATGAAGACATGTTTGCTTGCTCGCGCGAATCCCTGCTTGGCCACACCATGATCGAGACGCAGCACGCGATGGGCGTGGACGCCGCAGCCTTGCATGAGGCCGACATGCAGGCGATGGCGCGCAATCAGGGCGGTCTCCGCGAGCTCTACATCGGCCCGCCGGAAGAGGGCGGTGAGGCGCGCGACGCGCTGCTGTGGCGGCACACCTTCGAACGCGGCGTCGGCCAGGGCCGAGGCCTGCTGGGCACCCTGGTGGACGTGAGCGACCTGCGCCGCGCCGAAGCGCGGGCGCTGGCCTCCGAACAGAAGCTCATCGACACCAACGAAAGCTTGCCCGGCGTGGTCATGCATGTCCGCTACGCACGCGATGGCTCGAGTAGCTTTGACTATGTCGGCGGGCAGACGGTTGCCCTGTTTGGCCTGACGCATGAGGACCTTCTGCTGGGGCGCCGTCGTCCGTTCGACGTCATGGTGGAGGAAGACAAGCCAGACGTGCGCCATGCAATCGAGCGACTGCGCGCCGGGGAAGGGGCGCACAGCACCGAATACCGCGTGGTAGCTCCCCATGGCAGGCGCTGGGTACGCGCCTCATTCGGCCCGCCGCGCAGGGAAGACGATGGGGTGGTCAGTTGCAGCGTGTTCTGCATCGATATCACCAACGAGAAGGCGCAGGCGCAGGCCTTGATCGAGGCGAAGGCAGCGGCCGAAGCAGCGGTGGCGGCGAAGAGTGCCTTCCTGGCCATGATGAGCCATGAAATCCGCACGCCCATGGCAGGCGTGCTGAGCCTGGTCGAACTGCTCGGCAAGACGTCGCTCGACGGCGAGCAGGTGCGCATGCTGGACATGGTGCACGACTCGTCCGAAACCCTGCTGCAGATACTCGACGACATTCTCGACTTCTCGCGCATCGAGGCGGGCCGGCTGCAGTTGAACGAACACGCATTCGACCTTCGCGTCATGACGGACGGCGTGCTCGGCCTGTTCGCGTCGCTGGCGATGGAAAAAGGCGTGCGGCTGTACGCCAGCCTCGACTGGCGCCTGGCGGCCGAGTACCGCGGTGACATGACGCGCGTGCGGCAGATCATCACCAACCTGCTGAGCAATGCGCTGAAGTTCACCGCGAAAGGTCGCGTCGAAGTGCACATGGAGCTGTTGGAGGACGCCGGCGCGAGTCACCGCCTGGGCATTACCGTGTCCGATACCGGCATCGGCATGTCGCAGGACCAGCTTGACCGGTTGTTCCAGCCCTTCGTCCAGGCAGAGGCCTCCACCTCCCGTCGCTACGGAGGCACTGGCCTTGGCCTGACCATATGCCGCCGCCTCGCGCACATGATGCAGGGCGAAATCCGCCTCACGAGCACGCCAGGCTTCGGCACGCAGGCGATCTTCGAAGTGCCGCTGGCCGTGGAACAGGTACTGCGACCCCAACCGGCGCTGGCCGGAAAACAGGCGCTGCTTTGTACCGGGGACATCCTGCTCGAACGCGAACTGTCCAATACGTTGTCGGCGCTTGGCATGTCCATCGTCGGCGCCGACGCAATGGATCTCAAGGAATACGCTTCCGAAAGCATCGACATCTACGTGGTCGACCTCGAACTTGCGTCCCGTGGCGCACTTCCGGATGGAGCGCATGCGATCCGGTTGCTGGATGCACCCGATCCGCGCGGTTTTTATCTCGAGCATGGCGAGGTGATGCTGAGCGGCCAGCCCTTGCTCTGGCGGTCGGCCGTGGAAGCCTGTCACGTCGCGCTGCACCTGGCGCCGTCGCCCCGCCCGGCGGCAGAAAGCATCAGCCCTCAACGACACGATGCACGCATCCTGGTCGCGGAAGACCATCCCATCAATCGTGCCGTCATCAGCCGGCAGCTCGACCGGCTGGGCTATCCGCATACGATTGTGGAGAACGGGCAGGAAGCCCTGCGCACGCTGGCCACGGCACGCTACGACCTGCTCATCACCGATTGCCACATGCCTGTTTTGGACGGCTATACGCTTGCACGGCGGATTCGCGAGAACGAGCGCGACGCGGCTACGCACCTGCCGATCGTCGCGTTGTCCGCCAGCGCCTTGCCCGAGGAGGTGTCGCGTTGCCGCGAAGCGGGCATGGATGAATTCCTCGCCAAGCCGGTACAACTGGCTGAACTCGGAGCCATGCTTTCCACCTGTCTTGGCATGCGCGTCTCGCGTTCCGCGGAGCGCGGACCGACGGTGGCGACGGATCGATGGCGACTGCTGCTGGATACCTTCGGTTCGCCCGCTCGCGTGCGCGACGTACTGCGCAGCCTGGTCGCCGCCACACGACAGGATCTGGAGGAACTGGAGCGCGCATTCCAGCTCGGCGACACCGGGCAACAGAGTCAGCTGCTCCATCGTATTCGCGGCGCCTTGCGCCTTCTGGGTGACGACGCGCCGGATGGAGCGGGCGACCACCTCCATCAGCGCAACGAGCTTCTGCACTACATCGACGAACTCGAGGTGCTGCTCGATCGCTACGACCAGCGGACAGGCCAGAGTCCCGCCGCGTAGGCGGGTTCATGGGGTTCGTGCATCGGGTGGGCCGCAAGAACTAACGCCGGCATCCATGACCTTTGCCACGTACTCCATCACGTAAGTCATGCGTAAGCTCCATTCGTCATGGCCTTCCACGCCTACGGACGTGTCCCCGCACGCCCACATCCCCCTTCCTGCGTGGCGAGGCCCGGAAATGGAGTCCGCGCATGGCCGTGCTTGTCGGTATCTATCTTCTGAGGGTCGAATCCGTCGAGATCCGGCGTGAAGGCGCGAGCTCCTGGGCGGCCAGCTGGACACTGCTGCGTTCTCCATCAGGCAATCAGCTCGATTGGGAACCGTTGACGCAACGCGATACCGAAAGGACCTTCGCGCGCGAAGCAGACGCATTGCGCGCGGGCGAGAACGAAGGCGCAACGTTCGCGCGCATGCTGCAGGGCGACGAGGGACTCGAGCCGATGACGTGGAACGAACTCCACGAAGCGGTGCCCATGCGCGAGGTCACGCTTCCTGCCAGGCGGTCTTGCGTGGTCCACTGATGCGCGTCGCCCGCGGGCGTAGCGATACCGCCACGTGTTGGCACAAGGCCTGCCTGACGCAGGCCTTTTTCATTCGGGTCGTGGGTGCCGACCTGCGCCGAGGCAATGACCCCTCATTGGCCACGCTGGCCGCGCGACAGGCGCCCCCGTTCAAAGAGTGCACAAGCATCGCATCGAGCAAGTCGATGCCACGGCAAGCCAAGGGTTATCAGGACGTGTCGATGGCGCATCGAGTGGCTGGGCGGTAACCGGTTCAGCTCGCACGGACATCGCCCCGTGTGGCGGGCGAGGATCTCATCATGGCTCGCGACTGGCTCGGAGACGTACGGCGCACGCCAGAATCGGCTCCGGGACGAGCCGCGTACCCGGCTCGCCGCCAGCATGTTTTCAGGGGCGGGTAGGGTGGATGGCATGCTGCTGCATCTAACCAAAAACAGCCTGTAAAAGGCTGTCTCCTACGCATCTCTCCTCACGTTGCATCCTGCATGCCGGTGGGTCGATGATGTGCCCACAGACCATCTGCAGCGGCATCCGGCATGGCTCATCGCCACGACGATATTCTAGAGGCGACGCGGGATTTTTCCGCGGACGGCGATCGGCGGGCCCACGGTTTCGCGGCGTTCGCGCGCCTGCAGTATGGAGGCCTGCTGAGCTTCCTGCGCCGTCGCACGGCCAACGAAGAGGATGCCAGGGATGCCACTCAAGAAAGTCTGATGCGGTTGATGCGTTACCGCGACACCGAAACCGAAGCTGCATGGAGGCCGCTGCTCTACCGCATTGCCATCAACGTCGTCGGTGAGCAATACCGCCGCGGCAGCGCCCGCCAAAGAAGTCACCACGTGCCGATTGATGACCTCGAGCTGATGTCCGATGAGCCGACGCAGGAGGATCTGGTGGTGCATGCGCAACAGGAGGCTCTGCTTCGTCAGGCACTCCTGTCGTTGCCGCCGCGTTGGCGGCAGGTTTATCTGCTGAGCCGGATGGAAGGCATGACGTATGCTCAGATCGCCGTCCATTGCGGCATTTCTGTGAAAACCGTCGAGAAACACATGACCAACGCCCTGGCCGCGTTGTTCGACAGGGTAGGGTCGGGAGCTTCTGATGCATCGTAGGGAACATGAACAGACGTCTGTCACGGATAGCCAGGCGCGTGTGCCTATGCTTGGTGCAGGGGCATCGAAATAGCATGACGGTGCCATCTCCCAATGCGGAAATCCGCGCCACCGCACAGCGGTGGTTTGCGCGGTTGCTGGCGCACGATTGCAGCCAGTCCGAACGTGCCGCATTCGCTCGCTGGCGGGCAGCCGATCCGGCGCACGACGCCGCCTATCGCCAGATCGGGGATATCTGGGAGCGCAGCGCCCGATTGCGCGAGGACCCTGCCATTGCCATGGCCTTGGCGGAAGCGCGGCGTCCCGTCAAACGGCATCGCCCCGCCTGGAGCGTCAAGTGGCTGTCGCTGGCTGCGGCTGCGGCTGCGGTGGTTGTGTTGGCGGCCACCGCTTCGTGGAAGTTCTGGCCTGCGGAGGCGCCAGCCATCCGCTATGCGACCGCACTGGGCCAGCAGCGCACGATAGCGTTGGAGGATGGCTCGCAAGTCGTGCTGGATACCGATACCGAGCTAACGGTGCGCTTCAACAGGCGCGCGCGCGATCTCGTCTTGGCGCGCGGGCGCGCGGACTTTACCGTGCATCACGATGCCAAGTGGCCGTTCGTTGTACGCACCGCCCAGGGCTCGGTCACGGCGACGGGCACCCGCTTCCAGGTTCGTGTCCAGGACGGCACGAGCACGGTGGCGTTGCTGCAGGGTAGGGTAAAGGTCGCCACGAAGGATGATGCCCAGTTGGCCGCGTTGGCGCCCGACCAGAGCATCACCTTGGACGCCGCTGGCCGGCTTGGCGAACTGCGCGCGATTCCAGATGCGGAGCTGGGCAACTTGCGTGGCTGGACGCAAGGAAACCTGGTCATCAAAGGATGGCCATTGTCGACAGTGCTCGCGGAAATGAATCGCTATTCCCGTACCAAGCTGCGCCTGGGCGATCCAAGCCTGGGCAGCACGTCGATCAGTGGCGTGTTCAAGGCTGGCGATCAGCAATCGTTTGCCATGGCCTTGGAATACGGATGGCCAATTCATGCCGATCAACGACCCGCCGCCAGCGAGATCGTGTTGACCCGTCGATAGCAGGTCATCTGCGCCTGCGATTTCAGCAGGCATGTCGAAGTTGATGCCGCCAAAAAATTTTCCGCTCCCACAGTAGGGTCTGCTCCTCTCCCGTGCATTACAGATTCGTGACGGCCCGGCGTTCGTTGCGTACGTGATGACATCGGCGGCCGGCGACCTATCCAGTGGGGGAGGGGACATGAAGGCTGGTTGCAACAAGAACACTCGTAGGAACTGGGGCATTTCGCGGCATCCGCTGTATGCGGGTCTGTTTGCCGCACTGGCCGGACTGACAGTTGATTTGCCGGCTCAAGCACAACAGGCGCACTCCGAGAGCGCAGCGCCGCAACAGTTCAGCATTGCGGCGGGAGAACTGGGTGATGCGCTCAATCAGTTGGCCACCCAGAGTCGTTTGCAGATCATGTACGCGCCTGAGCTGGTGCGTGGTAAGGCCGCGCCACGCGTCAGCGGTGAACTGACATGGCGCCAGGCGCTGGAAAAGCTGCTGACGGGCAGCGGCCTGGAGTGGAGCCTGGTTGGCCACAACCTGGTGGCCATTCGCAAGGCACCGGAATCACCGCAGCCGTCGCGGGGTGAGCGCGGCGCGTCCACTCAAGGTCCTGCTCAGGCGGCTGCGCCCGCGGCGGTTACGCTCAAGAAGGTGACCGTGCTGGGCTCGCTGATTCCGCGATCACAGATCGAAACCGCCAGTCCGTTGATCGTGATCTCCGCGAACGACATCAAGAATCGCGGCTTTTCCAGCGTCGCCGACGCGCTGCAGAACCTTACCCTCAACACCGGCTCGATCAACAACACCGCAATCAATGCGGGCGACGTTTGGGCGGCTAAAACCGTCAGCCTGTTCGGCCTCGACCCGAGCTTCACCAAGTTCCTGATCGACGGCCGACCGATGCCGGTGTTTTCCCAGGTCGCGCAGAACCAGGTGACCGATCAGTTGAACACCAACCTGAGCGGCATCCCGATCGATCTGGTCGAGCGCATCGAGATCCTGCCGGGTGGCCAATCGTCACTGTATGGTTCCGATGCCATCGCCGGCGTGATCAACATCGTGCTCAAGAAGCACGTGCGTTTCGGCACGGTCGACGCGCGTGAAGGCTGGTATTCGGACGGTGGCGGCCGCGAGCGGATGCTGAGCGCTTCGGACAGCTTCCAGATCGGCAAGCTCAACCTGATGGTAGGCGGGCAGGTGAGTGACCAGCAGCCGATGTGGGACTTCCAGCGGCGCATTACCGCGCAGAACTTCGCGGGTGGTAGCAGCCCACAGCAGCCGGGTGTGGACGGCAGCGTCTATGGTTTTTCCGGCAACAGCTACTTCCCGGCGCAGGCCGGCGACTGCAGCAAGCTGACGGGCCTGTGGGGCGGCAGCGAACGCTATTACGCGAGTCCGTACGGTGCTGTTTGCGGCTCGGTAAGGGATGGTGCATACGGCACCTTGATCAACAAGGACCGGACGGCGAGCCTAAGCGTTCACGCCGATTACGCCGTCAACGATAGCGTGCAACTGTATGCGGACCTGCTCGACAGCTACGAAGAACAATCGCACGAGACGGTCGGTGATTTCTTCGGCCTGATCAACGACGCCAACCTGCATGACGACGTGGTGATCTTCCGCGCTTTCGCGCCCGAGGAGAGGGCTCACAGCCTCGACGGTCTGTTGTCGCAAAAAAGCTACGAGAACACCTATACGGCAACGGTCGGCGGCAAGGTCGATTTTGGCAAGGGCTGGAACCTGGATGTCGGTCTCACCAGCTCCTACGAGCGCGACGACGATCGCCAGAGTGGATTGCTCAATACGTCCGTGCCGGGTTCGTATGGCAGCGCGCTGCTCGGTCCGCAACTGGGTGCCGATAGTTTCGGTTTTCCCATGTACGCGCCCAATTACAGCCTCCTGACCCGTCCCCTCACGCCAGAAGAATACGCGTCGTATACGGGCGCTGCTTCGATCGAGAGCAACAACCGCACTGACCAATTGCGCGCGCAGCTGACCCAGGCTTCGCTCTTTGGATTGCCTGGCGGCGACGCAGGGTTGGCGCTTGTCGCCGAAGAAGGCTACGAGTCGTGGAAGTACCAGCCTTCACCCTTGCTGGAAGGAGGTGGAAATGCCTACCTGCAAGGCCTCTCGTGGAATCCGAGCAACGGTCATCGGAACCGCTATGCAACGGCTGCGGAGCTGAACCTGCCGGTGTTCAAGATGCTCACGGCCGATCTCTCAGCTAGGTATGACAGTTACGACGCCGAAGGTGCGCATTTCAGTCATCCCACCTGGAACGCAGGACTGGAGTTTCGCCCGTTTCAGGAGTTGCTGTTGCGCGGCCGGTATTCCACGTCATTCAAGGCGCCGTCGCTCATCGACGAATTCGAAGGCGGCAGTACCTATCAGGATTTCGTGGTGGACCGGGTCAATTGCGCCCGTCTGGGTTTTACGGGGCCAACGCTTTCTTCTTGCCCAGGCCAGTACCAGGATGAGCCACTGACAGTGACGCAGACCAGCAATCCTCATCTGCAACCGATGACGTCGAAGAACCTCTCTTACGGCGTGGTCTGGTCACCGGTGCCGAACCTGTCGATGAACGTGGATTACCAGCATCTTTCGATACGCAACGAGGTCGTGCTGGAAAGTCCGGGCTCGCTCCTGCAGTTCCAGTGGTATTGCATGCAGGGCGCGCTGGATCCTTCATCGCCGACTTGCCGGGCCGCCAATGCCCAGATCACACGTGTGCCGGTTCCATCCGGTTCTCCGCTGCTTGGGCGCATCACCGGGTTGCTCGTCACCAAGGCCAACGTCGCGCATGAGGTGAACAACTCGATCATTGCCGGTGCGAGCTATCGCTTCGAAGCCGGAGCCTATGGCCAGTTCGGCGCGCATGTGGCCTACACGCGCGTACTGAGCCATCGCCAGCAGCAATTCCCCGGGGATCCGGTGCTTGATTACCTCAATGCACCGGCATACAGCACGGAGTTCAAGACCAAGGCCAACGCCGAGTTGAACTGGAGCAGGGGCAAGTGGAACGCGACACTGTTTGGCACGTATTTCGGTCCTACGCCTAACTACGTCGCGCGAATCACCAACGGCTACGACGCGCCATACGCCGCAAAACTCGCCGCATGGCGCATCTACAACGCCAGCGTCAGCTACGCGCCGACGGCGTCCTGGCAGCTATCGCTGCGCATCAACAACATCAAGAACTCCATGCCGCCGGTTGACCTCACGTATCCCGGCACGAGCAACCAGCCATTCAATCCCGCCAACTACAACCCGTACGGCCGCGAGATCTTCCTGGAGGCGCGCTACAGGTTTGGTCACGGTGGCAGCGACTGATCTGTTCTTTCCCATCTGTCATCAACGAGAGTATCCATGAAACACCACCTCCCCCATCTCGTGCTGGCCTTCAGCGCGCTGGTTTGCGGCGCAGCATCAGCCGCAACCGCGTTCACGGACATCGATCAGGCACTCAAGGCCGCCAAGGCCAAGCAGGAACCCGTATTCGTCGATTTCTCTGCAAGTTGGTGCCATGACTGCCATGCCATGGATGCAAAAGTGTTGAACGGTCCGGAATGGGAAGCAGAACAAAGCCGTTTCGTGCTGGTGCGCAGCGATGCGGACTCGGTAAATGGCGTCGCGTGGACGAAAAAGCTGAAAGTACCGGCACTGCCGAGCTACATCGTGCTCAATGCCGATGGCAGCGAGCGTGGCCGCCTGATGGGATTCATCCCGAGCGAGAAGTTCTATCCGGAACTCAACCGCATATTGAGTGGCGAGGACGCGTTCGACAAGCTCAAGCAGGACGCCCAGCACGGCTCGGTCGATGCCGCCGCCAAGGTACTGGCTGCCTATGGGGAGCGCGACCAGGCCGCGGACGGTGTGCGTTGGTACGCGAGCTTGCCCATGGCCACGCGTAAAGCCGTTTCGGCCGATCCCCATGCGGCCTTGCGGCTTGCCGTTGTGCAAATGACTGCGGAGAGCCGGAAAGCCTTGATGAGTAATCCTCCACTCCCCGCAGCCGAAAGCGCCCGTCTCGAGAAGGACTGCCGAACCCACGCGCAAGAGGCGTTGAGCGGGCCGATTGCACTCGATGAGTACTTCGACACGGCTCGTACACTTCTCGCCTGTGCCCACTCTCTGCCCGAGTCCGAGCGCAAGGCGCTCGCCACGGCACGCTTGCCTTCCCTCACGGCGCTCTACGACAGCCAGGTGCCTTCTGCGGAATCGGGAATAGTTCGCGATGCTACCTACGCCTTGGCGTTTTACTACAAGGCACTGGGCGACAGCGCCAAAGAGCAGGCCATCTACCAGCGCGCCATCGCCATCGGCCGCAAGTCGTTGGGCGATGGGCATGGCGGATTCGACGTCAAGCGCGACCAGGCCATGGCCCTGGTGCTCAACGAATTCCTGGCCAATCACGGTTCGCAGACCGAGGACATCGCCCTGCAGAAGGCGATGGTCGCGGCGTATCCCGACAATTATTTCTATCAGTCCGAGTATGGCGACAGCCTGCTCGAGCAAGGCCATGCGGCGGACGCGTTGCCTTATCTGCAATACGCCGCGAACAACGCCAGCGCACAGGACAAGCTCCAGGTCACCCATTCGTTGGCCAAGGCCCTGATCGCACTCAATCGCCGTCCCGAAGCAGAGAAGCTGTTCGACGCGGCGCTGCACACGGCCGAGAAGCAGTTTCCCGAGATGACCAAGATGCAGATGGCGTATTGGAAGCGATCCGGTGGCGTGCTTTGACCG
This sequence comes from Dyella jiangningensis, assembly GCF_003264855.1. NCBI lineage: Bacteria > Pseudomonadati > Pseudomonadota > Gammaproteobacteria > Lysobacterales > Rhodanobacteraceae > Dyella > Dyella jiangningensis. The sequence continues at coordinate 218,376 of NZ_NFZS01000004.1, read as the reverse complement.
TCGCCACGCTGCCGGACATGAGAAACCACGCCCCTAGACGCCTTGGATGGGTATGTCGTGGGCACGCCGCTGCTCTTTCTTTTTCCATTCACCTTGCAAGGGATCCACGATGAAGCATCACGGCAGAATCACTCCATTGGCACTGGGCGTCTTCTTGACGCTCGGCTTGGCGGCTGCGTACCCACCGCCCCTCCGTGCCACGGGAATGGCGGCATCGGCGCAGAGCGACAACGTGATGCGCACGACGTTGGACAACGGCCTGAGGGTGGTGGTCGTGCGCGATACGCTGGCGCCGACGGTGACCACCCAGATCACGTACTTGGCCGGCAGCTACGATGCACCGGCAGGCTTCCCCGGCACCGCGCATGCGCTGGAACATATGATGTTCCGTGACAGCAAGGGCATGGCCGGCGCGCAGTTGAACGAGATGGTCGGCAAGATGGGCGCGACGGACAATGCGTTCACCACCAATGACGCCACGCAGTTCTATTTTGTGGCGCCCGCGCAGTACCTGGACGTGCTGCTGCACATCGAGGCGACGCGCATGCGCGGCGCGCAGTTGTCCGACAAGGGATGGAGCCTGGAAAAAGGCGCGATCGAACAGGAAGTCTCTCGCGACATCTCCGATCCCGGCCAGTTGGCCATCGAGGAAGCCGAGAGGATTCTCTACGCCGGCACCGGCTACGCGGAGGATCCGCTGGGCACGCGGCCCAGCTTCGACAAGACCACCGGGGCGACGCTGCAGAAGTTCTACAACCAGTGGTATGCGCCCAACAATGCGATCCTGGTGATCGTGGGTGATGTCGATCCTGCGGCCACGCTGGGCAAAGTGAAGCAGGTGTTCGAGCCGGTTCCCAGGGGCAACGTGCCGGAGCGTGCGCCGGTGAAGCTGGCTCCATTCCAGCCTGTCACGATCGCCAAGACCACGCCCGCTGCGACCGGCACGGTGCAGTACCTGTTCCGCATGCCTGGTCAGCAATCGAAGGACTATGCGGCGGCAGACGTGCTGCTGGATGTGCTGGGCAATTCGCGCAGCAGCCTCTCCGATCTGGCGGCACGCGGCAAGGTGCTCTCGGCGGCTGCCCAGGCGCTTCCGTTTGCGCATGGCGGCCTCGGCGTGGTCGAAGTCGGCTTTCCCAAGGGCGGTGACAGCAAGGCGGCGCAAAGCCAACTCGACGCCGTGATCGACGACCTGCTGAAAAACGGCGTGCCGGCCGATCTGGTCGAAGCCGCGAAGCGCCAGGAACACGCGCAGTACGAGTTCAGCCGGAACAGCGCGACGGAGCTCGCTCAGTCGTGGTCGCAGGCTCTGGCATGGCAGGGCCTGGATTCTCCCGAACAGGCGCAGGCGCAGATCCAGGCGGTAACGGTGGAGGACGTCAACCGTGTCGCGCGCGAATACCTGAAGCCGGACCAGCGCGTCACCGTTGTGCTTACGCCCAGTGCGGACGGCAAGCGGCCGCCCAATAGCTCCGGTTTCGGCGGCACCGAATCGTTCGCCAGCAGCAATGCCGCGCTGGACGGCCCGCTGCCGCAGTGGGCGGCACAGGCGTTGGGCAAACTGGAGATGCCGCACTGGACGCTTGCACCGGCCAGAATGACGCTGGCCAACGGCATCACGCTGATCGTGCAGCCCGAATCGATCAGCAAGACGGTCACCGTGATGGGCCATGTCGATCATGAAGACAACCTGCAGGAGCCCGCGGGCCAGGAAGGCGTCGGCCAGTTGCTCGGTTCGCTGTTCGACTACGGCACCACCACGCTGGACCGCAACGCTTTCCACAAGGCGCTGGACGAAATCGCCGCCACCGAGTCGGCGGGGCCCGATTTCATGCTGGCGGTGCCGGCAGAAAACTTCAGCAGGGGCATGCAGCTGCTGGCCGACAACGAACTGCATCCCTCGTTGACGGCATCCGCATTCGCCGTGCAGCAACAAACCCTTTCCCGCACGCTGGCCGGCCGATTGCAGTCGCCGCCTTACAAGATGATGCGTGCGCTGGAGAAGGGGTGGCTTCCTGCTGGCGATCCTGATCTGCGTGAAGCCACGCCTGCCACCGTGGACAAGCTTTCCCTGGCCCATGCGAAAGCCTATTACGAGCAGACCTATCGACCCGACATGACCACGATCGTGGTGGTCGGCGACGTGACGCCCGAGCAGGCCCGCGCCGAGGTCGACAAAGTCTTTGGCTCGTGGTCGGCGACCGGACCCAAGCCCGGCGTGGTTCCGAAGCCCGTGCCGGTGAATGCGGCAAGCCACGCCGTGGTGCCCAATGCCTACGCCTCGCAGGACACCGTACTGATGGGGCAGAGCCTGGCGCTGGATCTGCACAATCCCGACCGCTACGCCCTGGAACTGGGCAACTACGTGCTGGGCGGCAATGGCTTCGCTTCGCGCCTGATGACGGACATTCGCGTCAAGCATGGCTATGCCTACACCGCTGCGTCCATGACGCGTTTCGATCGCTCGCGTTCGAACTTCATGGTCTATTACGGCAGCGACCCCGACAAGGTCGCTGATGCCGACAAGCTCGTGCGCCAGAACCTGGCCCAGATGCGCGATACGCCGGTGAAGGCCGAGGAGCTGGACAATGCGCGGCAGGCGCTCATCCGGGAGATTCCGGTAGGCGTATCCAGCGTCAACAGCATCGCCAGGTCACTGCTGACTTGGAGTTACAAGGGCGAGCCGTTGGACCAGCCGATGGTGGCCGCAAAGTACTACCTGGATCTGTCCGCACAGCAAGTGCAGGGCGCGTTCAAGAAATACTTGCAGCCCGACCACCTCGTGCAGGTGGTACAGGGGCCGACACCCAAGCAGCAGTGAGAGGCCGGCGGTTGCAGCGGTTCGTCTCGCGCGAGCAGACCGGACGCTGTAACCGCGGTACCGCAAAGGGCCGCGTCGCTGCGGGAGTTCGCACCGGCAGCGACAACGTCATCGAAGGCGACGGCTTTGCCGAGCGCTGACACGCACCGAATCGGCGACGCCAAAGAGCGATGGCGGCGCTGCCCGAACGGCGCAAAAACGTGGAAAAAAATATGCCAACCAGAAAAGCGATGTCGTCGGCGCCTTTTGCAAGCCGTCGCCCGATGCCACTCATGCAGGGTATGCCCCGTCTGTCGATGCAGGCGGTGGTGTTGCGAATGATTGGCTCGTTGGCGGTATGGAAAGCACTGTTCGTTGCTTCCGAGGCGGGTGTCCTGAAAGCCTTCGCACGCATCGGCTGGATATTGTTCCTGCTCCTGGTGGGCGGCTTGATTCATGCGCAAGACCTGGCCGGACTGCTGCCGATCGGCGAGGCGTACAAGCTCAGTGCGGACACCGGCACGCCTGGCGTGATCAAGCTGCACTGGACGATCGCGCCAGACTACTACCTCTACCGCGGACAGATGCAGTTCACCGGCGGCGAAGGCGTGACGCTGGGCACGGCGCAACTGCCGGACGGCAAGAAGTACCACGACGAGTACCTCGGCGACGTCGAGACCTATCACAACAGCATCGACGCCAGCATTCCGTACACGCTCGCGCAGGGCACGCAGCGCATCAGGCTCGCGGTGCGCTACCAGGGTTGCCACGAGGTCGATCCGAAGATCTGTTATCCCCCGCATGTCGAGGATCTCGACCTTCCGCTGCCTGGCGGTGCGACGGTCCCGGCGACGCAGGGAAGCACCGCGCCCGGCGAGGGCTCGAACCCAGCCGACGCCGGCCTGTTGCTATCGCTGCTGCTCGCCTTTGCGGGCGGGCTGGTGCTTAACCTGATGCCCTGCGTGTTGCCGGTGCTGTCGATCAAGGCGATTGGCCTGCTCGAAAGCGGCGAGAGCATCCAGCGGGCGCGTCGGCATGCGTTGGCCTACACGGCCGGGGTGCTGTGCTCGTTTGCCGCGATCGGATTCGCTGTCGTGGCTTCGCGTTCGGCCGGGCATGCGCTGGGCTGGGGCGCGCAATTGCAGCAGCCGCTGGTAGTGGGCGTGCTGGCCTGCGTGATGGTCGCCATCGGCCTTTCGATGTCGGGCGTGGCGCAGTTCGGTGCGTCGTTCGGCAACCTGGGGCAAGGCCTTGCCTCACGTCCGGGGTGGGCCGGCGATTTCTTCACCGGCGTGCTCGCGGTGGCGGTGGCCAGCCCCTGCGTCGCGCCCTTCATGGGAACGGCGCTCGCCTATGCGTTCCTTGCGCCGACGCCCGCAGCCCTGCTTGTGTTCCTCGCGCTGGGCCTGGGCCTTGCGCTTCCGTTCCTGCTGATCGGTTTCGTTCCGGCGCTCGGCCGGCTGCTGCCGCGGCCCGGTGCGTGGATGGAAACACTGAAGCAGGTGCTGGCGTTCCCGATGTACCTCACTGCGGTGTGGCTGGTCTGGGTGTTGGCGCATCAGCGCGGCGCCGACGCGGTGGGTCTGGTGCTCGTTGCCGTGGTGCTGCTTGCCATGACCCTGTGGTGGGTCGAGCGCAGCCGTCATCGCGGCGCATGGGCCAAGCTGCTCGCATGCGTCCTGGCCGTGTTCACGGTGCTGCCGCTGTATGGGTTGTGCCGCCTGCAGCCGATGTCCGCCGTGGCGACGCAGGAAGCGGGCGCCGTTCCGTTCTCGCCGCAGAAGCTGGCCGAGTTGCGCCACTCGGGCACACTGGTCTTCGTGGACATGACCGCGGACTGGTGCATCACCTGCAAGGCCAACGAGCATGCCGTGCTCGACACGGCTACGTTCCACGACCTGCTGCAGCGCACGGGCACCGTTTACATGAAAGGCGATTGGACCAACGTCGACCCGACGATCACCGCGTTCCTGCAGGAATATCACTCGCCCGGCGTGCCGCTCTACGTGGTGTTTGCCAAGGGAAGCCGCACCGGGAAGGTGTTGCCATCGGTGCTGACCCTTCCGCTGATGCGAACAGCGCTTGAGACAACTTCGACGCAGGCAGCTCAGTGAGGCGGATGGCGGCGGCTTACTAGAACCAGCAAGGACAAGCGATTTTCAGCCCTTCGGTGAGGTCGAGCTCACTGATTGACCCGCATTTGATTTCTTCCACGGCGCGCAGCACACGTAGTGCGTGCACATCAGCGATTTCAGCGGTTTCCCTCAGCCGGCTGGCGGTGGCCTCCGGCTTTTTTTCGTTGTGACGCGGCACCTTTTGGCCTTGTGCCGGCATCCCCAGCGTGCAGTCGGAAGGAATGCCGGACGGCACTGATGACGCATCCTTCGTCGTCTGCTGGATCCCAGGCCATCGCGATGAGTCGCTAGAGCCGCCATTGCGGAAAATCCGGGAATCACCAAAGAAAAAGGCCCCAAAAAGGGGCCTAAATCATTGGTACCGGTGATAGGACTCGAACCTACACTCTGTCGCCAGAAGCGGATTTTGAGTCCGCCGCGTCTACCATTCCGCCACACCGGCACTGCAGCGAACCATTATGCCGGGTTCAGTGCACCGGGTCGAGACCCAGCTGGCGATCGCTGCGCTGATAGTGGTCCTGGCCCAGGGGCTGGAACACGGCACAATGGGTCATCGGGCCGGAGTAGATGTGCAGGCTCACCGCGACGGCGTCGTCGCTGGGGTTGCGGATGGTGTGGTATTCGTGCGGCGGAATCAGGCTGCCGGCAGAGCCGGGGCCGGCCTGGATGGAGCCCACAGGCTGGAAGCGGTAGTGGCCGTCTTCATCGGCGAGGCGCTCGTACTGCACGACTTCCAGCGCACCGCTCCAGACGCCTTCCACGCACCACATGCCGCAATGGTCGTGGATCGGCGTGCCCTGGCCCGGACCCCAGGTCATCGCCACCACGCAGTAGCCGTGATCCTCGCTACGGTACAGCTCGCGGCGCGCGTAGCGGCCTTCCGCGGTCTCGAACACGCATTCGGGCAGCTTCACTTCCTTGCCTCGAATGAGCTTGCACAAGCTGTTGCGCAGGCTGTCCGTGACGGCGCGGGTGGAGTTCTCCGCCACGGCGGCGTCGATGGCGTCGATGAGCTGGCGGGAGCCGGGAAAGTCGAGGGTGAGCATGTCGTTCTCGGATGGTGATGCTGCTGCCCCATCTTAACAGCGCGGCACTGGGGGCGCAGTCGGCCGTTCAGAGTCGGCCGAGGAAGCCGCCGATGGCGCGACTGTAGTTGGGGATGTCGACCAGGAAGGCATCGTGGCCCTGCGGGGAATTCAGCGCCACGAACTCGACCTCGGCGCCCGCGGCGCGCAGGCCATCGGCAATCTGTTCCTGCTGCTCCAGCGGAAACAGGATGTCGGTACTGACGCCGATCACCATCGCCTGCTTGATGCGGATGCGCTTGAGCCCTTCCATCACGCTGCCGTTGCCGTATTCGGCAATGTCGAACCAATCGCTGGCGCGCGACAGATATAGATAGCTGTTGGGGTCGAAGGTATGCACGAAGCGTCGCGCGTGGCCTTCGAGGTACGACTCCACTTCGAATTCCAGGCCGAACGGATTGTCGTCGCGTTGCTCGGGGTCGAGCCGGATGCGCGCGAAGCGACCATTCCATTCCATCGCCGAGCGGTAGGTGATCACCCCGAGCTTGCGCGCGATGCTCATGCCGGCTTCGGGATAGTCCCCATCGTCGTAGTGGCCGTTGTTCCAGTGCGGGTCGAGCCGAATGGCTTCGCGCTGCAGCGAGCGGATGGCGATGGCGAACGGCTGCGCCTGGGGCGCCGTATCCACGCTGATGTGTGCGCGTACGCTGCCCGGGTGCAGCACCATGTAGGCCAGTGCGCTCATGCCACCCATCGAGCAGCCGATGAGGCAAGCCAGCTGTTCGATGCCTAGGCTATTTACGACGCCATGGGCCGCGTGGGCGACGTCTTCCAGCGACAGCTCGGGAAAATCCAGGCGATACGGCTCACCTGTCGCCGGGTTGATCGAAGCCGCACAGGTGGACCCTTTGTCGCTGCCCAGCGAATTCACGCAGATGACATACCAGCGCGAGGTATCGATGGCCTTGCCAGGGCCGATCATCGCCTCCCACCAGCCGGGCGAAGGATCTTCGTCGTTGGAAGCGGCGTGTGCGCTCGGCGAGAGGCCGGTGAGGATCAGCACCGCATTGTCACGCGCCGCGCTCAGTTCGCCCCAGGTTTCATAGGCGACGCGCGCGCCGTGGAGTTCTCCACCGCGCTTCATCGCGAATGGCGAAGGCAGGGCGAAGTAGCGGCGCGCGTCGTGATTCATCAATGAACCTTGTCGATGGTGATCCTGATCGGAGTACGCGTGCCGACGTCGACCACGCCGGCGTCGCCTTCGAGGTCGCCCGCCTGCGGCATGGCCTGCCCACTCTTGCTGATGCGGGCACCGACGAACACGCGCGATGCCGAGGATAGTTTGAACTGAGGCGTCATGCCCATCGCGTCCGTGAGCGTGACCGTGGCGGGAAGGGCGGCGGCGTCCAGCTTCGCCACGGCCAGCGGCATGGGCGGCCCCTGCTCGGCGCGTGCATAGACGAACAGCGTGTCGCCGCGAGCCAGCTTGTCCTTGAGGGCGGGGGAGAGCGCTACCTGGACCTGCAACGCAGGCCCCTGAGCCTCGACGGCAGGCATCTCGGGCGCCGTCTTGCCGGGGTTGCCCGCACGCGCGTCAGCCACGGCGATCTGTTCGGCGACGGCCTTGGCCACGTTGGAGCCCGGGTCCAGCTGGGGCTGCAACTGGCGCCAGGTGGTGGCGGCCTCGGCGTAGTGGTCATGTTGGAACTGGCTGATGCCCAGCAGCCAAAGGCCGCGCTGGCTCTGCGGGTCCAGCTTCACGGCGCGTTCGAGCAGTTCCAGCGCGCGCCCGTCGATGCGATGGTCCTCGCGCTGCAGGGAGTCGGCTTCCGCCCAGCCCACCATGGCGGCGCTGTTGTCAGCGTCAATGCGCAGCGCCTGGCCGTAGGCATCGCGTGCTTCGACGGCGCGATGCATCACGCCGTAGGTCTGCGCAAGCAGCATCCAACCCTGCAGGTCATCCGGTTGCTGCGCCAGATGAGCCTTCAGCTCACCGACGGCATCGTCGATGCTCATGCTCTTGGGCTGGTGCGCCACGCCATCGAGCGCCGCCGGCGTGCCCACGCCGAGATACAGGCTGATGGCCGCGATCGGCAACAGGAAGGCCAACGCCAGCGCCAGCGCGAAGACCTTGCGGGAGCGGCCCTGCTGGCGGCCATGACGCATCAGCGGCCATAGCAGCAGGAACAGCGCCGCGGCGATCATCGCTGCGGCGATCAGGAAAAAAGCCAGTTTCACCAATCGTCCCCTTCGTCGTTCGGCTTCTCGTCCTGCACCGCGACCGGCGCGGCACGGCCACGACGACGCACCGTGACCACGACCACCACGGCGCCGGCCAGCAGGATCGCCAGCGGGCCGAACCACAACAACACCGTGCTGGACTTCACCGGTGGGTCGTACAGCACGAAATCGGAATAGCGATCGACCAGGTACTGCTTGATCTCGTCGTCGCTCTTGCCCTGCTGCATCAGGTCGAACACTTCATGCCGCAGGTCGCGCGCGAGGTCCGCGTTGGAATCGGCCAGGTTCTCGTTCTGGCAGACCAGGCAGCGCAGTTCGCGCGTGAGTGCCTGGAAGCGGACCTCCTGCGCGTGGTCCTTGAACGGCAGCGGATCGATGGCCTGTGCGAAGGCGAGGCCCGTGAAGAGCAGCAACCCCAACTGTAGGAGCGCACCCAGTGCGCGATGACGGAGTCGCCGCCGCATAGGCTTTTCGCGCACTGGGTGCGCTCCTACAGAAAGACGCCGCGTGTTCACGGGGCGGGCTCCTTCGCCAGTGCCGCGATCGCGGGTTTCAGTTCCTTCTCGATCACTTCCGGCGTCAGCGGGCCGATGCGCTTGTAGCGGATCACACCCTTGCCATCGACGAGGAAACTCTCGGGGGCACCGTACACACCGAAGTCGATCGCCGTGCGGCCTTCCAGGTCGGCGATGACCATGTCGTACGGATTGCCGTGCTTGGCCAGCCAGGCCTTGGCGTCGTCCGGCGCATCCTTGTAGTTGTAGCCGACGATGGGCACGCCGATCGACTTGCCCTGCGTCATCAGCACCGGATGCTCCTCGCCGCAGGCGATGCACCAGCTGGCGAAGACGTTGATGAGATACGGCTTGCCCAGCAGGTTGTCGCGACTGACCGTCTGGGACGGATCGTCCAGCTTCGGCAGCACGAAGGCGGGTGCCGGCTTGTTGATCAGCGGCGAAGGCACTTCGCGCTGGTCGTGCTGGGTGTTCCACCAGATGCCGAAGCCGAACAGCGCCACGAGCAGCAGGAAACCGAAGAAAGGCAGCAGGCGGCTCATGCGCGCGATTCCTGCAAGGCAGCTGCCGGGACGGTTTCGGTTTCAGCCACGCGCTTGGTGCGGAAGCGGCGATCCGCGGCGGCGAAGAAGCCACCGAGCATCATGAACAGGCCACCGGCCCAGATCCAGCGGACGAACGGCTTGTCGTAGAGGCGCAGCGCCCACGCGCCTTCGGGCTGGGTGCGATCCATCGGTTCGCCCAGGGCCACGTACAAGTCGCGGAACAGGCCGGGGTTGATCGCCGATTCCGTCTGTACCTGGCCGCGCGTGTAGGTGCGCTTCTGCGGATGCATCACGGCGATCTCGCGACCCGAACGCATCACCGTCACCGTGCCCTGGTCACCCTGCCAGTTGGGACCGGTGGTGTGCTGCACGCCGTCGAAGCGGAAATCGTAGCCGCCGATGCTGGAGGTCTGGCCCGGGCTCATGCGCACGTCGCGCTCGACGCTCAGCGCATTGGTGAGCAGCACGCCGGCGAGGAACACGCCAACGCCGAAATGCGCCAGCAGCATGCCGGCCATCTCGGCCGGGTAGCGGCGACCCGCGGGCATCTCGCGCCAGCGCTTGAACACATAAAGCAGCGTGCCGAAGCCACACCATACCGCGGCCGCCGTGCCGGCGATTGCCTTGCCTTCGCCATCGGTGATGAAGGCGGCGACGATCGCGCACGCCACGGCAGCGAGACCAGCACGCCACATCACGCGCTTGAGCACCGGCGTATCGCTCTTGCCCCAGCGCAGGTACGGGCCGAACGGCAGCAGCACCACCACCGGGATCATCAGCAGAGTGAACAGGAAACCGAAGTAGGGCGGGCCGACCGAGATCTTGCCGAGGTTAAGCGCGTCGCCGAGCAGCGGGAACAGCGTGCCCAGCAGCACCATCGCTGCGGCTACCGTCAGCATCAGGTTGCCGATCAGGATGGCCGTCTCTCGCGACAACACGTTGAACGGCTTGCCGCCGGCGACCTTGGGCGCGCGCAGCGCATAAAGCAGCAGCGAGCCACCCACCACCACGGCGAGGAAGCACAGGATGAACAGGCCGCGCTTCGGATCAGACGCGAAGGCATGCACCGAGGTGAGCACGCCTGAGCGCACCAGGAAGGTACCCAGCAGCGACAGCGAGAAGGCGAAGATCGACAGCAGGATGGTCCAGGCACGCAGGCCGCCGCGCTTCTCCGTCACTGCCTGCGCGTGGACCAGGGCCGCGCCCACCAGCCACGGCATGAAGCTGGCGTTCTCCACCGGGTCCCAGAACCACCAGCCGCCCCAGCCCAGCTCGGCATACGCCCACCAGCTGCCGGCGACGATGCCCGCGGAGAGAAAGCCCCAGGCCACGTTGGTCCACGGACGCGCCCAGCGCACCCAGGCCTGCTCCAGTTCACCGCCCAGCAACGCGGCGATCGAGAACGCGAATGCCACCGAGAAGCCCACGTAGCCCATGTAGAGCACGGGCGGGTGGAAGGTCATGCCCGGGTCCTGCAGCACCGGGTTGAGATCGCCGCCGTCCGGCGGCATCGGCAACAGGCGCAGGAACGGATTGGACGTGAAGATGATGAAGGCGAGGAAGCCGACCGACACCAGGCCAAGCACGCCGAGCACGCGTGCGATGAAGACCTCGGGCAGACGACGGCTCAACACGGCCAGCGCCAGCGTCCACAGGTTGAGGATGAAGATCCACAGCAGCAGCGAACCTTCGTGCGCGCCCCACACGGCCGCGATGCGGTAGTACCAGGGCAGCGCGAGATTGGAGTTGTCGGCAACGTACTGCACCGAAAAATCGAACTGCAGGAACGCCCACACCAGCAGCAGGAAGGCCATGGTGACGAACACCGCCTGGCCCGTCGCGGCGGTGCGTGCCACGGCCATCAGCGCACGGTTGTTGCGCCATGCGCCGACCAGCGGCAACACGCCCTGCGCGAACGCGAGCAGCAGGGCGAGGATCAGGGCGAGTTGCCCGAGCTCCGGAATCATTGCGGTTTGTCCTGGCCGGCGGCCTCGTTGACCTGCTTGCCCTCGTGCGCCTTGGCCATGGCGTCCTTCAGCTCCTTGGGCATGTAGGTTTCGTCATGCTTGGCGAGCACTTCGGTGGCGATGAAACGCGCGTTGTCCATGTGGCCCGTGGCGATCACCGACTGGTTGTCGCGGAACAGGTCGGGAAGGATGCCGGTGTACTCCACCGGCATCGAACCGCTCGCATCGACCACGGTGAAGGTGACTTTCAGCGAGTCGCTGCTGCGCTGGATCGAACCGGCCTTCACCATGCCGCCGAGGCGGAACGTCTTGTAGCTGCGTGCTTCGCCCGTCTGCACCTGGCTCGGGGTGAACAGGTAGTTCATGTTCTGCTGCAGCGCGAACACGGTCAGTCCGACCGCGACGACGGCCGCGGCGACCACGAGAAGAACGATGATGAGTCTGCGCTTGCGGGTGGGATTCATAAGACTCGGTAGGTGCCCATTACGGCACTGAAGGGTTGCGTTGCTGCCGCGCGGCCTGTCGCGCGATGCGTCCGCGCAGTTCGCGCAGCTGGCGGCGTCGACGGAAGCTCGGGCTGAGGTAGTCGGCGATCAGCACGATGAAGAACACCGCGAACGCTGGCCACACATAAGCGGCATAGCCGCCCATGGCGAGGAAGTGATCCCACGAGAACGGCGTCACCGCTGGCCCTCCTGCTCTGCGATTTGGCGCACCCAATCCTTGCCGCTTTCCAGCGAGAGCAAGTCGGTGCGCACGCGCCCGAACAGGCTCGCGATGTAATAGAACTTGGTGGCGGCCATCATGGTGAGCAGCGGCCACAGCATGTCACCGCTCATCTTCGACGGGCCGAGGATGCGTACGGTGGAGCCCTGGTGCAGCGTGTTCCACCAGTTCACCGAGAAGTGCACGATCGGCACGTTGATGATGCCGATGATCGCGAGGAAGGCCGCGGCGCGCGCGCCCTGGCGGCGGTCTTCGAACGAGTGATACAGCCCGATCACGCCCAGATACAGGAACAGCAGCACCAGCTCGGACGTAAGCCGCGCATCCCAGGTCCACCACGTGCCCCACATCGGCTTGCCCCACAGCGAGCCGGTGACCAGGGTGATGAAGGTGAAGGCCGCGCCGATCGGTGCCGATTCCATCGCCACCACCTCAGCCAGCTTGATGCGCCATACCAGCGAGATGAACGCGGCTACCGCCATCACGCCATAGATGAAAAGGCTCATCCACGCGCTGGGAACGTGGATGAAGATGATGCGGTAGGCGTCGCCCTGCTGGTAATCGGCGGGCGCCAGCACCAGGCCGCCGTATAGGGCGATGGCGCCGAGCACAAGGGCCAGCGCCAATGCCCAGGGGCGCAGGACGCCGGCAAAACGGTAGAAGTTGGGTGGCGAGCTGAGCTTGTGAACCCAGAGCGGGATCCAGTTGGCCATAAAAGCGGGTCTCACGCGTCCAGAGCTATCCGAAGGGCGGCGGCGCAGGCCAGCGGCGCCAGCACCAGGGCCATGACCAGCGCGGCCCCCAGCCAGGCGATGGGAGCGAGCCACGGCAGCCCCTGTTGTGCCGCGGCGACGGCGCCGGCGGCGAAGATCACCACTGGCACGCAAAGCGGCAGCAGCATCAAGGCAAGCAGCATACCAGAGCGCCGACTGCCGGCCGTCAGCGCCACCAGCACCGCGCCCAGGAGGCTCAGCAAGGGCGTGGCGAGCAGCAGTGCGTAAACGAGTACCGGCATTACCGACGGCGGCAGGTGCAGCATGCCGGCCAGCAGCGGCGCGATCACGATCAGCGGCAGCGCAGTGGTGATCCAGTGCGCCAGGATCTTCATACCCAGCATCAGCGCCAGCGGTTGCGGCGAGAGCATCAGCAGTTCCAGCGAGCCGTCCTCGATGTCGCTGCGGAACATCGCATCCAGCGCGAGCAGCATGGCCAGCAGCATGGTCAGCAGCACGACGCCGCCGGCGATGCGCTGCAGCAGGGCGTCTTCCGGACCCAGCGCGAACGGGAACAGGGTGACCACGATCAGCGCATACAGCACCGGCATGGTGATGTCGCCACGGCGGCGCCAGGCCAGGGTGAGGTCGCGGCGCAACACGGCGGCGCAGGCGGAAGCGAGCGTCGCGTGACTCATGCGTGCATGCGTACCCGTGTCGGTTCACCGCCCAGGAAGCTCACCGCGCCGTGGCTGGTCACCAGCGCGGCACCTCCCTCGGCGGAGTGCTCGGCCAGCAGGCGGTTCACCAGTTCGATACCGGTGCGGTCGAGATTGGCGTACGGCTCGTCCAGCAGCCACAGCGTCGCCGGCAACAGCAGCAGGCGTGCGAGGGCGGCGCGTTTCTTCTGGCCGGCGGAAAGGCGGCGTACGGGCTCGTCCTCATAGCCGGCAAGGCCGATGCTGGACAGTACGCCGGCCACGTCACGACCCTCGCGCGTGCCATAGGTGCCGGCGGCGACGGCGAGGTTCTCGCGAGCGCTGAGATCACCCTTGAGGCCCAGGTGATGGCCGAGGAACAGGGTGTCGCCCAGGTGTTCGATGCGCCGCCAAGGCTGGCCGCGCCAGCTCAGCGCACCTTCGTCCAGATGCAGCAGGCCGGCGAGGATGCGCAGCAAGGTGGTCTTGCCGCTGCCGTTGTCGCCTTCGACCAGCGCCACCTCGCCTTCGCGCAGGCGAAAGTCCAGGGGGCCGAACACGGGTTCGTCCTGGCGGTAGAAGGCGAGGCCCCGCGCTTCCAGCAGGATCGGGGCAGTGGCAGACAGATGAGTCATCGCGCGATTGTCCGCAAACGCTGACAGGCTTGTCCATGCGGCGTGCTGCCGCCAAGCGCCCGGGGTGGGCGGCAGGTGCCTGGGTCAGGGCAGGCGCAGTTGCGCGGGCTGCTGACCGTGGCCGTGGAGGTAGCCATGCTGGCCGAAGCGTCGGGCCAGTGCGTCGAGTGACTCCACGTCGGGACCGACCACGAACAGGCTGCCTTCGCGCCATCCGTTTTCGCCGACACCGACGCCCGCCGCGATGAAGTGCGTGGCAGGCAATTCACGCAGCGCGTGCAGCAGCCGTCGCTGGGCTTGGCGGTTCTGCGAAGGAGGGCGCGGCTGCGAGCGCGGATTCCAGGCCGTGATGAAACCCCACGGCTCTCCTGTCACGAGGCCGGTGAGCGCGACCGGCAGGGGATGGCCGATGCGGATGCTCGCATACCCGCCGCCACCGAGCCGCACCCGGTAATCGGTGCGCCGGTAGGCGGCGAGCAGCGTCTCATCCATGCAGGTCGGGCAGCGGCGGCAAGGTGGCCCGCAACGTGGCCGCGGCCGCGTCCAGGTCGACCGAACCTGCCTGCGTCGAGCCGCGCAGCAGTTGTTCCAGCAGCACGTCCTGGGCGCGGCCGCGCTCATAGGCGTAGGCATAGGGCAGGTGGGTAAACGTGACCATGCGATAGCGCGCCATGAAATGCTGCGGCGCGCGCTCGGCCAGCAGGGCGCCGAGTTCGCGCTTGGCCAGGTAGTGCGGATCCGCCACCGAATCGCGCATCTCCACGTAATTTTCCAGCGCCATGGCGGCGATCGCATCGCTGTTGGGCTGGCGGATGCGCTGGAACTCGGCGAACACATCGGCAGTATCGCCCGGTGCCCCAGCCATCAGCGAGGCCAGCACGACGGTATCTTCGAAACCGCAGTTCATGCCCTGGCCGTGGAACGGCACGATGGCATGCGCCGCGTCGCCCACCAGCAAGGCCTTGCCGCCGAGGTGCCACTGCTGCAGGTACAGCGTCGACAGCGTGCCGACCGGATGACCGTCGTAGTCGTTCGCGAAATCGGGAATGAGCGGCAGCACGTCCGGGAAGTCGTGTTCGAAGAACGCACGCGCGGCGCGAGCATCGGGCAGCGTCGCGAAGCTCGGATGAGCGCCCTGAGCGGGCAGGAACAGCGTGACGGTGAAGCTGCCTTCGGTGTTGGGCAGGGCAATGCACATGTAGCCGCCGCGCGGCCAGATGTGCAGGGCGTGCGGCTCCAGCGCGAACTGGTCGTGGCCGCCGCTGCGGTCGACCAGTTCGGAGGGGAGCGTGCCCGCAGGCGGAATCTCCAGCTCCTTGTAGGCGTGCCCCAATGCCTCGACGCGCTCGCCCAGCGGGGTGTGATGGTTCATCGCCGCGCGCAGCGCCGATCCCGCGCCGTCGGCGCCGATCACCACCGGGGCGTCGATGCCGCGTGCGACACCGGCTTCATCGGCAAGCCGGATGCGGCCTCCGTCGAAGTCCGCATCGACCAGCGACTGCCCGAAATGGAAACGCACGCCCGCCGCTTCGGCGGCATCGAGCAGCAGCATGTTGAGTGCGCCGCGCGAGACGGACCAGATCACTTCGCTGTCGTCGACGCCGTAGCGTTGCAGCCCTGAGCGTCCGTCACGCGTGTGCACCATGCGCCCACGCATCATCACTGCGCGTTGCAGCACGTCATTGGCAAGGCCGGCCTGGCGCAGGGCGTGCAGGCCACGTTCGGCCAGCGCGAGATTGATCGAGCGGCCGCCGACGAAACCGGCGATGCGCGGGTCCGGGCGCTTCTCGAATACGTCGACCTTGAAACCACGCCCAGCGAGCTGCTGGGCCAGCAGCGCGCCAACCAGGCCGCCGCCGATAAGGGTGATGTGCTGCGCCATGGGGCTCCGCTGAAAGTGGCCAACGCGTCGGGCGCCAAGAGTAGCGGGTTGCCTTCGCACAGGCGAAGTGGCGGACATCTGCCGTGTCGGAACACAGCACGGGGCGTGGTGGTGCGCACCGCTGGAATGATCGGAGCCCGATGCGGGCAAGGCCGCCGGGCAGGGGCTGACGACGACCCTAGCGATGCCGCCCGACTAGCCGGATTCAGAAGCTCATGAAGTACCCGCCGTTGACCGGCAGGTTCGCGCCCGTGATGTAACCCGCATCATCGGCCGTCAGAAACGCCACGGCGCGCGCGATGTCGCCCGGCGAACCCAGTCGGCCGACCGGGATGTCCGAAATGATCTGCTCGCGGATGTTTTCCGGCACGGCGGCGACCAGCGCGGTATCGCAGTAGCCAGGCGAGACGGTGTTCACCGTAACGCCCTTGCGTGCGGTTTCGCGTGCCAGTGCCATGCCGAAACCATGCACGCCAGCCTTGGCGGCGGAGTAGTTGGTCTGCCCGAACTGGCCGGTCTGCCCATTCACCGAGCTCAGGTTCACGATGCGGCCAAAGCCGCGTTCGCTCATCCCTTCGACCACGTTGCGGCACATGTTGAACACGCCATCGAGGTTCACGCGCATCAGCTCGTGCCATTGCTGCGGGGTCATCTTGCGCAGGCTGGTGTCGCGCGTGATACCGGCGGCATTGACCAGGATGTCCACGCTGCCGTGCTGTTGCTGCACGCGCTCGACCACGCTGGCGCAGCTTTCGAACTGGCTCACGTCAGCGGGCTCGAACTTCACCGCGCCATCGAGATCGGCGAGTTCGCACTGGAATGCATGCAGACGCTCTTCACGCGCGGCGAGGTCCACCGCGATCACCTGGCGGCCGGCCTGCGCGAGCTGTCGGCAGATTTCCGTGCCGAGGCCGCCGATGCCTCCAGTCACGATGGCAACGCGCGGATAAGGGGCGGAAGAGCTCATGTGAAGGACTCGTGCACATGTCGCAGGGCAGCACGTGTTGTGCTGCAGCGGCGTATGAAACGGAACGGCCGGCAAAACTGCCGGCCGGAGGTTCAGGGCTTCTTGTTGCCGCGAGGCGGCTGGCCCTGGCTAGCGGTGTCGAGCAGACCGCGCTGCATGTTGCGCCAGGCTTCCATGTTGCGCTCGGTCAGATCGTTGAGCATCGACCAGGGCGTCTGGCCAAGCAGGCTGTTGAGCTGGGTGCGGAACTGCTGCTGCTGGTCGAGGAAGACCTGCAGGCTGCGTTCCAGGTAGGGACCCATGAAGCCCTGCAACGAATCACCGTAGAACCGGATGATCTGGCTGAGCAGCTGGGGCGACAGCATCGGCTGCCCCTTTTCCTCATGCTCGGAGATGATCTGCAGCAGCACCGAGCGTGTCAGATCCTCGCCGCTCTTGGCGTCGCGGACCTCGAAGGTTTCGCCGTCCAACACCAGCTGACGGACTTCTTCCAGCGTGATGTAGCTGGAGATCTCCGTGTCGTAGAGCCGACGGTTCGGATACTTCTTGATGATGCGGATCGTTTGTGCCATGCACACAAACTAGCAGAAGGTATTGCGGCGCACCAGTCATCCGTGACTAAGGTCATGCTGCACTCGGGAGTGCAGCAATCGTTAAATATCAGTGACCTACCGCGCCACCCGCGCTGCCGAAGGGTGGCTTGGCGAACCAGAGCACGGGGATCAGCAGCACGAACAACACCGTGCACATCCAGAAGATGTCGTTCACGGCCAGGGTCAGCGCTTCCCGGTTCACCAGCTGATCGGCGATCCCCAACGCCTGCGTCTGGCCGAAGCCACCGTGGCGCAACCCCTGCAACACCTGTGTTGCGGCCGGGTTGGAGGGCGCCACGTACTCGCTGAGGGTGGCGTGGTGCAGGATGCCCCGGTGCTGCCACAGCGTGACCGTCACGGCGGTGGAGACGCTGGAGCCCAGCGTACGGAAGAAATTGGCCAGGCCCGAGGCGCTGGCGATCTGATCCGCGGGCAAGCCGGCCAGGTAGATCTGGTTGAGCGGGATGAAGAAGCAGGGAATCGCAATGCCCATCACGAAGCGGGGCAACACCAGCGAGCTGAACGATGCCGAACTGTCGAAGGTGGAGAACCAGTACGAGGTGGCTGCAAACATGATGAACGAGAAGGTCACCACCGCCCGCAGCTCCAGCTTGTGCATATTGCGGCCCAGCACCGGCGAGAGCAGGAAGGCCAGGATGCCCACCGGCGCCGTGGCCAGGCCCGCCCACGTGGCCGTGTAGCCCAGCGTGGTCTGCAGCCACAGCGGGAACACCACATTGATGCCGAAGAAGGCGAACATGCCCAGCGACAGGGCCGTCACGCCCACGGTGAAGTTGCGCTGGCGGAACAGGCTGAGGTCGATCACCGGGTGCTTGGCATGCAGCTCCCACACCACCAGGAAGACCAGGCAGACCAGCGCAATCAGGCCCAGCGTGGTGATCATCGGCGACGAGAACCAGTCATGGTCGTTGCCGTTGTCCAGCATGAACTGAAGGCAGCCCACGCCGGCCACCAGCAACACCAGGCCAACGACGTCGATGGGCGTCTGGAAGGTCTTGGTCTCGCGCTTGCGCAGCAGCGACCAGGTAATGGCGCCGGCGGCAATGCCGACGGGCAGGTTGATGTAGAAGATCCACGGCCACGAGAAATTGTCGGTCAGGTAGCCACCAAGGATCGGACCGAAGATCGGCGCCACCACCACGGTCATCGCCCACAACGCGAGCGCGATGCCTTGCTTGGCCTTCGGGTAGCTCGCCAGCAGCAACGTGAGGGACAAGGCCACCATGGGGCCCGATCCCGCGCCCTGCATCAGGCGGGCGATCACCAGCATCGGCATCGACGTGGCCAGGCCGCACATCATCGAGAACACCACAAACAGGAACACCGAGAAGACGAAGGTCTTCACTTCACCGAAGCGCCGCGCGATCCAGCCGGTGAGCGGCTGCATGATCGCGCTGGCGAGCGAGTACGAGCTTATCGTCCAGGTGCCTTCACTCGCGCTCACGCCCAGGCTGCCGGCGATATGCGGCACCGCGACGTTCACGATGGTCATGTCCAGCACTTCCATGAAGGTGCTGAACGCCACGGCGATGGTCAGCAGGACCAGCGCCGTGCCGTGCAAAGGCGGCAAGCCTTCGGCGGTCTTTTCTTCGTTCGAGGGGTCGGCCATGGCGGCGTATCCGTATCAGTCCGCGTCGCCGCGGCGAACGTTTGCCTTGATGATCTTCTCGGCCTCCACGTCCGCCTTGCTGGTCATCTGTTCGTAGACATCGGTCTGGGCGATCGGCTGGCCGCTGCCCTGCGGCGCCATCATCGCGCCCTTGTCGTTGGTGATGTCCACGGTCACTTCGGTGGAGAGACCCACGCGCAGCGGATGCTGGTCCAGTTCCTTGTCGTCAAGCGCGATGCGCACCGGCACGCGCTGGATCACCTTGATCCAGTTGCCGGTGGCGTTCTGCGCGGGCAGCAGCGAGAACACGCTGCCGGTGCCGGCACCCAGGCCGATCACCTTGCCGTGGAACTCCACGCTGCCGCCATAGACGTCCGATTCGATCTTCGCCGGCTGGCCGATGCGGATATGGCGCAGCTGGTTTTCCTTGAAGTTCGCGTCCACCCACAGGTCATGCAGCGGCACCACTGTCATCAGCTGCTGGCCCGGCTGCACGCTGTTGCCGAGCTGCACGCTGCGCTGGGCGACATAGCCGGTCACCGGCGCATAAATGCTGTTGCGCTGTGCGGCGATCCACGCGGCGCGGAAGTTCGCACGCGCCTGCTCCACCGCCGGGTTGTTGGTGACCACCGTACCTTCGATGGCCGCGTGAGCGGCCTGCGCCTGCGCTTGCGCCGCATCGAGCGCCGCCTGCGCCTGGTCGACGCCATCGCGCAGGTGCTGCACCACTTCCGGCGCTTCGGCCTGTTCGGCGATCAGCGGCTGGCGACGGGCCAGGTCGGCCTGCGCCTTCTTCAGATCCACCTTCGCCCTCGCCACCTGGGCGTCGGCGCTGCTGGCGGAATCGGTCTGCTGGCGCACCTGTCGAACCGCCTGCGCCAGCGCACTGCTGGCCTGCTGCAGGCGCACGTCGGCATCCGTGTTGTCGAGCTTCACCAGCACCTGGCCGGCTTCGACGCGTTGCGTGTCATCCGCCAGGATGGCCACTACCGTGCCCGGCACCTGGGCGGAGATCGCCACCTGATTGCCGCCGACGTAGGCGTTGTCGGTCTTCTCGCGGGTGGAGAACACGAACAACCACAGCAGTACCCAGATGACCGCGGCAAGTACGAACACCGCTACCACGATCAGTAGCGCGCGGCGACGCTTGGCCGGATCCTTCGCGGCCATGCCGCTGTCGTTGTCCTGCGGTTTGGCGTTGGAATCAGTGGCGCTCATGGGCGGCGTCTCCGGAAAGGTTCGATGCGGAAGATGAGGTGTCGCTGGCGGCCTGCTCCGGCGTGACGGCGCGGTAGCCGCCGCCCAGGGCCTTGATCAGCGAAATGTCGGTGGATAGCGCCTGCGCATGCAGGGAGAGCTCGTCATCCTGCTGCTGCAGCAACTGCCCCCTGGCGGCGAGGGTTTCGCGCTGGTCGCTCACGCCGCGGCGCACGCGCGATTGCGCGTTGGCCAGCAGGGTCTGGTTGGCGGCGATCTCGCTGGCCTGCTCCTTGCGGCGACCTTCGATCTGCTGTGCGGTAAGGCTCTGCGTGGCGACATCGCGCGCAGCCCCGAGCACGGTGCTGTTGTACTGCGCGACGGCCGCGTCGAGCTGTGCCTTGCTCACGCCGTAGTTCGCTTCGAGCAGCCCGCCGGTGAAGATCGGCAGGTGCAGCGCTGGCGTCAGCGCGAACACGCGGTTGCCGGCATTGAACATCTTGTCCAGGTCAATGCTGGAGAGCCCGGCCATCGCGCTGATGCTGATGTCGGGATAGAACTCTGCACGCGCCACATCGGTCTGGCGCAGAGCCGCTTCCACCTGCCAGCGACTGGCAGCGATGTCGGCACGGCGCGCCATCAGGTCCACGCCCACGTTGTCGGGCAAGCCGCCGGTCACGTCGGGCAGGGCGCGCGGCTGAAGCGGCGGCAATTGCGACGGAGCCACGCCCACCAGGCTGGCCAACGCGGCCTGGCGGATCTTCGCCGAGCTCTGCAGTGCAACCAGCATCTGCCGTGTGGCGGCAAGCTGCGCCTTCGCCGACTGCACGGTGTCCGGACGATCGACACCTTGGCGTACACGCAGTTCGGCCATGCGCAGCAGTTGCTCCTGCGTCTGCACGGCCTGCTGCGCCAGGTCGATGCGCGCCTCGTCGGCGAGCCATCCGAAATAGGTATCGGCGACCGTGCTCTGGATCGCGAGCGCCGCGGCGCTGTGCTGCGCTTCGGCAGCATGCGCCTGGTCCACGGCGGATTCGATGGTGGCCCGCTTCTTGCCCCACCAATCGAAGTCGTACTGTGCCTGCACGCCGATGTCGCCCTGGTTGTACCAGGTAAAACCGAGGAACTTCGGCGGAATGAGTCCGTTCTCGCTCAGTCGCTGGCGTTCAACTTGCGCACTGCCGTTCACGCTGAGTCCGGCCTGCGCCGTCGCGGCGCGAATGGACTGCTGCGCCGACGCAACGCGCGAGCGCGCCTGCTCAAGATCCGGCGAGTCCTTCATCGCAAGCGCGATCAGGGAATCGAGCTGCGGGTCATCGTACTGGCGCCACCATTCGGCATCAGGCCAGCCGGCGCGGTGGCCGGCATCGAGGCCCGCGAGCGGGACATCATCGCGGATGGCGGGGTGCCCAAGCTTGGCCGGAATGGAGCAGCCGGCCATGGCCAGGGCGATTGCGCAGCCGAGCAGCACGCGTGGCAGCTGGCCGTGGCGAATCGGAACACAAGAACTCATGGACTGGAATCCGAAGATTGAAGAGAGTCGATGTTCAGTGCGACCTGGCGCAGCAGGCGCTCAAGCGTGCGCTTGTCGCTCGCGCTCAACGACGCGTAGGCGCCAAGCACCTTGGGAAAGAGCGGCGGAAGAATCCTGCGCACCAGGCGCTTTCCCGTCGGCGTGATGTTCAGGACGATGCGCCGCCGGTCTTCCGCGCTGTGCGAGCGAGCAGCAAGTCCTGCCTTCACCAGCGCGTTGCCGATGCGCGTCATGTTGGTGGCGCCCTGTTGCGCGAAACCACACAGCTCGCTGGGCGTGGCGCCGTCCGGGCTGCTGTAGAGCGCCATCAGCGTGCGGAAATCGCTGTCGTTGAGCCCGTGTGGCTTGAGGTAAGCCTCGACCTCGCCGAGCAGGGTGCCGCCCACCAGCAGCAGCAGGCGGGTCAGCCGGACCTCCTGCTGCGGAGCCTCGGGAATCATTTCGCCCACGCGGGCGATCCCGGCGTCCATGCGGCTGAGTCCTTCGCGAAGGTTGCTCATTTCATCAAGGAATATTTCACTGGTGAAATATTACGATACATGTCTCGCGACGAAGATCACAAGTGCCGCGTCAACGCGCGGCGAATCGCGGGTTCACGAAACGATGCGTGCAGGTCAAGCGCGGGTGAAGCCGAACAGCGCGCTCGCGTTTGCCGTGGTGGCCAAGGCGATGGCTTCTTCGCTTTCATCACGCAGCCGAGCGATCGCCTCGAGCACTTCGGCGATGTGGGCCGGCTCGTTGCGCTCGCCACGGTGGCATGTGCCGGGCTGGTCCGGCGAATCCGTTTCCAACAGGAGGTGCTCGATGGGCATGGTCGCCACGATATGGCGAAGACGTTGCGCGCGCTCGTACGTGACGGGTCCGCCGATGCCGATATGAAACCCCATGTCCCACAAATGCCCGGCCTGCTGCTCGCTGCCCGAAAAGCTGTGCACCACGCCACGCAGGCCGCCGATACGTTTCATGGTGGAGGTGACTTCGTCCATCGCCCGGCGTCCGTGCACGATGACCGGAAGGTCGAAATCGCGGGCAATGCGCAGCTGGCGATGGAAATACTCGCGTTGCCGTTCACCGTCCAGGCCGGGGACGAAGAAGTCGAGCCCGATCTCGCCGACGGCCACCGCGCGATGGGTTGTCAATTGCGTGCGGAGCGCATCCAGGTGCTCCGGCCGATGCTGGTCGAGGAACATGGGATGCAGGCCATACGCAGGATGTGCCTCGGCGTATGTGTCGCAAATCTCGCTGATGCGGTCCCAGGAGGCACGGTCGACGCCGGGAATCACGATGTGCCTGACCCCAGCCGCGCGCGCGCGGTCGAACACGGCGGCGCGATCGGCCGCAAAGCCAGCATCATCGATGTGCGCGTGGCTGTCAGTGAGTTCGAGCACAGATTAAGGCTTCCTGTCCGTTGAAAATGGCGGGCTGCGATCTAAGCGAGCATTCAGTGAATCAAGGGTTCAATTGAGGCACGTAGGGATCGATTCAGGCGGTTGCGGGGTGCTCCGCCGGTCCAGACAGGAGAGCATTATGAACAGGTTGGTCGCTTCAGCGCTGCATGTGGGCATGGGCGCTGTGCTGGTATTTGGTCTTTCGGCGTGCAACCGCGACGCCAATGCCGACGGCGGCGTGGGTGCCACGGCGCAGCAGGCCGCAGGCCAGAGCGGGCCGAAATACGCCCGCGTGCTGAGCGTGACGCCGGTGCGCGAACAGGCGTCGGCGCCGCAGCAGGTATGCCACGACGAAGTGGTGACACAGCACAAGCCCGTGCAGGACACGCATCAGATTGCAGGTACCGCCATCGGCGCGGTGGCCGGTGGTTTGCTCGGTAACCAGATCGGTGGCGGCAAGGGTCGCACGCTGGCCACGGTGGCCGGTGCTGTCGGCGGCGGTTACGCCGGCCATGAAATCCAGGCGAACCATCAGCGCAATGCCACGACGCAGACCACCCAGCGTCGCTGCGAAACGGTGCAGGGCAATGGTGGCGACAAGGTGGTGGCGTACGACGTGAGTTACGAGTACAACGGTGTGACCCGCACGGTGCGCATGGATCACGATCCGGGCGACAAGCTGCAGGTACAGGAAGGTGTGGTAGCCGTTTCCGACGCTCACTGAGGATTCACGCCATGCAGACATTGCTTAGACATTTGGCTGTCGTTGGATTGATTTCAGTTCTGGCGCTTCTTTCCGGATGCGAGACGCCGCCGCAACGGCAGGTGGTCTACAGCGGAAGTTCCAATCGTTGTGAGCAGTGTGGCGTGGTAAGTGACGTGCGCCAGATACAGACGCAGAAAGGTTCGTCCCCGCTGGGCATGGTCATCGGCGGCATCGCCGGTGGCGTGATCGGCAACCAGTTCGGTGGTGGCAGTGGCAAGGCCCTGACGACGGTGGCCGGTGCAGTGGCTGGTGGTGCGATCGGCAACCAGGTCGGCAAGAACTCCGGCGGTCCCGATGTCGCGTGGCAGGTCACGGTGAAGCTGGACGACGGGCGGTACGCAACCGTCACGCAGGCGGCGGACCCGCAGGTACGCCCCGGCGATTACGTGCAGATCCGCGACAACCTGGTCTATCGACTGTGACGTAACGGACGTATAGACGTCCAAACGAAAAAGGCCCTCTTGCGAGGGCCTTTTTTATGGACGGGAAGTTGATCAGTTGACCGCGTAAAACGCGTGGTCGCCGATCGTCTTGACGACGCGCTTGGTCGACCATGCCGGGGCCACGGCGAGCGTGGCGAAGTGATCGGCCTGCGGGACGTACACCGTGCGCTCTCCCTTGGGCAGGCTCCAGTTGCTGATGGAATCACCAGCAATCTTCCACGCCTTGGTCCAAGAGTTGACGTCGGTCACTTCAAAGTTTTGCGCTGTCGTTGTCAGCGCGAACTGACGCGGAGAGGTCACGACCTCACAGACGCTGTCGCCCCAGGTGCCGCGGTCACGGCGGCGAAGGGCAACTTCGGCCACGGCATACTGCCCGATGGTCGACTCACTGCGTGCCTCGAGATACACCGTCGTGGCCAGGCAGGTCTGGTCCGCGAGGGGCTGGGGCAGCACGGACGCTAACCACAACAGCATCGAAAGTTTCATTGTCTGCCTCCAACGTGCTGTACGCGAAAAGCCGGTGTTGCGTGACTTCGAGCGCCGTTGCGATGGACGGGCGGGCAGGCCGTTCCATCTGGATTGAACACCTTGGCCGAAACTTGTGGTCAAGGCGGTTTGCCACGGGATTGTGGCCAGTCGAGCGGCTGATCCGGTGCCACTCTCAACTTGTTCGTGCTGCAAAGGCCTGGTGCGGGTACGACGACCGCGTTGCCTGCAACTACACCGCGTCTATGGCGGCTTCTACTCCGGCGTTATCAGCCGGGTCGCGCTGATCCGGACCCCTCCGGTTCGTCGCGTATGTCGGCACCCGTGGGCAATGGGTGCCACTGAATTGGCTGGCGGAGACTAGTGGCGCGTTTCCGATCTGGCAAGTGCCTGGCAGTTCGGATTCACATTATGCTCACGTTGACTGAAGCGTTCGCGAATTCGTCCGCAAGCATTTGCTTCATGCCGACCAGCTCTTCTCGATGTGCATCGTGATGCCTTCGTCGGTGATGTCGACCGTGCCGTTTTCCAGCGACGTTACGAGTTGATCATCGATGACGGCGAGGGCGAGCGTGCGCTCTCCGTCATGGGCGACATCGAGCAATTGGACGGCTCTTTCGTCGCCATGGCGCAGCAAGGTGCCCCCAGTCAAGTGGTGCGACAATACGACGCAATGCATATGCCGCTTGTGACCTCCTCGGTAATGAAGGCGGGCCACGATCTCCTGGCCTGGATAGCAGCCCTTGTCGAACGACACGGCTTGCAGCCGTTCGAACGAAAGGGCGGGAGGAAGCAATGTGCCAAGCACGTTGTCCGGTAGCCAGGGCCATCCGGCGAGAACTTGCGGAGCTTGCCATGCGTCGTCGTTGCGCTCGGCGCCGACGAGAAGGCTGTGGTCGCCGCAGCCCAACTTGTAAGCATCGTTTTCACGAGCGGCAGCGTAAGTGTCGAACGCCGGGCCGGTGCCGAGGTGGCGGGGTTCGTGCGCGGTCAGCCTGACCTTGGCGCGGAACACGAAGCGCTGCAGTGACTGCGCCATGGGCGCAGCCTCACCTCCCCGCAACAGCAAGAGCAGGGCGTCGTCGGCAGCGCGGGCAAGGTGAAACAGGGCGAGTACCCTGCCTTGCGCATCGAGCCACGCACTGAATTGCCATTGCCCGACGGCGAGTGCCTGGACATTGCTGCTGAACTGGGATTGGGCGAACGCAACAGCGTCGGCGCCTTCGATCGACAGGGTCTGTGCGGAGTGGTGTGTAACCATAGAGGGGCGAGGTGAGGGCAGGGCGTCCGTCATACAAGTGTGGTCCGCTTACTGTCAGACGATCACGTCGCCGTCAAGGTTGTGCTGAATTTACGCAAGTATTACGCTTTTACGGCTTTCACATACCATGTCCGATACGTCCTCCCAACCTAAGTCCTCGCCGGATTCCGCGCCCGCGGAACCAGCGGCCGTGCCTGCCGTTCCGGCCACGGAAAAGACCCCGGCTGAGCGGCCGGCCCCGGATCCCACGCGCTACGGCGATTGGGAAAAGAACGGGCGCTGTATCGACTTCTGATCCTCGCCGCGCCGGCCCATTGCGCCGGCGTCGTCGGAGATAGGGAAGGGCGGTAAAGGGCATCAGCGATTCCACCCAGGATAGCCGCCATGGCAGACACGCAACGACCGCTCTCTCCACACATGGGCATATATAAGTGGCAGGTGCAGATGGTGACATCCATCGTGCATCGCGCTACCGGCATTGCCCTCTCCGTCGGAACCCTGATCGTACTCTGGGGAGTGTTCTCCCTCGCCAACGGCGAAGACAGCTACAACCAGTTCAAGACCTGCATCGGCAGCCCGATCGGGCTGATCCTGATGTTCGGCTGGACCTGGGCGCTGTTCTATCACCTGTGCAACGGCATCCGTCACCTGCTGCAGGACGGGGGCATGGGTTATTCCATTCCGCAGTTCGTGCGCTCCAGCTGGCTGTCGATCATCGTGAGCATCGTGTTGACGGTGCTGGTGTGGGCCTACGTGCTGACTTCCGGAGGTGCTGCATGAGCGCGAACGGACAGCGACATGACGTGCGCAGCGATCTGCGCAATCCGCTCAAGCGCGCCCGCGGCCTCGGCTCGGCGCAGTCCGGCGTCGGCCACTGGTGGACGCAGCGCGTCACCGCGACCGCGCTGGTGTTTCTTGGCGTCTGGTTCGTGCTGACCGTGCTCGGCATGGTCCACGCCGATTACGCGACGGCCCGCTCGGTCGTGGCCAAGCCGTGGAACGCGGTGCTGCTGGTGGCCTTCGTGCTCACCATGTGCTGGCACGCGGTACTGGGCCTGCAGATCGTGATCGAGGACTACGTGCATACGCGCTGGAAGGAAGTCGCCCTCCTGGTGCTGGTGAAGTTCATTGCAGTGCTTGGCACGCTGGCCACGCTGATGGCGGTGCTGCGCGTGGCGCTGGGAGCCTGATTCCATGGAAAGCTACAAGATCCAACAGCATAAGTACGACGTGATCGTGGTCGGCGCCGGCGGCGCGGGCTTGCGCGCCACCTTCGGTCTGGCCGAGAAGGGCCTCAAGGCCGCATGCATTACCAAGGTGTTCCCGACCCGCTCGCACACCGTGGCGGCGCAGGGCGGCATCTCCGCCGCGCTCGGCAACATGGGCGAGGACGACTGGCGCTTCCACTTCTACGACACCATCAAGGGCTCCGACTGGCTCGGCGACCAGGATGCGATCGAATACATGTGCCGCGAGGCGATTCCGGCCATCATCGAGCTGGAACACTACGGCGTGCCGTTCTCGCGTACCGAGGAAGGCAAGATCTACCAGCGCCCGTTCGGCGGCATGACCACGCACTACGGCAAGGGCACCGCGCAGCGCACCTGCGCCGCCGCCGACCGTACCGGCCATGCCATCCTGCACACGCTGTACCAGCAGGCGCTGGCGCATGACGCCACGTTCTTCATCGAGTACTTTGCCATCGACCTCATCTTCGACGAAGAAGGTGTGTGCCGAGGCGTGCTCGCGCTGGACATGAACGAAGGCACCTTGCACTTCTTCCGTGGCCAGTCCGTGGTGCTCGCCACCGGCGGTTACGGTCGTGCCTACTTCAGCGCCACCTCGGCGCATACCTGCACGGGCGACGGCGGCGGCATGGTGCTGCGCGCGGGCCTCGCGCTGCAGGACATGGAGTTCGTGCAGTTCCACCCGACCGGCATCTACGGTTCGGGCTGCCTGATCACCGAGGGCGTGCGCGGCGAGGGTGGTTACCTCACCAATTCCAACGGCGAGCGCTTCATGGAGCGCTATGCGCCGAACGCCAAGGATCTCGCCTCGCGTGACGTGGTCAGCCGCGCCATGACGATGGAAATCCGCGAAGGCCGCGGCGTGGGCGAGCACAAGGATCACATCCACATCAACCTGATGCATCTGGGCGCGGAAGTGATCCACGAGCGCCTGCCGGGCATCGCGGAGTCGGCGCGCATCTTCGCCGGCGTGGACGTGACCAAGGAACCGATTCCGGTCATCCCGACGGTCCACTACAACATGGGCGGCATCCCGACCAACTACCACGGCGAAGTGGTGCAGAAGAAGGGCGACGACGTCGACGCCGTGGTGCCGGGCCTGTTCGCCATCGGCGAAGCGGCCTGCGTGTCGGTGCACGGCGCCAACCGCCTGGGCTCCAACTCGCTGCTCGACCTGGTGGTGTTCGGCCGCGCCGTGGCAAACCGCTGCGCCGAGATCGTCACCCCGGGCGCGCCGCACAAGGACCTGCCGGCCAGCGTGCTGGACAAGGCGCTGGCTCGCTTTGACGGCCTGCGCAACGCCAAGGGCAGCCAGCCGACCGCGAAGATCCGCGCGGAAATGCAGCGCACCATGCAGTCCGACGCCGCTGTGTTCCGTACCGGCGAATCGCTCAAGGAAGGCTGCGAGAAGATTTCCAAGGTGCGCGAGTCGTTCAAGGACGTCGGCGTCAGCGATCGCTCGCTGGTGTGGAACTCCGACCTGATCGAGACGCTGGAACTGGCCAACCTGCTCGACCAGGCCGTGGCCACCATGTACTCGGCGGCCCAGCGCGAGGAGAGCCGTGGCGCCCATGCCCGCGAGGACTTCCCTGAGCGCGATGACCACAACTGGCAGAAGCACACGCTGGTGGCGGTCGACGAGAACGGCAAGGCCAGCTTCGACTTCCGTCCGGTGCACATGTACACCATGACGAGCGACGTCGAGGTCGTCCCGCCGAAGAAGCGCGTTTACTGATCGCAAGCGGGGAACCTTGATGGTTCCCCGACGTTGTACCGGCGCTCGCTAGACGAGCTGTTACGGCAAGCACGAATTTAAGTGAGGCAAACGTGGCAGAGTTTTCGCTACCCAAGAATTCCAAGGTCCAGGCGGGCAAGCACTTTCCTGCCAAGGACGCGAAGAAGCCCCGTACGTTCCGCATCTATCGATGGAGCCCGGACGACGGCCAGAACCCGCGCATCGATACGTACGAGGTCGACCTTGCGGCGTGCGGCCCGATGGTTCTGGACGCGCTGCTGAAGATCAAGAACGAGATCGATCCGACGCTGACGCTGCGTCGTTCGTGCCGCGAAGGCATCTGCGGTTCGTGCGCCATGAACATCGACGGCACCAACACCCTGGCCTGCACCAAGGCCATCGGTGATTGCGAGTCGGGCGACGTCAAGATCTACCCGCTGCCGCACATGCCGGTGGTGAAGGATCTGGTGCCGGATCTCACGCACTTCTACGCGCAGTTCGCCTCGATCAAGCCGTGGCTGCGCACGCAGAGTGCGGCGCCGGACCGCGAGCGCCTGCAGTCGCCGGAAGACCGCAAGAAGCTCGATGGTCTTTACGAATGCATCCTGTGCGCCTGCTGCTCGACCAGCTGCCCGAGCTACTGGTGGAACGGCGATCGTTACCTTGGTCCCGCCATCCTGCTGCAGGCCTATCGCTGGATCGTCGACAGCCGCGATGAGGACACCGGCGCCCGCCTGGACGATCTGGAAGATCCGTTCAAGCTGTATCGCTGCCACACCATCATGAACTGCGCTCGCACCTGTCCGAAGGGTCTGAACCCGGCCAAGGCGATCGCGGAGATCAAGAAGCTGATCGTCGAGCGTCGCTCGTAAGCGTCGCGTTTTTCCCTCTCCCCTCCGGGGAGAGGGCAGGGTGAGGGGTCAATCTCGCGATAGCGCCAGTCCAGAGCTGGCTTTGTAGCGGCGCCATCGCAAGCACCCGCCCCTCACCTCGGTCCTCTCTCCCGAGGAGGGGACTACCTTCGGGTCGCCCGGAGGGGAGAGGAAGAAAGCAGGAGGCAACCCGCGATGGACGAAGCCCGCATCAAACGCCTCCGCTGGCGCACCCGCCGCGGCACCCGTGAGCTCGATGCGCTGTTTGGCGGCTGGCTCGACGAACGCTTCGCCGCCGCCGACGAAGCGCAACGCCAGGCCTTCGACGAACTTCTCGACGTTCAGGACCCGGACCTTTGGGACTGGGTGATGGGGCACGCCAAGGCGACGCGCCCGGATTGGCAGGCCATCATCGATGACATCCGCGCCCGCCATCGGCTTTGAATACCGGCCGTCGCGCTGGCTGGGGCATGTCCTCCTGGTGATGGCCACGCTGGCGTTGTTGGCGCTCTCGCTGAGCGCTGTTCCAGTCATCCTCAAGGGCGCGTTGGCCGTCGTGCTGATGGCCGCGACGATCCGGGCCTGGAGGGGTTTTGCCCGTTCTTCCGTCATCGCGGCTGGCTGGAGCCAACGTGGTGGCTGGACGCTGCGAATGGCCGATGGCGAGGATCAGCCTGCGTCGCTGCGTGCGTTTCGAGTGGCGGGGGAGCGCATCGTATGGCTGCATCTCGTCGCTCCTGGGCACAGGAGCGTTTCCCTGCTGCTCGCTCCGGACAACAGCGATGGTGATATTCGCCGACGGCTTCGCATGCGCCTGGCCCTGGCCTCGAAAAGCGAGCATCACGCCGCCGGGCACTCTGCCGGCTGAACGCGGTCCTACGGTTTGGCCGCGTCTCGGGCGATAATCGTCGCCACTCGGGCGGCCAGCCCCAAGAAACTACAAGCGACCGCCCTAATGTTCCGACCGCTCGAGCTATTCATCGGCCTGCGTTACACCCGCGCCAAGCGTCGCAATCAGTTCATCTCCTTCATCTCCACGGTCTCGATCGTGTGCATCGCCATCAGCGTCACCGCGCTGATCACGGTGATGTCGGTGATGAACGGCTTTGACGACGAGCTGCGCTCGCGCATCCTTGGCGCCATCTCGCACGCGACCGTGTCCGGCATGCCGGGGCAGAGCGTGCAGGACTGGCCGCGTGCGGTGCAGATCGCCGAAGCCAACAAGCACGTGAAGGGCGCGGCGCCCTACGTTGAAACCGAAGCCTTCCTGCAGGCGCGTCGCCCCAGCGGTGCGGTGGTGCGTGGCATCGAACCCGCACAGGAACCGAAGGTGTCGGACATCGGCCAGCATATGGTCGAAGGCCAGCTGAGCGAGTTGACGCCGGGCAGCTGGAACATCGTGCTGGGTCGCGAACTGGCCATGACGCTGGGCGTGGCCGTGGGCGACAAGGTCATCATGGCCGTGCCGGCGTTCCACTCTTCGCCGATCACCGGCAGCGTGCCGAACCTGCGCAGCTTCAAGGTGGCCGGCGTGTTCGAGATGGGTATGCAGGAGTTCGACTCCGGCTTGGCCCTGGTCAACATGGCTGACGCCGAGCGCATCAACCAGATCGATGGCCCCACCGGTATACGCCTGCGCCTGGACGACATGTTCAACGCACGCAGCGTGGCGCACGAACTGGCCGACCAGCTGGGACAGGTCTATCGCGTGGAAACCTGGATGGACAGCCACGCGAATTTCTTCTCCGCCATCTCGATGGAGAAGAAGGTGATGTTCATCATCCTCTCGTTGATCATCCTCGTTGCCGTGATCAACCTCATCTCGATGCTGATGATGCTGGTGACCGACAAGCAGGCCGACATCGCCATCCTGCGCACGCTGGGCTCCACGCCGCGCAGCATCATGGGCATGTTCATGGTGCAGGGCGTGCTGGTGGGCTTCGTCGGCATCGGCTTCGGCGTGACGCTGGGTTCGCTGCTGTCGTGGAAGTTGCCGGGCATCGTGAAGTGGATCGAGCACGTCACTGGCGTGACCTTCCTCTCGCCGGACGTCTATTACATCAGCGAGCTGCCGAGCAAACTCGACGCGAGCGACGTGGGCTGGGTGGCCTTGATCACCTTCCTGTTCTCGCTGCTGGCCACCCTCTATCCCGCATGGCGTGCGTCGCGCACCCAGCCCGCGCAGGCGCTTCGCTATGAGTAATGCCATGACCAACGACATCGTCCTGCGCGCCAGTCACATCGCCAAGGTGTACGAGGAAGGCGACCTGAAGACCGACGTGCTCGCCGACGTGAGTTTCACGCTGAAGCGCGGCGAGACGCTGGCCATCGTGGGCGCTTCGGGTTCGGGCAAGAGCACCTTGCTGCACATCATCGGCGGCCTGGACACGCTCACGCGTGGCGAGGTGGAGGTGGAGGGCAAGAACCTTTCCCGCCTTTCCGACGCCGAACGCGGCCGTGTGCGCAACCGCTCCATGGGCTTCATCTACCAGTTCCATCACCTGTTGCCCGAGTTCACCGCGCTGGAGAACGTCTGCATGCCGCTGCTGATCCGCGGCGTGTCGATCTCGGAAGCCGAGCGCCAGGCCAGCGAGCTGCTTGGGCGCGTGGGCCTGAGCCAGCGTCTTGGTCACAAGCCTGCCGAATTGTCCGGCGGCGAGCGCCAGCGTTGCGCGGTGGCGCGTGCACTGGTGACGCGTCCGGCCGTGGTGCTGGGCGATGAACCCACCGGCAATCTTGATGAAGGCAATGCCGCGCAGGTCTACGACCTGATGCTGGAACTCAATCGCGAGATCGGCACCAGCTTCATCCTCGTCACGCACGACAGCCGGCTTGCGAAGCGCATGGACCGCACGCTGGAACTGCATAACGGCATGTTGCTCGACAAGATCTACGCCTGATCTTCCGCTCCTGTCGGCCTCGGCGAAAAGAGCCGGCGCCTACATCGTTTTCCGCCGTCGAACCTGCGTTCCCGCTCTAAGCTGATCCCTTCCTTGGGAAGGGGATAAGTGTGCGCAAGGATGGTGCGGTCACGCCGGCGATCATGCTTTTGATCGGCGTGCTGATGGTGCAGTGGCTGCCGACGTTGCCGCCGCGCTGGTTCTGCCTGGCATTGGCGGCAGTGTCTCTTTCGACGGGTGTTCTCGCTCCGCGCTGGCGTTGGCTGGCATGGTGCGCGTTCGGTGTCGCCTGGGCGTGTTGGCGGGGCGGCATGGCGATGGATGCCCGGCTTCCGCGTGAGCTGGAAGGCATGAATGTACGTATCGTGGGCCGGGTTATCGACCTGCCTTCTGTACGCGACGACGCGACCGGCTTTCTGATGACGATCGATAGCGCGACGCTGGGTGAGCGTGATCTGGCGTTGCGCGGGCGCCTGCGCGTGAACTGGTACAACGGTGCGCCGCCATCCCTCTCGCCATGCAGCCGCTGGCAGCTCGTGGTGAGGCTCAAGCGACCACGCGGCCTGATGAATCCCGGTGGTGCGGATGCCGAACGCAGCTCACTGGAACGGGGCATCGTGGCGACGGGGTACGTTCGCGACGATCCGGACAATGGTCTCCTGACGGTGAGCCGCTGCGTCGATGGGATACGCGCGGCCATCAGCGGCGCCATCGCCGCGCGCGTGCAAGACACGCGCGACGCCGCACTGCTGCAGGCGTTCGCCGTGGGCGATATCCGTGGACTTACGCCACGCGACTGGGCCGTGGCTCGAGCCAACGGTATTCCCCACCTGCTGGCGATCTCGGGATTCCACGTGGGCGTGGCGGCCGTGTTCGGCGTGTGGCTGGCGAGGTTGTTCTATGTGATTTGGCCAACGCTTGCGCTACGGGTGCCGCGCGTGCCCGTGCAGGCAGCGTCGGCCTTGCTGGTGGCAGGCATCTACAGTGCACTGGCAGGCTTCGGGCTGCCTACGGTGCGTACCTTGCTGATGATCGCCGTGGTCGCGCTGGCCCGGGCGTTGCGTCGTGCGCCGAACGGACTGCAATCGCTGGCGCTGGCCTTGTTCGTGGTGCTGCTGTTCGATCCGCTTTGCGTGTTGGCCGCGGGCTTCTGGTTGTCGTTCGTCGGCGTGGCGTTCCTGATGGTGTGCATGACGAATCGCGGGGATGGGCCGCGCGGCTTCGTGAAGGAACTCGGCTCTACGCAACTGCTGATGACGGTGTCGCTGCTGCCGCTGACGATGTGGTTCTTCGGTCAGGCTTCGCTGGTGGGCGCCTTGTCCAATCTGGTCGCCGTGCCGTTCGTCAGCTTCGTGATCGTGCCATGCACGCTGGTGAGCATGATCCTGCTCGGCATCTGCCCGCCGCTGGCCTCCCCGGTGTTGTGGCTGGCCGCACACCTGGCGCATGCGCAATGGTGGCTGCTCGACGCGATGGCGACATGGCCGGGTGCCCTCTGGTATCTCCCCGAAGTGCGGTTGTGGGCCTTGTTGCTCGCCATGCTGGGCGCGTTCTGGCTGTTCATGCCGCGCGGTGTGCCCGTGCGCTGGCTGGGTGGCCTGTTGTTCCTGCCGCTGCTGTTGCCGATTCGTGACCTGCCGGCGCATGGCGGGTTCCAGTTGTGGGGTCTGGATGTGGGGCAGGGGCTGTCGGTGCTCGTGCGCACCGAGCACCACGCACTCGTTTACGACGCCGGGGCGCGGTTTCCTTCCGACTTCGACATGGGCGAGGTGGCGGTGCTGCCGTCGTTGCATGCGCTGGGAATCCGACGATTGGACGTCCTGATAGCCAGCCACGCCGACAACGACCACTCTGGCGGAATACCCGCCGTGGCTGCCGAATACCCCGACGCCGAGCGCTACTCGGGCGAACCCGAACGCCTGACCCTGCCCATGAAGCCCTGCACGCCCGGGCAATCGTGGTCCTGGGACGGGGTCACGGTGAGCGTGCTGCCCTCCGGGGCGACCGATGGCCCTGCCAACGATCGCTCATGCGTCCTGTTGGTCGAGGGGCGCGGTGGCCGTGCGCTCTTGACGGGCGACATTACCTCGCGCATCGAACCCACCGTGCTTGCTGCCATACCGCCGGGGCCGCCGCTGGTGCTCACCGTGCCACATCATGGCAGCCGCACGTCGTCGAGCGCCGCGTTCCTGGCGGGCACCGATCCAACGCTTGCCCTGATTTCTTCCGGGTGGCGAAATCGCTTCGGTCATCCGCATCCGCTCGTCGTGAAGCGCTATGAGGATGCCGGCATTCCATGGCTGAATTCGGCGACCAGCGGGGCCATCGAGGTGAACTTTCCACCGGATGCGGCGCCCTACGTGGCCACCCGCTGGCGCCAGCGCCAAAGCCGTTATTGGCGCGAATGAGGCTGAGACTGGGCCGGCGCGTGGCGCAACTGCCACCGGTGCCGCGGAACGGCGAGGCTAGACTGTTATGATGCCCCCCTTCCTAAACGATCGAGCGGTCCGGAGTCGTTGTGCTGGAAATACTGATGGCTGGTGGCTGGGCGATGCTGCCCATCCTGATCTGTTCAGCGGTCGCCCTGGCGATCGTGCTGGAGCGTTGCTGGACCTTGCGCCGTCGTTCGGTGCTGCCGCCCGGGCTGGGCGACGAAGTGCGCAACTGGGCGCGCTCGGGCCAGCTCGACCCCAACCATCTCCATACCCTCGCCAGCGGTTCGCCGTTGGGCGAGCTGCTGGCTTCCGCGCTGGCCGTGCGCAATCGTCCGCGTGAGCTGATCAAGGAGCGCATCGAGGACACCGGCCGCCATGTGGTGCACCGCATGGAGCGCTACCTCAACACGCTCGGCACCATCGCGCTGATCGGCCCGTTGCTGGGCCTGCTCGGCACCGTGATCGGCCTGATCCGCATGTTCATGGAGGTGATGCGTGGTGGCGTCGGTGATCCGATGAAGATGGCCGGCGGCATCGGCGAGGCGCTGATCTGCACCGCCACGGGCCTGATCGTCGCCATCCCGGCCTATGTGCTGCATCGCTATTTCCGCTCCAAGGTGGCTGGTTACTGCGTGGAGATGGAGAAGCAGGCCACGCAGCTGCTCGACGAACTGACCGTCAACCAGCCGGCCCCTCGTTCGCGCGCCCCGCGCGCTACCGAGTCGAGCGCGAGCTGACGCATGCGTATCGGCAACGACCGCCGGCAGGATGATTTCGAGATCAACGTGATCTCGCTGATCGACGTGCTGCTTACCCTGCTGATGTTCTTCGTGCTCACCACCACCTTCATCCAGCACTCGCGGATGCAGGTGACGCTGCCCAAGGCCAGCGCCGAGGAACGCGACATGCAGGCGCCCGCGCTCACCGTGGTGGTGGATCGCGACGGCCACTTCTTCGTCGGCAGCGACGAAGTGCTGGGCGAGGGTGTCGAGCCGCTCAAGCAGGCCATCGCCAACGTGGCCGGCGACGATCGCGAACGCCAGGTCACCATCCGTGCCGACGCGATGACGCCGCACCAGAACGTGGTGACGGCCATGGATGCGCTGGGCCAGCTGGGCTTCACCAAGCTGTCCATCGCGACCACGCCGAGCGAGGCGGACAAGCGTCCATGAGCGACCGCAAAGTCGCGATCTGGGACGCGCACACGCGGGAAATCTACAAGCGCCTGCTGGGCTATACCCGGCGGTTCTGGGTGGTGGGCGTCATCGCCCTCGCCGGCATGGCGATCGATGGCGGCGGCCTGGCGGTGTTCACCAAACTGCTGGTGCCGATGATCGACAAGCTGTTTGCCGAGAAGGATCAGGTACTGATCTTCTGGATGCCGATCTGGATCATCCTGATTTTTCTCGTGCGTGGCATCGGCACCTTCGCCAGCAGCTACGGCGTGGCCTACATCGGCCGCAACGTGGTGCAGTGCCTGCAGCGCGACGTGTTCGCCTCCTATCTGCGCCTGCCGGCGAGCTTCTTCGGGCAGGAACATTCGGGTCACCAGGTTTCGCGCATCACCTACACCAGTGAACAGGTGGCCTCCGCGTCGACCGACGCGGTGAAGGTGGTGGTGACCGAGGGCATGACGGTGATCGGCATGCTGTACGTGATGCTGAGCACCAGCGCCTACCTCACGCTCGCGTTGTTCATCATGGTGCCGCTGATCATGCTGATCGCCACCATCGTGAGCCGCCGCTACCGCAGCATCAGCCGGCGCATCCAGGGCATGATGGGTTCGGTGACCGGGACGGTGGAAGAGTCGGTCGAGGCGAATCGCGAGATCCGCATCTACGGCGGCCAGCGGCACGCGGCGAACCGCTTCGACGAAGTGACCACCCACACGCGCCGCCTCAACCTCAAGGTCGCTTCGACCAACGCGCAGTCCAGTACGGCCATCCAGACGGTGGCGGCATTGGCGCTGGCGGCGATGGTGTTCCTGGCGACGCGGCCGGGACAGATCGAGCAGATGTCCGCGGGTGTGTTCATCGCGGTGCTCACGGCGATGGGCGGCATGCTGCCGTCGCTCAAGCGCCTGGCGAATATCCAGTCGAATATCCAGAGCGGCATCTCGGCGGCGGAGAACCTGTTCGAGATCATCGATATGGCGCCCGAGGTCGACGCCGGCACGCAGGTGCTCGAGCGTACGCGCGGCGACATCCGTTTCGAGGACGTGGGGCTGGTCTACCCGCGTGGTGATTTCCAGGCCTTGCGTGGCGTCGACCTGCATTGCGCACCCGGCACGGTCACGGCGCTGGTGGGGCGCTCGGGCAGCGGCAAGAGCAGCTTGGTCAGCCTGCTGCCGCGCTTCAATGCGCCCACGAGCGGGCGCATCCTGGTGGACGGCGAGAACTACGAGTCGTTCACCCTGGCCTCGCTGCGCCGCCAGATCGCCTGGGTCGGGCAGAACGTGGTGCTGTTCGACGGCACCGTGGCGGAAAACATCGCCTATGGCGAGTTGGCCGGCGCGACCGAATCCGACATTCTCGCCGCGGCGGAAGCCGCCAATGCGCTGGAATTCATCCAGCGTCTCCCGCAGGGCATCCATACACCCATCGGGCAGGGCGGCAACCTGCTGTCGGGCGGCCAGCGCCAGCGTCTCGCGATCGCGCGCGCGATGCTGAAGAACGCCCCGATCCTGGTGCTCGACGAAGCCACCAGCGCGCTCGATACCGAGTCCGAGCGGCTGATCCAGCAGGGCCTGCAGCACCTGATGAGGGATCGCACGACGCTGGTGATCGCGCATCGTCTTTCCACCATCGAGCATGCCGACCAGATCGCCGTGATGGACCAGGGGCGCATCGTCGAGCGCGGCACGCACGCCGAGCTGCTTGCGCGGGGCGGCCATTACGCCGCCTTGCATCGCATGCAATTCCACGATGCCCCGGCCGACTGAAGGCCCCGGAGTGACACTGGCCGAACGCCTCGAATCGGCCTGGTACGGCGTTGGCCGTACACCATGGTGGACCGCGCCACTGGCGCTGCTTTACGGCGTATTGACCGGGCTGCGCCGCGCGCTCTACCGGATGGGCGTGTTGCGCAGCGTGCGCCTGCCGGTCCCCGTCGTGGTCATTGGCAACCTCACCGCGGGAGGCACGGGCAAGACGCCGCTGACCATCGCCATTGCGGAGTCATTGCGCCGACGCGGCTATCGGCCCGGCGTGGTGAGCCGTGGCTATGGCGGATCACAGCGGGAACCCGTGTTGCTCGGCGAGTCGCCGGATCCTGCCGTGGTGGGCGACGAGCCCTGCCTGATCCGTGCCAGCGGCGTTGCCGTGGCGGTGGGGCGCGAGCGGCCCGCTGCTGCGAAGCTGCTGATCGAGGCCGGCTGCGATGTGGTCATTGCCGATGACGGATTGCAACACTATGCGTTGGCGCGCGACGTGGAAATCTGCGTGATCGACGGCGTGCGCCGTTTCGGCAACGGCCGCCTGCTTCCCGCCGGGCCGTTGCGTGAGCCACTGTCCCGATTGGCCCGGGTAGATTTCCGCATCTGCAACGGTGGCGCAGTGGCGCCGGGCGACGTCCCCATGCAATTGCAAGGCGGCCAGGTGCGTTCCCTCGTGGACGGCCAGCACAGGCCGCTCGCTGATTTCGCCGGCCAGGACGTGCACGCGGTCGCGGCCATTGGCCATCCACAACGCTTCTTCGCCAGCCTGCGTTCGCAAGGCCTGCAGGTGATCGAGCATCCCTTTCCCGACCATCATGCGTTCGCCCGTGACGAGCTCAGCTTCGGCGACGACAAACCGGTACTGATGACGGAGAAGGATGCGGTGAAATGCCAGGCGTTTGCCCAGCCGCACTGGTGGACGGTCCCGGTGCGGGCGGTGCTGCCCCAGGCGTTCTTCGACGAGCTCGACGATCGGATTCGCAAGGTGCCCGCACGTCGAGGCGGCGCCCACTAATGAAAAAGCCGGCCACGAGGCCGGCTTTTTCGTGGGACGTACGTGGCTGTTACTGGATGCGCACGACGTTGCCGTTCGGGTCGATCTGCACCAGGTCGCCCACGCGGATGGCGCTGGCGTCGGGCACGGTGACATTGCTGTAGGCACCATTGCCCATCTTGATGCGCAGGGTGAAGTTCTGGCTGCCGCGGCCGCTGTTGGCGCCGATGCGGTTGCCGGCATAGCCGCCGCCCACCGCGCCGGCTACCGTGGCCAGCGTCTTGCCCTTGCCGCCACCGACCTGGTTGCCGAGCACGCCGCCGGCGATACCGCCGATGATGGTGCCGGCCATGCTGTGGTCGTTGCCCTGGGTGACGTTCTGGTCGATGGCTTCCACCGTGCCGCACTGGTCACAGCGCAGGTAGATGCCATCGTTGCGGACCAGTACACCGTTGCGGCTGGACTGGGCGCTGGCGGCCATCGGACCGGCCGCCAGCAGGGCGGCCATCGACAGCACGAGAATACGGGGGTTAAGCATGGACTCTCTCTCCTTGGGGTCGGGTTCCGGCGCCAGTCTATCCGCAGAGACTGAACCGTCGGTCAAGACCCCGTTATCATGTGCGCTTCAAACCAGCGGCACCGTGATCGATACGACACGACGGCGCCCACTGTCATCCGCGGAGTTTCCATGAGCCTCATCCAAGTTCCGGTTTCCTACGGCGAGCTGATCGACAAGATCACCATCCTGGAGATCAAGTCCAAGCAGATCACCGACGCGGCCAAGCTGGCCAACGTGCGCACCGAGCTGGATCTGCTCAATGGCACCTGGGCGGCGCATCCGGCCTCGCGTACGGACATCAGCGACGAGCGTGCCCGCCTGCTGGCGGTGAACGAGGTGCTGTGGGACATCGAGGATCGCATCCGCCTGAAGGAAAAGGCCCAGGCATTCGATGCCGAGTTCATCGAGCTGGCCCGTGCGGTGTATTTCCGCAATGACGAGCGCGCTGCGGTGAAACGCGAGATCAACCTCAAGCTTGGTTCGCAGCTGGTCGAAGAGAAGTCCTACCAGGATTACCGCGCGCCCTGAGCGCGCCCCGCCCGCTGTTGCAGGAGCGCACCCCGTGCGCGATCGGCGCCGCGGCTTTACCGCTCCGTCGGCCTTTCGCGCACTGGGTGCGCTCCTACAGGAAAGATGTTACGCCAGGCCCAGGTGTGCGGCGCATGCCTCGAAGCGCTCGATCACTTCATCCACGCCGATGAGGTCCATCACGCCCGGCTTTTCGATCTTGCTGCCCCAGGGAATGTCGCTGGCCGGCTTGCCCAGGTACTTGCGCGAGGCTTCGTCGTACTTGTCCACGCACCAGCGCCGGTCGGAATAGGGACCGGAACGGTTCGGGTTGCTGGCGGCGTGCAGGCCAAGCACCTTGCAGCCGACGGTGTTGGCCATGTGCATCGGGCCCGAATCCGGCGTCAGCAGCATCGGCGCGCGGGTCAGCATCGCCATCATCTTCTTGAGCGTGTCCTTGCCCGTGAGGTCCAGCGGAGCGCGCTTGCACGCCACGAGCACGGCATCGGCCATGCTGCGTTCCAGCGGCGACGGGCCGCCCACCAGCACCACGCGCCAGCCACGTGTGCTTGCATGATCCATCACCGCGGCATAGCGCTCGGGCTGCCAGTTGCGAAGCGTGTGGCTGGAGGTCGGGCTGACCAGCAAGGTGGGCGTGTCGCCGGGTAGCTGCTCGGCGGCCCAGGCGTGCGCCTCCTCCGGAATCGGGATATCCCAGCGCACCTGCGTCTGCTTGAGGCCCAGCGGCTCGCAGAAGCTGCCGATGGCATCGAGCACGTGCTCGCCGGTGCGGGCAGGGATGCGTTCGCCGATCACCAGTCCGTGGCCGTCCTTGGCACGCGCCTTGTCGTAACCGATGCGTCGGTCCGCTTTCACGAACAGGCTCAGCAGGTTGGAGCGCAGTGCCACCTGCATGTGCAGCAGCGCATCGAAGCGTTTGCCTTCCAGCGCCTTGCCGACCTCACGCATGCCGGCGAAACCGGCGCCCTTGTCGAACGTCACGAAGTTCACGCCGGGCAGATCGCCCACCAGGCGGCGTTCGAGCTTGCCGACGATCCAGGTGGGCTCGGTCTGGGCCCAGGCGGCCTGCAGCGTGCGTACCAGCGGCACGACATGGGTGACGTCGCCGATGGCGGAGGTACGCAGCAGGCAGATCGAGGCGGGAGGGGTCATTAGGCTAGAATCGCTGGAATAGGGCTTGGAGCGGCATCGGAAGCACAAGGTATGGCGATGCAGGAACGAATCCGCGAAGACGCCGCCGGAGCGATTCTGTTCGACGCCGCGGTGTCGCCACAAGTCGACGCCGACTGGTTCGATCCCGAAGCGTGGCGCGTGCGCAACGCCCTGCGCCAGCAAAGCGGTGGCCGCGGTGGCGTGGCCATCATCGACACGCCCGCCGGCGAATGCGTGCTGCGCCATTATCGCCGCGGCGGCATGGTGGCGAAGCTGATGGGCGATCGTTACCTGTGGAAGGGCGCCGACCATACGCGCTGCTTCGCGGAATTCCGCCTGCTCGGGCGCATCGCCGCGCTGGATCTGCCCGGCCCGCAGGCCGTCGCCTGCCGATATCGGCGCACCGGGTTTTTCTATACCGCCGACCTGATCACCCGCCGCATCGCGGATGCGCATACATTGGCTGAGCTGCTCACCGAGGGACGGCTGGACGGCGAAGTGGCCGAACTGGTCGGTGCGCTGGTGGCCCGCTTCCATCGCGCCGGTATCTGGCACGCCGACTTGAACGCGCACAACGTATTGGTGACGGCGGAGCAGTTGTACCTGATCGACTTCGACCGCGGCCGCCAGCGCGAGCCGGCGGAAAGCTGGCAGCAGGACAACCTCCAGCGCCTGCGCCGCTCGCTGGTGAAGCTTGGAGCCGCGACGCAAGGCGAGGCCGCCTTCGAAGAACAGCTTTGGAAACCTCTCGTCTACCGCTACGAGCGTACAGTGAGAGCCTGACCATGGTTTCCTGGCAGTCCTCGTTGTCGTCGGGTGCTCGCTTGGCGACCACCCGACAACCCATCGGGCCGGGTCGTTTTGCGCCCAGGCCGGCGTCATCGCTCAGTCGTGTATTGACATACACTCCTTCACTCTTCCTTGCCCTGCACGTAAACCGATCCTGGCGCGGGCCACGAGGAGACCATAGTCAGGCTCTCTGCGCATGAATTGGACTCTGCATTTTCTTGGCGTCGGCGCCGCGCACGCGGTGGAGCTGGGCTCGTCGTCCGTGGTGCTCGAACGCGATGGCGCTCCCGTGCTGCTGATCGACTGCGGCCCCGACACGCTGGACCGGTATCTCGCCGCCTATGGCGAGCCGCCGCGTGCGCTCTACATCACGCATACGCACATGGACCATGTGGGCGGCATGGAACGGCTGTTCTTCCGGCTCTGGTTCGACGAGCAGTGGCGCGGTCGTACACGCGTGTTCATCCACGCGGGCCTGATGACCTGGTTGCAGGGGCGGGTCGCCGACTATCCGAGCGTGCTGGCCGAGGGCGGCGCGAATTTCTGGGAGGCTTTCCACCTGGTGCCATGCACGCGCGGCTTCTGGCTGGAGGGGCGGTGGTTCGATGTGTTCGGCACGCGGCATCACATGGCTGGCACGTCGTATGGCGTGGCGCTGGCCGGCAGCTTCGCCTACACCGGCGATACGCGGCCGATTCCCGAGGCGCTGGCACGCGTGGCTGACGGCGGCGAAGTGATTGCCCACGATTGCGGCTTGGTCGGCAACCCGTCGCACACGGGCATCGACGACATCGAGCGGGAGTATCCGGCATCGGTGCGCGAGCGGCTGCGCCTCTATCACTACGGCAGCGAGGCGGATGGCGCCGCGCTGCAATCGCGCGGCTATGCGATTGCGCGCGCGGGTGAACGCATCGCATTGCCCGCGCCGGCGCCACTGCGCCCCGACGCCGGCTGATTCATCGATTCGGAGGCAGCCATGTCGTCCAGTCAGCTGCAGAAGCTGCTCCGTTACCGGGCCTGGGCGGATCGCCTGACCTACGCCGCCGTGGCCGCCTTGCCGGAAGGTGCGGCCACCGCGCCGCGCGCCACCATCTTCGGCAACATGCTGCGCACGCTCAGCCACAGCTGGGTGGTCGATGACATCTTCCAGGCACACCTGCAGGGTCGTGCCCACGGCTACACCAGTCGCAACACGCCCGAACCGTTGCCGTTCGATGACCTGTGGCAACGCCAGCAAGCCATGAACGCCTGGTACCTCGACTATGCGGAAAGCCTGACGCCCGAGCGAGCGGTGGAAATCGTGCACTTCCGGTTCATTGGCGGCGGGGAAGGGCGCATGAGTCGAGAGGACATCATCCTGCACGTGGTCAACCACGCCACGTATCACCGCGGCTTCGTGGCCGACATGTTCTACCAGGTGCCGGCCAAGCCGCCGGCCACGGATCTGCCGGTATTCCTGCGCGATGTACCGCAACCGGCGGGCTGAGACGCGCCCTGGCTATCTTGTACGAATGGCGCCGTGCCAGTATCCTTTCGCCTCTTTGCCGGGCCCGAGTGCCCTGCAGGCAGGTTTCACCATTGCGGAGAGGTGTCCGAGTGGTTGAAGGAGCATGCCTGGAAAGTGTGTATACGGCTTATCCCCGTATCGCTTAGGGTTCGACAAATTCGTCTGGAACGAATTTGGACAACCGGAGGTTGGCCCCGAGCGTGAGCGAGGGGTGAGGCCCAGGAAGGGCCGAACCATCCCGCCCGTCGCGGATGGTCGCAGTAAGAGTTTTGCGTGCGGAGAGGTGTCCGAGTGGTTGAAGGAGCACGCCTGGAAAGTGTGTATACGGCTTATCCCCGTATCGCGGGTTCGAATCCCGCCCTCTCCGCCAGTTTCAAAAGCGCGACGATCCAGCATCGGCGCGAACATCGGGACTAGGGAATACCTTGTCCACGTCTATGGTGGCCCTGTCGGTCCCCCCGCGACGATAGTTCGTAAACTCCGCCAGGCCCGGAAGGGAGCAACGGTAGCGAATGATTCGGGTGCCGGGGTGTGGCTGGCAGGGCCGCCGCCTTTTCGGCACCGGCCCGGACCTGAGGCGATCGTTACTGACTTGCCCGCGGTGACTTGGCACAATCGGTTCTTGCCCCAAGATCAGGCCTCGAATGTCCTATCAGGTCCTCGCACGCAAATGGCGCCCCCGCAAGTTCGCTGAACTGGTCGGGCAGGAACACGTCGTGCGCGCGCTTACCAACGCGCTCGACACCGGGCGCATGCACCACGCCTACCTGTTTACCGGCACGCGCGGCGTGGGCAAGACCACCATCGCGCGCATCTTCGCCAAGTCGCTGAACTGCGAACGCGGTGAATCGGCCGATCCCTGCGGCGAGTGCGCGGTCTGCACCGCGGTCGACGCCGGCCGCTTCGTGGACCTGCTCGAGATCGACGCGGCCAGCAACACCGGCGTGGACGACGTGCGCGAAGTGATCGAGAACGCGCAGTACGCGCCCGCCCGCGGCCGCTTCAAGGTGTACCTCGTCGACGAGGTGCACATGCTCTCCAAGCCTGCCTTCAACGCCTTGTTGAAGACGCTGGAGGAGCCGCCGCCGCACGTGAAATTCCTGCTCGCCACCACCGATCCGC
Source organism: Dyella jiangningensis (assembly GCF_003264855.1). NCBI lineage: Bacteria > Pseudomonadati > Pseudomonadota > Gammaproteobacteria > Lysobacterales > Rhodanobacteraceae > Dyella > Dyella jiangningensis. The sequence continues at coordinate 173,454 of NZ_NFZS01000004.1, read as the reverse complement.
AAAAGCTGCCGGTGACGGTGCTGTCGCGCTGCCTCAAGTTCAATCTCAAGCGCCTGCTGCCCGAGCAGATCTCGGGCCAGATGCGCCACATCCTGGGCGCGGAAAACATTCCCTACGAGGACGCGGCGATCGCCGAGCTGGCACGCGGCGCCGACGGTTCGCTGCGCGACGGCCTGTCGCTGCTGGACCAGGCCATTGCCTACGGTGGCGGTTCGCTGCGCGCGGACGACGTGCGCGCGATGCTCGGCAGCGTGGCGCGTGGCCAGGTGATGGGCGTGCTGCAGGCGCTGGCGGAAGGCAACGGTGAGACGCTGATGGCCGAATGCACGCGCATCGCCTCGTTCTCGCCGGATTTCGGCGGCGTGCTGGACGACCTCGCCAGCGTGCTGCATCGCCTCCAGCTGATCCAGCTGGTACCGCGTTATCGCCCTGATGACGAGGGCGATGACAGTGCGCTCGCCGTGCTGGCCCAGCAGTTCGCTCCCGAGGACGTGCAGCTCTATTACCAGATCGCCACGACCGGTCGCCGCGATTTGTCGCTGGCGCCCGATGCGCGTACCGGCTTCGAAATGGCGCTGCTGCGCATGCTCGCGTTCCGTCCCGCCGATGACGGCGGTACGCCGGTCGAGCGGCCGTCAGGCACGGGTGCGCAGCGCGCGCCGGCACCGGCGCCTTCCCGCTCCGCGGCGCCTGTGGCAAACGAACGGATGCACGTCGCCAGTGTGGCCGAAACCCCTCGCGCCGCGCCGCCAGTCGTTGCTGCGCCCGTGGCACCGCGCGAGCCGGTGGCGCGTGACGCGTCCGGCCTGCCGCACTGGGACAGCCTGATCGAACAGGCGAACCTGCGAGGCCCGTTGGGTCAGCTGGCGCAGAACGCGGCGTTGCGTGGCCGCGACGGCCCCACCCTGATCCTCGCCCTGCAGCCGGCGCACATGCATCTGGCCGTGGAACCCATGGTGAGCCAGATGGAGGAACGCATCAGCCAGGCCCTGGGCGAGCGCGTCAAGCTGCGCTTCACCGAGGAGCGTGCTGCGTCGGTGGAAACACCGGCGGCACGAGCCGCCAGCGCCCGCGAAGCGGCCCAGTCGGCCGCGGAACAGGCCATCGATGAGGATCCACTGGTGCAGTCCCTCAAGCGCGAATTCGGCGCGCGCGTGGTGCCCCAGTCGATCAAGCCCTACGAAAACTGAAAGCAATAGCGGAGTAACGCCATGAGAGGACAGATCGGTCAGCTGATGCAGCAGGCCCAGCGCATGCAGGAGGAAATGAAGCGTGCGCAGGAAGAGATCGCCAAGCTCGAAGTAACCGGCAGCGCCGGTGGTGGCCTGGTGACCGTGCTGATGACCGGCGCGCACGAAGTGCGCCGCGTGCAGATCGACCGCAAGCTGTTTGCGGACGACCCGGAAATGGCCGAAGACCTGGTGGCCGCGGCGATCAACGACGCCGTGAACAAGGTCGCCGAGGTCAGCAAGAACAAGCTCGGCGGTGTGACCGCCGGCATGAGCCTGCCGCCCGGCTTCAAGATGCCGTTCTAAACCTGCCTCCCGTAGGAGCGCACCCAGTGCGCGACCGCGGAGCCTGGGTTGTACGGCGTCGTCAACACAGGCGAGCGCCAACGCCACTGTCCGCAGGTTGATCGCGCACTGGGTGCGCTCCTACAGGGTCGAATGTTCGATTCATGAGCAAACTCCTCACCGACCTCATCGAAGCCCTGCGTTGCCTTCCTGGCGTGGGAGGCAAGAGCGCGCAGCGCATGGCCTTCCATCTGCTGGAGCGCGATCGCGAGCGTGGCCTGCGCCTGTCGCAGGTGTTGGGGCAGGCGATGCGCGATATCGGCAATTGCTCGCGCTGCCGCAACTTCAGCGAGACGCCGGTGTGCACGCTGTGCGCCAGCAGCAGCCGTGACCGGCAGGTGCTGTGCGTGGTGGAGTCGCCGACCGAACTTGCCGCGATCGAGCAGGCCACCGGCTATCGCGGACAGTACTTCGTGCTGCTGGGCCGCCTGTCGCCACTGGATGGCCTGGGCCCGCAGGAGCTGGGCCTGGACCTGCTGGCCGACCGGCTCGCCGAGGGCGAAATCGAGGAAATGATCATCGCCACCAATCCCACCGTGGAAGGCGAGGCAACCGCGCATTACCTGGCGCAGCTCGCCCGCGCCGGCAACGTGAGGCCTACGCGGCTGGCGCATGGCGTGCCGCTGGGCGGTGAGCTGGAGTACGTGGACCGCGGCACGCTGGCCCATGCCTTCGGCAGCCGTCAGTCGCTGGACTGAGAGGGCGCATGGAACCGCAACTTTCGCGCGAGATTCCCGGCAACCACGAATACCGCGCGTTGCGCACGGCGGCAGGCCTCAGCGTGATGAGCGAAGAAGGCGCGGCGCTTGGCTTGCCCGCGAGCTGGTGCGCGGTGTGCGTGCGCGACAACGGCGAACTGATCGGCATGGGACGCGTGGTCGGCGACGGTGGCCTGTTCCTGTGGGTGGTCGATATCGCCGTGGCGCCAGCCAGGCAGGGACAGGGGTGGGGCCGGCGCATCATGCAAGCACTGATGGACGAGGTGCACGCGCGCGCACCCAAGCGCACCATGGTCGGCCTGATCGCCGACGGCACCGCGCACGAGCTCTACGAAAAGTTCGGCTTCAAGCTGGTGGCGCCTGGCGCGCACGGCATGCTGCTGCGTCTTTGAACGAAAGGAGTCCTGACATGGGCGACACCATCTTCGGCAAGATCATCCGTCGCGAAATTCCCGCGGACATCGTCTATGAAGACGACGACGTGCTCGCCTTCCGCGACCTCAACCCGCAGGCGCCGGTGCATGTGCTGTTCGTGCCGAAGCGGGCGATCGCCACGCTGGATGCGGCGACCACCAGCGACTCCGAGCTGCTGGGCAAGCTGCTGCTCGCCACCGCCGCCTATGCGCGCCGCGAAGGCCTGGCCGAGCAGGGGTATCGCACGGTGATCAACTGCAATGAACACGGCGGGCAGACGGTGTTCCATCTGCACGTGCATCTGCTCGGCGGCCGCCAGATGCATTGGCCACCGGGTTGATCCTTCGGGATCGACGGATGCGCGTCGCGCGTCCGTTGATGCGAGAAAAAAAACGCCGGCGCGAAGCCGGCGTTTTCATGTGGATCAGTGATGCGGCGGTGGTGGCATGGGACGAGGCACCGGCCGCACGATCACGCGCGTCGGGTAGTAGCCACCCCAGTAGCCATAGCCGCCCCAGCCATACGGCCCCCACGGACCCCAGTACGGGCCCCAGAACGGGTCGTACCAGCCGGGGCCGTAATTCACCATCACGCGCTCCGGCCACAGGTAAACCACGTTGGCGTCCACGCGCGGGTAGGCGTAGTTGTACTCGCCCACCTTCTCCTGCATGGTGCCGTGCAATACGCCGGTGACGGTGATGTCGCGATCGCGGGTGAACACTTCCGGATCGTAGAAGCCTGCGCGGCACGCGACGAAGCGGCCTTGCGTATCACTGTTGCTGCTGCTGGCGGCCTTCGGGCGCGCCTGGTCGTCCAGCGGGCGCTGCAGGATGAAGAAGCAGGTTTCGTTGGGACCGGGCCGGGTTTCGATGATCTGGCCGCCCCAGCGCACCTGCACTTCACCACCGCCGCCCTGCTGGGCGCCGACCGACGTGATCTCGGTGAACGTGCCTTGCAGTGGCTGCGGCACCGTTGCGCAGGCGGCCAGCGTGCCGATGGCAGTCGCGAGAATCAACGGCTTGTACATGGACATGACGCTTTCTCCATCGTGTAGCAGGCGCGGCGCGCCCGCGGTTCAATATCATTTGACCATGCGACGCGGTCGAAAGTCCCGTGCGGCCTGTCGAAAGTTCTTCAGCAGTTCCGCGGGCGGCTCGTCGTAGGCGTAACGCAATTCCAGATACGTCCTCATCAAGCGCTCCAATTCCGCGCGATGGGTGGGGAGGGCCCGAGCCGCGCGGATGAAGAAGTGCTGCGGTCCTTCGCTGTGGCGGCGTACCACGCCCAGCGAAGCCAACCGCCGCTCCAACAACTGCATCGATGCGCGTGCCGGGTCGTTCGCGGGGCGCTTCCACATCGCCCACGCAAGTCCCAGCGCCGCGAACAACGAACCACCGATGGCCAGCAGCAACCCCAACATGCCCGGGTCGGCGTCGCGCAGGCCGAACGGCGTCAGCAATCCATGCTGTCGCAGTGTGTCAAAGCCGATAACGCCTTGGTTCCACCAGCGGTTGACGACGTCCCAGCGGTTGCGCAGTCCGAGCCACCATTGACTGGGCGACCAGCCTGTCGCCTCGCCGGTCGCCGCCGCGGCGGCGCCAAGCCTGACGCGCTCGGGCCGCACCGCCGCCGTGGGGTCGACGCGTCGCCAGCCTTGGCCCGGTAGCCAGACTTCGCTCCATGCGTGCGCATCCGACTGGCGCACCAGCAGGTAATTGCCCAGTTCATTCCAGTAACCGCCCTGATAACCCGTGACCACGCGTGCGGGAATGCCGGCCGCGCGCATCAGCACGGTGAACGCGGAGGAATAGTGTTCGCAGAAGCCTTCGTGGGTGGAGAACAGGAAGTCGTCGACCGCATCCCTGCCCAGCGGCGCGGGCGCGAGCGTGTAACTGAAGCCTCCATCGTGGAACAGCTTCAGCGCCGCCTGCACGATTGCCTTGTCGTTGCTGCCGAACTCGGCGCGCCAGCGTTGCGCGAGCGCCTGCGTCTGCGGGTTGAAGCCGGCGGGAAGCCGCAGTCCGCGTCGGCGCTCGCGATCGTCGAGACGCGGTTCCAGGCGATAGGACGAGGCGGAGCGCAGCGTATAGGTCCGCGTGTCGTTCACGGGCCGCGCGGACAGCACCTCGTAATCGAAGCTGAGCAGCGCCTGCTCCGGTGCTTCGACAGGTACATCCAGCGCGGGCAGCACGCGCTGGCCGCTGGCCTCCAGGGTGATGGTGTAGCGCGTCAACGGGCTCTGGTGCTCGACCTCGCCGGGTGTGCCGCCGGTGCCGATGTGGCTCCAGCGGCGTCCGTCGTAATTCCACATGACGTACGCGCGGAAGTAGCGCTGCGATGTCGGCGGCGGAGCGGCGTCGAAGCTCACCCGCATGGCCGGCCGGTCGTCGGTGAGGAGATCGGTGAAATCGCCGGGCGACATGTCCTCGCTGAGGCCGGTTCGCGCTTGTCCCGGATTGGGCGTGCCCCACAGCGGGGAGCTCAGGCGCGGCACCAGCACGAAGGCCAGCAGCGCCAGCGGGAGCGAGGCAGCCAGCAATCCAAGTGCGGGCAACAGTTCGCGTGGAAGCGGGACCGCCGCATGGGTCGGTTCGAGCGCGCGCAGCGTGGCCAGCGCCGGCAGCAGGCCCAGCGCCACCAGTACCGTCGCGACCATGCCCTGGTCGAACAGCAGCGCGCTCATCAGCGCGAAGCAGGAGAAGGCGGCGCCGACCCGCGCGTCGCGCGCCGTTTCCGATTCCAGCAATTTCAGGACAAGCAGGCCGACGGCCAACGCGGCGCCGGGCTCGCGCCCGAACAGGCTGCCGTAGTAGAAGATCACCACGCCGGAAAGCAGCGCGACCAGCGGCAGCTTCAGCAGTGCCGGCGCGCGACCGCCGCGCCGGCGACGCTGCCACCAGCGGGCTCCCAGCGTGCCGGCGAGGGCGGCGGCCAGCCATATCGGCATGTGCGGCGCGTGCACCGCGAGCACCACGGCGACGGTGAGGCACAGCAGGTCGAACGGGCGCGCCTCGAGCGGCACCTTGGCGCTGCGGCGAAACCATGCGATGCGCCTCATGGCAATCGCGCCAGCGCGTTCATGCAATGCACGTAGTGGCTGCGTCCGTGGCCGAGGGCGATGTCCTCGCCAGGAAGCCATAGCGCAGTCGGCCTGCCGACCGCTTCGGCCTCGCCCAGCCATCGCGCCAATCGCGCGATGCGTGCTTCAGGCGACAGTGGCGACAGTGCACGCCAGTCCAGTCGCCATTCCTCACGGGCTTCCGGCTGCTCGAAATCCTTCACCAGCAGGTGCTCGTGACGAGCGCTGTGCTTCCACGCGATATGGCGTTGCGGATCGCCGGCGCGGTAATCGCGCAAGGCCGCGATGTCCTCGCCCTGGTGAAGACGGCGGCGCAGGTCGTATTCGCCCTGCAGCACCGGCGGTGGTCCGGCGGGCTCGGGGCGCGGCCATACCAGCACGGCGTGATCGGGATGGATCCAGCTCCATGCGTGGAACAAGCCCACCGGCCAGTTGCTCCACAGCTTGATGCGCGGCAACGGTTGCCAGCCCCGCTGCGAGGTGGCGAGATTCAGCGTCAGCCAGGTTTCCGTGCGTGCGGGTGCCATGAACGTTTCCGTTTGGCCGTCCATATCGGCATGCACGGAAGCGTGGGCATGATCGTCAGCGGCGAAAACCAGCTGGATCACCATGGACTCGCTCGCGATGGCCTGTCCCTGCCGAATGGCGCTCAGGCGCAGGCCATGGAGGCTGCGGAACGCCACCAGCATGCTCGTGGCGCATGCCGAACCCAGCATGCAGGTGAGCAGCAGCGCCGCATTGTTGGAGTAGTTGAGTGCGCCCAGCAGCATCACCAGCAACAAGAGGGTGAACGCTGTACCGAAAGCGGTCGGCACGATATAGACACGCCGGCGATGCAGCGTGATGGGCAGGCTTTCGGGCCGCTTGTAGCGGGTGAGCGCGGGCAGGCGCCGCTCGGCCCAGGCCTGAAGGCGACGGAATGCCGCCGGCATCAATCCACCGCGACGTCGGCCAGCAGCGCACGCGCCAGGCTTTCTCCGCTGGCGCCGCGCGTCGTGACCAGGCGATGCGCGGCCAAGGGAACGAACAAGGCCTGGATGTCCTCTGGCAACACATGCGAGCGACCGCTCAGCATCGCCCATGCGCGTGCGGCGCCGAGCAATGCGAGGCCCGCGCGCGGCGACAGGCCCACGCGGATGTCGGCATGTCGCCGGCTGGCGGCGAGCAGGGCCTGCAGATAATCGAGCAGGGCGCCGCTCGCGGTGATGGCCTGAGCATGGCGAGCGAGTTCGGTGAGGCCTGCGTTGTCCAGCTGCGGAGAGAGCTGCGCGAGCAGGTCACGCCGATCGCTGCCGGTGAGCAGTGCGCGTTCGGCCGTGGCATCGGGGTAATCGAGCGAAACACGCAGCATGAAGCGGTCGAGCTGCGAATCGGGCAGCGGGAACGTGCCGGCGAGATCGAGTGGATTCTGCGTGGCCACCACGAAGAACGGCTGCGGCAGCGCATGCGTTTGGCCGTCCACGGTGACCTGCGCCTCCGCCATCGCTTCCAGCAGCGCACTCTGCGTCTTTGGCGTGGCGCGGTTGATTTCGTCGGCCAGCAGCAGGCCGGTGAAGATCGGTCCCGGATGAAAACGAAACTGCGCCGTTTCGCGCTCGTAGACGCTTACCCCGATAATGTCCGACGGCAGCAGGTCGCTGGTGAACTGCACGCGCTGGAACTCCAGCGCGAAGCTCGCAGCGAGCGCATGCGCCAGCGTGGTCTTGCCCACGCCGGGTACGTCCTCCAGCAGCAGATGGCCACCCGCGATCAGGCAGGTGAAGGCGAGCTTGACCTGGCGCGGCTTGCCCAGCAGTACGCGATTGACCTGGGCCATCGCGGCTTCGAGTCGGGCGTGCAGCGTTTCATCGTGCAGCGGAGTGATGGCGGACATGGGGTTCTGGCAGTGGGGAAGGGCAGTGCAGGGCAAGAAGCATGCGTGACGTCGGCAGTGTAGCCGTGGGCGTCGCGCGCTGGCGAGCCGTGTTCCTGGCCGGTTTCGTGACGCTGTTCCTGCTCAAGCTCATGCTTGCCGCGACGCTGTCGCCGTTCGGTGACGAAGCGTTCTATTGGCAGGAGAGTCGGCACCTCGCGTGGGGCTACAGCGATCTGCCGCCTTTGACTGCATGGCTCATCCGCTTGGGGGAAATCGTGTGCGGCCACGGGCTGCTTGGCCTGCGCTGGCCGTTCCTGCTGATCGGCAGTGCCTTGCCCTGGCTGGTGCGTGCCCTGGCGCGCGGGCAATTCGATGAAAAGACCGGCTGGCAGGCCGGAGCGTTGTGCCTGGTCTTGCCACTTGCCGGCAGCCTGGGCGTGATGGCGGTACCCGACGTTCCCCTCACCGTCGCCATCACCGTGGCCCTGTGGGCGCTGCTGCGCGCAATGCAGCGCGATCGCCTTCGCGGCTGGTGCTGGCTGGGCTTCGCGCTCGGTGTGTGCTGGCTGGCCCACTATCGCGCTGCGATGCCGATGCTTGCCGGCTTGCTGCTGTTGTCGATCACGCCACGCGGGCGACAACAATGGCGGCGGACCGGCCTCTGGCTCGCCATGGGCGTGGCTGCATTGGGGCTTGTTCCCCTGGTGATTTCCAATTGGCAGCAGGGCGGCGCCGGCGTGGCGTTCCAGGTGGCCGAACGCAATCCGTGGCGATTCCACGCCGATGCGCTGGTACAGCCGGTCGAACAGGCGATCGCCTGCACGCCGCTGCTCTATGCGCTGTTGTTGTGGACCGCTTGGCGTTGCTGGAAGCGCCGTCATGAAGGCGCGCCGTGGGACGTCGTCGGCATCGTCTCCGCCAGCTTCATCGTTCTCTATTTCGCTCTGGGCCTGTTTGCCGATGACCTGCGTTTTCGCGCGCACTGGCCGTTGCCCGGCTATCTGCCCTTGCTCGCGGTGCTGCCGGTGCTGTTGCGGGAACACGCGCCCTGTCGCCGGGGCTGGATCGCCGCGGCCCTCGGCCTCGCCTTGGCGGGACAACTGAGCGGGTTGGCCTATCTGGGTTTGGCCGCGACCGGGGAACGGGGCGCCAGCGTGCTGGCCCATCTCAAGGTTTTTCCTGCGCGTTTCGTGGGATGGACGGAAAGTGGTGCTGCGGCTCGCCAGCTGCTGGCACGGCATCCCGCCGTGCTGGTGGCGGACAACTTCATGCTGGCTGCCGAAATCGATTTCCAGCTTGGCGGCCACGTGCCGGTCTATGTGCTGGACAGTCCGCTCAACCTGAAGCACGGGCGTGCCCCGCAACTGGCCATCTGGCAGCGCGACGAAACCGCGTTGCGGCGCTTGCATGGAGGCGCCCCGATGCTGCTCGTGCTCGATGAGAAGGCGCTGCGCGTGCACGAACGCGCGGATTGGCTACGCACGCTTTGCGGGCGCATCGAGGAACCGGAGTCGTTGCTTCGCCTGGATCTCTACGAAGGCCGCCGACGCGTGGCCTTTTATGCGGGACGGGTCCCCTCCGGCGTACCGGGCGATGCCGTGATGGACGATCGGTGTCCGCTATGGCAATTCGCCCGCACAGCCGACGCGGCGAAGTGACCGCTCAAGGCAGCGCCATGCCCGACTCGCGCAGCAAACGAGCCAGGGCAATGAGCGGCAGGCCGATCAGGGCGCTGGGATCCTCGTTGTCGATGCGCTCGAACAGGCTGATGCCCAGGCCTTCGCACTTGAAGCTGCCGGCGCAGTCCAGTGGCTGCTCCCGTTCGACATAGCGAGCGATCTCGCCCGCATCCAGGCTGCGAAAATGCACGCGCGTGTGGTCGACATGGATCAGGTCGCGGCCACTGCGCGTGTCATGCAGGCACAGCGCCGTGTGGAAATGCACTTCGCGGCCTGAGCTGGCGGCCAGCTGCGCGCGAGCCCGTTCAACGGTTCCGGGCTTGTCCAGCACCAGGCCCTCCAGCTCGGCAACCTGGTCGGAGCCGATCACCAAGGCGTCTTCGAGGCCTTCGGCTGCTGCATGGGCCTTGGCAATGGCCAGGCGCAGTGCGCGATCATGGGGCGTTTCACCGTGTAGGGCGGCTTCATCGGTGCCGGGGGATCGCTGCTCGAAAGTCGGGTAGAGCCGGCTCAGCAGCTCGGCGCGATAGCGCGAGGTGGAGCCCAGCACCAGGGTTGGCGAGGTCATGCGTCGTGTTCCCGCCGCAGGTGCTCGCGCATGGCGCTGTCGAGGTCGTGCTGAGCGCGATCCAGCGCCGTCAGGAGAGGGCGCAACTTGTCGCGCGTATCGTTCATGGCTGCGACGGCCTCGTCCAGCTGCTGCTGGCTGGCGCGCGGTGCCTGGTCGCGGATCCAGATGCGTTGCTGCAGCAGGGAGCGCAAGCCAGCGTCCACGGCGTGGCGGGCCTCTTGCTCGCTGCTGGCGGGGAGATCAGGGTTGACCGACATCACCGCGTGAGCCTGCTGCAGGCCGGTGCGGCAGGTCCGCAGGTCCGATTCCAGGCGGTCGGCCAGCTCCAGCAGGCGATGCAGGCTGCCGGCCCGGCGTTCGGCCCTGCGCCGATAAACCAGCGCCACACCGATCAGGGCCGCGGCCAGCACCACCAGTGCCGCCAGGCCGAGTATCAGATTGAGGTTCACGGAATCGGCCGACTCGTAGTGAAGAAGTGCCCGCAGTCTGCCGCACCGGGCGAATTCAGGCAAAATGCCCGTTTGCGGTCGCCAGGCGGCCGTTACCCGTTGACTTCAACGTGTTGTAATCCTAAGATTTCATGTCTATGTCCGTGACACTGCCAGAGTCCGTGGACGCTTGGCGCATGGTCTCGGCGCGGCGTTCGTTCCAAGGGGTACTGCCCATTGCCGCCTTGCCGCGACTGGGCGAGGCCTTGGCCGGTACGGAAGGAACAGCGCAATACGAGCTGGATTTTGGTCGTGACGAGTTCGGTACGGCGTACCTCGCCGTTCGCGTCCAGGCCCCGCTCACGCTGACCTGCCAACGCACCCTGGAGCCTTTCGTGCTGCCGGTGACGGTGGACAGCCAGCTTGGGTTGATCCGTTCGGAACGTGAGGAATCGGCGCTGCCGCCGGGCTTCGAGCCGCTGCTCGTCGCCGGCGACGGCAAGCTGAACCTGGCGGACGTGATCGAAGATGAATTGTTGTTGGCACTGCCGCTGGTCCCGGTCAATCCGGACAGCCAATTGCCCGAAGAAGTAGTAGGCCCCGGGCCGGAGGAAGCCTCCTCTGGTGAAGGGCGTTCCGATAACCCGTTCGCGGTTTTGCGCGAACTCAAGAAACGTTGATTTAGCTGGAGACTCGCCATGGCCGTTGCCAAGAGCCGCAAGACCCCGTCCACCCGCGGCATGCGTCGTTCGCACGATGCGCTGAAGTCCGTGCAACTGGCCACCGATCCGACCAGTGGCGAAGTGCACCTGCGCCATCACGTCACCAAGGATGGCTACTACCGCGGCAAGAAGGTCATCGACACCAACACGGCGGTGGTCGAAGAGGATTGATCGTTCCCGCAAGGGATACGGTTCCGCATGGCGGCGCGATTTCGCGCCGCTTTGCGTTTATGCGATCACCCACGTAACGTTGACGGGTTGATGGAGGCCGCAGCATCGCGTGCCGTCCCTCTGTCGCCCTCCGACGTATGGAAAGTTAATGGCCCAGATCTATGCCCGCATCACCGGCACCGGCAGCGCGCTGCCCGAGCGAGTGGTGACCAATGCCGATCTCGAGAAGATCGTCGAAACCAGTGACGAATGGATTCGCACCCGCACCGGCATCCAGCGCCGCCACATCGCCGCCGATGGCCAGACCACCGGTGACCTCGCCACCGAGGCTGCGCAGCGCGCCCTCGAGGCGGCCGGCGTCAAGGCGTCCGAGCTCGACCTGATCGTGCTGGGCACCACCACGCCCGACATCATTTTCCCGTCCACCGCCTGCCTCGTTCAGCATCGCCTGGGGGCCAACGGCTGCGCCGCATTTGACGTCAACGCGGCCTGCTCGGGCTTCGTCTACGCGCTGGGCATTGCCGACAAGTTCATTCGCAGTGGCCAGTCCAAGAAAGTGCTGGTGATCGGCGCCGAAACGCTGACCCGCATGATCGACTGGAACGAGCGCGAAACCTGCGTGCTGTTCGGTGACGGCGCCGGCGCCGTGGTGCTGGAGGCCTCTGAAGAACCCGGCATCTACGCCACTCTGTTGCATGCCGACGGCGGTTTCAAGCACCTGCTGTACAACCCGGTGGGCGTGTCCGTGGGCTTCAAGGACGACGAGCTGAACCACGGCGTGCGCATCAACATGTCCGGCCGCGAAGTGTTCAAGGTCGCGGTGAAGACGTTGGATTCGCTGGTGGACGAAACGCTGCAGGCCGCCGGCATGGAAGCTTCGCAGATCGACTGGCTGATCCCGCACCAGGCCAACCTTCGCATCATCGAAGCCACGGCCAAGCGCCTGGACATGCCGATGGAGCAGGTCGTCGTCACCGTGCAGGAGCACGCCAACACCTCCTCGGGCTCGGTGCCGCTGGCGCTGGACTACGCCGTGCGTTCGGGCAAGGTGCAGCGCGGCCAGAATCTGCTGCTCGAAGCTTTCGGCGGTGGTTTTACCTGGGCTTCGGCGCTGCTGCGTTACTGAGCTTGACCGTTGCCGCACTGAAAATGCCGCCCACGGGGCGGCATTTTTTTGCCGCCATTTCCGTGCGGCAGCCTTCCGTTGACGGCGTCGAGGCAAAAGGCTCCTCAACCGGAAAGCGACTGCACCGTGCTCCAGATGTCAGCCATTGACGGAAAAACATGCGAAAGCGCCGGGGCAGGAAACAGGCCAAGCGCCCATTTCCGTGCGAATACAGCTGCGTATGGCGGCCAATACTGGCACCATTCCGTTTTTCGATTCGGAAGATTCGCGCTCCATGACCCAGACCGCCGCTACGCTCGCATTCGTTTTCCCGGGGCAGGGCTCCCAGTCCGTGGGCATGCTGGCCGAACTGGCCGCCGCCCATCCGGAAGTGAAGGCCACGTTCGACGAAGCCTCGCAAGGCGCTGGCGTCGACCTTTGGGTGCTGAGCCAGCAGGGGCCGGAAGAGGACCTCAACCGTACCGAAAACACCCAGCCGGCCTTGCTGGCGGCCAGCGTGGCCGTGTGGCGCGTATGGCAGAAGCTTGGCGGCGTGCAGCCCGCGCAGCTCTCGGGTCACAGCCTGGGCGAGTACAGCGCGCTGGTATGCGCCGGAGCCTTGTCGCTGAATGACGCGGCCGCATTGGTGGCCGAGCGCGGCCGCCTGATGCAGGCGGCGGTTCCGCCGGGCGTGGGTGCGATGGCCGCCATCCTCGGTGGTGATGACGCGCAGATCGCGGCCGTGTGTGACGAAGTGGCGCAGGGCCAGGTGGTGTCGCCGGCGAACTTCAATTCGCCGGGCCAGCTCGTCATCGCCGGCAGCGCCGAAGCCGTGGATCGCGCGCTCGCCAAGCTGGCCGAGCAGGGCGTGAAGAAGGCGATCAAGCTGGCCGTATCCGTGCCTTCGCATTGCGCGCTGATGCGTGATGCGTCCGATCGACTGGGCGAGCGCATGGCGTCGATCTCGTGGCAGCTGCCGTCGATTCCCGTGATCCAGAATGCCGAAGCGCGCAGCTACGGCACGCTCGAAGATATCCGTGGCGCATTGCAGCGCCAGCTGTACCTGCCGGTGCGCTGGACCGAATGCGTGCAGGCGCTGGTGGCCGGTGGCGCCACGCGCATGGCCGAGGCGGGCCCGGGCAAGGTGCTCGCCGGTCTCATCAAGCGCATCGACAAGAGCGTCGAGGCGCGCGCCATCGGGGCGCCTGCGGACATCGATGCCGCGCGTACCGAGTGGGCCTGAGCCGCTTTACAGACATCATGCGTTGGACGTATCGACGTCCGGCCACCCAAAGGGAACTGACAGATGAGCAAGACACTGCAAGGTGAGATCGCCCTCGTCACCGGCGCCAGCCGCGGCATCGGTGCCGCCATTGCCGATGAACTGGCATCGCTTGGCGCGACCGTCATCGGCACCGCCACCAGCGAAAGCGGCGCGGCCGCGATCGGCGACCGGCTGGCGCCAAACGGCGGCCACGGCCGCGTCCTCAACGTTACGGGCGAGGGCGCCGTCGAAAAGTTGATCGACGACATCACCAAGGAATTCGGTGCCGTGTCGATCCTGGTGAACAACGCCGGCATCACGCGCGACCAATTGCTGATGCGCATGCGCGACGAGGACTGGCAGGCCATTCTCGATACCAATCTCACCTCGGTCTATCGCGCTTCCAAGGCGGTCATGCGCGGCATGATGAAGGCACGCAAGGGTCGCATCATTTCCATCGCCTCGGTGATCGGCCTCACCGGCAATCCGGGCCAGGCCAACTACGCCGCGGCGAAGGCCGGCATCATCGCGTTCTCCAAGTCGCTGGCGCGGGAAATCGGTTCGCGTGGCATCACCGTCAACGTGGTGGCCCCGGGCTTCATCGACACCGACATGACCCGTGCGCTGCCCGAGGAATCCAAGACGGCGCTGCTCGGCCAGATCGCGCTTGGCCGCCTCGGCGAAGCCAGCGACATCGCGAAGGCGGTGGCCTTCCTGGCCTCTCCGGCGGCGTCTTACATCACCGGTGAGACGCTGCACGTCAACGGCGGCATGTACATGCCATAAGGCATGAGGAATCGGCGGCAACCCCCGCCGCACCCTGCATTGTTTGAAACGGCCGGATGCCGCTCCAGCTTGCTGGAGGGGTGCCGGGCGCGCCGGCACGGGCCGGCTTAACAAGGAGTTGTCGCAAGCGGATTCGTTTTAGGCGACAATTGCTTCTTTCGCGCCGGTCCCGTGGCCTGCGTTTAACCACCGCTGGCGGACCATGGCAGCCATGAGGCTTAGCCACTACAATCCGCCGGCCATATGCCGGCCCTGAGGCCGGTGTGACAGGTAACTACTCCTTGGGAGGTATTGGCAACATGAGCACCATCGAAGAGCGCGTCAAGAAAATCGTCGTCGAGCAGTTGGGCGTGAAGGAAGATGAAGTCACGGCGAACGCTTCGTTCGTGGACGATCTGGGCGCTGATTCGCTGGACACCGTTGAGCTGGTGATGGCTCTCGAGGAAGAGTTCGAGACCGAGATTCCGGACGAAGAGGCCGAGAAGATCACCACGGTGCAGCAGGCCGTTGACTACATCAAGGCCCACACCAAGGAGTGATCGCTCCGTTGTGGCCGGCGCATCTGAGCATGCGCCCGACCACCGGCGATATCGGAAGCTGCGCCACATTGGCGCAGTTTTCGTTTCTGCAATTTGCAACGTCCGATCCCGTATGGTGTGCGCCGCGCACCGAAGGGCCCGGATGACGTGGCCGCGATAGCGCGGAAAGGCCATCCGAAGCGATGGCACCACGGAAACTCGAGGGAAGATCAGTATGAGCAAACGACGTGTGGTTGTAACCGGCCTCGGCATCATTTCGCCGGTGGGCAACGATATCGCCAGCGCCTGGGACAACATCCTCAAGGGCGTGAGCGGCATTGGCGAGGTTACCCATTTCGACGCCACCGCCTATGCCACGCGCATTGCCGGTCAGGTACGTGATTTCGATCCTGCGCAATGGATCGCCCCCAAAGAAATCAAGAAAATGGATCCGTTCATCCATTACGGCATCGCCGCAGGCACGCAAGCCCTGCGCGATTCCGGCCTGGAAGTGACGGAACAGAACGCGCCGCGCATCGGCGTGGCCGTGGCGGCCGGCATCGGCGGCCTGCACACCATCGAACACACCTCGATCGAGCTGCACGACAAGGGGCCGCGTCGCGTGTCTCCGTTCTTCGTGCCCTCGTCGATCATCAACATGGTGTCGGGTCACCTCTCGATCATGTACGGCCTGAAGGGCCCGAACATCGCGTGCGTGACCGCGTGCACCACCGGCACCCACAACATCGGCCTGGCCGCGCGCATGATCCAGTACGGCGATGCCGACGTGATGATCGCCGGCGGCGCCGAATTCGCCACTACTGGCACGGCGATGGCGGGCTTCTGCTCGGCCAAGGCCATGTCCACCCGCAACGACGAGCCGACCAAGGCCAGCCGTCCGTGGGACAAGGACCGCGACGGCTTCGTGCTGTCCGAAGGCGCCGGCGTGATGGTGCTCGAAGAGTACGAACACGCCAAGGCGCGCGGCGCGAAGATCTACGCCGAGCTCGTGGGCTTCGGCATGAGCGGCGATGCCTTCCATATCACCGCGCCCAGCGAGGGTGGCGAAGGTGCGGCGCGCTGCATGGAAAGCGCGTTGAAGGACGCCAAGCTCAATCCGGCCGAGGTGCAGTACATCAACGCGCACGGCACCTCGACGCCGCTGGGTGACCTGGGTGAAGTGCTGGCCGCCAAGCGCGTATTCGGCGATCACGCCTACAAGCTGGCGATGAGCTCGACCAAGTCGGTGACCGGTCACCTGCTCGGTGCGGCCGGTGGCGTGGAAGCCATCTTCACCATCCTGGCGCTGCGCGACCAGGTGCTGCCGCCCACCATCAACCTGGACGAGCCCAGCGAAGGCTGCGACCTCGACTTCGTGGCGCATACCGCGCGTGAAGCCAAGCTCGACGTGGCCATCTCCAACTCGTTCGGCTTCGGTGGCACCAACGGCACGCTGGCATTCCGTCGCGTTTGAGCGGCGTGACCACGTTCCACAAGCGTACCTTGCACGGCCGGCGCGATCTCCTCGCGCCGGCCGCTGCATTTCCGGAGCGCTATCCCGGCCTGCTGCAGAGCGTGACGCAGGGTTCGGCGCAGGCGCGCTACGACATCCTCTTCGCCTTTCCGCAGGAAAGCCTGACGCTGTGCGCGGACGGGCGGCTGCGCGACGGCAAGGGTCATGAACGCCCGGGGCGTTTCCTCGATGCGCTCGATGACGCGTGGAGAGCGGAGCGGTTGCCGCGAGGCGATGCGGACGAGCTCCCGTTCCATGGCGGATGGTTGTTGCTGCTCGCCTACGAGCTTGCCGGCGATATCGAGCCACGTTTGCGCCTGCGCATGCCCGACGACATTCCGGTGGCCTTGGCCGTGCGTTGCCCCGCGGCGATCGTGGTCGATCATGAGCGTCATCGCACGGTACTCATTGCCGAAGCTGGTCACGAGGCATGGCTCGACGCGATGGAGGCGGACCTCGCGGTCGACGCCTTGCCGGCGGCGCTCGGCGCCCCCGATGCCTGCGGCGAGGACGCGCCGTCGCTCTTTCTCCGCGGCGTCGATCGCATCCATGAACACCTGCATGCCGGCGACATTTTCCAGGTGAACCTTTCCCGCGCGTGGCACGCGCACTATGCAACGCCGCCCGCCGCCGCTTCGTTGTATGCCGCGTTGAGACAGGCCAATCCCGCGCCTTTTGCCGGTCTGCTGCAGCAACAGGGGTGGGCCGTGGTCAGTTCCTCGCCGGAGCGGCTGGTGGAAGTACGCAACGGGCTCGCGCAAACCCGTCCCATCGCCGGTACGCGTCCACGGACGCCCGACGATGACGAAGGAGCGCGCATCCTCGAACTCAGCACGCATCCCAAGGAGCGCGCCGAGCACGTGATGCTTATCGATCTCGAGCGCAACGACCTGGGACGCGTCTGCGTGCCGGGTACCGTCGAGGTGAACGAGCTGATGGTGGTGGAAAGCTACGCGCACGTGCATCACATCGTTTCCAACGTGCGTGGTCGGCTGCGTGCGGATGTGACGCCGGGGCAGGTGATCGCCGCGACGTTTCCAGGCGGCACCATCACCGGCTGTCCGAAGGTGCGTTGCATGGAGATCATCGCCGCGCTGGAGGACGCACCGCGAGGCGCCTATACCGGCGCGCTCGGCTACCTCGATCGCAATGGCGATCTGGACCTCAATATCCTCATTCGCACGTTCACGCTGTCCGGCTGCCAGGTCACCTTGCGCGCGGGCGCCGGCATCGTCGCCGATTCGGTGGCGGACAAGGAACTGGACGAAACGCGTGCGAAGGCGCGCGGGCTGCTGCGTGCCCTGGGAGTGCAGGGCTGATGGCTGCCGTGCGCGTCCTCGTCAATGGTGCGCCGGCCGATACCCTTTCCGTCGCCGACCGTGGTGTAGCCTACGGTGATGGCCTGTTCGAAACCATTCGCTTCGTGCACGGCCTGGCTCCGTTATGGGCGCGACACCAGCAGCGCCTGCAGGATGGCTGCCGACGTCTGGGAATACCTGCACCAGACGCCGAACAATGCTTGCGCGAGGCCGCGGCGGTATCGGCCGGATGGGATCATGCCGTGGTGCGCATCACGCTGACGCGTGGCGTGGGGCCACGCGGTTACGCGCCACCAGCATCGCCGCAGCCCACGCGCATCGTGGCGGCGTTCGAGGCACCCGCGATGCATGGCGACTCCTATCTGCAGGGTATCCGCGTGCGCTGGTGCGAAACGCGTCTCGGACTGCAGCCGTTGCTCGCCGGCATGAAGCACCTCAATCGCCTGGAACAGGTGCTCGCACGAGCGGAGTGGAGCGAAGCCGCCATTCCCGAAGGGCTGCTGCTCGATCTCGATGGCAACGTCATTTCGGCCACCATGGCCAACCTGTTCGCGGTGATCGATGGCACGCTGGTCACGCCGTCCGTCGAACGTTGTGGCGTGGCGGGCGTGGCCCGCGCCGAGGTGCTGTCCGCTCGCCCGGATGCGCAGGTGACCACCCTGCGCCCGGACCAGCTGCAACATGCCCGTGAGGTCTTCCTCACTTCCGGCGTCCGAGGCATCCTGCCCGTTCAGGCCGTGGGCGATACGGTGTATGGTCCCGGCCCGGTTACCCGCGCCATGCAGCGGCACTGGTGCGGACTGGGTTTCCCGATGGAGCAGGCATGAACCGAGTGAAGATGCATGGGCGGGCGTTCTGGCGTGCGCTCGCCGTGCTGGTGCTGTTGGCCGTGGCGGGCGCCGTGGCCTACGGCTGGATCGACTACCAGCGCTTCGCGCGAACCCCGTTGGCCGTTTCCGCGCAAGCGACCAGCATCGACGTAGGCAAGGGCAGCAACCTGCGCGATGTCGTCGGCCTGCTGCGCGAGCAGCATGTCACCACGACGGGTCCGTTGTACTGGCGCGTGCTGGCCGAGCAGCTGCGCGTGGCAGGCCGCCTGCACGCGGGCGAATACGCACTGACCGCCGGCATGACGCCGCGCGACCTGCTGCTCAACATGGCCGCGGGCAAGGTGCTGCAGCGCAACTTCACCATCGTCGACGGCTGGACCTTCCGCGATTTGCGCCAAGCCCTGGCCAAGGCCGACAAGCTGCGGCAGGACGGCGCCACGCTGGATGATGCCCAGCTGATGGCGAAGATCGGCGCGCCTGGCGAGATGCCGGAGGGGCGCTTCCTGCCCGAGACCTACGCCTACGTGAAAGGTGACACCGACCTGGACATTTTGCGTCGTGCCCACGCGGCCATGGCGAAGATGCTCGATACGCTGTGGGCCCAGCGCGACAAGCAGGTGCCGCTGGCGACGCCATACGATGCGCTGATCCTCGCTTCCATCGTGGAGAAGGAAACCGGTCGCGCCGACGAGCGCCCACGCATCGCCGGTGTGTTCGTGCGTCGCCTGCAGAACCACATGCTGCTGCAGACCGATCCCACGGTGATCTACGGCATGGGCGAGAGCTACGCCGGCAACATCCACAAGTCGGACCTCACCACCGACACGCCGTACAATACGTATACGCGCCAGGGGCTGCCGCCGACGCCAATCGCCATGCCGGGCAAGCCGGCCATCGAAGCGGCGCTGCATCCGGCCCAGGGCACCGAGCTTTATTTCGTTTCCCGTGGCGACGGTTCGCATGTGTTCTCCTCTTCACTGGATGAGCACAATCGCAACGTGGCCTGCTACCAGTTGAAGCGCTGCCAATGACCCTACGCGGCAAATTCATTTCGCTTGAAGGCGGCGAGGGCGCCGGCAAGAGCACCTTGCTCGCCGGCCTGCAGAAGCATCTCGTCGAACAGGGCGTGGCGTTGGTGCAGACCCGTGAGCCAGGGGGCACGCCGTTGGGCGAAGCCGTGCGCGCCATCGTGCTCGACGCAGCACGCCATGACATGTCCGCGGAGGCTGAGCTGTTGTTGATGTTCGCCTCGCGCGCGCAGCTGGTGCGCGAACGCATCGAGCCCGCGCTCGCCGCGGGGCACTGGGTGCTTTGCGACCGCTTCACCGACGCCAGCTATGCCTACCAGGGCGGCGGCCGTGGTGTGCCGAAGGAACGGATCGCCTTGCTCGAACAATGGGCGACCGAAGGTTTGACGCCCGATCTCACCTTGCTGCTCGACCTGCCCGTGGCGACCGGTCGCGCGCGTGCCGCGGGACGCGGCGAGGCCGACCGCATCGAAAGCGAGGCCGACGCCTTCTTCGAGCGCGTGCGCGCCACCTATCGCGAGCGAGCCGCCGAGCAGCCCCAGCGGTTTCGCATCATCGATGCGAGCCTTACGCCGGCGGAAGTGCTCGATGCCGCCATCGAAGCCACGCGACACCTGTTTGGAGCCGCCGCGTGAGCGTGATGCCCTGGCATGAGGAACACTGGAGCCGGCTGCAGGCGCGGCGCGCACGCGATGCCATGCCGCACGCGCTGTTGCTGTGTGGTCCTGCGGGCCTGGGCAAGCGCGACTTCATGCATCGCTTTGCGCAAGGCTTGTTGTGCCAGCAGCCCCATGATGGCGAGCCGTGCGGCGAATGCCGCGGTTGCCTGCTGTTCGAAGCGGGCACGCATCCCGACTATGCCGTGCTGAGTTTTGGCCTGCGCAAGGATGGCGTGCAGCGCAGCGAAATCGTGGTCGACCAGATCCGCGAGCTGTCCGCGCGCCTCGCCATGTCCAGCCAGTTTGGCGGCTGGCAGATCGTCTGCATCGACCCGGCCGACGCCATGAATGCGGCGGCGGCGAACGCGCTGCTCAAGACGCTGGAGGAACCTTCGCCGCAGACGCTGTTGCTGCTGGTCGCCGACGCGCCATGGCGACTCCCGCAGACCATCCGCAGCCGCTGCCAGCGTATCGAATTCCATCTGCCGTCTCGCGATACCGCACTCGCCTGGCTGCGGCAGGCCGGCGTGAAGGATGCCGAGGCCGCGCTCGATGCGGCGGGCGGCAATCCCGGCATGGCACGTGCCTGGGCGGAAGAAGGTGCGCTGGCGCGGCGCCAGGAAGTCCGCAAGGATCTGGGTGCGCTGGCTACCGGTCGCGGCGAGGCAATGGAAGTCGCCCGTCGATGGTTGGACAACGAACCCGAACAGCGCCTCTGGTTCGCCGCCCAGGCGGCAGCGGACGAGATGAAGGCGCGCGCCACGCGAAGCACCGGCCCGCTGGTCAGCCAGTTGGATGATGAAGCGCTGGACCGGTGGTACATGTCGGCCAATCGCACGCGTGAATCATTGCGTGGTCCCTTGCGGGGCGACCTGTTGCTGCTGGAGCTGCTCGCCGGCTGGCATTGAGCGGGAGGGCATCGCCGCGTCATCGGGCAGCCATCCATGGGAAAGCCCTGTGACAGGCCGTCTTCCTAGTCTGGCGGCATGAAGTCCCCACTTCATCAAGGCGTTTCCCTCTGGCCGTGGATCTCCCTGCTGCTCCTGCTGGTTCTTCGGCTGGCATGGCTCAACGCCTACCCGCTCAATTCCGACGAAGCGCAGCATGCGCACGTTTCATGGGCGTGGACCCAGGGTTTGCTGCCTTATCGCGATGTCTTCGATAACCATGGCCCACTGTTCGGCTGGCTGCATTCGCCGTTGCTGAAGCTGCTGGACGGTCGGGCCGACGTACTCACATGGCTGCGCCTGGCGATGCAGTTCTGGTACGTGGTCGCCCTTGGCGCTGCCGGCTGGATGGCGCGGCGCCTTTATGGCTGGCGCGTGGCCCTGGTGGTCGTGCTCGTCGCCGGCCTGTTTCCGCGCTTTTTCATCGTGAGCGGCCAGTTCCGCACCGATGACATGTGGATGGCACTGTGGCTGGCGGGACTTGCCTTCGTGGTCGGCGTGCCTCCGCGTGCCTGGCGATTCTTCATGATGGGCTTGCTGGCCGGCTGCGCGCTTTCCGTGTCGCAGAAGACGCTGGTCCTGATCGGCACCACGCTGGTGACGGTCATCGTGCTGCGCCAGTTGCTTCCCGCCGGTGCACCCCGCGCGAACCTGCGCTGCTGGATGGCTGCGGTCATCGGCCTGTTGCTGGTTCCCGCCGTCTTTTCCGTCTGGCTGGCCATCCATGGCGCGCTGGGCGACGCCTGGTATGGGCTGGTTCTCTACAACCTTGGTGGTGCGACCAAGCGGCATGCGGCCCAACAGCTGCTGTGGTTCCTGCTGCTGGGAGCGGCGGCGCTGGTGCTGGCAATGCGCGAAGTGCGACGGCGTTCGCTGGGCGAGTTCGACTGGACCGTATTCTTTGCCATGCAGGGCGGCCTCTACCTGCTATTGATCTGGTTCATCTGGCCGCTGATCACCAAGCAGGATTTTCTGCCCGTTTTGCCCACGCTCGTGCTTGCCCTGGGGGGCTGGGCTTCGCAATGGTCATGGCTGGGCTTGCGGCCGCGGCTGCGGGCTGCCTTCCTGTTGTTGATATTCGGTGCCGAACTGGCGACCGTGGTGGCCTACGCGCCGCCGTGGCAGGACGAACTGGCCGGGCAGCGCGCCGAATTGACGCTGGTACTGCGTTATACGGACAAAACCGACACAGTCATGGATCCGAAGGGCGATACCATTTTCCGCATGCGCCCTTACTACCCCGTACTTGAAAGTCTGGCCGTGCATCGCCTGCGCAAGGGCATGATGGCGGACACCATCGCCGATGAACTGGTGACCCACGGCACCATGGTCGTCGTGCCTCGGCGCTTGCCGTATGCCAGCGCGCACTTCGTGGCGGAGAATTACATACCGGCCGGCCGTGATGTGTGGATTGCCGGGCACATGTTTCCGACCCCTGGCCCCGAACAGGCCATCGACGTGGCCGTGCCCGGCAACTATGTGCTGACCGATGGATTCCGGCGGCTCAAGGCAAGCGTGGATGGAGGCCCCGTCGCCGATCATTGGCACCTCGATCGCGGCGTGCATCAACTGAAAACCGAAGGTGGCATTCCCGTCGCGCTGGTATGGGGGCAGGCCTTCGATCGCGGCTGGCGCCCCGCGACCCTGCAGGAACAGGGAGGCTGAAATGGCCTTCAGTTTGAACGCAAGGACGCGCCTGCTGGTGGTCGCGCCCCATCCCGACGACGAATCGATCGCCACCGGCGAGCTGATTCAGCAGGTCAGGCATTCGGGCGGCGAGGTCCGCATCCTGCTGCTCACCCATGGCGACAACAATCCGTGGCCGCAGCGCTGGGTGGAACGCCGCCTGCGCATTGGCGTCGACGAGCGCCAGCGTTGGGGCGAGCGGCGGCGCGCCGAAGTGGGGCAGGCCATGGCCCAACTGGGCGTGGATGCCTCGGCGCTCGAAGCCTTGGGATGGCCGGACATGGGCATCACGGCCAGGCTGCGCACCGATCTTGAAGCCAGCATCACCAGCCTCCTCGGTTGCCTCGATGCCTGCCAGCCCAACCTCGTGGCGATTCCCGCACTGGGCGACCATCATCCGGACCACAGCGCCGCCCACGTGCTCGTCCGGCTGGCCCTGGACCGTTGGCAGGGCGGGACGCCCGAGCTGCTGGCCTATCTGGTCCATGGTCGTGAAGGCCAGGCGACGGGGCGGGTGAAGCTGGATTCCTCGGTGGGCCTGCATGCCAACAAGCTCGCGGCGCTGGCCTGTCATCGCAGCCAGATGGCGTTGAGCGGCAAGCGCATGCGTCGCCTCGCCGACCGGGCGGAGCGCTATCTTCAGGTGCGCAAGGCGGGCTCGCGCGAGGCCGCTGCCGTGCTGCCGTGGCAGCCGTCCTCCGCACTGCATCCTTGGCTACACCTGATGCTGGTGGACGGGCAGGGCGCGCGCAGCTGGCCGTGGCGCGAAGCGCCGCTCGCCCGGGACGGGCAGGGCCGACACGTCCTGCATGCGTTGGGCGAGGAGATGACGGGCCCCGTGTTCGCCAAGCTCTACATGAACCTGCCGTCGCCCTGGATCTTCGATCGCTGGGGATGGTGCGAACTCTGAGCCGCACGCTCCGTCACATTCCTTCGACGCATCGCTTGTGGCCGGGGCGGGCCGGTCGCTAGGATGCGGGGGCATAAGGGGTGTCGGATCCACGGTGGTCCGCAGGAGCAGTCATGAATCCGGCCATTGCCGCCCGCCAGGGCATAATTTCGTTGAAGATCAAGGACACGGCGGCGCTGTACAACGCCTACATGCCCTATCTGAAGAACGGTGGCCTGTTCGCGCCCACGGCCCAGCGCTACGCGTTGGGCGACGAGGTGGTGCTGCTGATCAACCTCACCGACGAGGGCGAGCGCCTGTCGGTGGCGGGCAAGGTGGTCTGGGTCACGCCGGTGGGCGCCCAGGGCAACCGCACCGCGGGTATCGGCGTGCATTTCAACGAGTCCGCCGACGGCGAAGCGGCCCGCACCCGCATCGAGAACCTGCTGGCAGGCATGACCTCGTCGGAGCGTCCCACGCTGACCATGTAAGACCTTGGTCTTACGTCGCACGCACCCGCCCGCTGTGAGGCGTTCGAAGATGCGTGCGAATCGCCTTGCGAATACCCGTCAAGGCTTGTTGTTGTTAAGCACGCTGATACAATGCCGCGGTTCACGATTGAGATCGTGGAAAATCGGACGCTCGCGGCTGCAAATGCAATGTGAACGTGGCGCATAGCCCATGGCCTTCGTTGGCCTGCCGAACCCCGGTTCCGGAC
Source organism: Dyella jiangningensis (assembly GCF_003264855.1). Classification (NCBI taxonomy): domain Bacteria; kingdom Pseudomonadati; phylum Pseudomonadota; class Gammaproteobacteria; order Lysobacterales; family Rhodanobacteraceae; genus Dyella; species Dyella jiangningensis. Next base: position 148,980 of record NZ_NFZS01000004.1, on the reverse strand, counting down.
CGTTTCCCCGACGGTCACTGATGCGCCGACGAAGGCGCGGAGGTTCGTTTCACCGTGCTTGCCGAATACTGGCCCATCCTGCTGTTCATCGGCGTCGCCGCCGGCCTCGGCGTGGTCCTGCTGGCCATTGGCCTGCTGGCCGGACCCCGCCGTCCCGAATCGGAAAAGCTCTCGCCCTACGAGTGCGGCTTCGAAGCCTTCGAAGACGCCCGCATGCGCTTTGACGTGCGCTACTACCTGCTGGCGATCCTCTTCATCATTTTCGACCTGGAAATCGCCTTCCTGTTCCCATGGGCGGTGGTGTTCCAGAAGATCGGCATCATCGCGCTGATTGAAATGGCGACGTTCCTGCTGCTCTTGGTCATTGGTTTTGCTTACGTGTGGAAGAAGGGAGCACTGGAATGGGAGTGATCTCGTCCCTTGATCGGGTGATGCACAACCCGCAGCCGTTGAACCTGGTGGACGACATCCTGCGTCCGGCCGAGGACAACCCGATCGTCCAGCGCGGCTTCGCCACCACCAGCGTCGATGCGCTGATGAACTGGGCGCGCACCGGCTCGATGTGGCCGATGACCTTCGGTCTGGCCTGCTGCGCCGTGGAAATGATGCACGCCGGCGCCGCGCGGCTGGACCTGGACCGCTACGGCGTGATCTTCCGCCCGAGTCCGCGCCAGTCCGACGTGATGATCGTGGCCGGTACCCTGGTCAACAAGATGGCCCCGGCGCTGCGCAAGGTCTACGACCAGATGCCGGATCCCAAGTGGGTCATCTCGATGGGCAGCTGCGCCAACGGCGGCGGTTACTACCACTACTCCTATTCGGTGGTGCGTGGCTGCGACCGCATCGTGCCGGTGGACATCTACGTGCCGGGCTGCCCGCCGACGGCCGAAGCGCTGATCCACGGCATCCTGCAGTTGCAGAAGAAGATCCGCCGCACCCACACCATCGCGCGTTCCTGAGAAAGGCGCAGCAGAACATGACCGATATCTCTTCGAACTCGCTGGCCGAGCGCCTTTCTGCGCGGTTCGGCGACACGCTGAAGATCAGCGTCGTACGCAACGAAGTCACCGCCGAAGTGGCCGCCGCCGACCTGCTCGCGGTGGCCACCGCTTTGCGTGACGAAACCCCGTTCCGTTTCGGCGTGCCGATCGACGTGTGTGGCGTCGACTACCTCGGCTACGGCCAGACCGAGTGGGACACGGAAACCGTGTCCGGCACCGGTTTCTCGCGTGGCGTGGAAGGCGAGGCCATGGGCCGCTTCAAGTGGTCCGACCGTCCGCGTCCCGACATGCAGAAGCGCCGCTTCGCCTCCGTCGTGCACCTGCTTTCGCTGGAGAACAACCAGCGCCTGCGCCTGCGCGTGTTCGGCGAAGACGACACGCTGCCGGTGGTGCCTTCGCTGACCGGCATCTGGCCGGGCGTGAACTGGTTCGAACGCGAGTCGTTCGACCTGTTCGGCATCGTCTACGAAGGCCACCCCGACCTGCGTCGCATCCTTACCGACTACGGCTTCATGGGTCATCCGTTCCGCAAGGACTTCCCGCTGATCGGCAACGTCGAAGTGCGTTACGACCCCGAGCAGAAGCGCGTGGTGTACGAACCCGTGTCGATCGAGCCGCGCGTGCTGGTGCCGCGCGTCATCCGTGACGACGCCGACCTGCTGCAGGCCAAGGCCGAAGCGGCCGACAACTGGCGGAACAATTAATCATGGCGCAAGAGATCCGCAACTACACCATGAACTTCGGCCCGCAGCACCCGGCAGCGCACGGCGTGCTGCGCCTCGTGCTCGAGCTCGACGGCGAGACCATCGTCCGTGCCGATCCGCACGTGGGCCTGCTCCACCGCGGCACCGAGAAGCTGGCCGAGTCCAAGCCGTTCAACCAGTCGATCGGTACATGGACCGTCTCGACTACGTGTCGATGATGGTCAACGAGCACGGCTACGTGCTCGCCATCGAAACCCTGCTCGGCATCGAGGCGCCGGAGCGTGCGCAGTACATCCGCACCATGTTCGACGAGATCACCCGCATCCTGAACCACCTGATGTGGATTGGCTCCAACGCGCTCGACCTGGGTGCGATGGCCGTGTTCCTGTACGCGTTCCGTGAGCGCGAGGAACTGATGGACGTCTACGAGGCGGTGTCGGGCGCGCGCATGCACGCGACCTACTACCGTCCGGGCGGCGTCTACCGCGACCTGCCGGAGCGCATGTCGCAGTACCGTGAGTCGCCCTGGCACAAGGGCAAGGACCTCAAGCGCCTCAACAGCTGGCGCGAAGGTTCCATGCTCGACTTCATCGAGGCGTTCGCCGCCGACTTCCCGTCGAAGGTGGACGAATACGAAGAACTGCTCACCAACAACCGCATCTGGAAGCAGCGCACCGTCGGCATCGGCGTGATCTCGCCGGAAATGGCCCAGGCCTGGGGCCTGACCGGCGTGATGCTGCGCGGTTCTGGCATCGAGTGGGACCTGCGCAAGAAGCAGCCGTACGCGAAATACGCCGAGATGGATTTCGACATCCCGGTGGCCTCGGGTGGCGACTGCTACGACCGTTACCTGGTGCGCGTCGAAGAGATGCGCCAGTCCAACCGCATCATCCAGCAATGCGTGAAGTGGCTGAAGGCCAACCCGGGCCCGGTCATCGTCCAGAACTTCAAGGTCGCGCCGCCCAAGCGCGAAGACATGAAGGAGGACATGGAAGCGCTGATCCACCACTTCAAGCTCTTCACGGAAGGCTATGGCGTGCCTGCGGGCGAGACCTACGCCGCCGTCGAGGCGCCGAAGGGCGAGTTCGGCTGCTATCTGGTCTCCGACGGCGCGAACAAGCCGTTCCGCGTGCACCTGCGCGCGCCTGGCTTCGCCCACCTGTCCTCGATGGACGCCTTCGTTCGCGGCCACATGCTGGCCGACGTCGTGGCGATGATCGGTACCTATGACCTCGTGTTCGGCGAAGTCGATCGCTGAGCCCGGAGGAAAGCACACATGAAAGCCACCGGAAATTACGAGCAGGTCAAGAACGTCGACCCGCTCGTCGTACTCAACGAACACACTCGTCATCACATCGAGGAGTGGGTTGCCCGTTTTCCGCCCGACCGCAAGCGTTCGGCGCTGATCCAGGCGCTGTTCGCCGCGCAGGAGCAGAACCACGGCTTCCTCACTGACGAGCTGATCACGGCCGTCGCCAAGTACCTCGAACTGCCCGCCGTGTGGGCCTACGAGGTCGCCAGCTTCTACTCGATGCTCGAGACCAAGCCGGTGGGCCGCAACAACGTCGCCATCTGCACCAACATCTCCTGCTGGCTCAACGGCGCGGAAGACCTGGTGAAGCATTGCGAGCAGAAGCTGGGCATCAAGCTCGGTGAAAGCACCGCCGATGGCCGCGTGTATCTGAAGCGCGAAGAAGAATGCATCGCCGCTTGCGCCAGCGCGCCGGCGATGACCGTCAATGGTCACTACCACGAGCGTCTGTCGATCCAGAAGATCGACGAGATTCTCGACGGTCTCAAGTAAGGGCAGGGCGCCATGGCATACGGTCCGGCACCGAAAGAACATCAAGTTGTGTACACCACGCTGCATTTCGACAAGCCGTGGGCGATGGACAGCTATACCCAGGTCGGTGGTTATGAGGCGTGGAAGAAGATCCTCGCCGAGAAGCCCGACCCGACTGCTTTGATCGAAGAGATCAAGAAGAGCAACCTGCGCGGCCGTGGCGGCGCGGGCTTCCCGACCGGCCTGAAGTGGTCCTTCATGCCCAAGGGCGACATGCAGAAGTACATCCTCTGCAACTCGGACGAATCCGAACCCGGCACCTGCAAAGACCGCGACATCCTGCGCTTCAACCCGCATGCGGTGATCGAGGGCATGGCGATCGCGTGCTACTGCACGGGCTCGACCGTCGCCTACAACTACCTGCGTGGCGAATTCCATCACGAGCCGTTCGAGCATTTCGAAGAGGCGCTGAAGGAAGCCTACGCGGCCGGCCTGCTGGGCAAGAACATCCAAGGCACCGGCCTCAACGTGGACATCTATGGCGCGCTCGGCGCCGGCGCGTACATCTGCGGCGAAGAGACCGCGCTGATGGAATCGCTGGAAGGCAAGAAGGGCCAGCCGCGCTTCAAGCCGCCGTTCCCGGCCAACTTCGGCCTGTACGGCAAGCCCAGCACCATCAACAACACCGAAACCTATGCCTCGGTGCCGGCCATCCTGCGCAAGGGCGCGGACTGGTTCCTGGCGCAGAGCAAGACCAAGAACGGTGGCCCGAAGATCTTCTCGGTCTCCGGTTGCGTGCAGAAGGGCGGCAACTTCGAAGTGCCGCTGGGCACCACCTTCGACGAGCTGCTGGAAATGGCCGGCGGCCTGCGTCCGGGCCGCACGCTGAAGGGTGCGATCCCGGGCGGCGTGTCGATGCCGGTGCTGCGTGCCGAACAGCTGAAGGGCCTGCCGTTCGACTACGACACCTTGCGCGACCTCAAGACGGGCCTCGGCTCGGGCGCCATCGTGGTGCTCGACGACACCGTGTGCACGGTGCGCTTCACCCGTCGTATCTCGCAGTTCTTCCACAAGGAAAGCTGCGGCCAGTGCACGCCGTGCCGCGAAGGCACCGGCTGGATGCACCGCGTGCTGGACCGCATCGTTGCCGGCCAAGGCACGATGGACGACCTGCATCGCCTGAAGGCCATTGCCGGCCAGATCGAAGGCCACACCATCTGCGCGTTCGGCGAAGCCGCCGCGTGGCCGGTGCAGGGCTTCCTGCGCCAGTTCTGGGATGAATTCGAGTACTACATCGTCAACGGTCGCTCCATCGTCGACGACAAGCTTGGAGCCGCCGCATGAGTGCGCAGCCCGCTACGCCCAACCTCGACCTGGTGAACATCGAGGTCGATGGCAAGCCCACGCAGATCCGCAAGGGCGCCATGATCATCGAAGCGGCCGACGCCATTGGCGTGTCGATCCCGCGCTTCTGCTACCACCGCAAGCTCCCGATCGCCGCCAACTGCCGCATGTGCCTGGTGGAAGTGGAGATGGGCGGCAAGCCCATGCCCAAGCCGCAGCCGGCTTGCGCCACCCCGGTGGCGGAAGGCATGAAGGTGAAGACCCGTACGGACGTCGCCCTGAAGTATCAGAAGGACGTCATGGAATTCCTGCTGATCAACCACCCGCTGGATTGCCCGATCTGCGATCAGGGCGGCGAGTGCGAACTGCAGGACGTCGCGCTGGGCTACGGCCGCAGCGTGTCGCGCTACACCGAGCGCAAGCGCACCATCGCGGACGAAAACCTCGGCCCGCTGGTCGCCACCGAGATGACCCGCTGCATCCAGTGCACGCGCTGCGTGCGCTTCACCAGCGAGATCGCCGGCACCTACGAGCTGGGCGGCATGAGCCGTGGCGACAACCTGCAGATCGGCACCTACATCGGCAAGACCATCGAGACGGAGCTGTCGGGCAACATCATCGACGTCTGCCCGGTCGGCGCGCTGACCAACAAGCCGTTCCAGTACCAGGCGCGCGCCTGGGAATTGATCGCCAAGCCGTCCGTCGCCTATCACGACGCGCTGGGCTCGAACCTGTGGCTGCATACCCGCCGCGGCGAGGTGCTGCGCACGGTGCCGCGCGACAACGAATCGATCAACGAGTGCTGGCTGTCCGACCGTGACCGCTACAGCCACCAGGGCCTGTACGCTGCCGATCGCGTGAACGCGCCGCAGGTGAAGCGCAACGGCCAGTGGCAGACCACGACGTGGGAAGACGCACTGGGTGCGGCTGCGGAATCGCTGAAGGCAGTGCCGGGCAGCGAACTGGGCGTGCTGGTCTACCCGGCCACCACCAACGAGGAAGGCGACCTGCTGGTTCGCCTCGCGCGAGGCCTGGGCAGCGCCCACATCGACCACCGCCTGCGCCAGCTCGACTTCGCCGACAACGCGGCCGCCGTGGCGTTCGCCAAGCCGGTGGCCGAACTGGACAAGGTCAAGGCGGCGTTGCTGGTCGGCTCGGACCTGCGTCACGAGATGCCGCTGCTTAACCACCGTATCCATCAGGCGGTGAAGAAGGGCGCCAAGGTCTACGCCGTCAATCCGGCGAGCTTCAACTTCAACTACAAGCTGGCCGGCGAAGCCATCGTGGCGCCGCAGGCACTGGTCGATGCGCTGCTGTCGCTGGCCAAGGCGGCCGTCGAAGGCGGTGCGAGCGCGCCTTCCGCATTGGCTTCGGCCATCGACGGCGCGTCGTCCGACCAGGGTGACAAGGACGCCATCGCCGCGATGAAGAGCGGCAGCGCCGTGGTCATCCTCGGCGAGGCGGCTGTCACCCATCCGCAGGCCTCTTGGCTGCGTACCGTGGCTCGCTTCATCGCGGAGGCCACCGGTGCCGGCTACAACGAACTGCCGGTTGGCGCGAACGCTGTGGGCCTGGCCCAGGTCGGCGTGCTGCCGGGCAATGGCGGTCTCGACGCACAGGCCATGCTGGCCCAGCCGCGCAAGGCTTACGTGCTGTACGGCGTCGAGCCGCAAGACGTGGCCGACGGCGCTGCGCTGCTCAAGGCGTTGAAGGGCGCCCAGCAGGTCGTCGCGTTCTCCGCCTATGCCAGCCCCGCGCTGCGCGAAGTGGCCAACGTGATCCTGCCGATCGCGCTGCTGCCGGAAATCGACGGCACCCTGGTGAACGTCGACGGCCTCGCCCAGAGCGTGGCCGCCGGCGCCAAGGCCCCGGGCGAAGCACGTCCGGGCTGGAAGGTGCTGCGCGCCCTGGGCGGCGTGCTCAAGGTTGCCGGCTTCGAGTTCGACGACCTGGCTGGCCTGCGCGAAGGCATCAGCCCGCGTGGTCACCAGGCTCGCGCCGAACTGGCGTCGCGTCCGTCGGCCTCGGGCCTGACGCGTCTCGCTACCTGGCCGATCTACCGCACCGACGCGGTACTCCGTCGCGCCACGGCGCTGAGCAAGCATCCGCTGAACCGCGTACCGGCCGTACGCGTGAATGCCGATGAAGCGCAGCGCCAGGGGCTGGGCGAGGGCGCCGCGGTCCGCATCGCCGATGCCGTGCTGCCGCTGGTCATCGATGCAAGCGTGCCCGACGGCGCCGCCTGGATCGAAGCCGCACACGACGACACTGTCACGCTGCCGCCGTACGGCGCGGCCCTCACCCTGAGCAAGGCGTAAGCACATGGGCGAACAGATCCTCAACCAGATCATCTGGCCAATCGTCTACATCCTGTGCATCGTCCTGCCGCTGGTGATCGCGGTCGCGATGTACGTGTGGTGGGAGCGCAAGGTCATCGGCTGGATGCATGTGCGCATGGGACCCAACAAGATCGGTCCCTTCGGCCTGCTGCAGGCCTTTGCCGACGTGGTCAAGCTGCTGCTGAAGGAAGTGATCCTTCCGACCAGTGCGAACAAGGCGCTGTATTACCTGGCACCGATGATCGCGCTGGTGCCTGCGCTGGCCGCCTGGGCGGTGATTCCGTTCGACGACAAGATGGTGCTGGCCAACGTCAACGCCGGTCTTCTGTACCTGCTGGCGATGACCTCGCTGGGCGTGTACGGCATCATCCTCGCCGGCTGGGCTTCCAACTCGCGCTACGCACTGCTGGGCGCCATGCGTTCGGCCGCGCAGGTCATCTCCTATGAACTGGCGATGGGCCTGTGCCTGGTCTGCGTGCTGGTGCTGTCGGGTTCGCTGAACCTGACCGACATCGTGCATGCACAGGCTGGCAGCAAGGGCATCGGCGACTGGTTCATGTGGCCGCTGCTGCCGGTCTTCATCATCTACTTCATCTCGGGCGTGGCCGAAACCAATCGCGCGCCGTTCGACGTGGCGGAAGGTGAATCGGAAATCGTCGCCGGCTTCCACGTGGAATACTCGGGCTCGGCCTTCGCGCTGTTCTTCCTGGCCGAATACGCCAACATGATCCTGGTCAGCTTCCTGGCCTCGATCCTGTTCATGGGCGGCTGGCTGTCGCCGCTGCCGGCATCGTGGGGCTTCCTGGGCCACGGCAGCATCCTGTGGCTGTTCGCCAAGGTTTTCCTGTTCGCCTTCCTCTTCCTGTGGTTCCGCGCCAGCTTCCCGCGCTACCGCTATGACCAGATCATGCGTCTGGGCTGGAAGGTATTCATCCCCATCACCATCGTCTGGGTCCTCGTCGCCGGCTGCATGAAGTATTTCGGCTGGGTCACGGTGGGGGGCTTATGAGGGCTAGTTTCGACCAGCGTCATCGCGAGCACCCGCCCCTCATCCGCCCTGACGGGCACCTTCTCCCCGGAAGGGAGAAGGGCGTTATGCCGAGAGCGTACCTATGAACCGCGTTACTCACTATTTCAAGAGCCTGCTGCTCATCGAGCTGTTCAAGGGCATGGCCCTGACCATGCGCTACATGTTCAGCCCGAAGTACACGATGCGCTACCCGATGGAGCACATCCCCAAGTCCAACCGCTTCCGCGGTCTGCATGCGCTTCGCCGTTACGCCAACGGCGAAGAGCGTTGCATCGCGTGCAAGCTGTGCGAGGCGGTGTGCCCGGCACTCGCCATCACCATCGACTCGGCCCCGCGCGAAAGCGACGGCCAGCGCCGCACCACGCGCTACGACATCGACCTGTTCAAGTGCATCTTCTGCGGATTCTGCGAAGAGAGCTGCCCGGTCGACTCGATCGTCGAGACGCATATTCACGAGTACCACTTCGAGCAGCGTGGCGAGAACGTGGTGACCAAGCCGCAGTTGCTGGCCATCGGTGACCGCTTCGAAGCGGACATCGCCGCGGCCCGCGCTCAAGACGCCGCGTACCGTTGAGGACACTACTGTGATCGATCCTTCTGTGTTCCAACTCGTCTGCTTCTACGCGTTCGCTGCGGTCACCGTGGTCGCCGCGCTGGGCGTGATCAGCCTGCGCAACACGGTGCATGCCGTGCTGGCGCTGGTGCTCACCTTCTTCAGCACCGCGTGCATCTGGCTGCTCGCCGAAGCGGAGTTCCTCGCCATCGCCCTCATCGTGGTCTACGTGGGCGCGGTGATGGTGCTGTTCCTGTTCGTGGTGATGATGCTCGACATCAACCAGGAGCGGGTGCGCGAAGGTTTCATCAAGTACCTGCCGGTGGGCATCATCGTGGCCCTGGTCATGCTCGGCGAAATGCTCGCGTTGATCGGCGTGCGCGCCATGCACCAGGCGGTGATGGGCGCCGATCCCGCGGCCGCCGTCGGCATGTCCAACACCGAATGGCTGGGCCATGCGCTGTATACCCAGTTCCTGCTGCCGTTCGAAATCGCCGCATTGATCCTCACCGTCGGCGTCGTCGCCGCCGTCGTGCTGACCCTGCGTCACCGCACCGGCGTGCGCCACCAGCAGGCCTCGCAGCAGGTTCGCGTCAAGGCAGCCAGCCGCATCCGCGTGGTGAAGATGGCGGCTGAAGTGCCCGCCGCGCCCCAGGCAGAACCGGGCAAGGAGACCACCCCATGATCACGCTCGCCCATTTCATCGTGCTCGGCGCGGTGCTCTTCAGCATCGCCCTGGCCAGTCTCTTCATCAATCGCAAGAACGTGATCGTGCTGCTGATGTCGATCGAGCTCATGCTGCTCGCCGTCAACATCAACTTCGTGGCGTTCTCCCGTTTCCTGGGGGACGTGGCAGGGCAGGTGTTCGTGTTCTTCATCCTCACCGTGGCCGCGGCGGAAACCGCCATCGGCCTGGCGATCCTGGTCCTGCTGTTCCGCAACCGCAGCACCATCAATGTCGCCGAAATCGACAGCATGAAGGGTTGAGCCAATGCCATTGTCTACCTCCATTCTGCTGACCATCGCGCTGGCACCGCTCGTCGGATGCCTGCTCGCGGGCTTCTTCGGCCGTTTCATCGGCCGCGCCGGCGCGCATACCGTGACCATCCTCGGCGTGGCGCTCGCCTGCGGCCTGTCGATCTACGTGCTGTACCAGCTCACCGCTGGTGGCGCCCCGGTCTACAACCAGAACATCTACACCTGGTTCGAGATCGGCCAGTACTCCGCGCACGTGGGTTTCCTGATCGACCGCCTCACCGCCATGATGATGGTGGTGGTCACCTTCGTGTCGCTGCTGGTGCACATCTACACCATCGGCTACATGCATGAGGATCCGGGTTACCAGCGCTTCTTCAGCTACATCTCGCTGTTCACCTTCTCGATGTTGATGCTCGTGATGAGCAACAACTTCCTGCAGCTGTTCTTCGGCTGGGAAGCGGTGGGTCTCGTGTCGTACCTGCTGATCGGCTTCTACTTCAAGCGAGAGAGCGCCATCTACGCGAACATGAAGGCGTTCCTCGTGAACCGCGTGGGCGATTTCGGCTTCCTGCTCGGCATCGCCGGGGTGCTGTATTTCCTGGGCACCCTCGACTACGCGACCGCGTTCTCGGCTGCGCCGACGCTGGTCGGCAAGACCCTGCAGATCACGCAGAACACCCATTGGGATGCCGCCACGGTCATCTGCATCTGCCTGTTCATCGGCGCGATGGGCAAGTCGGCGCAGTTCCCGCTGCACGTCTGGCTGCCTGACTCGATGGAAGGCCCGACGCCGATCTCCGCGCTGATTCACGCGGCGACGATGGTGACGGCCGGCATCTTCATGGTGTCGCGCATGTCGCCGCTGTTCGAGCTGTCGGATACCGCGCTGTCGTTCATCACGGTGATCGGCGCGATCACCGCGCTGTTCATGGGCTTCCTCGGGATCGTCCAGAACGACATCAAGCGTGTCGTCGCTTACTCGACGCTGTCGCAGCTCGGCTACATGACGGTCGCGCTCGGCGTGTCGGCCTATCCGGCGCCGTGTTCCACCTGATGACGCACGCGTTCTTCAAGGCGCTGCTGTTCCTCGGCGCCGGCTCGGTGATCATCGGCATGCACCACGATCAGGACATGCGCAACATGGGCGGCCTGCGCAAGTACATGCCGATCACCTGGATCACCTTGTGGATCGGTTCACTGGCGCTGTGCGGCGTGCCGTTCTTCGCGGGCTTCTACTCGAAGGACGCGATCATCGAAGCCGTGGGCGAGTCGCATCGCTGGGGTTCGAACTACGCCTACTTCTGCGTGATGGCCGGTGCCTTCGTGACCGCGCTGTACACCTTCCGCCAGATGTACCTGACCTTCCACGGCAAGGAGCGCTTCACCGTGGTGCACGACCATGGCCACGGCCATCACGTCGAGCACAAGGACGATCACGGCCACCACGAGCCGGGCATCATGCACGAGACCCCGCACGAGACGCCGTGGGTGGTGACGCTGCCGCTGATCCTGCTGGCCATTCCGTCGATCCTGGTGGGTGCGTTCGCCATCAAGCCGCTGCTGTATGGCGAGTGGTTCGGTTCGGCCATCCACGTCAATGAGGCGAACAACGTGCTGGGTGAGCTCGGCAAGGAGTTCCACAGCTGGCTGGGCATGGCGTTGCACGGTTTCACGCAGCTGCCATTCCTGCTGGTGCTGACCGCGTTTGCGATCCAGACCTACATCTATCTGTTCAACCCGTCGGTGGCCGACCGCATCAAGAATGCGCTCAAGCCGATCTACAACGTGCTCAACCACAAGTACTGGTTCGACGCGGTGTACTACATCGTGTTCGCCCGCGGCGGCATCGCGCTGGGTCGTGCCCTGTGGAAGGGTGGCGACGCGGCGGTGATCGATGGCGTGCTCGTCGACGGTTCGGCTGGCCTGGTGGACCGCATCGCCGGTGGCGTGCGCCGCCTGCAGTCCGGTTATCTCTATCACTACGCCTTCGCAATGATTCTCGGCCTTATCCTGCTGCTCGGCGGGTATTGGCTGGTCGGGCAATAAGGGAACCTGCTCCATGTTCAATCATTTGCTCAGCCTGCTGATCTGGCTCCCCATCGTGGGCGCCATCCCCGTGCTGCTCGCCGGCTCCAGCCGGCCGAACGCCGCGCGCTGGATCTCGCTGCTGGTGGCCATCGCCACCTTCGCGGTCAGCCTCTACCTGTTGCCGCAGTACAACGCGGGCGACGCCGCCAAGCAGCTGGTCGAAGACCATCTGTGGATCGCCGGCCTCAACGTGCATTACGCACTGGCTGTCGACGGCATCTCCGTGGCGCTGATCCTGCTGACCACCTTCGTGGGCATCCTGGTCATCGTGGGCGCCTGGGAGGTCATCCAGGTCAACCCGCACCAGTACATGGCCGCCATGCTGGTGCTCGAAGGCCTGATGATCGGCGTGTTCTGCGCGACGGACGCGTTGCTGTTCTACGTGTTCTTCGAGGCCATGCTGATCCCGATGTTCATCCTCATCGGTGTCTGGGGTGGCCCGCGTCGCGTGTACGCCACGCTGAAGTTCTTCATCTACACGTTCTTCGGCTCCATCTTCATGCTGGTGGGCCTGATCTACCTGTACCTGAAGGCCGGCACGTTCGACCTGGCGCAGCTGACCGCGCTGCCGTTGAGCATGAAGGAGCAGACCTGGCTGTTCTTCGCCTTCCTCATCGCCTTCGCGGTGAAGGTGCCGATGGTGCCGGTGCACACCTGGCTGCCGGATGCGCACGTGGAAGCGCCGACGGGCGGCTCGGTGGTGCTGGCCGCGATCATGCTGAAGCTCGGCGGCTACGGTTTCCTGCGTTTCTCGCTGCCGATCACGCCGGACGCCACGGAGTCCTATGCCCCGGTCGTGATCACGCTGTCGCTGATCGCGGTGATCTACATCGGCTACATCGCGCTGGTGCAGGAGGACATGAAGAAGCTGGTGGCGTACTCGTCCGTGGCGCACATGGGCTTCGTCACCCTGGGCATCTTCATCGCCTTCATGCTGGTGCGCGGCAACAACAACCTGGACGCGGCCAAGCTGGGCGTGCAGGGCGCCATGGTGCAGATGATTTCGCACGGCTTCGTGTCGGGCGCGATGTTCTCGTGCATCGGCGTGCTGTATGACCGCCTGCATACCCGCCAGATCAAGGACTACGGCGGCGTCATCAACGTGATGCCGTGGTTCGGTTTCTTCTACGTGCTGTTCGCCATGGCCAACACCGGCATGCCGGGCACCAGCGGCTTCGTCGGCGAGTTCCAGGTGATCCTGGCCAGCTTCCAGGCCAACCCGTGGATCGCGCTGTTTGCCGCCTTCACGCTGATCATCAGTGCGGCCTACACGCTGTACCTGGTCAAGCGCGTGCTGTGGGGCGACATCACCAACCCGCACGTGGCCGAGATGAAGGACATCAACGGCCGCGAGTGGTTTGTGCTGGGCGCCTTTGCCGCGGGCACGCTGGTGCTGGGCATCTGGCCGGAGCCGCTGGTCCATCTGATGGACAGCTCGGTGTCACAGCTGGTCACGCAGCTTGGCAATCACAAGATCTAAGCAGGACTGACTGATCATGCCGAATTTCAATGACATTCTGATCCTGCTGCCGGAGCTGTATCTGGTGGCGGCAGCGTGCTTGCTGCTGCTCCTGGACGCCTTCATGAAGGCGGAACAGCGCCCCTTGCTGCACTGGCTCTCCATCGCCGTACTGGTGGTGGCGATCTACCTGGTGGTGGGTGGCCAGCCCAGCCAGCCGGTGACCGCCTTCAGCGGCATGTTCGTCCGCGACGGCGTGGCCGAGATCCTCAAGGTCTTCGCGCTGCTCGCCACCGCCCTGGTGTTCGTCTACGCCAAGCCGTACCTGATCGACCGCAAGCTCTTCGTCGGCGAGTTCTACACGCTGTCGATCTTCGCGGTGATCGGCATCATGCTGCTGGTCTCGGCCGGCAGCCTGGTCACGGTGTACCTGGGCCTGGAGCAGCTCACGCTGTCGTCCTATGCGCTGGTGGCGCTCAATCGCGATTCGCGACTCTCGTCGGAAGCGGCCATCAAGTACTTCGTGCTGGGCGCGCTCGCCTCGGGCATGCTGCTGTACGGCATGTCGATGGTCTATGGCGCCACCGGCACGCTGGACCTGGCCCGCCTGCACATGGCCGCGACCCACACCGGCATGCCGCACCTGCTGGTCTTCGGCCTGATCTTCATGATCGTGGGCATCGCCTTCAAGCTGGGCGCGGCGCCGTTCCACATGTGGATTCCGGACGTGTACCAGGGTTCGCCGACCGCCGTGACCATCTTCATCGGCTCGGCGCCGAAGCTGGCTGCGTTCGGCATGGCCTACCGCCTGCTGGCCTCCGGCCTGGGTGACCTGTCGCAGCACTGGCAGCTGATGCTGGCCTGCCTGGCGGTCCTGTCGCTGGCCATCGGCAACATCGTGGCCATCGTGCAAAGCAACCTCAAGCGTCTGCTGGCGTATTCGACCATCTCGCACATGGGGTACCTGCTGCTGGGTCTGGTCAATGCAGGCCCCGAGGGTTACGCGGCGGCGCTGTTCTATGCGATCAGCTATGCGCTGATGGGCACGGCGGCCTTCGGCGTGATCCTGGCGCTGGCCCGTGCGGGTTTCGAATGCGAGGAGATCGACGATCTCAAGGGCCTGAACCAGCGTTCGCCGTGGGCCGCGTTCCTGATGATGCTGGTGATGTTCTCGCTGGCCGGCGTGCCTCCGCTGTTTGGCTTCTTCGCCAAGCTGCTGGTACTGCAGGCCGCGATCCATGCCGGGTTCCTGTGGCTGGCGATCGTCGGTGCCGTGTTCGCCATCATCGGCCTCTACTACTACCTGCGCGTGGTGAAGGTGATGTACTTCGACAAGCCGGTCGAAGGCACCGAAGTGCGCCTGCAGGGTGATGTATCGGTTCGCCTGGTGCTTTCGCTGAATGTGCTGGCGCTGCTGGTGCTGGGCCTCGCCTGGGGCCCGCTGTTTGGCTGGTGCCAGCGCGTATTCGTCGGTTGATGCGCATCGAGGCGGATGCTTCCGCCACGATGTTTTTGCAGAAGTACTGAAATAAATTTGCGAAACAGGCTTGCAAGAAATCGGCCATCTCGCTAATATTTCCGGACTCTGATGCGGGGTGGAGCAGTCTGGCAGCTCGTCGGGCTCATAACCCGAAGGTCGCAGGTTCGAATCCTGCCCCCGCTACCAGATCTTTCTTAGAACAAGAAAGCCTCCTCGTGAGGCTTTTTTGTTGGGCGCAAGGAAGCGTCGCACATGTGTCACACGCCGCTTCGATGCTGGCTGCGCCAAGGTGCCCCGGAAAGGTCTGGATGGGTCGGGACATCGGCGAGGACGCTCTCCTTAAGAGCAGGGAATGGGCCGCTTGAGCCCATTTTTTGTTTCTGGCGACGGTAACGGTAGACGAATCATGGATACGCAGGCATTAGCTCAACGCTTCACCGAAGTCCTGGCCGATCTGGGCCTGGAATGCATCGGCGTGGAGTTCACCCCGTCGCAGGGGCAGAGTACCCTGCGTGTCTATCTGGACGCCGAGGGCCGCGAGGTCAACCTCGATGACTGCGAAGCGGCCAGCCGTGAACTGTCGGCGATGCTGGACGTTGAGGACCCGGTTCCGGGCCACTATGTATTGGAAGTTTCTTCCCCCGGCATCGACCGTCCGCTGTTCACCGCGGCGCAGTTCGCCAAGGTGTCCGGGACGGAAGTGAAGGTATTGCTGAAGGCGCCCCTGGAAGGACGCCGCCGCTTGCGCGGCAAGGTGATCTCGGTGGACGGCGAGAGGATCTCGCTGGAAGCAGAGGGGAAGACCTTCGAGTTCGACCACGACGCGGTGGAAAGCGCGCGCGTGGTACCCGATTGGGCAGCGCTCGGTTACGTGCCGCAGCCCAAGCCGGGCAAGAAACCGGGCAAGAAGGCCTCGAAGTAAATCAATCGAAAACCGATCGGCGCCGGCGGCGTCTACGGAGTTGCTGCAATGAGCAAAGAACTTTTGCTGGTGGTTGACGCGGTCGCCAATGAAAAGGGCGTGTCGCGTGAAGTGATTTTCCAGGCGATGGAAGCGGCGCTCGCGTCCGCGGCCAAGAAGCGCTATCCGGACGAAGATCCGGATATCCGCGTGACCATCGACCGCCACAGCGGCGATTACGAGACCTTCCGTCGTTGGGAAATCATTGCCGACGATGGCGAGATGGAGTCCCCGTTCCACCAGGTGCGCCTGATGGACGCCGTCGACGAGCGCGAAGACTCGCAGGTCGGCGAATACATCGAGGCGCAGATCGAGAACGCCGAGTTCGGCCGCATCGCCGCACAGGCCGCCAAGCAGGTGATCGTGCAGCGCGTGCGCGAGGCCGAGCGCCAGCAGGTGGTCGACGCCTTCCGCGATCGCGTGGGCGAGCTGGTCACCGGCATCGTCAAGCGCGTCGAGCGCGGCAACGTCTACCTCGACCTGGGCGGCAACGCCGAGGCCTTCATCCCGCGCGACAAGACCATTCCGCGCGAATCGGCCCGCGTTGGCGACCGCGTCCGTGGTTACCTCTTCGAGGTGCGTTCGGAAGCCCGTGGCCCGCAGCTGTTCGTGTCGCGCGCCGCGCCGGAGTTCATGATCGAGCTGTTCAAGCTCGAAGTGCCGGAAGTGGGCCAGGGCCTGGTCGAGATCAAGGGCTGCGCCCGCGATCCGGGCGATCGCGCCAAGATCGCCGTAGTCGCGCACGATTCGCGCACCGATCCCATCGGCGCCTGCATCGGCATGCGTGGTTCGCGCGTGCAGGCCGTGTCCAACGAGCTCAATGGCGAGCGCGTGGACATCATCCTGTGGCACGAGAACCAGGCCCAGTACGTCATCAACGCGATGGCGCCGGCGGAAGTGCAGTCCATCATCATGGACGAAGAGAAGCACTCGATGGACATCGCCGTGGCCGAGGACAAGCTGTCCCAGGCCATCGGTCGCGGTGGCCAGAACGTGCGCCTTGCCAGCAAGCTCACCGGCTGGCAGCTCAACGTGATGACGCAGGACCAGGTCGCCGCCAAGAGCGAGGCCGAGCAGGAAGCCGCACGCCAGCTGTTCATGGACAAGCTGGAAGTGGATCAGGAGATCGCCAACATCCTCGTGCAGGAAGGCTTCTCCAGTGTCGAGGAAATTGCCTACGTGCCCAGCGCCGAGCTGCTGGCGGTCGAAGGCTTCGACGAGGACATCGTCGAGGAGTTGCGCGCCCGCGCCCGCGACGCGCTGCTGACCGAAGCACTGGCGGTGGAAGAGAGCATCGACGAGCACCAGCCGTCGGAAGAGCTCCTGCAGCTGCCGGGCATGGACGAAGCCACGGCCTATGCGCTGGCGGCTCGCGAAGTGGTGACGGTGGACGATCTGGCCGACCTCGCGGTCGACGACCTGATCGACATCGAGGGTATGGACGAAGATCGCGCTGCAGCGCTGATCATGGCTGCACGCGCGCCGATGATCGAGCGTCTGGAGAAGGGTGGCTAACCGCGGGCGGCGGCGCCCTGGATGGGCGCACCGAGGAAGGCTGAGACGCCTTCCACCAGGGATGGGGGTGGTCGTGCGGAAGTGACTGCATGGCCTAGCGCGGGAACGGCGGAGAAAGAACACGATGTCGGACGTAACGATCAAACAACTCGCCAAGGTACTTGGCATGCCGGTGGACAAGCTGCTCGGACAGCTGTCCGAGGCCGGTATGAAATTCTCCGATCCGGAGCAGATCATCAGCAGCACCGAGAAGGTGAAGCTGCTGGGCTTCCTGCGCCGCACCCACGGCAAGGGCGAACTCGCCGCCGCCGAATCGGACGACAGCTCGCCGCGCCAGATCACGCTCAAGCGCCGAAAGGTGAGTGAGCTGAAGGTGGCCACGCCAGGCGCCCGGGGCGCCGCTGGCGCCAAGACGGTGAACGTCGAGGTCCGTGCCAAGCGCACCTACGTCAAGCGCAGCGTCATCGCCGAAGAAGCCGGCAGCGACGTCGAGCGCGAGGACGCCGTGCGCAAGCTGCAGGAATCGCAGCAGCAGCGCGACCATGAGGAAAACGAGCGCCTGGAAGCGGATCGCCGCCGCCAGGAAGAAGCCAGCCAGCGCGAAGCCGAAGCCCAGCGCCAGCGGGAAGCCGAAGAAGAGCAGCGCCGTCAGCAGGCCGCCGAGGCCGAAGCTACGGCGCGCGCTCATGAGCAGGCCCAGCGCGCCGCTGCGGAAGCCGCCGCGCCCGAGCCGGTGGAGGCACCCGTCGAGGCCGCCGAAAAGGCTGCGGCTGCCGAGCCGGCGGTGCAGCGCATCGATCACAGCTCGCTGGGCATGATCGTGCCCACCATTCATGAGCCGCGCCGCCGCGAGAAGAAGGTCGTCATCACGCCGGCCCCTGCAGCCTCGAAGCCTGCCGCGACGGCGGCGCCCGTGGCCAATCGCCCGGGCCCGGCTGCCGCTGGTGCGGCCGCGCCTGCCGCTGGTGCGGCGGGCGACAGCCGCAACAAGGCCCGTCATGGCCGTGATCGTGACGACACGCCGGGCGGCAAGCGTTTCGCCGCGGGCGAACTGCACCTGAGCGAAGCCGATCGCGCGCGTCGCTCCAGCAACAAGCGCGGCAAACCCGGCAAGGGTCCGAACCGCGATGTACCGCGTGGCGGCTCGCCGGCCTCCAGCGGCCCGCACGGCTTTACCCGTCCAACCGCCGCGGTCGTGCGCGAAGTCGTGGTGGGTGACAACAACGTGGTGGCCGACCTCGCCAACAAGATGGCGGTCAAGGGTTCGGAAGTGGTCAAGGCCCTCTTCAAGATGGGCGTGATGGCCACCATCAACCAGACCATCGACCACGACACCGCGGTGCTGGTGGTTGAAGAGCTAGGCCACAAGGCCGTGGCTGCGAGCGAGAACAACGCCGAAGCCGCGCTGGCTGCCCACACGCAGAACGCGGAGCTGGAAGGCGAGAAGAAGCCGCGTCCGCCGGTGGTCACCATCATGGGCCACGTCGACCACGGCAAGACCTCGACGCTCGACTACATCCGTCGCACCAAGGTGGCTTCGGGCGAAGCAGGCGGCATTACGCAGCACATCGGTGCGTACCACGTGGAAACGCCCAAGGGCGTCATCACGTTCCTGGATACCCCGGGCCATGCGGCGTTCACCTCGATGCGTGCTCGCGGCGCCCAGTCCACCGACATCGTGGTGCTGGTGGTCGCGGCCGACGACGGCGTCATGCCGCAGACGGCCGAAGCCGTGCAGCATGCGCGCGCCGCCAAGGTGCCGCTGATCGTGGCGCTCAACAAGATGGACAAGTCCGACGCCAACCCGGACCACGTCAAGCAGGGCCTCGGCAACCTGGAAGTGATCCCGGAAGAGTGGGGTGGTGACACGCCGTTCGTGCCGATCTCGGCCAAGACCGGCATGGGCATCGACGACCTGCTCGACGCGATCCTGGTCCAGGCCGAAGTGATGGAGCTGACGGCGGTCGAAGACGGCCCGGCCTCCGGCGTGGTGATCGAGTCCAGCCTGGACCGCGGTCGCGGCCCGGTGGCGACGGTGCTGGTGCAGCAGGGCACGCTCAAGCGCGGCGACTTCGTCGTCTGCGGCATCGAGTATGGCCGCATGCGCGCACTGATCGACGAGAACGGCAAGACCGTGCAGGAAGCCGGTCCGTCCATTCCGGTGCAGGTGCTGGGTCTGTCCGGCGTGCCGGAATCGGGTGACGATTTCGTGGTCGTGGCCGACGAGCGCCTGGCCCGCGAAGTGGCGGCCGAGCGCCAGCTCAAGCGTCGTGAAACGCGCATGGTCAGCAAGGCCAACCGCCTTGAGGACATCATGGCCCAGATGGGCCAGGGTGCCGAGCAGCAGACGCTCAACATCCTGGTCAAGGCCGACGTGCAGGGTTCGGTGCAGGCGCTGCGCGAGTCGCTCAGCCAGATCGGCAACGAGAACGTGAAGGTCAACGTGATCGCGGCCGGCGTCGGCGGCATCACCGAGTCCGATGCGACGCTCGCCGCCGCCTCCAAGGCGCTGGTCATCGGCTTCAACGTCCGTGCCGACGCCTCGGCGCGCAAGGTGATCGATACCTCGGGCCTCGACGTCCGTTACTTCTCGATCATCTATGACGTGATCGACCAGGTGAAGCAGGCCGCTTCGGGCTTGCTGGGCAAGGAAGTGCGCGAGGAAATCATCGGCATCGCCCAGGTGCGCGAGGTGTTCCGCAGCTCCAAGTTCGGCGCGGTGGCCGGTTGCATGGTCACCGAAGGCACGGTCAAGCGCAGCAAGCCGATCCGCGTGCTGCGCGACAACACCGTGGTCTTCCAGGGCGAACTGGAGTCGCTGCGTCGCTTCAAGGACCTCGTCGACGAAGTACGCAACGGCATGGAATGCGGTATCGCCGTGAAGCAGTACAACGACGTCAAGGTCGGCGACCAGATCGAGTGCTTCGAGCGTATCGAGGTTGCCCGCACGCTGTGATCGAGGGACGAGGAGTGAGTAGCGACATCGCGAAAACTCCATGTCCGGCAAGTTCTCGAAGCCCGGGCAGCTTTGTCCGGGCTTCGTTTTTCTACGTAAACTGCGGCGTTGGCGCCCTCGCCACCGTCTCGCGTCCCCGTGACGACGAAGGAGTTACCCATGCCCTCACGCGATTTCAAACGTACCGACCGCGTCGGCGCCGAGCTGCGCCGCGAAATTGGCCTGCTGGTCCATGCCGCCGTGCGCGACCACGGGCTGCCGTCGGTGAGCGTGTCCGACGTCGAGGTCACCCGCGATCTCGATTGGGCGACGGTTTGGGTAACCGCCCTGCAGCCGGAGCGTTCCGTCGAGGCCGTCAAGGCACTCAAGGAACTGGCAGTGGAATTCCGCCGCGAGCTGTCGCGCAGCATGCGCCTGCGCCGCGTGCCGGAACTGCGCTTCAAGTACGACGACTCGGTCGACAAGGGCGAGCGCATCGAAACGCTGCTCCGCCAGGACAGCGATCGTAATCCGGCGCCGTCCAAGGACGAGGCCGAGGACGCTGCCGAGGACTGAGGCGTGTTTATCGTAACGGGGTGGTCCGTATCGCTGGGGCAGGGCGGCGGGGCCGCATGACCTCATGAGCAAGAAGAAAAGCCGAATCCGTTTCCGCGACCTGCACGGTATCGTCCTGCTGGACAAGCCCTTGGGCCTGAGTTCGAACGAGGCCCTGCAGGTTGTTCGCAAAGGTATTTTTCGCGCGGAGAAGGGCGGCCATACCGGCGCGCTCGACCCGCTGGCTACCGGCCTGCTGCCTCTATGCTTCGGGGAGGCCACCAAGCTCGCTGGCATGCTGCTGGGTTCCCGCAAGGCCTATCTGGCCGAGTGCAAGCTCGGCGCCACCACCAGCACCGCCGATCTCGAAGGCGAGGTGGTCCAGGTTCGGCCGGTGCCTGAACTTTCCGAAGCGGCCATCGAGGCCGCCCTGGCCAAGCTGCGCGGACGCATTACCCAAGTGCCGCCCGTGTATTCGGCCATCAAGCTCGACGGCGAGCCGCTTTACGTCAAGGCGCGGCGCGGCGAGGCCGTGGACGTGCCCTCGCGTGAGGTGGACGTCTATCGGCTGGAGCTGGCCAGTCGCTCGGAGGACAGTCTCACCCTGTACGTCGAATGCGGTTCGGGCACTTACGTGCGCAGCCTGGCAGTCGACCTGGGAGAGGACCTGGGTTGCGGTGCCCATCTGACGGCGCTCCGTCGCCTCTGGGTGGATCCGTTCAGGGAGCCCGCCATGGTCACGGTCGAACAGCTGCAGGCGGCGGCCGGGCAGGGGGACGACGCCTTGCTCGCGTTGCTGCTGCCGGTGTCGGCGGGTCTGGAGGGGCTGCCTGAGTTGAGGCTGGACGCCGAGCGCACCCTGGCCGTCTCACAGGGGCAGCAGATTCCGGTGGATCCAGCGCTGTCGGGGCAGCACGCGGTGTTCGACGAGGACGGCCGCTTGCTGATCCTGGGCGAAGCGGTGGACGGAAAACTGCGCATCGTGCGCGGGTTCAACCTGCCGCGGACCGGGCAGGATGCCGGATGACCATGACGGTCTTGTTGTCGTTGGGCTCCGCTCGCTACAATACGGAGCTTGTTTCAGAATTTTCATTCATCTAGGCGAAGCTTGCGCAACGTCATGGCGTGACGTTGCGCAAGCTTCGCACCCGTTTTTTTAGGAAGAGCTAATCATGTCCCTTACCGCAGAACAGACCGGCAAGATCATCGCTGACTTCGGCCGCGTGCCGAACGACACGGGTTCGCCGGAAGTGCAGGTCGCCCTGCTGTCGGCCCGCATCGACCACCTCACCGACCACTTCAAGGCTCACAAGCAGGATCACCATTCCCGCCGCGGTCTGCTGAAGCTGGTCAACCAGCGCAAGCGCCTGCTGAGCTACCTGAAGGATCGTGACCTGGCTCGTTACCAGAGCCTCATCGAGCGCCTCGGCCTCCGTCGTTAAGGTTGAAGGAATACACACGTGGCGAAAGTAACCAAGTCATTCCAGTTCGGTAATCACGAAGTCACACTGGAGACGGGCGAAATCGCCCGCCAGGCTTCCGGTGCCGTCATGGTCAGCATGGGCGGTACTGTGGTGCTGGTCACCGTGGTGGCCGCTGCCAAGGCGAAGGAAGGTCAAGACTTCTTCCCGCTCACGGTGGACTACGTCGAGAAGTTCTACTCGGCCGGCCGCATCCCGGGTGGCTTCTTCAAGCGCGAAGGCCGCCCGACCGAGAAGGAGACGCTCACCTCGCGTCTGATCGATCGCCCGGTGCGCCCGCTGTTCCCGGAAGAGTTCAAGAACGAAGTGCAGGTCATCGCACAGGTCGTGTCGCTGAACCCGGAAATCGACGGTGACATCCCGGCCATGCTGGGCGCCTCCGCGGCGCTGAGCCTCGCCGGCATCCCGTTCAAGGGTCCGATCGGCGCTGCCCGCGTCGGTTACGCCGATGGCAAGTACCTGCTGAACCCGACCGCGTCGGAGCTCAAGACCTCCAAACTCGACCTCGTGGTCGCCGGTACGGCCAACGCAGTGCTGATGGTGGAGTCCGAAGCCCAGCTGCTGTCCGAGGAAGTGATGCTCGGCGCCGTGGTGTTCGGTCACCAGCAGATGCAGACGGCCATCCGCGCCATCGCCGAGCTGGCCACCCAGGCCGCCCGTCCGTCCATGTCGTGGCAGGCCCCGGCCCGCAACGAGTCGCTCGTCGCCGCCCTCACGGGTGCCGTGGGCAACCAGCTCGAGACCGCCTTCCAGGTGCGTGACAAGCTGCAGCGCCGCGACGCCATCGCCGCCATCAAGGCCGACGTGCTGGCCTCGCTGGCTGCCGACGCCGAAGCCAAGGGCTGGGACAAGGCCGAGCTGGCCAAGGAATTCGCCGAGCTCGAATACCGCACCATGCGCGACGGCGTGCTGAAGACCAAGGTCCGCATCGACGGCCGCAACCTGGACGACGTCCGCCCGATCACCGTCCGCGTCGGCGTCCTGCCGCGCACCCATGGCTCGGCGCTGTTCACCCGTGGCGAAACCCAGGCGCTGGTCGTGACCACTCTGGGCACCACGCGTGATGCGCAGATCATCGACGCGCCGGAAGGCGAGTCGAAGGATGCCTTCCTGTTCCATTACAACTTCCCGCCGTTCTCGGTGGGCGAGGCCGGTCGCTTCGGCGCCCCGAAGCGTCGCGAAATCGGCCACGGCCGTCTCGCCAAGCGCGGCGTGCAGGCGGTCAAGCCGACCATCGAAGAGTTCCCGTACGTGGTCCGCGTGGTCTCGGAAATCACCGAGTCCAACGGTTCCTCGTCGATGGCCTCGGTGTGCGGTTCCTCGCTCGCCATGATGGACGCCGGCATCCCGCTGAAGGCTCCGGTGGCCGGTATCGCCATGGGCCTGGTGAAGGAAGGCAACGACTTCGTCGTGCTGTCGGACATCCTCGGCGACGAAGATCACCTCGGCGACATGGACTTCAAGGTGGCCGGTACCGCCGATGGCGTGACCGCGCTGCAGATGGACATCAAGATCGACGGCATCACCGAAGAGATCATGAAGGTGGCGCTGGAGCAGGCCAAGCGTGGCCGCCTGCACATCCTCGGCGAAATGGCGAAGGTCATCAGCACCCATCGCACCGAGATGAGCGAGTTCGCCCCGCGCCTGCTCACCATCAAGATCCACCCGGACAAGATCCGCGAAGTGATCGGCAAGGGCGGCGCCACCATCCGCTCGATCACCGAAGAGACCGGCACCACCATCGACATCAGCGACGACGGCACTGTGGTCATCGCTTCGGTCAATCGGGAGGCCGCCAATGCCGCCAAGGCGCGCATCGAGCAGATCGTCTCCGACGTCGAGCCGGGTCGCATCTACGAGGGCAAGGTCGCCAAGCTGATGGATTTCGGCGCGTTCGTGACCATCATGCCGGGCAAGGACGGCCTGGTGCACGTCTCGCAGATTTCCAGCGAGCGCGTGGAAAAGGTCTCCGACAAGCTGAAGGAAGGCGACATCGTCAAGGTCAAGGTGCTGGAAGTGGACAAGCAGGGCCGTATCCGCCTGTCCATGAAGGCCGTAGCCGAGGACGAAGGCGCGAACGCCTGAGTCTTGCTCCAGAGGTAACGACGAAAGCCCGGCCACGTGCCGGGCTTTTGTTTTCAAGGCTCCCAAGGCGCCAAAAGTGCTTGCCCGTAATGCCGTTTTTGCGTTCGCCGTAACCTGCTTTTGCTACGATGCCGGCTGAGTAATGAGGACGTAGGCATGGCCGACCAGGCGAGTGATGTGTTCAAGGATTACCAGATGCTGGCACAGCAATCCTGGGATGCCTGGACCCGATACCTGCAACAGCACGCGACGCCGTCTTATGTGCCGGGCGCTGGCGCTGCGATGCCGGGTGCCGACGACCTGATGTCGCGCAGCATGGCGGCGCTGAAGGGCTACAACGAGTGGTTGCAGGGCGCCGTGGGTAGCGGCCTCGGGCAGGGCCCGGCCGACTGGCAGCAAGCGCTGCAGAACCTGTTTTCGAGCCTCGGCGGGCAACCGTTCGCGCATGCGTTCGCATCGATCGACAGCGAGGCTGCGCGAAGCTTTACCCAGTTGTGGCAGTCGTGGCTGCAGAACAGCCAGTCGGGCCTGCGTTTCGATGTGGAGCACATGGCTGCGTTCGGCTTTACCCGCGAACGCCAGTTGCAGCAGCAGGAAATGGCTGCGGCGATGCAGGAGTACCTGGACTGGGCCGGCAAGTACCAGGCGTTGATCCAGCGCGCCAATACCGAAGGCTTCGAGCGTCTGCAGGCCAGGCTTGCCGAGCTCACCGATTCCACTCGTCAGGTCGAATCGTTGAAGGCGCTCTACGATCTGTGGGTCGATGGCGTGGAAGAGGCGTACGCGCAGATTGCGCTGTCCGAGGAATTCCGCCACGTCTACGGTGAGATGGTCAACGCGCAGGGCCGACTGCGGCAGTTGCAGCAGCAGCAACTTGAAGCGACGTGCCGCGAGCTGGGCATGCCGACGCGCAGCGAGGTATCCGCGCTGGGCAAGCGCCTGCACGAGCTGCGTCGCGAAGTGCGCGGTCACCAGGCAGCGCCCGTGTCCGACGAAGTGGCGGCGCTGCGCGCGGAAGTGGCGGCGCTGAAGCGCCAGTTGTCGGGCAAGAGCGAGGAGGCGAAGACCGCCAAGCGGCCAGGCACGCGCAGCAGCAAGCGCGAAACCGAAAAAGATGCCGTCGTGCGCCGCGCCGAGCCGGCGGCCGCGGTCGTCGCCCGCAAGTCCGTCGTGCGCGGCAGCTCGCGCACGCGCAAGTAAGGAGCGTCCATGTTTCCGCCGCTACGCCTCGACCCCGCCGCATTGACGGGCGAGATCGCCGCCTTCCAGCGCAAGCTGGCCGCCGGCCTGGGCAATCTTCAGCACCAGTTGGAACCCGAGTACGCCAACACGCCACGCGAGGTCGTGTACCGCGAGGACAAGCTCACGGTGTGGCGCATGAAGGGACGCGGCAAGCCGACAGCGACGACGCCGACGCTTATCGTCTACGCGCTGGTCAACACGGTATGGATGACCGACCTGCAGGAAGACCGCTCGCTGGTGCGCAACCTGCTTGAGCAGGGCGAGGACGTCTATCTCATCGATTGGGGTTATCCGGACGGCGCCGATCGCTGGTTGACGCTGGATGACTACATCAACGGTTATCTCGACCGCTGCGTGGATGCCGTGCGCAACGCGGCAGGCGTGGATGCGATCAACCTGCTCGGCATCTGCCAGGGCGGCACGTTCTCGCTGTGCTACACGGCCACCCACGGCGAGAAGGTAAAGAACCTGGTCACCATGGTCACGCCGGTGGACTTCCAGACGCCCGACAACATGCTGTCGAGCTGGTCGCGCGACCTGGATGTGGATCTGTTCGTCGACACCATGGGCAACATCCCGGCCGAGCTGCTCAATTGGGTCTACCTCACGCTGAAGCCGGTGCGACTCAACCAGCAGAAGTACGTGGGTTTGGTCGACATCCTCGACAACCCGAAGGAACTGCAGAACTTCCTGCGCATGGAGCGCTGGATCTTCGATTCGCCGGACCAGGCGGGCGAGGCGTTCCGTGAGTTCATCAAGGACTTCTACCAGCAGAACAAGCTGATCAAGGGCGATCTGGTGATCGGCGGCAAGCCGGTCGATCTCGGGATGATCACCCAGCCGGTGCTCAACATCTTCGCCGAGCAGGACCATCTGGTGCCGCCCGATGCGTCGCTCGCCCTTGGCCGTCATGTGGGCACGACCGATTACACCCAGCTCGCCTTCAAGGGCGGGCATATCGGCATCTATGTCTCCGGTCGTGCCCAGCGCGAGGTGCCGCCGGCTATCCACCAGTGGCTCAGTACGCGAAACTGAGCGCTGGCCCGAGGAAGAGAGATCGCTCATGGAAAAGCGTCTGCATCGTTCGCTCACCGACAGGAAGCTCGCCGGCGTCTGCGGCGGCATTGCCGAATACCTGGGTTGGGATCCCACCCTGGTCCGCATCCTGTGGGTCGTCCTTACGTTCATGGGCGGCTCGGGCATCGTGGCGTACCTGGTGCTGTGGCTGCTGATGCCTGACGGCCCCTGATTTCTCGTCGCGGACACGCTGTCCGCTTCCTTCTATTTCGATTGGCAAGACCGTTTATGGATTACGACCGTTACGACCGCATTCGTGCCGTGCAGTGGCAGGGCGATCACCTGCGCCTGCTCGACCAGCGCGTGCTTCCGCAGGAAGAACGCTGGATCGATTGCGCCAGCGCCACCGACGTGACCCAGGCCATCAAGGACCTGGCCGTGCGCGGCGCGCCCGCCATCGGCATCGCCGCAGCCTGGGG
This sequence comes from Dyella jiangningensis, assembly GCF_003264855.1. Lineage (NCBI taxonomy): Bacteria > Pseudomonadati > Pseudomonadota > Gammaproteobacteria > Lysobacterales > Rhodanobacteraceae > Dyella > Dyella jiangningensis. Next base: position 121,951 of record NZ_NFZS01000004.1, on the reverse strand, counting down.
CGTGGTGCTGGCGGCGAAGCAGGGTGAACCGTTGGATGCCGCGCTGGCCATGTTGCGTGCTGCGCGCCCCACGGCGGTGAACCTGATGTGGGCGTTGGACCGCATGAAGGCACGCATCGCCGCTGGCGCCGACGCCGCGGCGCTCGAGCGTGAGGCGCAGGCGATCCAGGACGAAGACCTTGCCGCCAACCGCCACATGGGCGAGCTGGGCGCTTCCCTGATCGCGCCGCATTCGGGCGTGCTCACGCATTGCAACACCGGTTCGCTCGCCACGGCGGGTTTCGGCACGGCGCTGGGTGTCATCCGCGCCGGCGTGGCCAACGGTCGCGTCGAGCGTGTGTACGCCGGCGAGACTCGCCCGTGGCAGCAGGGTGCTCGCCTCACCATGTGGGAGCTGGTGCGTGACGGCGTGCCGGCCAAGCTCATTGCCGACTCCGCTGCCGCGCACCTGATGCGTACGGGTGAAGTGCAGTGGGTGATCGTGGGCGCCGATCGCATCGCCGCCAATGGCGATACCGCCAACAAGATCGGTACGTACCAGCTCGCGATCGCAGCGCGCCACCACGGCGTGAAGTTCATGGTCGTGGCGCCGTCGTCCACGGTGGACATGGCCACGGCATCGGGCGAGGACATCGAGATCGAGCTGCGAGATCCGGCCGAGCTGCTGGCCGTTGCCGGGCGCCGCACCGTCGTGGACGGTGCCCAGGCGTGGAATCCCGTCTTCGACGTCACGCCGGCGTCGTTGATCGATGCCATCGTCACCGAGAAGGGCGTGATCGAACGCCCGAGCACACAGGCCATGCAGGCGATGTTCGGCTGATGGGATTGCGCCGGCAGGTCGTGCTGTTCGGCGTCGGTGGTGTCATCGGCCTGGTGGTCGACGCCGGCGTGGTGCAGGCGCTGGTCAGCTGGGGGCATTGGAACGCGTACGTCGCGCGCGTGGTGTCGTTCCTTTCCGCCGCGACGGCGACCTGGTTGTGGAACCGTCGCTACACCTTCGCGCATCGTCTCAGCGGCCGCTCGTTGCGCGCCGAATGGCTGCATTGGATCGCGTTGATGAGCGTGGGCGCGGTGGTCAATTACGCCGCCTACGCGGCCATTCTCATGTTCTATCCATGGCTGCATCGCTGGCCCGCGCTGGCCGTGGCGGCGAGCTCGGCCGCAGCCTCGCTGGTTAATTTTTCGACAGCCCGCGGCGTGCTTTTCAAGCGCGCCAAAACCTCGGTTTAAGTCATTGATTCACAAGTAATAAATACTGTGAATTCGACGTCAAACGTGTTACACTTAGCGGGTTGTTTCCAGGTCGCTGGCCAACGCACGGAGGGTGCGTACGCAGCGACCCTTTTCTTCATCAGGGAAGCCGATTGATGGCAGAACTCGCCAAAGAAGTCATTCGCGTCAACATCGAAGACGAGATGCGCCAGAGCTACCTCGATTACGCCATGAGCGTGATCGTGGGACGCGCCCTTCCGGATGTCCGCGACGGCCTCAAGCCTGTGCACCGCCGCGTCCTGTTCGCCATGAACGAACTGGGCAACGCCTGGAACAAGCCCTACAAGAAATCGGCCCGCGTGGTCGGTGACGTCATCGGTAAATACCACCCGCACGGCGACGCCTCGGTCTACGACACGATCGTGCGCATGGCGCAGGCCTTCTCGCTGCGCTACATGCTGGTCGACGGCCAGGGCAACTTCGGTTCGGTCGACGGCGACAACGCGGCGGCGATGCGATACACCGAAGTGCGCATGGCGAGCCTCACGCACGAGCTGCTGGCCGACATCGACAAGGACACCGTCGACTTCGGTCCCAACTACGACGAAAGTGAGCAGGAGCCGCTGGTCCTGCCGACGCGCGTGCCGAACCTGCTGATCAATGGTTCGTCGGGTATCGCGGTCGGCATGGCGACCAACGTGCCGCCGCACAACCTCAACGAAGTCATCGCCGCGACCATCGCGCTGATCGACGATCCGACGCTGTCGGTCGATGACCTCATGCACTATGTTCCCGGGCCGGATTTCCCGACCGCGGGCATCATCAACGGTTCGTCCGGCATCATCGAGGCGTATCGCACGGGTCGCGGCCGCATCCTGGTGCGCGCCAAGACCGAGATCGAGACCGAATCCAACGGCCGCGAGACCATCCTCGTCCACGAACTGCCGTATCAGGTGAACAAGGCTCGCCTGATCGAGAAGATCGCCGAGCTGGTCAAGGAAAAGAAGATCGAAGGCATCAGCGAACTGCGCGACGAGTCCGACAAGGACGGCATGCGCGTGGTGATCGAGATCCGTCGCGACGCGATGGCCGACGTGGTGCTCAACAACCTGTTCCAGCAGACCCAGCTGCAGGTGACGTTCGGCATCAACATGGTCGCGCTTTTGGACGGCCAGCCGCGCCTGCTGAATCTCAAGGACATCCTCGAGGCCTTCATCCGCCACCGCCGCGAAGTGGTGACGCGCCGCACCATCTTCGAGCTGCGCAAGGCGCGTGCGCGTGCGCACATCCTCGAAGGCCTCACCGTCGCGCTCGCCAACATCGACGAGATGATCGAGCTGATCCGCACCTCGGCGTCGCCGCAGGAAGCGCGTGAGCGCATGCTGGCGCGCAAGTGGCAGCCGGGCATGGTGGCCACGCTGCTGCAGGCCGCGGGCGCGGAAGCCTCGCGTCCGGAAGACATGGACCCGCGTGACGGCCTCAAGGCCGAGGGCTACCAGCTGTCCGAAGTGCAGGCTCAGGAAATCCTGGCGATGCGCCTGCATCGCCTCACCGGGCTGGAGCAGGAAAAGCTCTCGGACGAATACCGCCAGGTGCTGGAGACGATCCGCGGCCTGATCCAGATCCTGGAAGATCCCGCACGCCTGCTCGCGGTGATCCGCGACGAGCTGATCGTGATCAACGAGGAGTTCGGCGACAAGCGTCGTACCGAGATCCAGCATTCGCAGGAAGACCTCAACGTCCTCGACCTGATCGCGCCGGAAGACGTCGTGGTCACGCTGTCGCACACCGGCTACGTGAAACGTCAGCCGGCCAGCACGTATCGCGCGCAGCGCCGCGGCGGCAAGGGTCGTTCGGCCTCGGCGTTGAAGGATGAGGATTTCGTCGAGCAGCTGTGGGTGGTGAATACCCATGACACGCTGCTCACCTTCACCAGCACCGGCCGCGTGTACTGGCTCAACGTGTACCAGATGCCGGAGTCCGGTCCGAACGCGCGCGGCAAGCCGATGGTGAACCTGCTGCCGCTGGGCGAGGGCGAGAAGGTACAGGCCGTGCTGCCGGTGCGCGAATACACTGAAGATCGCTTCGTGTTCTTCGCCACCAAGCAGGGCACGGTGAAGAAGACGCCGCTCACCGAGTTCGCGTTCCAGCTGCAGAAGGGCAAGATCGCCATCAACCTCGACGAGGGCGATGCGCTGGTCAACGTCGCGCTGACCGATGGCAACAGCGACGTGCTGCTGTTCGCCTCCAACGGCAAGACGGTGCGCTTCGACGAGTCGGAAGTGCGCTCCATGGGCCGTACCGCCACCGGCGTGCGCGGCATGCGGCTGGCGGACGATGCCTCCGTGGTGTCGCTGATCGTGGCGGCCGAGGGCGACATCCTTACCGCGACCGAGCGTGGCTACGGCAAGCGCACGGCGCTCGACGAGTTCCCGAAAAAGGGGCGTGGCACGCAGGGCGTGATCGGCATCCAGTGTTCCGAACGCAACGGTGCGCTGGTCGCGGCAACCCAGGTCACCGAAGCGCACGAGATGATGCTGATCTCCGACCAGGGCACGCTGGTGCGTACCCGCGTGGCGGAAGTCTCGCAGCTCAGCCGCAACACGCAGGGCGTGACGCTGATCCGCCTGCCCGCGGACGAGAAGCTGGTCAGCGTGGTTCGTCTCGATGCGGAAACGGAGAACGGTGAAGGCGAAGAGGGCGCAGCCCCCGACGCGATCGGTGATGACGTATCCACGGCGTCTGACGCAGCCGGCGGCGATGTGCCCGAAACCGGTGATGACACGCCCGGCGACGGCGAGTGATCCCCGCCCGATGAGGTGAAGAAAACCCCGGCATGGCCGGGGTTTTCTTTTTCACGCGATCACGGCCTGAAGCCCACCGATCGCCATAGTGGCACCGGGTCGTAGACCGCGCCTGCCTCGATGGTCTTGGCGATGCGTCGCGTGTTGTGGATGTCGGCCAGCGGATCGGCGTCGAGCAGCACCATGTCGGCTCGCTTGCCCACGGTCAACGTGCCGACTTCGTTCTCCAGGCCCATGACTCGTGCCGGCACGCTCGTCGCCGCCATCAATGCTTCCATCGGCGTGAAGCCGGCCTGGACGTAGATTTCCAGTTCGCGGTGCAGCGAATAGCCGGGAATGGCCTGATCCGTACCCGCAACGATGGGAAGGCCCTGTCGATGCAGTTCGCGCAAGGTGGCGAGCAGATAGTCGTAGCGCTTGGCGCGCTCAGCGGACACGCCGGGGCTGTCCAGCGCCGCGGCGAGTTCGGGCGCCACGTGCGTGATGCCGGGCTCGATCGCGCTGAGCGGCGTCGTCTGCGGATGCATCTGTGTCTCGAACAGGACGATGGTGTCGTCGATGACGGTGTGGTGTTCGCGGAACAGCGCCAGCTGGCGCGTCGCATCCGGCGTGGTGAAGTCCAGCGGCGGCAGCGGTTTGTTGCGCTCCATGTGCAGCAGGTCGCGCGCGACGAAATGGATGTGGTTGATGCCGTCGAAGCCATCCTTGACGACCTGTTCGGACGTCATGCCCTCAGGCACGTGGCCTGTCACCGTCATGCCCAGGCGGTGCGCTTCGGCCGTGATCACCGGTACCAGTTCCGGCTTCATGCTGCTGTAGATCTTGATCTGTCGCGCGCCGACGTCCTTGTAGCGTTTGACCCATGCCTTGGCCTGTTCAGGGGTGTCCGCAACGACCGCACCCAGGGTGATCGGCCCGGTGCCATCGATGACACCAGCCATCAGGATGCGTGGGCCAATGCCGCGCCCCTGGTCGATGGCGTCGCGCACTGCGGTAATGAAGTCGAAGATGTTGCCGCAATCGCGCACGGTGGTAATGCCGGAGGCCAGGTACACCGGTCCCCATTCGACCTGCTCGTAATGCGCGTGCATGTCCCACAGCCCAGGGATGAGGAACTTGCCGTGCCCGTCGACGATGTCATATCCCTTGGTCGATGCATGATCCTTGGCATGTGCGATGCGCGTAATGCGTCCATCTTCCATGAACACGGAGACGTCGCTTTGCGCCGGTGCGCCGGTGCCGTCGATCAATGTGGCATGCGTGACGACGAGACGCTTGACGATCGGCTGCCGGGCCTGGGCGGCGAGCTGGGCCAGCGTGGCCAGGCCATCGTTGGCGGCGCGCTGGATGAAGGTGCCGAGCGCCGGCTCGTAGGCTTCGCGCACAGCCTCGAAATGATCGAATTCGGCATCACGCGTGACCAGGGCGGCCAACTGGTTGTTGTCGTCCATCCATAGCGCTTCGCTGCCCCATGCCAGGCCGGACACCTGGTAGCCGTGCAGGGTGACATCGCGATCGGCAAGCTTGATGTGGAGATCGGACGTGGGCTGGATATGGATGTCGTTGCCGGGCGGCGCGGCGATGCGCCCGGGGTGGCCCTGCGAAAGCCAGTACCTCATCAGCATCTGCTGCATGGCGACCGGCGAATAGCCGTCCATCAGGAAGGTGTGGTCGTTGGCCGGATAAAGCGTCTTCTTGCCATCGCGCACGAGCGATACGTGGGCGCGCGTCGCATCGATGGCGAAATCATCGTTCAATTCGCTGGAGCGCGAGGAATGGCCGCGGGTCGTCAAGGAAAGCGGATGCGCCTCATCGGTCGCACGGTATTCGGTCTTGAGCGGCACCGGTGTGCCGCGATCGGTGAACAGGAAATCGGAGGTGAGCAGCAGTTGCCCATCCTTGCGCTCGATCGTATAGGTCTCCTTGCCGATCGCTCGCGCGAACTTGTGCAGCACGAACGCACCTTGTTCGTTCGTCGGGGTTGTCTGCGCGTGGATATCCGATGAGGCGAAAGCGAGGACAGCGGCGATGACGAACGCACTTGCACACTCCAGCTTCATGGACAGCTCCTGACGCGGGTGACGGGCGGCGTCCCGATGGGGCGTCGACAACGCGGTCGATGCGGGACCCGGCGACGTTACCCGTGCAGGTTCGGGGGCGCCAGTGCGTGCGGTGTGGGCCCCGTCAGGCGGGCGTCACGCTGATGTCGTCGACCCGGGTCGTGTAGAACGCGAGATGGTCCTTGATGGGCGCCACGGCATCGTAGGGATGCTCGTAGGTCCACACGGCGTTGACCGAACGGTCTCCGCCCAGTGGAATACTGTAGTACGAGCAGTCACCCTTGTATGGGCAATAGGTCTGGTGGTCGGTGCGTTCGAGCAGCGACATGTCCACGTCCTTGCGCGGGATGTAATGCACCGGCGGGTAGGACGCCTCGCGCAGGGTGAGCGCGGACCGTGTATCGGCCAGCACGCGGCCGCCGATGCGAACGACGATATGGGAAGCGTCGGGCGTGACCTCGATCGGATGATCGGGACCGGGAATCCGCTGAACGCGGCTGTTCATGGCATTCGACCTGCGGCAAAGGGAGTGCCGAGGCTACTCCCTCCGGTGATCAGGCGAGGTGTACGCAGCCCGATCTCAGGCCGTGGCTTCGAGCATGGCCTCGGCGGACGACACGCGGAATTCGCCCGGCGCCTCGACCTGCAACTGCTTCACCACGCCATCTTCGGCGTACAGCGCGAAACGGCGCGAGCGCAGGCCCATGCCATAGCCGCTGCCATCCAGTTCCAGGCCCAGTGCGCGGGTGAAGCTGCCGTTGCCGTCGGCCAGCATCAGCATGCCGTGGGGCACGTTCTGGGACGTGGCCCAGGCCTGCATGACGTAGGCGTCGTTCACGGCAAGGCACATCACCTCGATGCCTCGCGCCTGGAATTCGGTGAAATGCTGGACATAGCCCGGCAGGTGCTTGTTCGAGCAGGTGGGCGTGAAGGCACCGGGCACGGCGAACATCACCACCTTGCGGCCGGCGAACAGTGCGCCGGTATGGGTCTGTTCGATGCTTTCGCCGATCGCGCGGATCTCGGCATCGGGCAGGGTCTGGCCGACCTTGATGCTCATGGGCAGGTGCCTTGCAGGAGGAGAGGAGGCGGATGCTAGCGCCTGTCAGGGTAGGTTGTCGCCTTGAATCACGTGGCTTTCGCACCCATCTCAACGACCATAGAGAGGGTGGCGGTCAACGCCATGCATGACCCAACGAGTCAGGCGGGTTCTGCCTTGCCGGTGAAGCGGCGGGAAGGTGAAAGTTCCCGCACGCCACGCTGGGCGGAGCGATCGCCGGGGAGCGGCAGTGGAATTCAAAGACTATTACGACATCCTGGGCGTAAAGCCCGAGGCGACAGAAGCCGAGATCAAGGCGGCCTATCGCAAGCTGGCCAAGAAGTACCACCCCGACCGCAACAAGGAAGCGGGCGCGGAAGAGAAGTTCAAGGCGATCAACGAAGCGAACGAAGTGCTTCGTGATACCGAGAAACGTCGCGCCTACGACGAGCTGCGTGCCGGCGGTTATCGCGGTGGCGAACAGTTCCGTCCGCCGCCGGGTTGGGGCCAGGGCCACGGCTTCGATTTCGGTGGCGACAGCGGCGGTGATTTCAGCGATTTCTTCGAGAGCCTGTTTGGCCGGGGCGGTGCCGGTCAGCGCGGTGCGCCGCGCGCGCGTCGTGGCGGTGATGTGCATGCACACGTGCAGATCGACCTGCAGACCGCGTTCGACGGTGGTCGCACGCGGCTGGCCCTGCAGGACGGACACGGTGGCGAGCGCGTGCTGGAAGTGAAGATTCCCGCGGGCATCCAGCCGGGACAGGTGATCCGCCTGGCAGGACAAGGCCATGGGGGAAGTGGCGGTGCACCCAGCGGCGACCTGTTGCTCGAGGTAGGCATTCGCGACGATGCGCGCTTCAGGCTGGATGGCCGCAACGTGTTGCACGTGTTGCCCATCGCGCCGTGGGAGGCTGCCCTCGGCGCCACGGTGCCGGTGCCTACCCTGGCTGGTACGGTGGACCTGCGCATTCCTGCGGGATCGCAATCGGGTCGCAAGCTGCGGCTCAAGGGGCGTGGCCTGCCAGGCGCGCATCCGGGTGACCAACTGGTGGAGCTGTCGATCCGTACGCCGGTCGCCGACAGCGACGAGCAGCGCAAGGCCTACGAGTCGTTGCGCGATGCGTTCGAGGGATACGACCCTCGGCACTGAAGGCCGTACGGACGTCCAAACGAAAACGGCGCCATGAGGCGCCGTTTTTCGTTTTGGAGCGTGCCGCTTTGATCAGGCGGGCAGCAGCTCCTTGAGCGTGGTCACCAGTTCCTCTTCCTTGATCGGCTTGGTGACATAGGCCTTCGCGCCCTGACGCAGGCCCCATACCTTGTCGGTTTCCTGGTCCTTGGTGGTCACCAGCACGACCGGGATATGCGAGGTATCCGGGTCCTTGCTGATGGTGCGGGTGGCCTGGAAACCGTTGAGGTTCGGCATCACCACGTCCATCAGGATCAGATCAGGGCGTTCGCGCCTGGCCGCCTCGACACCCGCCGCGCCATCTTCCGCGGTGAGCGCCTCGTGCCCGAGCTTTTCGACGATGCGCTTGATGCCCAGCAACTGCGACGGCGAATCGTCGACGATCAGGATGCGTGCCATAAGGTGGGATTCCCCTTGTTGTTTCGTTTGATTCTAAAGGCGCGGGTGCCGCGCTTCCAAGCATGGCGGTCAGGCGTCGGCGCCCACGCGTACCAGAGTACGCCCGAATGACTCGCCTGCGAGCATGTGATCGAAAATAGCCGGCAATTGCTCCAGCGTCACCTCGCGGGTGGCGATGCGCTCCAGGTGTTGCGGCTTCCAATCCGTGGCGAGACGCTCCCATACGCGGTCGCGGATGTCCCGCGCGGTGCCGGCCGAGGCGATACCCAGCAGGCTGGCGCCGCGAATGATGAACGGCATCACGGTACTTTCGAAGCCGATGCCGCCGGCGTTGCCGCAAATGGCGACGTTGCCGTAGGGCGCGATCAGCGGCAGCAGGCCGGCCAGCATGGCGCCGCCGACGTTGTCCAGCGCGCCGCCAAAACGTGCCGAATCCATCGGCTTGCCGCTGAAGACCAGCTGGTGGCGATCAATGCATTCGGCCGCGCCGAGGTCGCGCAGGAAATCGAAGTGAGTGTTCTTGCCGCTGATCGCATGCACGGCGTAACCGGCACGCGTGAAGATGTCGATGGCCAGCATGCCCACGCCGCCGGTGGCACCGGTCACTGCGAGCGGGCCGAGCGCCGGCGTCTGGCGGTTGTCTTCCATGCGCAGCAGGGCGAGCGCGGCCGTAAAGCCGGCGGTACCGATGATCATGCTCTCGCGCAGGCTGAGGCCTTTGGGCAAGGGGATGGTCCAGGCCGAGGGCAGGCGGATGTATTCGCCGTAGCCGCCGTCGCGTACCTCCGAAAGGCCGCTGCCGGTGCACAGCACGGCGTCGCCTTCCTTGAATGCGGGATCGGTGGAGGCCACTACGGTGCCAGCCGCGTCGATGCCGCCATTGAGCGGATATTGGCGAAGGATCTTGCCCTTGCCGCTGCCGGCCAGCGCGTCCTTGTAATTGACCGAGGAATAGGCCACCTGCACCAGCACGTCGCCGGCGCTCAGCGCATCGGCGCTGATCGTCTCGATGCCGCCGCGGTAGCCGGCGTCGTCGTTGTGGATGCGGAAGGCTCGAAAGGGGGAGGGGGTATTCATTGCCGTTCCTTACGTGGGTTCGCGTGCCGGGCCGGAATCAGGCTTCGACGCTGCTGCGGTCGATCCACTTGGGCGTGTAACTACCCTGATAGCCTTCCATCCAATCGAACAGCTGCTGCATGTCCTGCCCGAACCATACACTCTCGCGCTGCTCGGGACGCACGAAACGCTCGTCCACCATGTGGTCCATCATGGCGCGCAATGGCGTGTAATAGCCGCGTACGTCGAGGAAAGCGCAAGGGTAACGATGCAGGCCGAGCTGGGCCCAGGTCAGCATCTCGAACATTTCGTCCATGGTGCCGAAGCCGCCGGGCAGCGCCACGAAAGCATCGGACAGTTCGAACATGCGCGTTTTGCGCTGGTGCATGGTTTCCACCACGACCAGTTCGGTGAGGTCGGCGTGTGCAACCTCCAGGTCGACCAGCTGGCGCGGGATCACGCCAATCACCTTGCCGCCGCCGGCCAGCACCGCATCGGCCACCGTGCCCATCAGGCCGACCTTGCCGCCACCGTATACGAGTGCAATGCCACGCCGGGCCATCTCGGCACCGAAGGCGCGGGCCTGCTCGACGTATTCGGGATGCTTGCCGCTGCTGGAGCCGCAATAGACGCAAAGGGCAGTGGGTTGGGGCATGGGGCTGACGTCGCGAAAGGTTGAATCAGGCGTCATTCCGGCGCAGGCCGGAATCCAGTGACGATACCGCACGATTGTCGGGATGAAGCGGAACCCTTGGGTCGCTTCGCGGCAACTGAATTACGACGCTACTGGATTCCGGCCTGCGCCGGAATGACGGCGAAAAGCAAACGGCCCGCTCATGTCGCCAGGAGCGGGCCGCCGTGGCCTTGCAGCGGGGTTTAGTTGCCCTTGTGGATCGCGCGCTTGTCGACCGACAGCGCCGCCTCGTGCACGGCTTCCGACAGCGTCGGGTGCGCGTGGACGATGCGGGCGAGGTCTTCGGAGGAGCCCTTGAACTCCATCGCGACGACGCACTCGGCGATCAGCTCGGACACGCCCGGGCCCACCATGTGCACGCCCAGGATGCGGTCCGTTTCGGCATGGGCAAGCATCTTCACCTGGCCGATGGCCTCGTTCATGGCCACGGCGCGGCCGATGGCGGCGAACGGGAAGGTGCCGACCTTGTAGGGGACGCCTTCGTCCTTCAGCTGCTTCTCGGTCTTGCCGGCCCAGGCGATTTCCGGCTCGGTGTAGATCACCCACGGCACGGTGTCGAGGTTGATGTGGCCCGCCTTGCCGGCGATCCACTCGGCCACGGCTACGCCTTCCTCGGAACCCTTGTGGGCCAGCATCGGGCCGCGCACGGCGTCGCCGATGGCCCACACGCCGTTCACGCCGGTGTGGTTGTGCTCGTCGACCACGATGCGGCCGCGCTCGTCCAGCTTCACGCCGGTGTCGTCGGCCAGCAGGCCGTCGGTGTAGGCGCGGCGGCCCACGGCGACCAGCAGCTTGTCGACCACCAGTTCGTGCGCGCCGTCCTTGTCTTCATAGGTCAGGGCGACTTCGTTCTTCTTGATCTCGGCCTTGGTCAGCTTGGCGCCGAGCTTGATGTTCAGGCCCAGCTTGGCGAATTCCTTGGCGGCGATCTTGGCGATGTCCGCGTCGGCCACGCTCAAGAAATCCGGCAGCGCCTCGAGCACGGTCACGTCAGAACCCAGGCGCTTCCACACACTGCCCAGCTCCAGGCCGATCACGCCGGCGCCGATCACGCCCAGGCGCTTGGGCACTTCGGTGAAATCCAGCGCGCCGGCGTTGTCGACGATGAATTTGTTGTCGAACTTGGCGAACGGCAGCTCGATCGGCACCGAGCCGGAAGCGAGGATCACGTTGGTGGCGCTGATGGTCTGCTTGGAGCCGTCGTTGCCGGTGATCTCCACCTCATTGCCCTTCAGCAGCTTGCCCTTGCCGAAGAACGGGGTGACCTTGTTGGCCTTGAACAGCTGGCCGATGCCGCCGGTGAACTGCTTGACGATCTTGTCCTTGCGGCCGATGAAGGTGCCCAGGTCGACCTTGGCGCCTTCCACCGTGATGCCGTGGACCGGCAGGTTGTGGGCGATGTTGTAGTACTGCTTGGACGAATCCAGCAGCGCCTTGGACGGGATGCAGCCCACGTTGAGGCAGGTGCCGCCGAGGGCCTGCTTGCCGTCCTTGCCGACGAAGGCGTCCACGCAGGCGGTCTTCAGGCCCAGCTGCGCGGCGCGGATCGCGGCCACATAGCCGGCAGGGCCGGCGCCGATGACGATGACGTCGAATTTTTCGCTCATGTCGATTCTCGTAGTGCCCCTCTCCCGGCGGGAGAGGGTGCCCGGAGGGCGGGTGAGGGTGCGTGCGGAGCGAGGCGTTTCGGCATGACCGAACCCTCACCCCAACCCCTCTCCCGCAGGGAGAGGGGTCGACGCGGGGACTTAGATGCCGAGCAGCATGCGCTGCGGGTTTTCCAGCTGGTTCTTGATGTCGACCAGGAACAGCACCGCGTCCTTGCCATCGATGATGCGATGGTCGTAGGACAGCGCCAGGTACATCATCGGGGCGGCGATCACCTGGCCGTTCTCGACGATGGCGCGCTCCTTGATGGCGTGCATGCCCAGAATGGCGCTCTGCGGCGGGTTCACGATCGGGGTCGACAGCAGCGAACCGAAGGTGCCGCCGTTGGTGATGGTGAAGGTGCCGCCCTGCAGGTCGTCCAGCCCCAGCTTGCCGTCACGTGCCTTCTTGGCGTATTCGACGATGCCGCGCTCGACGTCGGCGAAGCTCTGGTCCTGCACGTCGCGCAGCACCGGCGTCACCAGGCCCTTGTCGGTGGACACGGCGATCGAGATGTCCTGGTAGCCGTGATAGATGATGTCGTTGCCGTCGACCGATGCGTTGACGATCGGGTGGCGCTTCAGCGCCTCGGCGGCAGCCTTCACGAAGAAGCTCATGAAGCCGAGCTTCACGCCGTTCGCCTTTTCGAACGACTCGCCCAGCGCCTTGCGCATCTTCACCACCTCGGCCAGGTTCACTTCGTTGAACGAGGTGAGCATGGCGATGGAGTTCTTCGACTGCATCAGGCGCTCGGCGATGCGCGCGCGCATGCGGGTCATCGGCACGCGCTCTTCCGGACGGGCGCCCGGGGTCGGCTTGGCGGCCGGCGCGGCGGCTGCCGGAGCGGCGCCACCCTTGCCGTAGTTGACCAGGTCTTCCTTGGTCACGCGGCCGTCGCGGCCGGTGCCGGCGACCTTGGAAGCGTCGATGTTCTGCTCGGTGGCCACGCGCAGGCCGGCCGGCGACAGGTCGGCGTTGCCGGCCTTGGCGGCAGCGGGAGCGGCCGGTGCAGCAGCGGCGGGCGCTGGGGCGGCGGCGGGAGCCGCGGCCGGGGACGGCGCAGCGGCGGCAGCGCCTTCCTCGATCACCGCGATGACCTGCTGGCTGGTCACGGTGTCACCGGACTGGAACTTGATTTCCTTCAGCACGCCGTCCACCGGGGAGGGCACTTCCAGCACGACCTTGTCGGTTTCGAGGTCGACCAGGTTCTCGTCGCGCTTGACCGCTTCACCGGCCTTCTTGTGCCAGGTGGCGATGGTGGCGTCGGAGACGGACTCGGGCAGGACGGGAACTTTGACTTCGATGGACATATGGATTCCTTTGATTAGTGCGTTCTTCCATGAACGCTAAGGTCAAAAAGCGGCCTTCCATAGCCGCACTATTCAAATTTGGTGCGCTCATCCTGAGCGAAGATCAAAAGCGGCCATCCATGGCCGCACTCTTCAATAGAAACTCATTCCGCCGCGTGGTCGGTGCCGATTGGCGCGACCAGTGCCTGCTCGACCAGTGCCGCCTGCTCGGCGACATGGGTGTTGAGGTGACCGGCGGCCGGTGCCGGCGAGCGAGCGCGTCCCGCATACGAGAGACTCTGCTTGCTGCCCACGCAGGCCTGCAGGTGATGACGAATCTGGAACCACGCGCCCTGGTTCATCGGCTCTTCCTGACACCAGATGACTTCCTTGGCGCCGCTGTACTTCTCGAGTTCCGCAGTGACCTGCGGACGCGGGAACGGGTAGAGCTGCTCCACGCGCACGATGGCGACGTCGGTGAGGCCGCGCTTCTCGGCGTCTTCGAGCAGGTCGTAGTAGACCTTGCCCGAGCACAGCACCACGCGCTTGACCTTCTTGGCGGCCAGTTCGCGATGTTCCGGGATCACCAACTGGAAGCTGCCGGTGGCCAGTTCGTCCAGCGTCGACACGGCCAGCTTGTGGCGCAGCAGCGACTTGGGCGTCATCACGATCAGCGGCTTGCGCGTCGGGCGTACCATCTGGCGGCGGATCATGTGGAATGCCTGGGCCGGCGTGGTCGGCACGCAGACCTGCATGTTGTCCAGCGCGCACAGCTGCAGGAAGCGCTCGAGGCGGGCGGAGGAGTGCTCCGGACCCTGGCCTTCGTAGCCATGCGGCAGGAACAGCGCGAGGCCGCACAGGCGGTTCCACTTCGCTTCGCCCGAGCTGATGAACTGGTCGATCACCACCTGGGCGCCGTTGGCGAAATCGCCGAACTGGCCTTCCCAGATGTGCAGCGTGTACGGATCGGTGGTGGCGCTGCCGTATTCGAACGCCATGACCGCTTCTTCGCTGAGCAGCGAGTCGATGACTTCAACGTCGGCGCCGTCACGCACGTTGGCCAGCGGCATGAAGGTGTAGCCGGTCTTCTGGTCATGCAGCACGGCATGGCGATGGAAGAACGTGCCGCGGCCCACGTCCTGGCCCACGAGGCGCAGGTTGTAGTTCTCGTCGATGAGCGAGGCGTAGGCCAGGTTCTCGGCGAAGCCCCAGTCGCCCGGCAGCTCGCCGGCCGCCATCTTGGCGCGGTCGTCGTAGATCTTGGCCACGCGCGACTGCAGCGTCATGTCCTTGGGCACGACCAGGATCTGGTTGGCCAGCTCGACCAGGCGCTGCTTGGCGACACCGGTGTTGCTCTCGGTGGACAGCTTGCCACCGATGAACTTGTCCCAGTCGACCTCGATGTCCTTGATGAGGGCCTTGGTGAGTTCGGTCATCGGCTCGCCCGCTTCGAGGCGGCTGCGGTAGTCCTCGAACATCTTCTGGCCGTCGCCATCGGCGATCACGCCCTGCTTGACCAGCTCCTGCGCGTAGAGGTCGCGGGTGGTCGGGCGCTTGCGGATGATCTGGTACATCACCGGCTGGGTCGCGGACGGCTCGTCGGCCTCATTGTGGCCGTGGCGGCGGTAGCACACCAGGTCGATCACCACGTCCTTGCGGAACTCCTTGCGGAAGTCGTAGGCGAGGCGGGTGGCCTGGATCACCGCTTCCGGGTCGTCGCCGTTCACGTGGAACACCGGCGCATTCACCATCTTGGCGATGTCGGTGCAGTACAGCGTGGAGCGGGTGTCCTGCGGGTTGGAGGTGGTGAAGCCCACCTGGTTGTTCACCACGATGTGCAGGCTGCCGCCGATCTTGAAGCCGCGGGCCTGGGACATGTTGAACAGTTCCATGTTCACGCCCTGGCCGGCCAGCGCCGAGTCGCCGTGCACGATGACGGCCATCGACTGCTTGCGCTCGGTGTCGCGGCGACGGATCTGGCGCGAATGCACCGAGCCGGCCACCACCGGGTTGACGATTTCCAGGTGCGACGGGTTGAACGCCAGCGCCACGTGGGTGCCGCCGTTCGGCGTCTTGACGTCGGCGGAGAAGCCCATGTGGTACTTCACGTCGCCCGAGTGGGCCGGGTCATCCGGATGGTCCCACTTGCCTTCGAACTCGTTGAACAGGGTGCGCGGCGGCTTGCCCAGGATGTTGACCAGCATGTTGAGGCGGCCGCGGTGGGCCATGCCGATAACGACTTCCTTGATGCCGTTGTCGCCCGCGGCGCGGACCACGTCGTCCACCATCGGGATCAGGCTGTCGCCGCCTTCCAGCGAGAAGCGCTTCTGGCCGACGTACTTGGTGTGCAGGTAGCGCTCCAGGCCTTCGGCCGCGGTCAGCTCGGCGAGGATGCGCTTCTTGCCCGCGGCGTCCAGGCCGGCGCTGCCGTTGGCCTGCTCCAGGCGGGTGTAGATCCAGTTGCGCTGCTCATGGTTGCTGATGTGCATGAACTCGACGCCGAGGGTGTTGGTGTACACCTTCTTCAGTCGAGCCAGCAGCTCGCGCAGCTTCATGCGCTGGCCGCCACCGGCGAAGTTGCCGCAGTCGAACTCGGTGTCGAGGTCGGCGTCGGAGAGGCCGTGGAAGGCGGGCTCCAGATCCGGCGCCGGCAGTTTTTCGGCCAGGCCCAGCGGATCGAGGTCGGCGGCCAGGTGGCCGCGCGAACGGTAGGCGGTGAGGATGCGCAGCACGCCGGCCTGCTTGCGGGCGTGGGCGTCGTCCACCGGGCCGGCGGCGACGGCAACGCCGTTACGGCGCTGCTTTTGCGCGGCCTCTATACGCGCAATGGCCGCAGAGTGGGGCACGTCCCCCGACTCGCGGCCTTTGAAAGTCTCGAAATATTTGCCCCAGGTGGCGTCGACCGACGAGGGGTCCGCCAACCACGATTCATAGAGCTGTTCAACGTAATCGGCGTTGCCGCCGGCGAGTTGGGAGGATTCGAAAAACTCGCGGATCAGATTAGTGCTCACGTCACCACCGGTGAGGAAGGGAGGCTTGCAGCGGTTCCGGCCGGGGGAGGCCGGTAGGCTGGGAAAAATCCCGTTAATTATAGCCTTGGGGTGCTGCGACGCGGCAACCCAAGCAGCGCATCTGAAATGGGGGTGACGGGCGATATTTCGACCCCGAGGGTACCGACCATCGTCGTAGACAGCGGTTTTCCCGAAGAATGGTGCCTGCGGGTTCGCCGTGCGATCGGCGGCGCTTCGTTCAGCGACGGGCTAGAGATCGAGCGGCTGGAGCGCCCGGGCAGGAGCGGATCGCTCCCAGACTTCATTGAAGTGCTGCGCCAGCGGTGCCTGGAACGCCCGGTCCCTGTGGGAGGCGCGGGCGTCGGCGCGTCGTGCATCGGGCTGGAAAAGGTAGCCGCCCTGGTCGGTGAGCAGGTAGGCGGAGGCGTAGGCGAGGTCCACGTCTTCCAGTGGCGTGCGGATGTGCAGCACGCTCGGCAGGCGCTGGGCCAGGGCGACCAGGCGATGGCTGTGGCGCAGGGCGGCCTCGGGATCGTGCAGGAGGATGCGGATCTCCGCGCCGCGACCGGAGGTGGCAATGCGCCGGAGCTCGGCCATCTCGCCCAGGCTGGCGTAGAGCTCGTTGTCGAGTGCGGGCTGGTAGATGGAGAGCCGGTGCTTTGCCTCGGTCAGCAATTGCAGCCGGGCGGCGGCGATCTCGCTGCGGTTGCCGGTGGGCAGCGCATGGCCATCCGGATTCGAGGCGGCCGGCTCCGTGTGGGTGGCCAGCTCCAGCCGCATCGGGTGATGGAGGATGCCGGCGTCCTCGAAGGGCTCGCCGTGGGCGACGAAGCCTTCGCGTTCGTAGAAGGTCACCGCGGACAGCTGGGCGTCCAGTGCGACATCCGCCCGGCCCTGCGATCGCGCCCGTGCCACCAGGGCCCGCAACAGGCCGAGGCCGACGCCTTGGCCGCGCCAGGGCAGGCGCACGGCCACCCGCCCGATCTTGCCGTGGGGCGTGAGGCGCGCGCAGCCAATCGGTTCGCCGCTTTCATCGCGGGCCAGCAAATGGAAGGAGAGCGAGTCCAGGTTGTCCCATTCGAGCGACTCGGGGACGGCCTGTTCCCGCACGAAGACTTCCAGCCGGATCGCGCTCAGGGCCTCGCGGTCGCCCGCGCGGGCCCAGTCGGCGTGCTCGACGTGGAAGCCCTGGAGCTTCACCGGCGCCGGCTCTTGCGGACGACCAGGTTGCCGTCGTTGACCAGGGCCAGCAGCAGGCTCGCTTCGGCGGCAGGCAGATCCTTGCCGGGTGCCAGCTCGCGCTCGCTGCAGACCCGCCCGGCCCAGTCGACCGACGTCGGGTAGGCCTGACCGTTGACGAACAGCGTGGCGCCACGCTTGTCGCGCGCCCATGCCATGCGTGCCCAGGGATGGCGCAGCAACGAGGCGCCGCCGTCCAGCTGCTTGCGCAAGGCGGCCTCGGTGAGTTCCTTCTCGGGCGGCACCGGCAGCTGCGCGTTGCGGTAGCGGGTGATGAAGCGCCCGAACCAGTCGGCGAGCGTGGCGTCGTCCAGCGTGGCCGCGAACGGCAGCGCCTCGCGTACGCGCGCGAGGGCGGCGCGATCGATTTCGCCGGCGGCCTTGGCCGGCGCCAGATCGGCATCGGCGTAGCGCAGCTCGTCGGGCAGGCGTTCGGCCAGGTAATCGGCAAGGTCGCCGGTGAGTTCCGCGCGCGAAGGCGCACGCATCCCCACCGAGATCGTCATGCACGGGCCGCCGAAGGCGACGCCGTCGTGCGGCACGCCGGGCGGCAGGTAGAGCATGTCGCCGGGTTCGAGCATCCACTCATGGGTGGGCTCGAAGTGCTGGAGCTGCTTGAGCTCCACGTCCGGGCGGAAATCCTTGGGCGCGGCGGGATCGGTGCTGATCGCCCAGTGGCGCTGGCCAATGCCCTGCAGCAGGAATACGTCGTACTGGTCCACGTGCGCGCCCACGCCGCCGCCCGGCTCGGCGTACGAAATCATGATGTCGTCGAGGCGCCAGCTGGGCAGGAAGCTGAAGTGCTCCAGCAGGGCGGCCACGTCGGCGTCCCACTTGTCCACGTCCTGCACCAGCAGGGTCCAGTTGCGGTCCGGCGTGCTGGCGAAGTCCTTCTCGGTGAGCGGGCCGGTCTTCACCTTCCAGCGGTCACGGTTCTCGTCATGGATGATCAGGCGCGACAGGGCGGTTTCTTCCAGCGCCAGGCCGGCCAGGTCATCGGGCTGGATGGGCGGGACGAAGTCGGGGAACGCCTGGCGGATCAGCAGCGGGCGCTTCTGCCAGTAATCGCGAAGGAACTGGGCGGGGCTCATGCCGAGCGGCTGCCTGGCGGAGCCGCGGACTTCGATGGGGAGGGCGTGGGATGTCGTCATCTTGCCATTCTAAGCCAACACGGCGCGGCCGCCCGTTGATCGTGGTCAGTGCGTGAAGGAACACGGGCTTTCGCCGGACCCGGTCTCGCGCGGCCCGGCGGCCTCGCCGAAATGAGCGCGAAGGCATGTGCATATGCCAACACGTCCTTTCACATGACAAAACGCGATGACTACTTTGGGTGGCCAGATGTTTGGACGTCCAAAGGAAGTCGATGTGAATGCCGTCGTAGCGATCGACAATCGCCTGCCGTCGATGGAAGCCTCCCGGCTGTCGACGTTGGAGCGGCTGGTGGATGGCCTCGGTCCCGCCGAGCTCTACTGGATCGCCGCATGGAGCGCCGCAAGGGCGGAGCGCCTGCAGCGCGGCGATGCGTCCACGGCAGTCGCCGCGAAAGCCGTCGCCGGGCAACTCACCATCCTCTACGGCAGCCAGACCGGACAGGCCAGGCGCGTGGCGGCCCAACTGCATGCGCGAGCGGAAGCGGCGGGCCTGGCGGCGCGGCTGGTACGTGCCGATGCGTATCCGCAGCGCGAACTTGCCAAGGAAACCCACCTCGTCGTGGTGATCAGCACGCAGGGCGACGCCGAACCGCCCGATGACGCGCGCGGCCTGGTCGAGTTCGTGCTCGGCAAGCGTGCGCCGAAGTTGCCCGGCCTGCGCTATGCCGTACTTGGCCTGGGCGACTCCAGCTATCCGCAGTTCTGCGCGATCGGCCGTCAGCTCGACGACCGCCTTGCGGCGCTGGGCGCCACGCGGTTCGCTGCACTGGGCGAGGCCGACGTGGATGTCGATGCCGTGGCGGCGCCGTGGTCGGACAGCACGCTGGAACAGGCCAGGCAGGCGCTCGGCACCTCGCAGCCCGCGCGCGTCGCCACGCTGCAGCCGGTGCCTCATCGTGCGACGCACACGCGCGAGCATCCTTTCCATGCCGCCGTGCTGGACAACCAGTCCATCGTGGCGCGCGATGCCGGTCGCGATGTGCGCCATATGGAGCTGTCGCTGGAAGGTTCCGGACTGAGTTACGAGCCCGGCGATTCGCTGGGCGTGTGGCCGAGCAATCCGCCAGCCCTGGTCGACCAATGGCTGGGCGTGCTCAAGCTCGACGGCGAGCAGGTCGTGACGCATGAAGGCCGCAGCCTGCCGCTGCGGCAGTGGCTGTCGCGCGAACGGGAGCTCACGCGTCTCAGCCGCCCGCTGGTGGCCGTGCTGGCGGACGCCGCCGGCGACGACGAGCTCGCACGCCTGCTGCGCCCTGACCAGTCCGCTGCACTGGCGGCATTGATGGCCGAGCATCAGCCCATCGACCTGTGGCGGCGTCATGCCAGCGACTGGTCGGCGGAAGAACTGGTGGCGGCGCTGCGTCCGCTGGTGCCGCGCCTGTATTCGATTGCGTCCAGCCGGAAGGCGGTGGGTGAAGAAGTCCATCTCACCGTGGGCGTGGTGGACTATGTGGCGCACGGCGAACGGCATTGGGGGGCGGCGTCTTCGTTCCTCGCGCAGGCGGGCGACGAGCAGTCGTTGCCGATCTATATCGAACCCAACGAGCGCTTCCGCCTGCCGCAGGACGATGCACGGGACATCATCATGATCGGCCCCGGCACGGGCATCGCGCCTTTCCGTGCGTTCGTGCAGGAGCGTCGTGAAACCGGCGCGCGCGGGCGCAACTGGTTGTTCTTCGGCAATCGCCACTTCAGCAGCGAATTCCTGTACCAGGTCGAGTGGCAGGCGGCCTTGCGCGATGGTTCGCTGCATCGTCTGGACCTTGCGTTCTCGCGCGACGACGCGGCGAAGGTCTACGTGCAGCAGCGCCTGCGCGAGCAGGGACGTGAGCTCTACGCCTGGCTGCAAGAGGGCGCGCAGCTGTATGTCTGCGGCGACGCCAACCGCATGGCGAAGGACGTCAACGCCGCGCTGATCGACATCGCGACGACGCATGGCGGACATACCCACGAACAGGCCAGGGAGTGGCTTTCCGATCTGCTGCAACAGGGGCGCTACGCCCGCGACGTGTACTGACATGAGCTCATCGCCTTCCGATCTCGAACGCATCAAGGTCCACAGCCGCTACCTGCGCGGCACCATTGCCGAGGGCCTGCGCGACACGGTGACGGGCGCCATCAGCGAGGACGACAACAAGCTGCTCAAGTTCCACGGCAGTTACCTGCAGGACGACCGCGACCTGCGCGATGAACGTCGCCGCCAGAAGCTGGAGCCGGCTTACGCCTTCATGTTGCGCGCGCGCCTGCCTTCTGGCGTGGTCACGCCCGCGCAGTGGCTGGTATTCGACCGGCTCGCGCGCGAACACGCCAACGGCACGCTGCGCATCACGACGCGGCAGACCTTCCAGTGGCACGGCATCATCAAGCGCCATCTCAAGCCCACCATCGCGGCCATCCATGAGGCGCTGGCCTCCACCATCGCGGCCTGCGGCGACGTGGTGCGCAACGTGGTGAGCACGGCCAACCCGGTGGAGTCAGAAGCACATGCGCTCGCCTATGCGTGGGCAACGCGCCTGTCCGCCGAGCTCGCGCCGAAGACGCGCGCCTATCACGAGATCTGGCTCGACGGCGAACCGCTGGTGGAAGAGCCCGGCCAGGAGGAGCCGCTGTACGGCGCCACCTATCTGCCGCGCAAGTTCAAGATCGGTCTGGCGATACCGCCGCTCAACGACGTCGACGTGTTCGCGCAGGACCTGGGACTGATCGCCATCATCGAGCAGGGCGAACTCAAGGGCTTCAACATCGCCGTAGGCGGCGGCATGGGTGCCACGCACGGCGATGGATCGACCTATCCGCGTCTTGCCAGCGTGATGGGTTTCGTCGTGCCGGATCAGTTGCTGGCGGTGGCCGAGGCCATCATCACCGTCCAGCGCGATTGGGGCGATCGCAGCGAGCGCAAGCACGCGCGCCTGAAGTACACCATCGACAAGCACGGGCTCGACGCATTCAAGGCGGAAGTGGAAAAGCGCCTCGGCTTCGCATTGTCGCCCGAGCGTCCCTATGGCTTTGACCACAACGGCGATCGTTACGGCTGGATCGAAGGCAACGACGGCCGTTGGCACCTGACCCTGCAGATCGAATCCGGACGCCTGGCGGATGTCGGCGAGCGTCGTTGGCTGACCGGCTTGCGTGAACTGGCCAAGGTGCATCAGGGCGACTTCCGGCTCACCTGCAACCAGAACGTGATCATCGCCCATGTGGCGGCTGCGGATCGCGAGCGCATCGATGCGATCGTCGCTGCGCACGGTTTGGACGTCTATCGCGCGCACAGCGGCATCCGCCGCCATGCCGTGGCGTGCGTGGCCTTGCCCACCTGCGGACTGGCGATGGCGGAAAGCGAGCGCTATCTTCCCGACCTGCTGCCCAAGCTGGAAGCCTTGCTGGAATCGCATGGCCTGCGTGATGCGCCGATCCTCTTGCGCCTGTCCGGTTGCCCGAACGGGTGCTCGCGTCCTTATCTGGGCGAGATCGCCCTGGTCGGGCGTGGGCCAGGTCGTTACGACCTGCGTCTGGGCGCGGACTTCCGCGGACAACGGCTCAATCGACCCTACCGCGAGAACGTGGACGAGGCGGCGATCCTCGAAGCGCTCGCGCCGTTGTTTGCCGATTACGCGGCGAGTCGTCGGCAGGGCGAGCATTTTGGCGATTTCCTGCTGCGCACGGACGTCATCGTGGACGACGCATCGCGCATCGATACCGGGGTGGCCGCATGAAGCAGTCGCTGCTCGAGGAAGCGCAGCACGATCCAAAGGCCTTGGATGCACTGAACCAGTGGCTGGGTACGCTCGATGCGGAACGGCGCGTCGTGTGGGCCTTGGCGTATGCGCCCGGCGCTCATGTGCTCTCCTCGAGCTTCGGGGCGCAGGCTGCCGTATCGCTGCACCTGTTGACGCGGCAGCGCCCGGGACTGCCCGTGGTGTTGATCGACACCGGCTACCTGTTTCCCGAGACCTATCAATTCATCGACGCATTGCGCAGCCGGCTGGACTTGAATCTCAAGGTCTACAGTGCCGCCGAAAGTCCGGCCTGGATGGAGGCGCGCGAAGGCCGCCTGTGGGAGCAGGGCGTCTCCGGCATCGATCGCTACAACCAGCTGCGCAAAGTGGAACCGATGCGGCGCGCGCTGGAAGACTTGCAAGCAGGCAGCTGGTTCGCGGGCCTGCGCCGCAGCCAGGCACGCACGCGGGCGACGATTCCGTTCGCCGAACGGCGCGATGGTCGCTGGAAATTCCATCCCATCGCCGACTGGACCGACCGCGACGTGGGCATGTACCTGCGCCGCCACGGCTTGCCTTACCACCCGTTGTGGGACCAGGGCTACCTCTCGATCGGCGACGTGCATACCACGCATCGATGGGAACCCGGCTCCGACCTCGACTCCACGCGCTTCTTCGGACTCAAGCGCGAATGCGGCCTGCACGGATTGGCTTGATCGCCACGGCCGACACAACCAGCCCAGCGCACGACGCTGGCCGATGCCCCGACACGACAAGAAACAGACCATGAGCCAGACAGCCCTTGCCCAGACCGATAGTGCCTTTTCCTCCGATGCGTTGGTGCCGCCTCATGGCGGCGAACTCAAGGAACTCTACCTGCCGCCCGCCGAAGCGGAACAACTGAAGCAGCGCAGTGCGGGTTTGCCCGGCGTGGATCTCGATACGCGGCAGCTCTGCGACCTCGAACTGTTGCTAAGCGGCGCCTTCTCCCCGCTGGATGGGTTC
This sequence comes from Dyella jiangningensis, assembly GCF_003264855.1. NCBI lineage: Bacteria > Pseudomonadati > Pseudomonadota > Gammaproteobacteria > Lysobacterales > Rhodanobacteraceae > Dyella > Dyella jiangningensis. The sequence goes on along the minus strand of NZ_NFZS01000004.1, from coordinate 98,440 downwards.
CTCACCCAGCGCGACTACGACCGCGTGGTCGAGGAACTTCGCCTGGCCGACGGCACGCTGTGGCCGATACCCATCACGCTGGACGTAAGCGAAGCGTTCGCCGCAAAGCTGGCGCCAGGCAGCGAAGTGGCGCTGCGCGATACGCAGGGCGTGCCACTGGCCGTGCTGGACGTGGAAGACATCTATCGCCCGGATCGCGAGCACGAGGCGCTCACGGTTTTCGGAACCACCGATCGCACGCATCCGGGTGTGGCCGAATTGCTGGATCGCTACGGCCCCGTATACCTGGGCGGACGCGTGAAGGGCATCCAGTCGCCCGCGCATTTCGACTTCGCCACCTTGCGCGATACGCCGCGCAGCCTGCGCGCGTGGTTTGCCGACCATGGCTGGAGTCGCATCGTCGCTTTCCAGACGCGCAACCCGATGCACCGGGCGCATCGCGAGCTGACCTTGCGCGCCGCGCAGCAGGTGGGCGCCAAGTTGCTGGTGCAGCCCTCCGTGGGCCGAACCAAGCCGGGCGATGTCGACCACTACACCCGCGTGCGCTGCTACCAGGCACTGCTGCCGCAATACCCGGCCCACAGTGCGAAGCTTTCGCTGTTGCCGCTGGCGATGCGCATGGGCGGCCCGCGCGAGGCGCTGTGGCACGCGATCATCCGCAAGAACTACGGTGCCAGCCATTTCATCGTCGGTCGCGACCATGCCGGCCCCGGCAACGGCGCCGACGGCAAGCCGTTCTACGGCGCTTTCGATGCACAGCACCTGCTGGAGCGCTACCAGCACGAACTCGGCATCCAGGTGGTGCCATTCCCCGCCATGGTCTACGTGGCCAATCGCGATACCTACCTGCCATCGACGGAGGTGCAACCGGACGACGAGGTGCGCGACATCTCCGGCACGCAACTGCGGCGGCACCTGCACGAAGGGAGCGACATCCCGTCGTGGTTCTCCTTTCCCGAGGTGGTGAAGATCCTGCGCGAGCGGCACCCGGCACAGGCGACGCGTGGATTCGCGCTGTTCTTCACGGGGCTGTCGGGAGCCGGCAAGTCCACCATTGCGCAGGCGGTGGTTGCGCAGCTGCTTGAGCGAACCAGCCGTTCCATCACGGTTCTTGACGGTGATGAGGTGCGCAAGCATCTCTCGCGTGGTTTGGGCTTCTCGCGGGAGGACCGCCACGCCAACGTGACACGCATTGGCTATGTGGCGAGTGAGATCGTGCGACATGGCGGTATCGCCGTTTGCGCGCCGATCGCGCCTTACGCCGAATCGCGAGCGGAGGCACGCGGATTGGTCGAGGCGCACGGCGACTTCATCGAGATCCATGTCGCCACCGAGTTGGAGGTGTGCGAGGCACGCGATCGCAAGGGGCTTTATGCGCAGGCGCGCGCAGGAACGATTGCGCAGTTCACCGGAATCAGTGATCCGTATGAGGTGCCGGAGCAGCCGGAGTTGCGGGTGGATGGCAACGCGGGCGAGCCGGCGGTGCTTGCGCAGCACATCGTAGAGCTGTTGCAGCAGCGGGGATTGTTGAGGGTGTGATCGAAAGCCACTCCCGGCCGATGCGTCATTCGATTGCGTTCGTTGTAGGAGCGCATCCTGTGCGCGACCGCCTTTCGCCTCAGTCTCTACGCTCGTCGCCCCCCGGCGTAGGCCGGGGCCCAGTAGCGATGAGGTGATTTTCGCGATACGGCGACCGGGCTCGCCTGCGACCGAAGGGAGTCCCCGTGGGGCGGCGGGCTTCCGCCGGCCTGCCGGAGGCCGGGTCACTTCTCTTTGCGTGGCCACGCACGCGCAGGAGCGCGTGCGAACGGCGAAGCCGGCCCGTACGCGGAGAGGCGCCATGGATGGCGCCGGCTTTGAGGAGCGAGGAAGGGCGGAGGGCAGGACGCCCGGAGTAAAGAGAAGTAACCACCGTAAAGGTGGCAATGCCAAGAGAAAGGCCACCCCGATGCCGCGCCCCTGCGGGGTCGCAGACGGGAGGCGGGGTGGATCGACAGGGCATCCTGCCCTGACGATCCACTGGCCGGCGTCCTGCCGGCCACCCTTCGGGCTGTTCCACCTCCCGCCCGCTCGCGGCATAGGGGAGTGGAGGTCAAGAGCCAGGGCAAAGAGCAGGTTCTCTTCCCTGTAGGAGCGCACCCAGTGCGCGATCGGCGCCGACGATTAACCTCTGCGGTCGCGCACTGGGTGCGCTCCTACAACGAACAACCCAGCCCCGTAATGCGATGTGCCGCGTAGCGGCACGAGCCTTCACCTAACCCCTGTGTGGCGGTGAGGGGTGGACGATCAGGCCCCGCAGGGGTGCCCGACAGGATGTCGGGCACTTTTCGTCCGGGCAGGAGCCCGGTCGAAAAGCCCGGCCGCCCCTCACGGACTGGCTGGGCGCAGCCCAGACAGCGCCATGCGGGGTGCCGTTCTCTTTGGTTACTTTCTGACGCGAAGCTAATCCCTGTGGGACTTGGGCAATCAAGAGAAAGTGACCCGACCTTCCCACGGGGACTAGGTATTCAGTCCCATGTTTTGATGGTGCAATCTTTTCTCTTCAATGGAAGGAAGCACTATGGGACAGGTTCTTCATGGGAGCGCCACGACGACTGAGGCAGTCCGTCGAGCAATACAAAATAGTCAAGAGAGCCTGAGAGCCCTGTCCAGGCGTTACGTCTTCGCTGATGGATGGAAATGGCAAAGACCGCATCGTGCTGAAAGTTACGGCGGCTGGGCAATCCAGCCTGGAATTTCGCGATGCCGCGGGCCGCGTGGTCAAGAATGTGAATCCAGAAGAACTCTGAACGTAGCGACGAGGTCTGGCTGGCGCGGTCATGCCCTCGAAAGCGTTTGGGCCAAAGTCCGCTTCCGACCCGAAGCGGACCTTGCCGAATAGAGGGCCAGGGGAGTTGATATGTCGGTTGAAGACGAATTCGAGGTGCTACGGCTGGCAGTCATTCGAGCCGATGACGAGCACATGGGCGACGTACGCCCCATGGAGCCACCGCTCGTAAAAATTCTTGATCTTGTTCGGAACCATCCTGCGAAACAGAAGTTCTTCGAGGAGCAGTTCGTCCGTATGGCCACGTGGGACCTCTTATCACCGCCAGAGCTGGTTCCGTTCTGCATGCGTGAACTAAGGTGGCCTGGAGTCCTTCGGGCCGTCCGGTCGAAATATGACCTCCTGCATTCGACCAACAGCCATGCCCGGTATATGAACTATTGCAGCCACGTAACGAGGTCCTATACCGACTTCGTTTGGGAGGATGCAGGCATGTGGGACTACTACCGTGCCAAGGAGCTTGTGCCCTCAGTAGTGCCAGCCCTTGTTGAACACCTGGCCTCCGATAGTCCCGACGTAGTCTTCAATGCGCTATTTGCGCTCGAAGAAATCGGCCCGCCCGCAACTTATGCGGTCCCGGCCATCGAGAAGTTCATCAGGACGTGGCGCGGTCAGGAGGATCTCAGGGCCAGAGCGCGCTTGGCATTCAAGGCAATAACTGGCAAGGACGCAAGTGCGGGCTAGTTGCCTTGTAAAAAGGTCCGCGATCGACCCAAGACAGACAGTCCTGAATTCGTCCTGTCCGTCAGTTCTCGTACTAAACCCTTTCGCCAAGAGGGGTCGCCGTGTCTGTAACTGCCGAAGTCCTTCGTCTTCGCGAATGGCTCGCTCGTCAAGACGTGAGCGAATCTGCAATTACTGCAGCGTCAGTGTGGGAGGCATTCAAGAGTTACGGCCGAGAAGTCTTCCATGTCGACGGCATTGGGCTCTTGTTCCAAGTGGGTGTCTTTCACTTCTCCGGTCCGCGCCAGTTCTACTTTGATCCGGTCGTGCAGTTCGCACGACTGGACGAGGACGGCGAACATGACCATTTCGAACAGCTTCATTGCGAATTGACTTGCGCTCCTACCGAGGCTCTTGAGCGCACTAAGGCAGTACTTTGGTCTTTCGACTTTTCAACTGCTGATGCATTCTTCGCTGCCGTAGAGTCTTTGCCCGAATTTCGTACTGCCATCCAGGCAAACGGCTATGCGTTACAGGTTATGCATGAGATTGTTTAGGTCTGCTTCCGACCCATAGCGGACCTTGGGCAACAGATATTCCGGTGGCAGGAGGAGGCATATGCGTTGGATAAAGATCGTCAGCCTGCTAGCCACTGGGGCTCTGTTTGGCGGTGTGTTGGGCGGCTACGTCGTGTTTGAATTCATGAGGGACGTCGGCCGCCCCGACCGAGTGCCGCATACGATCATTTATCTGGCACGGGATGGGCGCGCCAAGGTCGGGGAGGTCGTAACCGGCGATGAGGATGTGTTGAAACGTCTTGGCCCACCCGATGCCATACAGGTCGATCTTTGGATTTGCCCTTCGACTGACTACCGCAGGGTGAAGGCCCTGCTATCCGAACTACGGAAAGCTGGATACGAGAACATTGGATTCGGAGCACCCAACCCCAGTGATCCCCTTTGCGCCGGCGGCTGATAGGAATACGTTGCCGCTTCACGCCACGATGCAACGGTTCCGTGTGGCTGCTTTCGACCCAAGGCGGACCTGAGCGACATATAGATCGACCACAGAGGGTTGGGTCATGCGAGCGTCACTGGAAGGCTAGAACAATGGTTGGACCGAGGTCGAATTGAGCCTATCTGCTTCGGACATCGACCGCCTCATTGCCTTGTTGCAAATGATCAAAGCTGAGCCCGATCAGCACTTCCATGCACTAGCAACTTTGCCGAAGCGGGTGGAGTCGGTCAGATCACGTTTCAGATTCAACAGCCGGATGAAACCGACAATCTGTGCCTGAGTGGCCGGGCTATGGGCGAAAGTGAGTCCGTTTGACCATGACTAAAGCGTCTGCTTTCGACCCGAATCGGACCTTTTGAATAACGGGTTTGCATGACACCCAATGACTTCAGGGACCATCACGTAGCAACGGCATATCCGTTGACCGCGAGAAGAAGATGCTCATCCATGACAGCGAACTTTTAATCAAGACAGTAAAGTATTCGATCATCGACCTGTTTGCCGTATTTGTTCTCGGCGCTTACCTTCTGGCTCTGTTTAAGGATCGGTTGCCTTACGGCCGTGTTGAGCAACTAAGGCGGTTGGGTTGGCTGCTGGTTGGCATTGCTTTCCTGCTTATCGGTCTAGGCATGCTGATGTTGACCTTCCATCAGCTCGACGAAGGAGTGGCCACCCGTATATCGCGCGATGGATCACGGGTTAGCGCCAGTTTCTCCTCCGAGCCGATGATGTTCGTTTTCATCGTCGCCTTTGAGATATTTTTCTCGGGTTTTTTTGCCTTCATCGGCTTCGGTTATCTAAAGCTCTTTCGGTCAATGGGCGACCCATAGGTTTGCCGGCTGGGCTGGGTAGCAAGAGAATCAGTCATCGCCACATTGGGTGAACGCGGGCGCTTGATGTCCGCTTTCGACTGCGATTTCAGCCGATCAACGCAACACACCGAAACCGGGGTTAGGGTGCACTTTTTGGCCGCTTCTTCGGCGGCGGTGTTTGGAGGCGACCTTTAGGCACCCCCGGGCAACGGCGCGCCAGGCGACACCAGGCCGCGCTTGCGCAGCTCCCGCCAGAACGCGCTGGGAATCGTTGCCTCGGCCAGCGCGAGGTTCTCCGCAATGCGGCTCGGCCGGCTTGCGCCGGGAATGACTGCGGCCACCGCGGGGTGCGCGAGGGAGAACTGCAGGGCGGCGGCGCGGATATCGACGCCAAACTCGGTGCACAGCGCGCGCAGGCTCTCGACGCGGGCAAGGATCTCCGGCGTCGCCTTCTGGTACTCGTAATGCTCGCCGCCGGCGAGGATGCCGGAGTTGTACGGGCCGCCGACGACAATGCGGGCGCCGCGATCGAGGCTCATGGGCATCAGTTCCTGCAACGCTTCGGCATGATCGAGCAGGGTGTAGCGACCGGCGATCAGGAATCCATCGGGATCGGCCTCGCGCAGCGCCATGACGCATGGCTCGACACGATTGACGCCCAGTCCCCATGCCTTGATGACACCTTCCTCGCGCAACCGCGTCAGTGCGGCTGCGGCGCCCGTCATCGCGCCATGGAGCACATCCTTCCAGGCATCGCCATGGAAGTCCCTGGCCGGATCATGGATCCACACGATGTCCAGCCGATCGGTCTTCAGGCGCTTGAGGCTCGCTTCGATCGCGCGCAGGGTGCCGTCGGCGCTGTAGTCGTAGACGATCTTGTTCGGCAGGCCGTGTTCGAACAGTCCGCCTTTCTCGCCGAGATCACGGCGGGTCGTATCTTCGACTTCATCGAGGATCAGGCGGCCCACCTTGGTGCTGAGTACGTACGCATCGCGCGGATGATGCTGCAGCGCTTCGCCGAGCCGAAGCTCGGCGAGGCCTGCGCCATACAGTGGTGCCGCATCGAAGTAGCGGATGCCTTGCTGCCAGGCGGCCTCAACGGTGTCGATGGCTTCTTGCTCGGGAATATTGCGGTACATGTTGCCCAGCGGCGCGGTACCGAAGCCGACCTTGGTCGGAATGGAAATAGTCATGGGTCGTTCGCTCAGATGATCATGGAAGGGTGGATGCCGTGATGTCGGCGGCATCCAGCTCCACCAGGCCCCCCTGCATGCGGTGGAAACTCAGGTCGGGTGCAGTGAAGAAGGCTTGTGATCGTCCGTCTGCGAAATCATCGATATGCACGACGGTGGCGCCGTTGGCTTCCTGCCACGAAATGGCATAGACGCCCTCGGCGATCTGCCGCCAATCACAAGGCGACTCGCCACTGGCACCGGTATAGGGCCCGGCGACAATGGCGTACCGGACCGAGCGCCCGTCCGCGGCATAGATGTTGTGCGCCGACAGGCCGTCGTAGTCCACGCGGAAGGCGCGGCCGGCGAAATGGGGAAGAGTATGGTTGGATTGCTGGTTCATGGGTCAGCCTCTGGAAAGCGCTCAGGCCGCAGCGAGCGCGGGATAGTCCGTCAATCCATGCGCACTGCCGCCGAACAACGTGGCACGGTCATGCGTATTGAGTGGCGCGCCGATACGCAGCCGCTCCGGCAGGTCGGGGTTGGCCACGAACGGACGGCCAAACGCGATCAGGTCGGCCCATCCTTCGTTCAACGCGATGCGGGCGCGCTCGGCGGTGTACTTGCCGGCATAGATCAGCGTGCCGGGGAAAGCGGCGCGCAGCTGCCGCTTGAACTCGACCGGCATGTGCGGGGCATCGTCCCAGTCGGCTTCGGCGAAATGGATGTAGGCGATACCGAGCGTGCCCAGCAGTTTGGCCGCGGCCAGATAGGTGGTTTCCGGGTCGGCATCGGCGCACCCGTTGAGCGTGGTCAGCGGCGCCAGGCGAACGCCGACGCGGCGCTTGTCGCCGGTGCCTTCGATCAGCGCCTGCGTGACCTCGGCGAGAAAGCGCAGGCGGTTCTCCAGCGAACCGCCATAGGCGTCGGTGCGATCGTTGGCGTTGGAGTCAATGAACTGGTTGACCAGGTAGCCATTGGCCGCATGCAGCTCGACGCCGTCGAAGCCGGCCGCCATGGCATTGCGCGCCGCCTGGCGGTAGTCATCGACGATGGCGTGGATTTCCTCCAGCTTGAGCGCGCGCGGCTTGGACGCCTGCACGAAGCCGGGCGTGCCGTTGCTCTCGGCGACAAAGACGTTGACGCCCTCGGCCTGGATGGCCGAAGAGGAGACCGGCGCCTGGCCATCGAGCAGGCTGGTGTGGCTCAGGCGGCCGACGTGCCACAACTGGGCAAAGATGCGCCCGCCGGCCTTGTGCACCGCCTGGGTGATCTTGCGCCATCCGGCCACCTGCGCCGGCGAATGGATGCCCGGCGTCCACGCATAGCCTTTGCCTAGCGGCGAAATCCAGGTGCCTTCGCTGACGATCAGGCCGGCGCTGGCGCGCTGCGCGTAGTACGCGGCCATCAGTTCGTTGGGTACGTCGCCGGGCTGGCTCGCGCGGGAGCGCGTCATCGGCGGCATAACGATGCGGTTGGGCAGTTCGAGGCCACCGAGCGCATAGGGTTGGAAGAGGGCATCCGATGTATCAGACATGAGGGTCTCCGTGACCGGCACATGCATGCCGGTCGATGAGTAGAGTGGGTGACGTGCGCTCGGCGAACCCGTTTCGTCGTGCAGCCGTTGGTGCCGGGGGGCAACGCCGATTCGTGCGATCGACCGCTGCGATCAATCCCACGCCGGCGCGAGGCCAGCGGGGTTCACTTCGCGGCCATCACGCTCCAACGCGGCGATCTTCGCCATGTCGTCTGCATCGAGGTGCAGGTCGCGGGCAAGCAGGTTGCTGGCGAGGTTCTCGCGTTTGGTCGACGAGGGAATCACCGCATAGCCAAGCTGCAGCGCCCACGCCAGCGCCACCTGGGCCACCGTCGCGTGGTGCTTGTCCGCGATCTTCGCCAGCACCGGGTCCTTCAGTACCTTGCCATAGGCCAGCGTCATATAGGACGTGACCGTGATGTCCTGTTCCTTGAGGAACGCGGTCAGCTTGCGGCCCTGCAGGTAGGGGCTCAGCTCGATCTGGTTGGTGGCGATTTCGTTCTTGCCTACGGCCGCGATCGCTTGTTTCGTCAGCTCGATGTTGAAGTTGGAAATGCCGATCTGCCGGGTGAGGCCCAGGGCCTTCGCTTCGGCCAGCGCGGTCATGTATTCGGACAGATCGACACCGTTGCCGGGTGCCGGCCAGTGGATCAGGGCGAGATCGACATAGGGCATGCGCAGCTTTTCCAGGCTGTCTCGCAGGCTGGGTACCAGCTTGTTTTTCGCGTAGTTCTCGGTCCAGATCTTGGTGGTGACGAACAGCTCGTCGCGCTCGATGCCGCTGTCGACGATGGCCTGACCAACCTCGGCTTCATTGCCGTAGATCTGCGCGGTGTCGACGGCGCGATAGCCGAGTTCCAGCGCGGTGCGCACCGAGTCGATGACGGTCTGGCCGGTCAGGCGGAAGGTACCGACACCAAAGGTTGGAATGCTCATGGAGGCTCCTGAGGGAATAGGTCGATGTAGGGGAGGGGAATCAGGCTTGTGCGAGCTGGGTCGACGCGGTGCGGTTGTCCAGACGGCCAGCGAGTACGGTCAGTCCAAAGGCGCCGAGCGTCACCAGTGCGGCGATCCACGGCGTATGCGCCAGGCCGAGATGACTCACCACTTGCGCGCCGGCCCAGGAACCACCGGCCACGCCGAGATTGAATGCGGAGATGTTGAAGCCGGCGGCGACATCCGTGGCTTCGGGCGCCACGTGTTCGGCCTGCCGCACGACATACACCTGCAGGGCTGGCACGTTGCCGAAAGCCACGGCGCCCCACGCCAGCACCGTCAACACCACCAGCGGCTTGCTGGGCGCAGTGAAGGTCAGCACCAGCAGCACGACGGCCAGCAGTCCGAAGATGATCTTCAGGGCGCTCACCGGACCGCGCTGGTCAGCGAGACGTCCGCCCCACACATTGCCGATCGCGACCGACACGCCGTACGCCAGCAGCGCCACGCCGACCATGTCGGGCTTGAAGCCGGCGATGTCTTCGAGGATGGGCGCGAGGAAGGTGAAGGCAATCAGCGAGCCTCCGTAACCCACGGCCGTCATCGCATAGACCAGCAACAGGCGCGGTTCCAGCAGTACGCGCATCTGGCGGCGCAGCGGTGCAGGCGTGGCATGCGGGATGTTGTTCGGCACCAGGGCCAGCGCACCGATCAGCGCGATCACGCCAAACGCGGCAACGGCAAGGAAGGTCATGCGCCAGCCGAAGTGCTGGCCAATGAAGGTGCCGAGCGGAATGCCGGCGACGAACGCGACGGTCATGCCGCTGAACATCGTCGCGATCGCGCTCGCGGCCTTTTCCTTCGGCACGAGGGTGGTCGCGATGATCGAGCCGACCGAGAAGAATACGCCGTGCGCGAGGCCGGTCAGCACGCGGGCGACGATCAGCGATTCGTAGTTCGGCGCCTGCCATGCGACGAGGTTGCCGACGGTGAACAGCGCCATCAGCGCGGCGAGCAGCGTCTTGCGCGGCACGCGGCCGGTCAGCGCGGACAGGATGGGCGCGCCGATGGCGACGCCAAGGGCGTAGAGGCTGACCAGCAGGCCGGCCGAGGGAAGGCCCACGCCGAGGTCACCGGCAATCGTCGGGATCAGGCCGACGATGACGAACTCCGTGGTGCCGATGGCGAAGGCCGCCAGGGTCAGGGCAAGCAGTGCGAGAGGCATGACTGGGATCCGGGAAAGAATCGATGGAGCGCAGTCTGATCGCTTTACATTTGCGGATTAAGCCGCGTATAAGCGAAATACTATTGAATTGAAGTAAACAATGAAGACGACCCTCGACGAATTGCAGGCCTTCGTGGCCGTCGTGGACACGGGTTCGATCACCGCGGCCGCGGAGCAACTGGAGCTGACCATCTCGGCCACCAGTCGCACCCTGAGCCGCCTCGAAGAGAAGCTGCAGACCACGCTGCTGACGCGCACCACGCGCCGGCTGGAGCTCACCGAAGAGGGCGCGGCCTTCCTGCAGCACGCCCGCACCATCCTCGCCTCGGTGGACGAGGCGGAAGAACAGATGGCGGCACGGCGCCTGCGCCCGATCGGACGCCTTCGCGTTGATGCGGCGACGCCGTTCGTGTTGCACGTCATCGTGCCTCATCTCGCCGGGTTCCGTGCCCGTTTCCCGGAAGTGGAGCTGGAGCTCAACTCCAACGAGGGCATCATCGACCTGATCGAAAAGCGTACCGACGTCGCGTTTCGCATTGGTGTCCTGAAGGATTCCACGCTGCACGCACGGTCGCTCGGCACCAGTCGCGTGCGCGTGCTGGCGAGTCCCGGTTACCTGAAGCGACGTGGCACTCCGACCCGGTCCGCGCAGTTGGCGCAGCACGATCTTCTCGGCTTCACCCAGCCCGACAGTCTGAACGACTGGCCGCTGCGCGATGACAACGGAAACATCCTCCACATCACGCCCACCATTGCGTCGTCCAGCGGCGAAACGCTCCGCCAGATGGCCTTGGCCGGCCTGGGCATCGTCTGCCTTTCCGATTTCCTGACGCGTGAAGACCGGCGATCGGGTCGACTGGTGCAGCTATTTGCCAGGCAGACGCTGGACGTCCGCCAATCCGTCAACGCCGTCTACTACCGGAACACGACGTTGGCCTCGCGCATCACCTGCTTCGTGGATTACATGGTCGAGGCCTTGGGCAAAAAGCCGTTCGAGGAGTAGGCGCGGGCTGGCGGTAGCCTTGGCCTGCGCCTTTTGATCCTTTGGCGATGCCTTGTGATCGCAGTGGACGTCCTGCACGCAAAGAAAAGGGCGTGATGGGTAGTCCCATCACGCCCCATTGCCATGCTCGGTTGACGCTTAGAGACCGATGGCCGAAATACGCGTCGCCCAGTTGCTCAGGGCACCGCGCGTGCCACCGCACTGGCCAAAGGGAGGCGCCATGTACTGGGCCAGCGTGCACGTCTGCGCGATGTACTCGGAGGCAAGCCAGACGGTGTTGCCGTCGACGACGGCCGCACCATAATCGCCCCAGCGCGGGCGACCGCCACCGAGATACGGGATGCCGGTAAAGCCGTCCCACGGACCGGCGCCCGCCGCCGCGATATGCACATCGCCGGCGCCGATCTTCGCATCCAGGCTGGCATAGCCGGCGCTCGGATAGTCGTTGGGGCCGACCACGGTGAACGCGATCACGCCACGTCCGCTTTGCGTGACGGCTGCCGCGCCGTAGGTGAGGTTTGCATCGGGCAGGGACAGCGTGCCATTGGCGAAGAGCACGCCCGAGTTCGGGTTGATGACGAAGTAGTTGATGCCCGAACCATGGCTGCCATCACCCAGCAGCACGTCGGTATCCAACGTGCCCCAGAGCTTGCCGTTGGCGTAGCTCACCTGCTGCATGCGAGAGTCGTTCACCGCCAGGTCGCGAGGTGTCGAATAGACGATGCTCGGGTAGCCGAGGACGGATGCACAACTCGGTGTGGCGAAGCAGTCACGCAACGGCGTATTGCCCGGCTTCTGGTGCGCCAGGCTGCTCGGCACGGCGTATTGCTGCACGGTGAGCGGCGAAACGTTCAACGCCAGGCCCGCGGGCATGGTATTGATGGCCTGCGTGTTCGACACGGACCATAACCAGATGGTGTTCGATACGCCGGAGTCGTAGAACACGGCGTCGGAACTGAGCAGATACTCCGTGCCGCCCTGTGCCGTAGCGTATTGGCCGCCCGAAGAGATGGCCGGCCAGACCGTGAACGCGGGAGCCGGAATGCTCGGATCGCCGCCGTTGAACAGCACCACGTTCGCTGGCGCGCCGGCGGCCAGCGACTGCTTGGAGATCGCATAGATCTGTGCGCCGTAGAAGCCGTCGTCGAACAACGAGAACTCGTTGGTGGTCAGGAAGATCGCATTCCCGTCAGCGCCGATATGCGGATAGTCGCCGAGGCAATATCCACCAGCGCAGCCGTGGTCCGGGGTGCCCTGCGTGCCGTTGTTCTGCACCGGCAAGCGATAGATGTTCCAGGAACCCGTGGGATTGGAGGTCGTGCTGACCGCGATGTCGAGGTGGTTGGTTCCCGCCAGGAACGACGTCGTACCCACGCGATCGATCGTCAACACCACCTGGAACCAACGCTGCGTGTTCGCATCGTAGTAGCAGGAGGGGTCGGTGATTTCCGGTCCGTAGGCACCGGTGCCGCGGTTGATCGCCGCCGGATAGCCGTAGAACGTATTGAGGTCGACTGGCCCGACGAGCTTGTTGCCGGCGTTGTCATAGATCGCCAATACGTCGTTGACGCTTTCCATCACGAAGCCGTTGCCCGCACAAAGGCCCTGATCAGGCGGTTCCACCGAAAACTGGTTGCCGCCGTTGGCGTAACGCTGGTCATGCAGATTGAGGCCATTGAACCCGCCCAACAGCTCCGGGCTTGATTTGGCACGTTTCGCATTGCCCATCCGGTTGCTGCCGGCATGTCCCTTGCTGATGCTGCGATTGACCACGGGCTCGGGCCCAAGGCCATCACCATCGCCCGAATCGGCATCACCGGCGGTCATCGCCGGGTCCAGTTCCAGGGCCGTCAACGACGCGCCGCCAAGTGCTGTGGTCGTCGGTACCGTGGTCGCTCCACGCTGAATCTGAAATGTCGTTGGGGAAGAGCCGAAGGCGTACGAAGCAAACGCCATGGCCGCCGCTGCTAGAAGCAGTCGAGTCTGCATAACACTGGTCTCCCTTTCGTTTCGTTAGGTGACCGCGCCCCTTGTTGAACGCTGCTATCGGTTGCACCGATAAGCGTCCGCGCATGTACGCATATCTGGCATATGCGTCCGCGCAACATACGCGCCCCGGCGGGTGTCCGCCATCGGCCATAGGGCCGGGGTTTCATGGCGGAAATCGCAATAACCCTCGGGTGTTAACGCTGCGAGGTTGCTGGCTGACGAGATAACGCGACGGAGGTCGCGGTGTCCTTCGTGCTCGTCGGAAGCGAGCCCCACGGCAGGACGTGGCGGTCGATGTAGCGCATGCGAGCCGGCGTCATCGGATCAAGGCAGACGCAGTCGCTGCACGCGCGGCATTCGTATGGCGACGGACGGAGAGGAATTCGACGTGACGACGCCGGATCGGCGCAGCGGCGGACTAGTCGTCGGCCAAGCGCGCAATCGCACGCCAGAGCTTGCTAGTCTTTCGGGCAATTCATTCCCCCGTTTGCGAACCACGAGACGGTGGGATTCATCGGGACTTCAAACCTCTATCCGGCCCAGGTTCGATGGCATTCCATCCAGGTGACTTCTTCAAACATGGCAGGGTGACGCGCGTGCTGGCGCTGCTCTGTCTTTCCATGCCCTTCATGGTGGCTCACGCGTCCACGCCGACACCCATCGACTGGGTCAATCCCTATATCGGCACGGCGGGCACCGGCTCGGAATACGGTGGCACCATGCCGCTCGTCACCACGCCGTTCGGCATGACCAACTGGACGGCGCAGACACGGCAGAACCGCGTCAGCGTCAGTGCCTACAACTACGCCGACGACCACATCGAAGGCTTCATCGGCACGCACCAGCCGGCCATATGGATGGGCGACTACGGCTACGTCACCCTGATGCCCGAACTCGACGATGCGACGTACACGCCGGAAGCGCGCAGGCTTGCCTTCACCCGCCAGGACGAAACGGCTTCGCCCGCTTACTACGCGGTGACCATGCAGGCCGGTGACGGGCGCCGGCTTCGCACGGAAATGACGGCAACCGACCACTGCGGCTACCTGCGCTTCTCGTTTCCCAAGGCAAGCCGGGCAGGGGTGCTCGTCGAGGCGACGCGTCCGGGCGTTCGCGGCTATGTCGAGGTCGATGCAGCGCACCGCGAAATCCGCGGCTACAACCCGGACCGTCAGGATGCGCAGCTCGGCCCGCTGGCGCTGCCCAACTTCAAGGGCTACTTCGTCATCCGGTTCAGGCAACCCATCAAGGCGTCGCATGTCTACCGCGAGGCCGCCGAGGTGCAGGGGCGCAGCGATGCGGAAGGCAGCAACGTGGGAGCCTACGTATCGTTCGACACGCAACGCGGCGAGCCTATCGAGGCGCAGGTGGGCACCTCGTTCATCAGCATCGCCCAGGCCCAGGCCAACCTCGATGCCGAGCTTCCCGCGTGGGACTTCGATGCGCGGCGCCAATCCTTGAAGGACACATGGAACGCGAAGCTGGGCCTGCTCGATATCGACGGTGCAACGGCGGACCAGCACCAGATCTTCTACACGGCCCTCTATCACGCGCTGCTGTATCCGCGCCTGTTCTCCGAGCACGGCCGCTACTACAGCGCGTTCGACGACAAGGTGCACGATGGCGTGTCGTATACCGACTATTCGATCTGGGATACGTTCCGCGCCGAACACAGCCTGTTGACGCTGCTCGCACCCGAGCGGATCGACGGCATGATCCAGGCGCTGCTGCAGGATTACCGCGAAGGCGGCTGGATGCCCAAATGGCCCAATCCTTCGTACACCAACATCATGATCGGCACCCATGCCGACTCGCTGGTGGCTGAAGCGATCGTCAAAGGGTTTCGCGGTTTCGATGGGCAGCTGGCTTATGCCGCGGTGCGCAAGGACGCCATGACGCCTCCCGACGGCGACACCACGCGGCAATGGCGTGACCGCGAGCCCCACACGCCCTACGAAGCGCGCGCCGGCCTGACCTATGCGCTGAAGCTCGGTTACCTGCCTTCGGACAAGGTGGCCGAATCGGCATCGAGCACACTCGAAGAGTCGTACGACGACTACGCGGTTGCTCGCGTGGCCCAGGCTACCGGGCACGAGGACGATTACGCCTACTTCATGCGGCGCGCGTCCAACTATCGCCTGCTGTTCAATCCGGCACGCGGCTTCATGCAGGCGCGCCGCGCCGATGGCTCATGGGCGTCGCCCTCGGATGGCTGGACCGAGGGTGATGAGTGGGCCTACCTCTTCGCCGCGTTGCACGACATCCCGGGCACCATCGAACTGCTTGGCGGACCGGCGGCGGCCGAGGCGAAACTCGATGCCCATTTCCGCGATGGGCACAACCATCACGACAACGAACCAAGCCATCACTACGGCTACCTCTACGATTTCATGGGCGCACCCTGGAAAACCCAGGCCCGCGTGCGCGACATCGCCGCCAGCGCCTACGCCAACACACCGGTCGGCATCCTCGGCAACGAAGACTGCGGCCAGATGTCGGCGTGGTACGTCTTCACCGCCATGGGCTTCTATCCGCTCAACCCGGCGTCGGGCGACTACATGATCGGCAGCCCATTGTTCACGCGCCTCGCGTTGAAGCTGGGCAACGGCAAGAGCTTCATCGTCACCGCCAAGAACAACTCGACCGACAACGTGTACATCCAGTCGGCCATGCTCAACGGCAAGCCACTGGATGCGCCGGTCATCACCTATCAGCAGATCATGGACGGCGGAAAGCTCGACTTCGTGATGGGGCCGAAACCGTCGGGATGGGCGAAGTCCTGGCGGGCGCAACCGGTGGCGCATTAGTCCCCGGGAGGCACATGCTGTTGACGCGCGATCCGGGCGGCTTGAACATCCGGCCGCATCGCCGTGACGATCGCCAACTGGGGAGGGGATTCATGGCATTGAGTAGCCGATTGGTTCTTGCGGCCCTTGTGGGGCTGTCGATCGTGGTTGGGTGCTATCAGGCGGTGCTGTTTGGTCTTGGGTACTCCGTGGGGGCACCATTTCAAGCGATCTATTCGCTGGTCTTCGTGTTGCTTCTCATTGTCTGGATCGACCTGGACTGCCGAGGCCGCGAAGACATCTACCGGCCATTCGAATTTGACTTCCTGATATTCGTATTCTGGCTGCCATACCTGCCGTATTACCTGCTGCGCACTCGCCGTGCCCGGGGACTGCTGTGGCTGCTCGGTCTCTTCTTGTTGTTCCACGTCGGATACTTTCTTCAGTGGCTCGTTTACTTCGCACGCTAAAGGCCGCATGAGCGCGAAGCAGATATGTACCGCTCGCCATGTCGTGAGGCCCCATTTGGGCCGCGGCGGGATTTGCCGGCTAGATCCCAACGCCTGACGGATGTCCGCATCCGCCTTCCGGCAGACGTCATCGATATCCGCTTATCGCGCCTTCGGCGGCCTACCAGGCGCCGCGCCGAGGTAACCCACCAGATCCTGGCGCAGTTCGTTGATCTCGCTGAGGCGGTCCATCACATCGCCGCGTTCCTTGCTCACGTCGGCCACGATGAGGCTGAACAGGCTGGAGACGGCGCTGAAGCTGTGCCATACCTCGCTGGCTTCGACCATCAGCACGTGCGGCGTGAGTTCGCGTGCCCAGTAGCAATCGGTATCGGTGATCAGCACCAGCGGGATCTTCCGTTCGACCACGCGTTCGGCGATGGTACGGAACTGCCTGAAGTAGCGCCGCATGTCGATGAGCACGACGCAGCTGTTCTTGTTCGAGTCCAGCAGCAGGTCGAGGTAGGCGGCATCGGAGCCGTCGCTGAAGATCACGCGCGGACGCACCTGCTGCAGCAGCTTCGCCAGGCCGAGGCCGAGGAAGGTGCTGTGCTGGAAGCTCGCCACGGATACATGATCAGCCGAGACCAGCAGCTTGATGATGTTCTTCCACGCCTTGCTGCGCGCCAGTGCGTGTGCACTCGCGAGGCCGCGCGTCTCCGCCTGCAGGTGCGAGTCGATCTCGTCGGCGTCCTTGGCCTGTTCCTGCGGCTTGTAGAAATGGCGCCAGGTGTTGTCGCCGCGAATCTCCTCCTTGAGATCGCCGAAGCTTCCATAACCCAGCGAGCGCAGGAAGCGGCCAACGGTCATCGGGCTGACGCCTACGCGTTTGCCTACCGAGGTGGCCGTTTCGAAAGGCAGGTCGCGGATGTTGTGCAGCAGGTAGGTCGCCACCTTGCGTTCGGAGGTCGTGTAGCCCTCCCAGTTTTCCTTGAGCTTTTGCTTGAGGTCCTTGGACATGCGATGGGGCTCACGGAGACGCCATGGTGGCGTGGGCCGGATTATCACGCATTTGGTCACGTCCCACGCGAACACCCAGCATGAGAAGCAGGGCCGCCGAACCGCCGGCCACGCCGCCAATGACCAGGAAGAACGCGCCATGCGGCAGCTTGCTCCACAGCGTGCCCAACGCTCCCGCCAGCAGGTTTCCGAAGAAACCGGCGAAGAACCAGATGGCGATGCAGGTCGCGCGCAAGCCTTCCGGCGCCATGCGTCCGAACAGGCCAAGGCCCACGGGAAGGATGTAGAGCTCGCCCAGCGTCATGAGTACGAACCAGCCGACCAGCCACGCCCAATGGGCGTGGACGCCGCGTGCCTCCGTCCACGTCGCCACGCCGGCAAGCGCCAGGTACGACGCGCCGACCACCGCCGCGCCAAAGGCCATCTTGTAGAGCGATGGTGTGTCCACGCCACGCTTGGCGAGCCGCGACCAGCGGGCGACCAGCAACGGCGTGGCGGCGAAGACGACCAGCGGGTCCAGCGCCTGGAACCACGCCATGGGAAGGCTCCACGCCGTGGTTACCTGTCGATCCACGCCCACATCCGCCCACAAGGCAATGGTGTTGCCCACCTGTTCGTACGCGCCGCGGAACACCACGACGATGGCGGCCACGCCCATGAGGAAGAACAGCTGGCGTCGCGCTGCGTGACTCATGGGGGAGCGGGTTTCCCTCACCTGCGCCAGGCGCGCGGGCTCCGCCGGCAGATGCCGAAGGCCCGCTACATAGATCACCAGCGAAACGAGCATGCCGACGCCCGCTGCCGCGAACCCCCAATGCCAGCCGTAGGCTTCGCCCAAGAAGCCGCATACCAGCGGCGCGAGGAACGCACCGAGGTTCACGCCCACGTAGTAGATGTTGTACGCACTCTTGCTGCGCACGTCGCCTTCGCGATAAAGCCCTTCGATCTGGCTGGCAAGGCAGGGCAGGAACAGGCCATTACCCAGCGCAATGGTCACCAGCGCCGGATAGAACAGCGGCTCGGACGCCATCATGAAATGGCCGAGCGCCATGGTGGCGCCGCCCACGACCACCGCGCGACGCTTGCCCAGCCAGCGGTCGGCGATGAGGCCGCCGAGCACGGGCGTGAAATAGACCATCGCCGCATAGGCGCCATAGATCAGCGAGGCGTATTCCTGCGTGATGTCCAGGCGCTTGGTCATGTAGTAGACCAGCAGGGCGCGCATGCCGAAGAAGGAGAACATCTCCCACATCTCGGTGAGGAACAGCACCGTCAGTCCGATCGGATGACCGAGGAACTGACGCTCGCGACCTGCCGGTGCTGCCTTGGACATGCTCGATCTCGCTTCGGTGGATGCTACGCGGCCACGTTGCGAGGGCCGCCCCAGACTTCATCGGGGCACCACACGCGACCTTCCTGGTAGCTGATGGCGGGGTTTCGGTCTGCACGGATGAACATCGGCCCGTCCAGGTCGACCACCGAACACAGTGAGCCCAGCACGAAGGCCGGCCCCATCGACCAGGACGTGCCACCCATGTTTCCCACCATCAGCTGAAACCCCAGTTTGCCTGCCTCGCGAGCGAGCGCAAGGCCCGCGGTGAGTCCACCGCATTTGTCGAGCTTGATGTTGATGATCTGAACGCGCCCCACGAGCCTGGCGAGATCGCTGCGATCCTGCACGCTCTCGTCGGCGGCAAAGGGGATGGGGCAGTCGAATCCGTCGAACAAGGCTTCCTGCCCGATCGGAAACGGCTGCTCGATCACCGCCACGCCGGCGTCGATGAAGGTGGGCACCACATCGCGCAAGGTGTCGCGTGTGAACCCCTGGTTGGCGTCCACCATCAGCCATGCATCGGGACAGGCTCGTCGCGCCGCCTTTACCCGCTCGGCGTTGAGCGGGTCGTTGGTGAGCTTGAGCTTGATCGCCTTCGCACCCTTGAGCTCGCGCGCCGCCGTTTCCACCTCGGCCGGCGCATCCGCGCTCAGCGTGTACGTGGTCAACAAGGGTCGCGGCTCGGCAATGCCCGCGAGTTGCCACACGGAGGCGTTTCGACGCTTGGCCTCGAGATCCCACAGCGCGCAATCCAGTGCGTTGCGCGCGCCGCCGGCAGGCAGCAGGCTCAGCACCTGCTCACGCGTCACGCCGCCTTCGATCAGGCCGCGCAAGGCTTCCACCTGACGGATCATCGCCGTCGGCGTGTCATGTCGGTAGTAGACGCCCAGGCCTTCCCCGCGACCGGTGAGCTCGCCATCACGCAGCGTCACCACCAGTGCATCGCATTCGGTGAAGGTATAACCGGTGATGTGGAACGGCTGCTTGAGCGGCAGCTTCTCGATGTGTGTTTCCAATACCACGGACGACGGCCCGGTCATGATCGCTTTCCTCAGAAGTGCGTGTTGAAGCTGACCAGCCCGAACGCCAGGACGAACCAGCCGAGATAGAGCGCCGCCAGCGCAAGCACGGTTTCGCCGAACGTCACCCAGCGGCTGCGGTGCCCTCGGGTCAGCGTGCTGGCGGCGTGCGCCACGATGGCGATGACGCCGACCAGCGCGACGACGCCAAGCGCGTACAGCAGCACCATCCACGGTGCAGCCGAGCCATGCAGCAGCAGTTTCTCGTTGGCGCCAATGGCCGCCGCCAGCGCGAACCAGCCTGCGACGGCCAGGAACATCGCCAGCACGCCGAGACGGGAGAGGCGGCGGAAACGACGCACGGCCTGTGGCAGTTCAAGCGTCGCGCCGTAGTGGCGGCGCACCACCGGCCCGATCGCCCAGATGAGCAACGTTGCCAGCACGACGAACATGGACAGGCCGAGCAGCGGCATGACGTTGCCGGCGCCGTGCGACCCGGCTACGCGCCCGAACACCGTGATGGCAGGGAGGTAATCGGTGGTCCAGTAGTCGATGCTGCCATCGGCGCGCGTCACGAAATGGATCCGGTCGCGGCCGTTGACTTCGCGATACTGCAGCGGCGCCACTTCACGCCAGTGCAACGGTTTGCCCGCATCGTCGCTCAGCATGGGCGACACGGTCAGCGTGCCGTCCGCATCGGCGGCAACGTGGAATTGCGACAGCAACGAGAACAGGCGCAACGCGCTGTCGTTGCGACGCGTCATCTGATACCAGCCGACCACCTTCGATGCATCGCGCGCCGCACTTGCCAGCACCTTCTGCGCCGGCAGCGGGGCAGGGAAATACCGATCGAGGAAGCCATGGAAGATGGCGGCTCGCACCATCCGCACACCGCCTGCATCGGGGCTGCCTGCGCTGTTGAACGACATGAAGATGCCGACGCCCTTGTCCAGCAGCAGATGCAAGTCGCTGTGGAACACCACGGTGTCGCCGCCGTGTCCCGCGATGCGCAGTCCGTTGCGGTCTTCCCGGTAGAAACCCAGGCCGTAACCCGGCATGCCCGGTGCCGGCGTGTAGTGCTGCTCGTGCATCGCGCTGACGGTTTCGGGCTTGAGGATGCTCGCATCGCCGACGCGGCCACCCTGCAGCTGCGCGATCATGAAGCGCGCCATATCCGTGGCGGTGGCGCTCATCGCGCCGGCCGGCGCCGGATCCACGGCCTCGAATGGCTGCGGTTTGCCGTCGGACGCCGTGCGGTAGCCCTTGGACATCAAGGGCGCCAGCGAGGCCGGCAAAGGCTGCGCAAAGGTGGAGTGCGTCATGCCCAGCGGCGCGAAGACGTGATGGGCGATGTAGTCCTCGAACCGCTCGCCCGACACGCGCTGCACGATATAGCCGGCCAAACCGCAACCGTAATTCGAATACGCCACGCGATCGCCCGCCGGGAAGATGCGTGCCGGCACGTGCGCCTTGAGGTAATGCTCCAGGTTCACGTCATCGACGGATGCCGGAAGCAGGTCGCGTGCGGCATCCTCGAAGCCCGGCGTATGCGTCAGCAGATCGTGCAGCGTGATGGGGCGGCCATCGCGTGGCGGGATCTTGAAGTCGAGGTAGTCGTTGATGTCGCGATCCAGCTGCAGCGATCCGCGTTCCACCAGCTGCATCACCGCCGTCCAGGTGAACAGCTTGGACGTCGAGCCAGGACGGAACAGCGTGCTGTCGGGCGATACCGGCGCGCGCGTGGCGAGGTCGGCATAGCCATAGCCCCTGGCGAACAGCAGCTGTCCGTCCTTTACCACCACGACCACGCCACCGGCGATATCGCTGCGCCGAAGCGCAAAAGGCATCAGGCCGTCGAAGAAGCTGCCGACATCCGCCTCCGTCATCGCAGGTGTTGCGTTGGCCGCAGAGGAGGCCGTGCTGCTGTTCGATGCAGGCTCGGGCGTGCCCTGCGCCTGCGCGATGCCCAAACCCATGCCCAGGCACGCGACAAGCGCCGCGGCACGCTTCAGTGGTCCCGTCATGTTGGCAATCCCGAGATCGGTGGGTGCTTCAGAAATCCACGGTGGCGGACACGCCGATCGTGCGTGGCGTCTGCACCGTGGCATTGAAGGGGCTTGCGATGGAGCTCTGCGTTTCCGGCCACACCGAGGTAATGCCGTGCTTGTTCGCCAGGTTCTTGGCGTAGACCTTGAACGTCCAGTTGCCCACGTTGGCGCCGGCGTAGAGGTTCAGGTCGTTGAAACCCGGCAGGTAGTAGCGCGGTGCTGGCTGCGTATTGAATTCGGCGGCGCGGCGGCCGACGTAGCTGAAGTTGCCGCCGACAAAGCCGGACCACGATCCCATCGGGAAGTTGTAGTCAACACCGAGATTCGCGTTCCACTTCGGCACGTACGGCAACGGATCGCCCTTCAGGCCGTACACGCTGCCCGGCGGGTTGTCCTGTGCAAGCTTGGCATCGGTATACGTGGCGTTGGCCCACAGCGTGAGGCCGCGCCCCGGGTTGTAGCGCCAGCTGGCTTCGAAGCCTTCGCTGGTCGCCTTGCCGCCATTGCCGAGAAAGCTGAAACCGCCGGCCGTCGACGTCAGCTGCACCTTGGACCAGTCGATGTAGAACGCGTTGAGCTCGACGCTCATGCGCCGGTCGAGCATCAGCGCCTTCAGGCCCAGCTCGTAGTTGGTGAGCTTGTCCGGATCGAAAGTGAGCGGTGCGCCGAGCCCCGGAGGCACGCCCACGTTCGCACCACCCGGACGGAAACCCGATGCCACGCGGAGATAAGCCATGACGTCATCGCTGAACTTGTAGCTCGGATTGAACAGGTAGGTGACGGGATGATCGCTGCCGCGCGTGGTGAAGCTGGAGTCGCCGGTCAGGATGCCCGTATTCGTCTGCGTGTACGTCGTCTGGTCGCTGCTGTAGCGCGCGCCCACCAGGATGCTGAAGCGATCGGTGGCGTGCCAGGTCAGGTCGCCATAGCCGGCCCACTCCTTGAAGATGGCCGGGCCCACGGAAACGACGCCCAGCGTAGGCAGCGCGATCGGTGCCCCGGTGTTGTAGTCGAAGCTGGTGATCGTTTGTCCATCGACCGTGTGTTCGCGCGTGAAGAACAGGCCCGTGCGCCACTCCCACGCCTGGTCCGCGGGCGACTGCAGGCGCAGTTCCTGCGTCACCTTGTTGAGGGAAATCGGCTGCACCTCGGCGTAGCCGCCGTTCGGCACGCCGAAGATCGTGTTGAGCATGGGCCCGAACAGACTCGTCAGATCCTGGCTCTGGTTGAGCCGCAGCGTGCCGTAGCTGGTGGTGGAGTACAGCGTGGCCCAGCCCATGTCGTCACTGATGGACAGGTCATACAGGCGATACTTCACCTTGAACATGCCCGTGCCGGCGGCGCGGTTCTGCTTGTCCCAGCCGTAGATGGGCTGCATCGTATTCGGATCGAGATCGATGCCGCCGTTGGCCAGCCCATCGCTGCTCAGGTTCTGCGCGAGGGCAGAGAAGCGCACCGATACCTTCTCGCTGGGCGTCCACAAAAGCTGTGCACGGCCGCCGCGAACCTTGGCCTCGTTCACTTCCTTCTGGCCCGTGTTCACGTTGTCGATAAAGCCGGGATCCGTGCGCGCGTAGGCGTTGACACGCAGACCCAACGTGTCGGCAATGAGCGGAATATTGGCCATGGCGTGCGTGCCGAAACCGTTGCCGCCGCTGTCGACGCTGTTCGCATCGACACCGATGCGTCCGCTCGCCTGGGTGGTGTCGGGCGGCGTGGTCACGAACTTGACGAGTCCGCCGAGCGTGTTCGAACCGTAAAGCGTGCCCTGTGGTCCACGCAGTACTTCGATGCGCTCGATGTCGCTGGGATCGATATCCGGCGTCAGCATGCTGCCGGCAGCATAGATCGTGCTCGATCCGTAGGGCGTGTCGTCGATATAGGTGCCCACGGTGGCGTTGGGCTGGTGGCTGCCCGAGGTGATGCCGCGCAGCACCAGCTGCGTCCAGCCTTGTCCGCTGGAAATGGTGTTGAGGCCGGGCATCTGCGTCGCGTAGTCGGCGAAGCTGTTCGCGCTCTGGCGTTCCAGGTGCGCTTCGTCGAGCACCGACACCGCCATGGGCACATCCTGCAGTCGCTCGTCGCGCTTGTTGGCCGTGACGATGACCGTACCCAGCTGCGTGGGGTTGGCCGGTGCCTGCCGGGACGATGCCCCGGCATCCTGTCCGCTGTCGGCAGCCGGCTGGTTCGCGGCATCACTGGCCGAAGTGGCACCGCTGCCGGGCGCAGTCTCGGCCTGTGAACAAAGCGGAATCGCCAGCCCCAGCGCAATGGCCAGGCACAGACGACGACGATCGTACGGCGAACAGAACTTATCCACGACACGTCCCCCACGTGAAACGGCTATCCCGTTGCCTATTGTGATATCACTCTAACAATTGCGTGTCAATGTTCGTTAACGAACATTTTTGGGTCGGGCAACAAGGCTGCGCCCCGGGGCGCGGGTTGGCAGGAGAGAACGGCGCACATGCTGATCGTTGTACCCTGGCAACCCGACGGCTCTGGAAAGTGGCGCGGAAGCTGCTCGCGACGGGCACGGCCGCTGGACACCGGAGGACATGATCGATGTTCACCCTGCAGCAGATCGACGAACTTCATGCGCGCCTCGGCAAGGCCAAGACGCTCGCGCTGTACGTGCGGTCGCTGCACGCCATTGGCGTCGAACACTACGAGTCTTACGTGGCGGACGGTCATTCCGAATACTTCGGAAAAGACGGCTACACGATCGTTTCCCCGCCCGTGCACAACCCGTTGGTCATCGCTGATGTGAGCCAACCCGAATCGTTTCTTCAACACTTACGCCGACACGAACTGGGCGAGACCGGTTACATGGACATGTCCCGTGGCCTGGCGGAAAGTGGGATCGAAAAATGGTCAGTCGATGCCGTCGGCATGACCATGACCTTCTACGATATGGCCGGCAACGCGATGCTGGTGAATGAGATCAGCTGATCGGATGCGCTATCGGATACGTTCTTTCGTCGCGAGGCATAGGCCGCCGCGGTTCTCTTGGTCCCCACGTTTGGGAGTAAACATGTTCGTGCGTACGAAGACACTCTCACTATGCATGCTGGCAATGCTGTGTCCGCTGTCTGCCGTGGCCTGCGATAACACGTCTGACGATCCGGTGTCGGTCGTCCAGGCGCAGGTGGATGCATACAACGCACACGACGTCGCCAAGTTTGCCTCCTGCTACGCCGACGACGTTTCCGTCACCGACCTGAGCGGAAAGCGTCCCGTCGTCCTGGGCACGGCGGCCTTGAAAAAAGCCTACGCCTTTCTCGAAGCCAAGCCGAAAGCATTCCGCGTGGAAATCATCCAGCGCGTGGTCAATGGCGCGGTGGTGGTGGATCAAGAGCAGGTGATGGGTCTTCCCGCGGACAAGGGACAACCCAAAGCCCTGGCGGTGTACGAGGTACGCGAGGGGAAGATCCAGAAGGTCTGGTTCCCGCCGCGTGATTGATCAGGGTTCCCGTGCTTTGTGAAGCGTCAGGACAGCATCACGCCCGGTACGAATCAGTACGCATCCACTCCCTGACAGCCGTGTCGACGCTTTCGCATTCGGGCTTCCCGGCGTAGAGACGGCGTGCGCTAACGCCAGCCGGCGTCGCGCGCGGCGCGCTCCTGCGTTGCATCGAAGACACTGCCGTTGAGACGCGCATCGACGGCGGCTTGTACTTCCGGCGTCAGTGAGGTGGCGGCCTGTCGCCATTCTCCACCTTCCGATGACATCGCCGGGCCAAGCACAGCCAAGGCCCAGCCCGAGTCATCATGGCATGCAAGGCCAGCGCGCGATGGTGGCGTGCGTACGACGAAGGTGCGGCAGACGTGCCCGTCGGCGCCGCGGAAACTCAGGCCAATGGCGATAGGGGCACGCGCATCCGGTTCGCTCGCCAAGGCCTGATCGAGCGTGTGGGCGAGGGCGCCCGCCGCATAGGCCTGGCCACTCTGCATGCGCGTCAGCTCGTCATCAGGGCGCCACCACCAGAGGGACATGGCGGCCAGCACGATCGATGCAGCCAAGGCCGCTCCCAGCATCCGTCGGCGACGGGCAGCATGGCGGCGAGCGTTGCCCAGCGTGTCTTTGCTCGCCGATGCAGTCTGCGGTTCGGCCGGATTCGACCCTTTCGATGTTGCGGGGCGAAGCAATGTGGACAGGTGCTCGGGTACCGGTTCTTCCAGCACAGGATCGAACATGGACCGCAGCTGCGCACGCAAGTCGCGCGCACGTTTCACCCGTTCGGCAAGGGCCGCGTCGTGTGCCATTGCGGCGTCCAGCTCCGCTGCACTGGCAGCGTCCAGCTCACCGTCCACGTAGGCCTGCAAGATGTCGTCATCGATCGGATTCATGCTTCTGTCCCAAGATGGGCCTGCAGGGCGGTACGGGCTCGTGCCAGGCGGCTGGTGACTGTCCCCACGGGCACTTCGAGCATGTCGGCCGCTTCGCTGTACGACATGCCTTCAATCAGCACCAAGGCCACGACCTCCCGATGGTCCGGCGGCAGTGCGGCCAGCGCCTTCGCAAGTGCAAGCTTCTGCACGGATGGCGTGTTCGCGTTGTCGGCCACCGCATCGCCCGCTTCTTCGGGCGCGAACAGAGCCTGCGAACGGTGGCGTGCGCGCAGTTCGTCGCGCCATGCATTGCGTGCGATCGCGAACACCCACTTGTCCAGCGCCGCGTCCGGTCGCCATTGTCCGGACCGTGCGAGTGCACGCTCCAGCACGATCTGCACCAGGTCATCGGCGTCGTCCATTTGCCCCGCGAGCGCCCGGGCAAGGCGACGCAGGCGTGGCAATAACGCAATCAAACCTTCGCGCATGGCGTCGCTCGAATTCACACGTCACCTTTCAATACGTCTGGAGGGGTGGATTCCTTCCATGGACGCTTCAACGCGGTTCAAGGGGGTAAAGCGCGGCCATGCTAGCATCCGGCCCCGTTGCCCTGGAGGCCCCTGGCGATGCCTTTGCGCCGTACTTCCCGCTGGTCCGTTCTTGGCTTGTCCGTGGCGTGGATCTTGGCGGCCGCCGCGCCGATACACGCGCAAGTGCTGGGGCCCGCGCAGCGGCTAACGGGTTTGCAGGCGCCTATCAACACCCGCCTGCCGATGCCCCTGCCAAGCGCGAATCTGCAGGGCATCGACAATGTGCTGCAGCGTTCCTTGGCGCTCACACGGACGGTGCAGATCAATGCGCTGCTGCGCAAAGAGGGCAGGCGCGTCGACATGGATCCGCAGGGTGCGCCGATCCTTCGCGGTGAATTTCTCGCCATGAATCTTTCGGGTGCGTCACTCGATGCGGTGTTGGCGCTTGGCTTCAGCAAGGCGCATGAGGTGTCGATCGACGCCGTGCCGGAGCTGAGTTTTGTCGTGCTTCGCGATACCCGCAATCTCCGGGCGGAAGAGGCCATGCGTATCCTGCGACAGGCTGCGCCGGCGGCGACGTTTACGTACCAGCATCTCTATCTGCCAGCAGGCAACAGCGAAGACCCTGCGCAGGCAACGTCGTCGATATCCCCGCCGGAGGAGGTGAGGCGCTTGGGGCTGATCGACGGTGGCGTCGATACGACGAATCCTGCACTGGTGCATGCACACGTCGAGCAACACGGCTGCGGTACGCCAAAGCCTTCGCGACACGGCACGGCCGTCGCCGCACGGCTTGTCGATGGCGAAGCAGGCGAATTGTTTGCAGCCGATCTCTGGTGCGGAGACACGGTCGGCGGTGCCACGTCCCAACTGGTGGAGGCGTTGGCGTGGATGGCAAGCAAGCATGTGCCCGTGATCAACATCAGCTTGGTTGGTCCTGACAACCCGGTACTCGCGCGTGCCATACAGGCCATGCTCGCGCGCGGCCACGTGCTGGTCAGTGCGGCGGGCAACGACGGCCCGGCGGCACCGCCGCTGTTTCCGGCGGCCTATCCGGGTGTGATTGGTGTCGGCGGCGTCGACGCGCGCGGTCGTGTGCTACCCGAGTCTGCCAGCGGCGATCAGGTTGCCTTCTGCGCATCCGGAGTGATCGGTAGCGGGCGTGACACCCTGCGTGGTACGTCGTTTGCTGCGCCCATTGTGGCGCACAAGGCAGCGCATTGGACGGAAGTACCAAGCCCGGGGGCCCCCGCACGGGTACTTCAGCACCTCATCGGAGAAGCTCGCGCGCTCGATCCCTCCGGCCATGATCCGCGCTGCGGCCATGGCGTGCTGTCGCCCTGAACCTGAATGCGGACCAACGGCAGCCCTTGGCGGGGGAAGGATCCGCAAATCGCGAACGTAGAGGACTCTGCAAGCCTGGCATTCGCTTCAGGCAGGAGATCCACACATGCGAAACCAGCTCCACAAGAAGACGCTTTGCATCGCTCTGCGCGCAGGTGCCGTTGCCCTGATCACGGCCGCCACTGCACACGCCCAGGTTCTTGGCGGCGGCATGGGCGGAGGACTCGCCGGCCGAGGCCAGTCCGCCATAGGCCCGGTGGGCGGTCAGATCGGCGGCTCGATGCGCGGCATGGGGAACATGGGCATGCCGGATCTGCATGACGTCCAGCGGCGTGCCGGGGCAGTGCGGCAACGCACGGAGGCAGTCAGTCGATCGGCGACGGATACCGCGACCCGGACATCCCATCCAGTGAATGGTCGTGCGGCTGGCGATGCTGCCGCTGATGTCGCCGTCACAAGTGGCAATGGCACGCACGCTGCGCTCGATGGCGCAGCAGACCCCGCTGCGACGACCGCTGGCGTGCGGCGGTCCATAGGAAATGCCGCGGGACAGGTGATGGACCGTACCGGCTCAGCCGTATCGACGGCCAAACAAGGCGCCAATACCGCAATCGATCGCACGCAGAACGCGTCCAACGGGGCGGCTGTGCTGGCGGGTGTTGCAACTGCGGCCGGCGGCGAGGCGGTCAAGCAGGCCACTGGCAATGCCGTGCAGGCGGCCTCAACGAGCGCGAATGGTCAGGGCATCGCTCAAACGTCGCAGCAAGCGGGAACATCGGCCCAGTCGTCCCAAGCCTCGGGCGATAGTGCAGGCCACGCCGGCAGTTTGATGGGCGCTGGCGTCATCGGCGGCAGCGCGAGTTCCAGCCATGATGCGTCAGGCCGGAACACCTCGGCTGACGCCAATGGCCACACCGCTGTCGACGTTCGTGACAATGGCCCAGGCGATGCGACTGGCGGCGCGTCCGGCTCGACGCAGGCCAGTGGCAACGCAAGCATCGGCGTGACTACGGGGCAGCACTGAGGCTCCGTGCTCGTAAACATGTAAGGGACGCTGCACTTCACAAACGGCTACCGAAGGACACCGGGCGTCCGAGCGCGAGAATCAGCCAGTCGGTCGGGCGGAGCGCAGCATCATCCGTGATGCTGCGCTCTCCATTTACTCGTCGGTGAAGTTGACCACCGAACGCGGTCGCTGGCTCTATTCTTCACCGAGGCATTCGCTGTGCATGAACGGGCAAGCGTTCTCAAAAATGCACCACCGTGCGAATCGACTTGCCCTCATGCATCAGGTCGAAGGCTTCATTGATGTCCGTGAGCGGTTTGGTATGCGTCACGAACGGCGCCAGCTGGATCTTGCCGGCCATGGAGTCTTCCACCATGCCCGGCAGCTGTGAGCGGCCCTTGACGCCGCCGAACGCCGTGCCCATCCAACGGCGGCCAGTAACGAGCTGGAAGGGGCGGGTGGAGATTTCCTGACCTGCGCCCGCCACACCGATGATGATCGACTGGCCCCAGCCACGATGCGCGCATTCGAGCGCGGCGCGCATCACGTTGACGTTGCCGATGCATTCGAAGCTGTGGTCCACGCCCCAGCCGGTCATGTCGACGATGACTTGCTGGATCGGCTTGTCGTAGTCCTTCGGATTCACGACGTCGGTGGCGCCGAACGAGCGCGCCAGGTCGAATTTGCCCGGGTTGGTGTCGATCGCGATGATGCGGCCGGCCTTGGCGAGCTTGGCGCCCTGGATCACGGCCAGACCGATGCCGCCCAGGCCGAACACGGCCACGCTGTCGCCTTCCTGCACCTTGGCCGTGTTCTTCACCGCGCCCAGGCCGGTGGTGACGCCGCAACCCAGCAGGCAGACGTGCTCGGGGTTGGCATCCGGGTGGATCTTGGCGAGCGAGACTTCGGCCACCACCGTGTATTCGCTGAAGGTGGAGCAGCCCATGTAGTGGTAGATCGGCTGGCCGTTGTAGCTGAAACGCGTGGTGCCATCCGGCATCAGGCCCTTGCCCTGCGTGGCGCGCACGGACACGCACAGGTTGGTCTTGCCGCTCTTGCAGAACAGGCATTCGCCGCACTCGGCGGTATAAAGCGGAATGACATGGTCGCCGGGCTTCACGCTGGTCACGCCTTCGCCCACTTCCACCACGATGCCTGCGCCTTCATGGCCGAGCACGGCAGGGAAGATGCCTTCGGGATCGTCGCCCGAAAGCGTGAACGCATCGGTGTGGCAGACGCCGGTGTGGGTGATCTTCATCAGCACTTCGCCCTTGCGCGGCGGTTCCACGTCGATGGTGACGATTTGCAGGGGCTTGCCCGCTTCGAAGGCAACAGCAGCGCGTGATTTCATGGCGATGATCCTGGGCGAATGGTCGGATGGCCGGCGAAACGGCCATCGGGGAAGAGTTAACGGAGATAGGAACGCACGAGGGACACCACCTCTTCGATGGACTTGTCGGGTTTGCCGTTGGCTTGTGCCATGTGGGCAAACGCTTCCCTCAGGTGACTTTCGAGCACGCCGGCCATCAGGCCATTGATCGCCCCGCGCACGGCCGCGATCTGCTGCAGGATGGGGCCGCACTCGGCGCCATGCTCAAGCGCCGTCTCGAGCGCATCCAGCTGGCCGCGAACGCGCCGGACGCGCGTCAATACACGCTTTTTCTCTTCGGCGGTATGCGGCATGTGCGTTCTCCCGATACTAGACGGGGGTATCCTATATACCCCCTCCCAGTATTTCAAGCTGGTGCATGGTCCGTAAAAGTGGCCGCTTTCGATGAGGTCGGGTTGAAACTGCCGGGCGCCGGCTCCATCGCTTGATGCGTCACGTGTGGTCGGAGATCCGAAGTGGACATCCTCGGCAGTGATGCCGTTGTGGATCAGCTGACGACCTCGCTTTGCGATGCCCATGAGTGGCGCATCGATGACACCACGTAGCCAACGCGTGGTTTTAGACACGCCAGCCATGAAGCGTAGACTCCCAACGCTGCGCAACACGCCAGACCAAGGAATGCAATGAGCGAACAGGCCACGACGACGCCCCACGCAGTTTCCATACGAGGCGTCAGCAAGACCTACAACAGCGGCTTTCAGGCACTGAAGCCGATCGACCTCGACATCCGGCAAGGAGAGATCTTCGCGCTCCTCGGCCCCAATGGTGCAGGCAAGACCACGCTGATCAGCATCATCTGCGGCATCGTCAAGCCAAGCTCGGGCGAAGTGAGCGCCGATGGCCATGACGTGTTGCGCGACTATCGCATCACGCGATCAAAGATCGGGCTGGTGCCGCAAGAGCTGTCCACGGATGCCTTCGAAACCGTATGGGCATCGGTAAGGTTCAGCCGCGGCCTGTTCGGTCGTGCCCGCAACGACCAGCACATCGAAAAAGTGTTGCGCGATCTGTCGCTGTGGGACAAGAAAGACTCGAAGATCATGACGCTGTCCGGCGGCATGAAGCGCCGCGTGCTTATCGCCAAGGCGTTGGCGCACGAACCGAGCATCCTGTTCCTGGACGAACCCACGGCCGGCGTGGACGTGGAGCTGCGCCACGACATGTGGGAGATGGTGCGCAAGCTGCGCGAAACCGGTGTCACCATCATCCTGACCACGCATTACATCGAAGAGGCCGAGGAAATGGCCGATCGCGTGGGCGTCATCAACCATGGCGAACTGATCCTCGTCGAGGACAAGCACGTGTTGATGCGCAAGCTGGGCAAGAAGCAGCTTTCCATCAGCCTGCAGACGCCCTTGCAGGCCTTGCCCGAAGGGTTGGGCGACTATGCGCTCGAACTTTCCGAAGACGGCACGACGCTGACCTACACATTCGATGCGCAGAGCGACGACACCGGCATTGCCGTCCTGCTGCGCAAGCTGGGAGAACGAGGCGTGGACTTCAAGGACCTGCACACATTGGAAAGCTCGCTCGAAGACATCTTCGTCAGCCTCGTGCGGGGTGCCCGATGAACATGCCCGCCGTTCGTGCCATCTACCGTTTCGAGATGGCCCGCACCTTTCGCACGCTCACGCAAAGCATTGTGTCGCCGGTGCTGTCGACCTCGCTGTACTTCATCGTGTTCGGCACGGCCATCGGGTCGCGCATGGGTGAAATCGGCGGCACCAGCTACGGTGCCTTCATCATCCCCGGCCTGATCATGCTGTCGCTGCTCAACGAAAGCATTTCCAATGCCTCGTTCGGCATCTACCTGCCCAAATGGTCGGGCACCATCTACGAACTGCTCTCCGCGCCGGTGTCGCCGTTCGAGGCGGTGCTCGGCTATGTCGGTGCGGCCGCGACCAAATCGGTGATGCTGGGCTTGCTGATACTCGTGACTGCACGTTTCTTCGTGCCCTACAGCATCATGCACCCGCTGTGGATGATGGCCTTCCTGCTGCTCACCGCGGTCACCTTCAGCTCGTTCGGCTTCATCATCGGTCTCTGGGCCGATGACTTCCAGAAGCTACAGGTGATCCCGCTGATGGTGGTCACGCCACTGACGTTCCTTGGTGGCGCGTTCTACTCGATCGGCATGCTGCCGCCGTTCTGGCAGAAGGTCGCGCTGTTCAATCCTGTGGTGTATCTGATCAGTGGGTTCCGCTGGAGCTTCTATGGCCATTCCGACGTCAACGTGGTGCTGAGCGCGGGCATGACCATGGCGTTTCTTGTGGTGTGTGCGGTGGCGATCGGCTGGATCTTCCGCACGGGCTACAAGCTGCGCTCGTAGTGCATGCGGCGGGACGGCGCGCGATTTCACCGATGAAATCGCGATGCCGCTCTCGATTCAGGGCGGTACATCCGCCTGCATTTGGCGTTGCGCCTGTCGAGAGATACGCGCAGCGCGACGGACATCCGCCGCTATGTCGCTACGCTGCATGCTGATGGTCGCGCGAGAACAACGCCGACAGGCGTGTTCGCCTGCGCTTGCTACGGTTTCATGGTCGCGCGTGGAATCGCCTAACGATGTCGCGCGTGACCTCGACGGCAAGGTCGAGAAGCGCGGGCCGAGTGAGTAGCAGCTCAACCGACCCGCTGACCATCAACAACTTCAACGGAGTTGATCATGGCTAGCCAGGATCATACGGGACGCATTCGCCCGTCCTTTCCCCTCATCGGCACCCTCACTTCCTGTTCCGCCGGCGCATGGCCGTGGGGCAGGGTGGCTCGCAGTTGCAGGCGTCAGCGCACGCCGACAGCCGCCGTCGGCAACGCAGCCGTCCCATTCGCTCGTCCCGAAGGCTTGATAACAAGCTCGAAATGAGCGTTTTCCACGCCGGGTGACCGCACACGCAGCGCATCCGTCCGCCCGACGCTGCGCTGCACCAAAGCGATCGCTTACATTGACTCCCGGTATTGGCCGACACGGAAGCCTGTAAGGCTGAATCCGTCATCGGGCCGTGCCTGACAGGAAAGGAAGCCCACATGAACCTCATCAAGCTCGATCCCCTGATGGACTTCGACCCATCCGATCCATTACGCAGCCCCGGCGACGTGCTGCTGAACGACCACCTGCGCCCCCGCACCATGACCCTCTCCTGGCTGGCCCGCCGCACCGGCATTTCCGTCTCGTCGCTGCGGCAGATCGCGAGAGGCGAGCGCCGCATCAACGCCGAGTTCGCGCTGCGCCTGGCCTGCGTCATGGACCCTACGCCGGCCTATTGGCTGGTGCTGCAGGCGCGTTATGACCTCACGATAGTGGGGGCGCGACGAGATGGCCGTCGACGATTGACCTGACGCTCAACCCTGGCTTCCACCCGCTCGGCTTGTTCGGTCAGCGCGGAGGGGCTGGCACCCGGGGCGGCCAGGGCGACCCGAGTGGACGGCTAGATGGCCGTCCGTCCGTAGCGGTACTCCCATGCGGTTCGCAGACTTGCCATACTCCGTGCCGGGGATTCAAGGCGTCCCCGCCTTCTTGGCGGGACGGCGCTGGAAAAAAGGGGGGGATATGGGGCTTTGGTCAGTCTTGGCCGTCGGGCAGGATTTCCTGCGTGCCGAAGGCATCGCCGATTTCGAACTCTACGGCGTCGTCGCTGCCTGCGATGCGGATGCCGCGCTCTCAAAGGCCATCGACCTCGCGACACGGCACTGGCCGGAGATCGCGCTGAGCCATCAAACCTCTCATTCCGAAGCGGTCATCCACGCCGAGGCCATCAACGAGGTGGCTTTGGTCAACGGAATGGAGGTGGACGTCGTCGACGTCTCCTGGATGTAGATGCAAGGCCCGCCCTCAAAGGCGGAAAGCTTGGCTTACGCAGTTACGCATTCGTCGATTCCAAACGGTCTTCCAACAGGGGGTAGGGCTTATGCAATCGAAAGGCATGGTATTGGCAACGGTTGGACTCATCATCATCGTGGGTTTCATCGTGCAGCGAAGCTACAGTTCGAGCGTGCGTCCCGACCGAAATCCGGATCCTCAAAAGAACGCATTGCCCGTGAACTCACTGGAGTTCAAACCCATCGATCACAGCAGCTACGACCTGGGCTATCAGTCAGGAAAGTCCGGCGCCAGTCCAACGACTGCCCCCGCCGACTGGGCCAGCTACTGGCTTGGCTACGGCGAGGAGAAGCGCGCCGAAGGCGACACGCCGCCGCGCCCCGGTAGCTTCGCCGACTTGCTGCATGAAGATCAGCGCTGCATCCAGGGTGAAGTGATCACGGTCCGCGACAAGACTTACGCCAAGACCAAGGACGCCTCCGGAGCCACCTTCCTGTGCAACCGGTTCACGGTGCTGCCGCTTGGCCACTAGCGCCGTTGGTGCATACAGCGGGGACGAAGACCTGTTCGGCCCCGCTGAATGCCAGGCCGCTTTCGAGTCGCACGACGGAGGAGGGCCTGATGCTTGACTCGCTATCCCAGGATGACGAATTTGGCGGCTATCCCACCGGGCGCGTTCTCATCCTTATTGCACTGTTCGCGGCTGCTCGACGATGAGAAGAGATCTTCGTGGCAGGGGCATGTCCGCTTCCGACCCTAGCGGACCATTTGAACTCGCTCGCAATAGTCATCCAAAGGGGAAAAGGATGAGGTACGCATTGGTTGCTTCCATGCTTCTGCTTATCAGCCTATCCGGATCGGCCCGATCGGAAGAGTTTGAATTTAGTGGTCTGCGTATCGACTGGCTGGATGGCTATCAACGGATTGATAACCAGGGACAGGTGACGGCGGCTCTGTCCGGGGAGGATGGAGCGGGCGTGCTTGTAAGCGTCTTCAATCCCAAGGCTGGTACTACGCAACTGACGCCTGGGAACAGGATGTACCAACTTGCTGAGATTGACCTCCCAAAGTTGGCCGCTGACCAAGGAAAGGTTGTTATTCCACTGAAGCGATCGGTTCTTGATAACGGCAGTCTCCTCTATTCAACGGCAACCCAAACCGTTAACGATGGCCATGCCGGGTACTACCTTCAATTCATGCTGGTCAGTGGCGGCCGCGTTGCGCTATTTACCGTCGAGGGCGATGGTGACGCGCTGGGAATGTATTCGCGCTTTGCACCTTTGTTCAAAAGCGCATCATGGGAAGTAAACTGATTTTGAGCCTGAGGGTTGCCAATTGAACTGCTATGTCCGCTTCCGACCCACAGCGGACATGTCGATCGCTATGAAATTTTCATCCGGTGGTGCCTTACCTATGCAGAAGTCCGGCTACCTCATTGTCGGTTGCGCAGCTATTTCGATTGTGGCGCTTTGGTCTTCCGTGGACAATTTTCGCGCAAGCCCCTCAAAGCTGATTGACGTCAGTGGCGTCGTAACCAGCATGCGGTGCGAGGAGGGAAGGCGTGGGAACATGGCTTCCGTTGAACTTGAAATCGCCGGTTCGACGGAGGTGTATCCCTATCCCGGCATACTGCCCCGTGCCCGGGAGCTCTGTGACCGAGTGAACATAGGCACTCACGTTGCATTGCGTTATTCGACGCCCGGTGACCCCGAAATCTGGAGTGTCGCCATAGAGGGGCGTTCATTTATCGACACTCAAGAAGCCGAGTCATGGCGACACGTGAACGGCTGGGCGGCAATTGGCGTGGGCGCGTTCTTCCTGATGGGCGGCTTGATGACCTGGCGCCGCTATGGGTTTAACCAACACTTCTGAGCTCGAGTTTGCCTAGGCTACGATCTTGCCGGCGGTGGTAGGTGTCCGCTCCCGACCCAGAGCGGACCTGGCCGAGGGGTAGACAGAGGTCAACCACAGGGGGGAGAGGTGACTAACGACGCGGATCTAAGAGATCGTCGACGCTTCCTGCGATACGTAACACACATCTTTGGGACGGTTCCGTTATTGGGCCGCTGGTCAAGGGCGACGGCTACTGACATCAAGGTCAGTAGAGGGAAGCTGCCCTTCGATTATGAGATCGTGCCAGGCGCAGAAGCGGCCGATCGGATTTCGGCATTGCGCAAGAGAGAATCGTGTGTGCCTGTCGTGCTTGGCGAACCTTCGCGCTTGGCGACGCTGGCGAGCCTACTTCGAAGCAACGGGAGCTTCGATGAGACGAAACGCAAAGGGTTGGCACTTGATGTCGACAAGTGGATCCGAGACAGGCGTGCCAGCGATCCCGATTACTACATTGCTGATGGCCCTCTCACCGGCGTGGAGCTGGTTGAGCCATTAACGTCAGTCCGTGATGTGCTCAGCGGAACCTACCTGCCCAAGGTCGCCATTGCGCTCTGCAGAGTGACCGAACCGTGGGAGGTGGCTGCTGTTCTGCGTCCAGGAGGATGGAACGACTGTCCTGACTCCACGGTACATTTGGCCTTCTTTAAGCGATGGTACGAATTGTACGGTGCAGTGGTCACTTCGATGACTGACGACGTCATTGAGTTCACTGTCGCGCATCCGCCGAAGTCGCCGCAGCAAGCCACGCGGTTGGCGGAGGAACAGTTCGTATATTGCGCGGACATCGTCCACCAAGGCGTAAACAGCATACGGAATCTCGCGGCGATACTAACCTCCGCTAATAACTGGTATTTCTGGTGGGACTAGTGGCTAGAGCCCGCTTTCGACCCGTGACTGACATTTCGAGGGTTGCTTCAAAAGGGGAACTCGTGGGCACTCTTCGGCACCAATGGCGGATTGGGCTGTTTGTAACTGGGCTGGCAATCCTGATAAGTAGTTCATTGGCCTCAACGCCCGACTCGAAAGCGACCGACACTGTAAAAAGGCTCTACCGAGACTATTCATGGGAGGCAACCATGATTGACGGGCCGGACCCTTGGATCGGTGACGCACCAAAACCTGTGCTCGAGCGATATCTCGACAGCGACTTGTCCGCCATTTGGGTTAAGTCCAGGGCCTGCAAGGGAAGTGATTGTGCTGTTGACTGGGTGGGTTACGACCCGCTTTGGGACAGCATGGATCCCACCGGGTTCTGTAACATCAACATAGAAGCCACGGATGATCCGCACGTTGTGAGGGTCGAAATGGATGCCTCGTGCGGACCTACGCCGGCGTGTAAGTCAGAGGCTGAGACACGAGTTCGCCTCACCTATGTTCTGAAGCAGACAACAATGGGATGGCGCATTTCGGATATACAGAGCGAAGTGCATGGCTCGTTAAAGGCCGCCCTTTTGAGGGCGTTAAGTGAACCTTGAGGTGTCCGCTTCCGACCCGTAGCAGACCTTAGGAGCTATGTTGTTCGGTCGTGGACTTTCGGTTTCCGAGGAAGGGACACAGGGGGAACTACATGTGGGCAAATTTTTGGGCGATGCCAAAGCTACTTAGGCTCATGACCGGTCATGCGTTGGCGTGCGTGACCTTCCTTGTCATGTCCGTGGTGCCCAACGATTCCTTCGCTATCGAGGGGCGTCATGTTTCTCAGGCGGAATGGTGGAGCAGCGGTGCGGGCCCATTTGCATCACTTGTCGGGATTTTCGGGCTACTGGCCGGCGTATCACTTCTCAGGAAGGCGAGATGGGCGCGCTTTCTTTATCTAGCATTCGCTACCGTTGGTCTTGTCATCCCCTATCCGGTCATGGGAAACCCAACGCTCGGATTGGTTGGACTCTTACTGGTGGCGGCAGCAGCGGTATATCTGTTCAAGGCCCAGGGTGCCGTCTCGTACTTTGAGCAAGAAATTCCCAGAAAAATTGGCAATTGAAGGGGCGGCTTCCGACCCGGAGCTGACTTCCAGGATGTAATGGGATGGAGTAGGGAAGTGGAAGCGCTAGGACTGTTCGTGAAGCTACTGTCGTTACTTCATCGCCTAGAAGCGGCTTGGACCCATCCCCCAGCCGATGATGCCCGTTCTCTTCACGGTTTCATGGCGGGTATGTCAAACGTCCCGTCCACGACCTCGACGAAGTTCCGTTCTTCCTTGGAGATGAAGCGCTTTTCGTGTGCGAATGCGAAGTTTTTCTGCGCGTCAGGGTCTTGCCGCAATCGTTCCTGGTATGTTTCGTACGCGCTCAGGCTCTCGAGTGCGATCAGTCCCCAGCCGACATAATTGGTGCCTTGCCACGGCAGGAAGTAGCCGACCAGATGACCGCCGCACCGGGGAATGATGCGGCCCCATTGTTCAGCGTAGTGCTTGAAAGCGTCGCGTTGAAAGGGATCGATCTCGTAGCGGATGATGCAAAGCATGGTCATGGGAACGCTCCCCGGTGTGCGTCGCGAAGGGAATCCGACTTGCGGTTGGGTTGGTCCGGCAAACGCGTCGAAGCCGGAAGATGCGGCAATGCAGAAGGCCGCCAGCGCGGCGGTTCCTGAAAGAAATCTGCGACGCTTCATGTCATGCGCCACGGAAAGCGGTGACGAATGGGCTTGTTGGTCGCTGTCGACTTGATCTTCGGTTTTCATGCCGAAGATGTTCTCGCTACTTCAAACCCTACACTTCGCTGACGATCAAACTATGGAAGCAGAGCACCCCGAGGCAGCAGTCTCCGAAATGGCCGCGGCGATCGCGGAGCCGGCGCGAACGCGCATGCTATGCGCACTACTGGATGGCCGCGCGCGAACCAGTACCGAGCTCGCACTGGTTGCCGGGGTCAATCCGTCCACGGCCAGCGTCCATCTGGCCAAATTGCGCGAGCGCCGTCTGGTGTTGATGCATGTGCAAGGCAGGCACCGCTACTACAGTCTGCACGATCATCAGGTTGCCGCTGCCATAGAGGCGCTTACGGTGATCGCGGGCGGACCGATAGGGACGTTTGAGCCCAATACCCCGGAGCGCATGCGCGCTGCGCGCACATGCTATGACCATATGGCTGGCGCCTTGGGCGTCGCGCTGCGTGACCGTTTGCGGGCGATGGGCTGGTTGTCGGACGTACATGGCAGCAAGGGTCTCTACGACCTTACTGTTGAAGGAACAGATGAGTTGTCAAAGTTGGGCATGGACGTTTCCGCCGCGCGCGCGCAGCGGCGCCGTTTCGCGTGCGACTGTTTGGACTGGAGCGAACGGAGGCCGCATCTTGCCGGAGCAGTCGGCGCCGGTCTGTTGAGCATTGCCTTGCAGCGCAAATGGGTGGTCAAGGACTTCGAGAGTCGTGTCCTGTCCGTAACCAAGATCGGTCTGCGTGAAATGCGCAGGCGATTCGACCTCGTGCTGTGAAGTATTTCCGAGCATGGGTCGGGACAGCAGGTGCGTTGTAGCCATTGCGGTCGGAAACCTTTTGACTTGCGGTCAACCGGGCCTGACCTGGACGCAGGCTGATTGTTGCAACCTCAAGGGTGTCCGCTTCCGAGGGTTTCATCCCGCGCTTGCAAAGACTGCGGACAACGAGAAGAGAGACCAGGCTGGAGGGCGTTCAACGAGCCTCTCCTCCTATAAGTCGTAGGCCGCGCCAAGCCGATGCACCGCACTTCAAACGGTGGGCGTTACGAATACACTACGTTCCACATCGATCAAAAGACGGCCTTCGCATGGACAAGCCAGCTCAAGCAGAAGAGAGCCGCGGGTCGCTCTGGGCCGGAGTCACTCGTGCCGCACGATGGCTCGTTCTTGCCGCATTGGACGTCGTGTCGTTGATCATTGCCCTGGCGATACTGTTTTCACTGAGACTCACCTGGTAACCGTTCGTTGGCGCCCGCTTCTTTGACGCGAGGCGGAGCCTCGCGCAGAGAGAAGAGGGGCTCGCCTCAACCGCCCTCGCGGCTTCGCCAGCGTCATGTTCCCGGTGCCTGCTTCCCTGCTGCCCGAACCGGCCGGCGCTCTGCGTTGGTTGGCGTTGGTAATCATCGTCTCGCTGATCGCTTGCGCATGGTCGGCGCGGCAAGCCATGCGACTGTCGGTGGTGAGGGCGCTGCAATACGAGTGATGAGTGCGTCATCGATGCCATTGCTGCGGAGCCATTCGCTCTCGTTCGTCCAGCTCAGGCCAACGGAAGAGTGCGCGGACGAGGCACGCTGATCTCGTTCGCCGGGCGCGGAGAGCGTGTGCCGCACGGGTGGTGGGTTAGCGCGGCAATTCCACCGACGTGCCATGCCCGCTCGAGAGCCCCCGTCGTCGCAGATCGTTCTCGTGGCGCTGCCACCAGACAAGCAAGGCAACGAGTATGACGATGCCGGCGATGGCAATGAGACGAGTGGGCTTCAAGCGATAGGTCTCCTGAGCGGCTCGACTAATGGTAACGCGCGTCGCCAGGCGGCTCTCGTGAACGAGCGGGCATGTTCGCTCTACGCCCAGGAAAAAAGCCCGGCGATTTCTCGCCGGGCTTTCTCTTTGATGGTGGAGGTGGCGGGAGTCGAACCCGCGTCCGAAGGCGTTTGACGCCCGGTACTACATGCTTAGCTCGCTGTTGGATCTCGTCCCGCGACAGCACAGCGTGCAAAGCGCATCGAAGGACCAGCCTGCTTGATTTAACCCTTGCCGACAGGCGGCGGCTTCGGGCGATCTCGTGATAATGACCCTACATCCACGAGCACGAGCACAAGTGGGTTCGGGGCTAGGCCTTAAGCGGCCAGAGCGTAGTTGTCGTCGTTGGCAACTATGAGTTTTGCCGCTGGATTAACGAGGAAAGCTGCCCCCTCGGCATGCACCAAGCCATCTCACTACCCCCGTCGAAGCCATGACACCCCCGGGGAAACTGATGCTGGTCAGTCAGTATATGGAGGCGGGAGGGCTTTCATCAAGGCGGTAGATCAAGGCTATCGTGTGGCGCCGACCACCACCGGAAGGGAAGGGCCATGCTGCGAGTTCGCCAGGCTGGGCTGTCCGATGCAGGTGTGCTGACTCAGTTGCGTTGCGCGTTTCTGGAACAGGAGCTTCATCAGGAACTGCCGGCGGGCTTTGCCGACGATTTGCATGGCTGGATCGAGGAGGCGGTTCCCGAGGGGCGCCTGCTGTTCTGGCTGGCGGAGGTGGATGGGCGGGCGGCGGGGTGCGTCGCGGTGCATCCGTATACGCATCTCCCTTCGGCCTACTTCCGCCGTGGCCTGGGCTGGTATGTGCTCAACATGTATGTGAAGCCGACCCATCGCCGCCAGGGCATCGCCAATGCATTGTTGGCCGCGGTTGGGGCTGCCGCGCGGGAGCACGAGGTGGATTCGATGAACCTGCATTCCACCGCCGCGGCCCACAAGATGTATGAGCGCTTCGGCTTCGGCACGTCGGTGGACGCCATGAACATGACGCTGCACGAGGACGTGGTGGGGCTCTCCGAGGGAGAGCCCGGCATGCGTTGGGGCAAATCAGGCTGAGCGGTTGTGCGCGCGCATGGTGCGCTGCTTTTCGCGCTGCCAGTCGCGTTCCTTTTCCGTCTCGCGCTTGTCATGGGCCTGCTTGCCCTTGGCCAGGCCCAGCTCGACCTTTACCTTGTTGCCTTTCCAGTACATGGCCGTGGGGATGAGGGTGTAGCCCTTGCGTTCGACGGCGCCGATCAGCGTGTCGATTTCCGCGCGATGCAGCAGCAGCTTGCGCGTGCGGCGATCGTTGGCGATCACATGCGTGGACGCGCTGATCAGCGGCGGGATGGAAGTGCCCACCAGCTGGATCTCGTTGGCGATGACCATGGCGTAGCTGTCGCCGAAGTTGATGCGGCCGGCGCGCAGCGACTTCACCTCCCAGCCCTGCAGCTCGATGCCGGCCTCGAAGCGCTGGTCGATGTGGTACTCGTGGCGGGCGCGCTTGTTGAGCGCGATCGTTCCGCCGCCTTGCTTGTCTTTGTCCTTAGCCTTGGCCATGTCCGTTAAACTTCGGGCTGTTTGCCCTGACTTGCGATCCGGCCACACAGGCGTGGATCTGATGAATTCGATAAGAGGCTGATGTGATCGAGATCCGCCGCAGCGCCCTGGTGCGATATTCGCCGGCCCAGATGTTCGACCTGGTGAACGAGGTCGAAGCATACCCAAAGCGCTTCCCCTGGTGTGTTGGCGCCGAGATCCTCGAGCGCGGCGATGATGTGCTGGTCGCGCGGCTGGATCTCAAGTACGCCGGTTTTCGCCAGAGCTTCACCACCCGCAATACCACGGTGCGTCCGCAGCGCCTGCACATGAGCCTGGTGGACGGGCCGTTCCGCAGCCTCGATGGG
The DNA here is from genome assembly GCF_003264855.1 of Dyella jiangningensis. Lineage (NCBI taxonomy): Bacteria > Pseudomonadati > Pseudomonadota > Gammaproteobacteria > Lysobacterales > Rhodanobacteraceae > Dyella > Dyella jiangningensis. The sequence goes on along the minus strand of NZ_NFZS01000004.1, from coordinate 55,945 downwards.
CTGTTCGAGTTCATTGCACTGGGCGAGGCCGGCTGCAAGATCTCTTTCGCGCTGGATTTCGACTATGCCGGCAAGCTCGGCGGTACGGCGCTCAAGCTGGGTTTCCAGGGGCTGGCTGGTCGCATGGTCGACGACTTCTGCCGCGAGGCGGAGCGCACCTATGGCTGAGTCGCTCCACGTCGAAGTGGTCTACGCCGGGCCATCGCAGCAGGTCGTGCGTCGCGTGAGCTTGCCCGCGGGCAGCACGGTGATGCAGGCGATCGAGGCTTCAGGATTGGCCAGGGACGTTCCGGGGCTGGTCGTGGACCCGGCGAGGCTGGGCATCTTTTCCCGCAAGGCTGCGCCGGATCAGGTGCTGGGCGAAGGCGACCGCGTGGAAATCTACCGGCCGCTTACGCTCGATCCGAAGGAAGCACGCCGGCGTCGCGCCCACGAGGGCTGACGCCGGCGCATGGCCTCAGTGGCCCTGGTCGCCGCCGTCCTTGCCTTCAGGCGGCGGCGTGCTGCCGGTGTTCTTGTCACCCTTGGTTTCGTCGACTGGATAGCTGGCGTGGTATTTCTTGGTGTCGTTCACCAGCTTCTGCGCGTCTTCGGCGAAGAAGTCGCCGTCGGTGCGCACCAGCGAGTCGTTGTTGAAGGTGAGCGTGAGCGTGCGGATCTTGATTTCGCCACCGCGGTGCTGCTGGGTGGAGACGTAATTCCACTGGTTCTGGTTGAACGGCGAGTTCACCGATGGCGAACCCATCAGTACCAGCACCTGGCGCTTGGTCATGCCCGGCTGCAGCTGATCCACGTTCTTCTTGTCGAGCAGGTTGCCCTGCTGCACGTCAGGGGTATAGATGAGACGGCAGCTGGCCAGCGAGACGGCCAGCATGGCGAAACCCAGCGTGCGAATCAGCTTATGCATGCGTGTTGCGTCCGGATCGTAAAGGTGTCGGATGATACACTAACGGCCTCGTGGCGCCGTGGTGCGTGGAGCTTGCTATGGAACAGGAAACCAAAGAACTGCGCAAAGCCGGGTTGAAGGTCACGCATCCCCGCATGCGCATCCTGCAGATCTTCGAGGACGAGGAGGCCCATCACCTCACCGCCGAAGACGTCTACAAGAAGCTGCTCGCCCATCAGGAAGACATCGGCCTGGCCACGGTGTACCGGGTGCTCACCCAGTTCGAGGCCGCCGGCATCGTCGTCAAGCACAATTTCGAAGGCGGGCAGGCCGTCTACGAATTGGACCGCGGCAAGCATCATGACCACATGATCGATGTGGACAGCGGAAAGGTCATCGAGTTCGTCAGCGAGGAGATCGAGCGCCTCCAGCACGAAATCGCGGCGCGCCACGGCTATGTGATCGAAGACCACAGCCTCGTGCTCTACGTACGCCCCAAAAAGGCCAAGTAGGGGTCCGACAGGGCAGGTTCCGAAGCCGGTGGCGGAAACGCCGCCGGCTTTTTTCATGGCCGCCCGTCTGGCATCCCCGGTGAGTCTGGGACGGCCGTTATGTGCTGGCGAGGTGAAAGGGCTGGCGTTCGCCCATAAAAAAAGCCGCGGGAGGACTCCTGTCCGCCCTGCGGCTTGATCCGTTACCGGATGGCCCCTGGAGATGGCGAATTGCTCGCTCAACCCGGTCATGCCACCGATTCCGGCGGAACGGCATCCTGCCGCTCTTCTTGCCCACCGTCCCCACGGTTGGCAAGGCTCACCATCTTGCGATGGTGGCTCCCCCACATCGATGGAGAGAGCCTAACGAAGCCTTCACACGTCCGGTATTGGAAAATTTCCTATGTAACGGTCTTAAGTGCGCGCCACGTCACTGGTTTGCGTGCTGCTTCGCAACAATACGCGCAGGTGTACCCCCTGCGACTCCGGGCGAACGCGGAACAAGCCGCCCAGCGCCGTGACGCGGTCGCGCATGCCTTGCAGGCCGCGGCCGCCGCGGGGCAGGCGCACGGGCAGGCCGACGCCGTTGTCGCGGATATCCAGCAGGGCCAGCGCGGTGCCCTGGCGCTCGCCGATGCGCAGGCGCAGCTGGAACACGTCGGCATGGGCGTGTTTCACCGCGTTGGTGGCGCTTTCCTGCACCAGCCGATAGATCACCGTGCGAGTGTCGTCGTCCAGCAGACGGGGGTCGCCGCGCAGCTCGGTGCGGTAGGCGACGCCTGCGGCGTTGAGCAGGTCGCGGATCGGGCCTTCGTCCAGCGCGCGCAGCAGGCCGAATTCGTCCAGGACGGCGGGACGCAGGTCGTCCAGCAGCCGGTGCAGGGCGCGCCGCATATGGCCCAGGATCGCGTTGATGGAGACCCCGATGTCGTCCATGCCGGCCTGCGCGAGGCGCGACTGGGCCAGCTTGAGGTGGGTCTGGATGGCGGTGAGGTTCTGGCCCAGCTCGTCGTGGAGCTCCGCGGCCATATGGCGGCGCTGGTTTTCCTCCGCCTGCAGGTTGCCGCGGGCGGCATCCCTCAGCTGGCGGGCGAGGTGGTCCAGGCGACGGTTTACCGCGGCCAGGTAGACATTCTGCTCGGCCACGCGCTCGCTGCTGCGGCGCAGCGCGTCGGTGGCCGAACCGAGCATCAGCGCGCCCGTGCCGGCCACCGCGAGGAACAGCTCGCCGGCGGCACTGGGGATGCCGTGGCCGGAAATATGATCCATGAGGGTCATGCCCAGGCTGGAAATCAGCATGGACAGGCTGGCGCCGCGCCAGCCATGGCGGAACGCGAAGAACAGCACCGGCGCCAGCGACAGCACGCGGGCGAATTGCGGCTGCGGCGCCGCGTGCGAGGACAGCACCATCAGGATCGCCAGGGACGGCACCAGCACCAGCAAGCCGTCCATCAGCAACCGTCCCATGGCCCGCTTGGCCAGGCGGGCGCGCATCAGCATCACCAGCAGGGGCACGACCAGCAGCACGCCGACGTAATTGCCCAGCAGGTCCTGTCCCAGCGCCTGGATCATCAGATCCGAGGTCGGGCTGGCGTGCACCAGCGCCAGCAGGACGGCATCGGTGGCGGTGGTGGCGGCCACGGTGAAGGCGGCCGACAACAGCAGCCGCGCCACGTCTTCCGGATCGCGAAGGCTGGCGTGCAGCTTGGCGCGGCGCATCAGCCAGAGGCAGATCGCCACCACCGTGGGTTCAGGTACCTCGCCTAAGAAAAAGCCCGTCCAGCCCAGCGGCAGGCCATGGATGGCCGCCAGCAGCCCGGTCGCCGCGAACTCCGCACCCAGCAGCCAGGGCCACATGCGCATCGGGGCCAGCAGCAGGGCGCCGAAGCGCAGGCCGTAGGGAAGCATCCAATAGGGTTGCTCGGTGGGCCACAGCAGCAGCCAGAGCAGGAAATAGCCGACGGCAAGCAGGAAACCGGTAGCAGGAAGAACAGAAGATTTCGATGGCATGCAGTCGATGTTACCTGTCGGCGTCACGGGGTATAGGCGGCCATCCTTTCGGCTGCTATACATGCAGGCATGTACAGCATTGTCCTGGTCGATGACCATGCCATCGTACGCGAGGGGTTCAAGAGGCTGATCGAGCTGGAGCCGGATCTGGAGGTCGTTGCGGAATGCCGCAGCGCCGACGATGCGGTGGAGGCGGTTGGCCAGCGTCGACCCGACCTCGTGGCGCTCGATCTCTCGCTGCCCGACGGCAGCGGGCTGCCGTTGATCGAGCACCTGCGCAGCGTGGCGGCGGACACGCGCATCGTGGTGCTGAGCATGCACGACGGCGAACCCTATGTTTCCGAAGCGCTGCGACGTGGCGCCAGCGGGTACGTGACCAAGGGCGTGGCGCCGGAGGAACTGGTGGCCGGCCTGCGTGCAGTGATGCAGGGCGAATGCTTCCTCAGCTCCGACCTGCGCAAGCGCCGCGCCGAACGGCCGAGCGAATCGCGCGACCCCATCCATCGCCTGACCGCCCGCGAACGCGAGGTATTCCTGCTGCTGGCGGCGGGCCGCGCACCCAAGCAGGTCGCCGGCGAACTGGGCATCGGCCAGAAGACCGTCTACATCCACCGCGCCAGCCTGATGGGCAAGCTGGGCGCCGGCTCGGAACTCGACCTGTACCGCATGGCCGCCGAACGTGGCCTGCTGCCGCGCAAGAACTGAGTTATCCAGTTCCACCTGTAGGAGCGCACCCAGTGCGCGACCGCAGCGCATCGCCATGCCCCAGCCGTCGTTTTTCGCTAAGCCCCGTGGCTGGCCAGTGACACTGTAGGAGCGACCCAGTGCGCGACCGCAGCACACCACCGATTTTCAACCCCAACGCCTTGCCATCGAGCCAAGACTACATCCGTGGGAACGCAATCTTTGCGCGACAGCGACTTCGCTTAGAGACGGCATCGTTTCATCGCGATGCCGTGGAGGTGTGAGCGCCGATCGCGCACTGGGTGCGCTCCTACAGGGGAGGCGTGTCACCTCTCTATTCTGCAGGCCTTCCCGAAAGTGCCTTAGGCTTGCGCGCGATCCAGCATCTGCTTCGCATGCGCCTTGGTTTCGCGCGTGATCTCCACGCCGCCGAGCATGCGTGCCAGTTCATCGCGACGTCCGTTCGCATCGAGCTTTTCAATGCGGGTGCGGGTGGACTCGCCGTCGCTCGCCTTGCTCACACGGAGGTGTGCATGGCCTTGCGCAGCAACCTGCGGCAGATGAGTCACGCACAGCACCTGACGTTGGCCACCTAGGGCGCGCAGTTTCTGGCCCACCACTTCGGCGACAGCACCGCCGATGCCCGTGTCCACTTCGTCGAACACCATGGTGCCGATGGTGTCCTTGCCCAGCGTGGCCACTTCGATGGCGAGGCTGATGCGAGCGAGTTCGCCGCCCGATGCCACCTTGCGCAGCGGACGCGGCGGTTGGCCCGGATTGGCGCTGACCAGCAGCTCGCAACGCTCGCGACCCTGCACATCGGGATCGCCTTCGCCGGCAGCTTCCAGCTCGATCACCAGGCGGCCGCCGCTCATGCCGAGTTCGGCCATCAGCGCGCTCACTTCGATGCCCAGGCGCGTCGCGGCTTCCTCGCGCGCGCGGCTCAGCGTGGCGGCATGTTCGTCGTAGCGCTGCTGCAATTGCTGACGCTGGCGGGACAGCTTGTCGACCGCATCTCCGGCGCCTTCCAGCTCGGCAAGTTCGTCGCGCAGCGTCGCCGCCTTGTCGTACAGCTCAACCGTCGACACGCGATGACGGCGCGACAGTTCGTGCAGCCGCGTGAGGTGCGTGTCCACTTCGGAAAAACGCTCCGGATCGAGGTCCACATCCATCGCATAGCGACCCAGGCCGTCGGACGCCTCGGTGAGCTGGATGGACGCGTTGTCCAGCAGCTCCAGCAACGGGGCGAGCCGGTCGTCCAGCGCGGCCAGCTTGCTCATTTCCAGTTGCGCGCGCCCCAGCGCCCGGCGCAGGGCGAATTCGCTGTCGCCATCGATCAGTTCGACCACGCCGCCGGCGCCTTCGGCCAGACGACCTGCATTGGCGAGCCGCTTGTGGCTGGCCTCCAGCTCGACCAGGCCGTCGGCGGGCAGGGCCCACTTCTCCAGTTCGTCCAGCTCGTGGCGCAGCAGTTCGATGCGCTGTTCGCGGTCGTCGCCGCCACTCAATTTACGGATGCGCTGGCCCAGCTCACGCCACTGCGTGGCCAGTTCGCGCACCTGGCTGACCAGGCTCTCGTTGCCGGCGTAGGCATCGAGCAGTTCGAGCTGGTGGGCGCGCGACAGCAGCGCCTGATGCTCGTGCTGGCCATGGATCTCGACCAGCATCGTGGCCAGTTCGCCCAGCTGGCTGGCGTTGGCGGGGCGTCCATTGATCCAGGCGCGCGAGCTGCCCTCGGCGCGGATCACGCGGCGCAGCTGGCAGGTGTCTTCCTCGTCCAGTTCCTCGCGGCGCAGCCACTCACGCGCCTCGGGCAGGTCCGACAGGTCGAATTCGGCGGTGAGCTCGGCGCGATCGCTGCCGGCGCGCACCATGCCGCTGTCGGCGCGGGCGCCGGCCAGCAGCATCAGGGCGTCCACCAGCAGGGACTTGCCCGCGCCGGTTTCGCCGCTGACCACGGTAAGTCCCGGGCCGAAGGCGATCTCGGCTTCTTCGACGACGGCAAAATGACGAACGTAGAGCGAGGTGAGCATGGGCGAGGGCGTGGTGAAGTCGGGGGATTGTAAGGGGCAGGGGGCGGGGAACGGGTAGTAGGGGCGCACGCTCCGGCGACCAGCCGGTGCGGGCATCCGCTTTCGGCACCCCGTTGCCCGCTTCCCCATCCCCTTTCTTGCAAACTTTTCCCTCAGACCTTATTTCTTTGCTGTCTCACGGATTGCTACAGCATGCCCGCCGCCGATCTCGATGCCCGCGCACGCCGCCTGTTGCGCACATTGATTGCCCAATACCTCGCCGACGGCGAGCCCGTGGGGTCGCGCACGCTGTCGCGCTCCTCCGGCCTGGACGTCAGTCCGGCCACCATCCGCAACATCATGGCCGACCTCGAAGACGCCGGCCTGGTCGCCTCGCCGCATACCTCGGCCGGCCGCGTGCCGACGCCCCGTGGCCTGCGCCTGTTCGTGGACAGCCTGATCGAATTGCAGCCGCTGCCGATGGACGAGATGGCCCGCCTGCGCCGCGAACTGCCGCCCGGGCCCACCACCACCCGCGACCTGCTGGGCAATGTCTCGACCCTGCTGTCGGCGATGACCCGCTTCGCCGGCGTGGTCACGGTGCCGCGGCAGGCTGATTTCCCGCTGCGCCATATTGATTTCGTGGCGCTGCCCGATGCCCGCGTGCTGGTGATCCTGGTGTTCTCGGACAACCAGGTGCAGAACCGCATCGTGCAGTTGGCCAAGCCGCTGGACGGCCGCGAACTGGAGCAGGCCGCCAACTACCTCAACAGCCAGTTCGCCGGGCTGCGCCTAGACGACATCCGCGCCCACTTGCTGCGGGAACTGCGCGAGGCCAGCAGCGAGCTGCGTCAGCTGCTGTCGAGCGCGGTCGAGCTGGCGGCGGCCTCGTTCGCGCCCGGGGGCGAGAGCGACGACGTGCTGGTCAGCGGCCAGACCAACCTCATGGGGTATTCGGAGCTGGCCAACCTGGAGCGCCTGCGCGAGCTGTTCGAGGCCTTCCAGAAGAAAAACGAGCTGCTGCAGCTGATGGAGGTCTGTGCCAAGGCCCCTGGTGTTCGTCTGTTCATCGGCGAGGAGTCGGGTTTTGCCGCCCTCGACGGCTGCAGTGTGGTCACCGCCAGCTATGGCGCCCAGGGGCGCGTGCTGGGGGCTGTCGGGGTGATCGGGCCGACCCGGATGGCCTACGAGCGGGTGATCCCGGTGGTCCAGGCCACGGCCGGATTGCTCAGCGACGCCTTGAATCGCGTCGCGACGACCTTATAACGCGCCCGGGAGGCGGGGTTTTACCCGCAGGTAATTGACGGCGGGCGCCAGGGGCGCCGGCCACGGATGAGGCTTGGAGTCATTTCATGCAGAACAACGATCCAACGACGTCGAACGCGGCGCAGGGCGCCGGCGGACAGGGCGAAGCCCCCAACGCCGAACTGGAGGCACTGAAGGCGCGCATCGCGGAGCTGGAAGCCAGCAACGTGGAGCTGCGCGACACCGTGCTGCGCGAGAAGGCCGAGATCGAGAACCAGCGTCGCCGCCTGCATCGCGATGTGGAACAGGCGCGCCGCTTCGCCAACGAGAAGCTGCTGAACGAGCTGCTGCCGGTGTACGACGGACTCGAGCGTGGCCTGCAGGTGGAAGGTGGTGACGTGGCCAGCGTGCGCGAAGGCATCGCCCTCACGCTCAAGTCGTTGCTGAAGATCGCCGAGAACAACGGCCTGGTCCAGGTCGATCCGGTCGGCCAGCCACTGGATCCGGAGAAGCACCACGCGGTGAGCATGGTGGATGCCCCCGGCGCGGCGCCGAACACGGTGGTCAGCGTGCTGCAGAAGGGTTATGTGCTGAATGATCGACTGTTGCGTCCCGCTCTGGTGGCGGTCGCGAAGGAATGACGCCATCGCCGGCGGTTTGGACGCCTGAACGGCGACCCCGTCGGCATGGATGGCGTAGGCATCGGAGTGCTTGCCGGCATTGAGTTGCAAAGCCGCGAGCCCCATCTGGAAACCAGTTGCGGCCGAGGGGTCGCTTAAGAATTTAGGGAGTAGACAACATGGGTAAAATCATTGGTATCGACCTGGGCACGACCAACTCGTGCGTTGCCGTGATGGACGGCACCACCGCCAAGGTCATCGAGAACGCCGAAGGCGATCGCACCACGCCGTCGATCGTCGCCTTCACCAAGGACAACGAAGTCCTCGTGGGCGCGCCGGCCAAGCGCCAAAGCGTGACCAACCCCAAGAACACCTTCTACGCGGTGAAGCGCCTCATCGGCCGCAAGTTCACCGACGCGGAAGTGCAGAAAGACCTGCACATCGTGCCCTACGGCATCGTTGCCCATGAAAACGGCGACGCCTGGGTGCAGACGGCCGACGGCAAGAAGATGGCTCCGCAGGAGATCTCGGCCAAGGTCCTCATGAAGATGAAGAAGACCGCCGAGGACTACCTCGGCGAGCCGGTCACGGAAGCCGTGATCACGGTGCCGGCGTACTTCAACGACAGCCAGCGCCAGGCCACCAAGGACGCCGGCCGCATCGCGGGCCTGGAAGTCAAGCGCATCATCAACGAGCCGACCGCGGCCGCGCTCGCCTTCGGTCTGGACAAGAAGGGCGGTGACCGCAAGATCGCCGTGTACGACCTGGGCGGCGGCACCTTCGACGTGTCGATCATCGAGATCGCGGACGTCGACGGCGAGAAGCAGTTCGAAGTGCTGTCGACCAACGGCGACACTTTCCTGGGTGGCGAAGACTTCGACATGCGCGTCATCGACTACCTCGTCGAGGAATTCAAGAAAGACCAGGGCATGGACCTGCGCAAGGACGTGCTCGCGCTGCAGCGCCTGAAGGAAGCGGCCGAAAAGGCGAAGATCGAGCTGTCGTCGAGCCAGCAGACCGAAATCAACCTGCCGTACATCACGGCCGACGCATCGGGTCCGAAGCACCTGAACCTCAAGATCACGCGCGCCAAGCTCGAAGCGCTGGTCGAAGACCTGGTCGAGCGCACCATCGAGCCGTGCCGCACCGCGTTGAATGACGCCGGCCTGCGCGTGTCCGACATCAACGAGGTGATCCTCGTCGGTGGCCAGACCCGCATGCCCAAGGTGCAGGAGTCGGTGAAGGACTTCTTTGGCAAGGAGCCACGCAAGGACGTCAACCCGGACGAAGCCGTCGCCGTCGGCGCGGCGATCCAGGGCCGGGTGCTGTCCGGCGCGGCGAAGGACGTGCTGCTGCTCGACGTGACCCCGCTGTCGCTCGGCATCGAGACGATGGGCGGCGTGATGACCAAGCTGATCGAAAAGAACACCACCGTGCCGACCAAGGCCTCGCAGGTGTTCTCCACCGCCGACGACAACCAGACCGCCGTGACCGTGCACGTGCTGCAGGGTGAGCGCGAGCGCGCCAGCGCCAACAAGTCGCTGGGCAAGTTCGACCTGCAGGGCATCGACGCGGCGCCGCGCGGCATGCCGCAGATCGAAGTGACCTTCGACATCGATGCCAACGGCATCCTGCACGTGTCGGCCAAGGACAAGAAGACCGGCAAGGAGCAGAAGATCGAGATCAAGGCCGGTTCGGGCCTGTCCGAGGAAGAGATCAACCGCATGGTGGCCGACGCCGAGGCCAACAAGGAAGAAGACAAGAAGTTCCACGAGCTCGTCGGCGCCCGCAACAAGGCCGACCAGCTGGTGCACGCCACCCGCAGCGCGCTCAAGGAGCACGGCGGCAAGGTGCCGGCCGACCAGCTGAGCTCGATCGAAGGCGCGCTTTCCGACCTCGAGAAGGTCAAGGACGGCGACGACAAGGCGGCCATCGAGTCCAAGATCGAGAAGCTCGAGCAGGTGGCGCAGGCGCTTTACGCCGCCGCCCAGGGTGGTGCCCAGCCGGATGCCGGCGCCCAGGCGGGCGGGCAGCAGCAGGGTTCGGCAGCCCACGACGACGTGGTCGATGCCGAGTTCACTGAAGTCAAGGACGACAAGAAGTAAAATGGCCCGGTCGGCGCTGCCGATCTGATGCAGCCCGCGCCGGGGTTTGGTCCTCGGCGCGGGCTGTTTGTTGAGAAGAACATGGATCGCTCGATTCATGTGCAAGAGAGCGATCCATGCCGGATGCAACGATGAGCAAGCGTGATTACTACGAAGTCCTGGGTGTCGAGCGCACCGTCACCGAAGTCGAGCTGAAGAAGTCCTTCCGCCGGCTGGCGATGAAGTACCACCCGGACCGTTGCCCGGACGATCCGCATGCGCAGGAAAAGTTCAAGGAGGCCAAGGAGGCCTACGAAGTGCTGTCCGACGCGCAGAAGCGCGCGATGTACGACCAGCACGGCCATGCCGCGTTCGAGCACGGCATGGGCGGTCGCGGTGGCGCCGGTTTCGGCGACATGGGCGACATCTTCGGTGACATCTTCGGCGACATCTTCGGCATGGGCGGCGGCGGGCGTGGTCGCCAGCGCCGCGGTTCCGATCTTCGCTACATCATGGATCTCGATCTCGAAGAGGCCGTGTTCGGCGTCGAGAAGAAGATCGAGATTCCCACGCAGGTGAACTGCCAGCACTGCAATGGCACCGGCTCCGACGACGGCAAGACCGTCACCTGCAAGACCTGCGCAGGCCATGGCCGCGTGCGCATGCAGAACGGCATCTTTTCCATCCAGCAGGCGTGCCCGCATTGCGGCGGCAGTGGCCAGACCATCGAGAAGCCCTGCAAGGAGTGCGACGGCGAAGGCCTGTTGCAGGAAACCCGCACGCTGTCGGTGAACATTCCGGCGGGCGTGGACAACGGCGATCGCATCCGCCTTACCGGCCAGGGCGAAGCCGGCCCCGGCGGCGCCGAGGCGGGCGATCTCTACGTGGAGGTGCGCGTGCGCGAGCACGCCATCTTCCAGCGCGAAGGCAACGACCTGCATTGCGAATTGCCGATTCGTTTCTCTCAGGCGGCGCTGGGTGCCGAGCTGCAGGTGCCGACGCTGGAAGGCGAAGTGCCGATCAGCATTCCGCCGGAAACGCAGACCGGGCAGATGTTCCGCCTGCGCGGGCGCGGCGTGAAGTCGGTGCGCAGCAATCGCACGGGCGACCTGATCTGCCGAATCGTGGTGGAAACGCCGGTGCGCCTCACCAAGCAGCAGCGCGACCTGTTCGAACAGCTCGAAGCCACCTTCGCTGGTGGCGAAGCGGACAAGCACACGCCGCGCGCCAAGACCTGGGTCGATGGCGTGAAGCAGTTCTGGTCGCGCGTCACCTCGTAACTCCTTGCGGCAATGCCCTTGCAGCCGATGGCCTGGATAACTCCGGGCCATCGCGCATGTCCGGGCCATGCGTGTACGTCGCCGGCGGCAGGCGGTAGCATCTCGCCCTTCCTGTCCTGCTGCGCCGGTCGCGGAGTCCTGAATGAGCCATCCCGTTCGTCTAGCCATCAATGGCGCCACCGGCCGCATGGGCCAGGTGCTGGTGCAGCTGGTCAAGGGCGACAAGCGTTTCGTGCTGGTGGCCGCCATGGTCTCGGCGAATTCCGCCCTGCTAGGGCAGCCGGTGTTTCCCGGTGACGATGCGCCGACCTATACCAACAGCTGGCCGGGCGCGGGTGCCCTCGACGTCGTGATCGACTTCAGCGGCCCCGCGGGACTTGCCGCGGCACTGACCTATTGCGAGTCGCACGGCGTGGCGCTGGTCACCGGCACCACCGGGCTCGATCCCACCTTTGGCCAGCGTCTGGCCGTCTCTTCGCAACGCATGGCGTTGCTGCGCTCGGCGAACTTCAGCCTCGGCGTGGCCGTGCTCACGCGTCTGTTGCGCGAGGCCGCGGCGACCTTGCCGAGCTGGGATCTGGACATCATCGAGGCGCATCACAACCGCAAGGAAGACGCACCCTCCGGTACCGCACTAGCCCTGGGTGAGGCCGCAGCGGAGGCGCGTGGCACCTCGCTTTCCGAAAGCGGCGTGTATTCGCGTGAAGGACGCACCGGCCCGCGTGCGCTCGGCACGATCGGCTTCGCGGTCGTGCGCGGCGGCGACGTCGTGGGCGAGCACGAGGCATGGCTGATGGGGAAGGGCGAACGCATCGAGCTTACGCATCGCGCCACCGACCGCTCCATTTTTGCGCGTGGCGCCCTGGAAGCCGCGCACTGGCTCAGCGGCCGCCCACCGGGCGAGTACGACATCGACACCATGCTGACCGAGCGTGCCTCGCGCTGAGCAGCACGCGATGCGAGGATCGATGACATGCCAGGAGCCCCGCCGCTCAGGGATCGAGCCTTGGCGCAGGCGTAACTCTCCGGTCGCCCGCGAAATGTCGCTTGTCCGTGCCGGCTGCGATCGCTAAAATGCAGGGGTTGTCATTGGGGAGTAGCCATCCTCACCCCGCGCAGCCTTCTGGCTGCGTATTCCAGAGGAATCCGCGTCAACAGACTTGAAGCCCCGGCTTCATGGCGTGGATGGTCAACGACACCTTCGGTGTCGGCAGCCCGGCGAGACCTTTGGCCGCGACGCGCTCACCTTTGCCGGGCGAGCTCGCGTCGTCGAGCCAATGGTTTTCCGCTCGCCCGGCCTTGGAAATTGCATGCTCACCGCATTGTTGTTCCTGCTTTCGGCTGGTGCGATCTATCTCGCCTGCGAGTATTTCGTGAACGGCGTGGAGTGGTTCGGCCAGAAACTCAACCTGGGCGCTACCGCCACCGGCACGATCCTCGCGGCGTTCGGCACGGCCTTGCCGGAAAGCGCGGTCACCTTCGTGGCCGTGATCCTGGGCCGTACGCCCGAACAGCGGGATATCGGCGTGGGCGCCGCCTTGGGTGGCCCCTTGGTGCTCGCCACCATCGCCTATGCCGTGGTCGGCGTGGCGTTGTGGATGAATCGTCGGCGCTTGCGGCGCAACGACAACATGGTGCGCGTGGAGCATGGGCGCTTGTCGCGCGACCAGGCATGGTTCCTGGCCATCTTCGTGGTGAAGTGCTCGCTCGGCCTGATCGCGTTTGCGTTCAAGCCATGGCTGGGCGTGCTGTTCCTGGCGGCGTACGGTCTCTACGTCTGGCGCGAGCTGAAGAGCGACGACACCGCACCCGAAGAAGAAGTGCTCGAACCGCTGAAGCTGCAACCGAAGGCGGCAAATCCATCGCTGTGGTGGATATCCGCCCAGACCGTGCTGGCCCTGCTGGTGATCGCCATTGCCTCGCATACCTTCGTCAAGCAGATCGAGGCGATCGGTGTGGCGCTGCAGCTGTCGCCACATCTGGTCGCGCTGGTGCTGAGCCCGGTCGCCACCGAATTGCCGGAAACCATGAATGCGCTGATCTGGGTGCGCCAGGGCAAGGAACGGCTCGCCCTGGCCAACATTTCCGGCGCCATGATGATACAGGCGACCATTCCCAGTTCACTTGCGCTGTTCGCCACGCCTTGGCTGTTCGATGCGCCGCTGATGGTGGCAGGCGTGCTCACCGGCGTGGCCATCGTGTACCTGTGGTGGCTGTTCCGCCGCGGACGCGTCGATGCGCGCTGGCTGGTGCCGGTGGGGCTGCTCTATGGCGTATTCGCCGGCTACATCGCCTGGCATTTTGGCAGCCAGGCCTGAGTGAGCCAGGGCAGTGCGCCGCGAGCGCCGGCGCCTGCCTCGTCATTCGTGTTGGGAGCTGACCGGCACCGGTATGGACCCGGTCGCGCTTCAGTCCTTGTGCGCCGCATTCCGGTCGCGACCCGCGCCAAGCTTGCGGTCGAGCGATCCGAACAGCTTCTTGAAGGCACGGGAGAATTTGCCGCGCTTGGTCTTGCGCAGCTTTTCCTCTTCGCTGGTGAGCCACGCCACCTGGATCACCCGTCGTTCGCCCTCGAACGGCAGGTGGCCGTGGAAGGAGTTCTCGCAGCGCTTGAACACGGCGAACTCGCCGTACAGCGGCTTGAGCTCCGGTGCGACCATGTTGTCGATGTTGTCGATGCTGCCGAGGAAACGCAGGCAGCCGTCGCTGGTGTCCGGCCACAGGTTGTTGAGATAGAGCAGGGCGGTGGCGACCTTGGACTTGCTGTCGGTGTGGATGGTGCCGTGGCGCTTGTTGAGCGAGCGACACAAGGTGATCAGCGTCGGGTAGTCGCCCAGGTTCGGGATGCCCAGGCGTCTGCCGATGGCGCTGGCGAACTCCGGCGAGCTCAGGCGATCGACCAGGGCGTTGACCGACGGGCCGCAATCGCTGGGGTCGTAGGGGAAGAACCCCGCGCTCGCATAGCGCGGAAAATCGCGCTCCAGCTCACCGCGTGCCTCGTCCGGCAGCTGGCCGTGGGCGATCATGAAGGGGAAGGGCTCCAGCCGTACGTCCGTATCCGGTCGGTCGAGTCGGGAAGGATCGAGCAGAGCGGCTGTGTTCATAAGGTCCATCTGGGAGCTGGGCGCGGTTAGTGTAACGCTCGCGAGCTGCGCCGTTAGGCCTTTCGACAGGCAGATTTTCCGCGGTTTCGGGTGGACAGAAAGGGCGCTTCCACCTATCATTAGCACCCGCCCTGAAACGTTCCTCGACCAAGGTCCACAAGCTGCTTCGCAGCGGCTTGCGGACTTTGCTGCACCTAAAAGGCGGTCCTCCCATGCCTATCCCTGCTCTGCTTGCCCTCGAAGACGGCAGCGTGTTCCACGGCTACGCCGTCGGCGCGACTGGTGAAACCGTCGGCGAGGTGGTTTTCAACACCGCCATGACCGGCTACCAGGAGATCCTCACCGATCCCTCGTACGCCAAACAGATCGTCACCCTTACTTATCCGCACATCGGCAACACCGGCGTGAACGTCGAGGACGAAGAGTCCGACACCGTGCATGCCGCCGGCCTGATTGTGCGTGACGTGCCGCGTCGAGCCAGCAACTGGCGCAGCACCGAAAGCCTGCCCGACTACCTCAAGCGCCATAACATCGTGGCCATCGCTGGCATCGACACGCGTCGCCTGACCCGCATCCTGCGCGACAAGGGCGCGCTCAACGGCTGCATCGTGGCCGGCGAGACGGTGGACGAGGCGGCCGCACTGGCCAAGGCACGCGCCTTCCCCGGTCTGAACGGCATGGACCTGGCCAAGGTGGTCAGCGTCGGCGAGTCGTACCAGTGGAACGAGGGCGTCTACGACCTCGACCAGACCCAATTCAATCAGCCGTCCAAACGCTTCAAGGTCGTGGCCTACGACTACGGCGTGAAGTACAACATCCTGCGCCTGCTGGCCGAGCAGGGCTGCGACATCACCGTCGTGCCCGCGCAGACGCCGGCCGCCGACGTGCTGGCGATGAAGCCCGACGGCGTGTTCCTCTCCAACGGCCCTGGCGATCCGGCGGCCTGCGATTACGCCGTGGAAGCCACGCGCCAGTTCCTGGACGCGAAGATCCCGCTGTTCGGTATCTGCCTCGGCCACCAGATCATGGGCCTCGCCGTCGGCGCGAAGACGCTGAAGATGAAGACCGGCCACCACGGCGCGAACCATCCGGTGAAGGACCTGGACGACGGCCGCGTGGTGATCACGTCGCAGAACCACGGCTTTGCGGTCGACCCGGCCTCGCTGCCGGCTAACGCGCGCGTCACGCATACCTCGCTGTTCGACGGCACGCTGCAGGGCTTCGAGCTCACCGACAGCCCGGCGTTCTGCTTCCAGGGTCACCCGGAAGCCTGCCCCGGTCCGCACGACATCGGTTACCTGTTTGATCGTTTCGCCGCCCTGATGGAGGAGGCCCGCAAGAATGGCTAAGCGCACCGACATCAAGAGCATCCTCATCATCGGCGCCGGCCCGATCGTCATCGGCCAGGCCTGCGAGTTCGACTACTCCGGCGCCCAGGCCTGCAAGGCGCTGAAGGAAGAGGGCTACCGCGTCATCCTGGTGAACTCCAACCCCGCCACGATCATGACCGACCCGGAGACGGCCGATGCCGTCTACATCGAGCCGATCAACTGGCAGACGGTGGAGCGCATCATCGCCAAGGAGCGCCCGGACGCCGTGCTGCCCACCATGGGCGGCCAGACCGGCCTCAACTGCGCGCTCGACCTCGCCGACAACGGCGTGCTGGAGAAGTACAACGTCGAGCTGATCGGCGCCTCGCGCGAAGCCATCCGCATGGCCGAAGACCGCGAGCTGTTCCGCGTCGCCATGGCCGAGATCGGCCTGGAATGCCCGAAGGCCGAAGTGGTCCGCACCTTCGAGCAGGCACTCGTCACTCAGGCCAAGGTGGGTTACCCGACCATCATCCGCCCGAGCTTCACGCTCGGCGGTTCCGGTGGCGGCATCGCCTACAACCGCGAAGAGTTCGAGGAGATCGTCAAGCGCGGTCTGGAACTCTCGCCGGTCGGTGAAGTACTGGTCGAGGAATCCGTGCTCGGCTGGAAGGAATACGAGATGGAAGTGGTCCGCGACAAGGCGGACAACTGCATCATCGTCTGCTCGATCGAAAACCTCGACCCGATGGGCGTGCACACCGGCGACTCGATCACCGTCGCGCCGGCGCAGACGCTCACCGACAAGGAATACCAGATGCTGCGCGATGCCTCCATCGCCGTGCTGCGCAAGATCGGCGTCGACACCGGTGGCTCCAACGTGCAGTTCGGCATCAATGCCGAAAACGGCCGCGTGGTGGTCATCGAGATGAATCCGCGCGTGTCGCGCTCCTCGGCACTGGCCTCCAAGGCCACCGGCTTCCCGATCGCCAAGATCGCCGCGAAGCTGGCCGTGGGCTACACGCTGGATGAACTCAAGAACGACATCACCGGCGGCCTCACGCCGGCCTCGTTCGAGCCGACCATCGACTACGTCGTCACCAAGATCCCGCGTTTCGCGTTCGAGAAGTTCCGCGACGGCCGATTCGCGCCTCACCACGCAGATGAAGTCGGTCGGCGAGGTGATGGCCATGGGCCGCACCTTCCACGAATCGCTGCAGAAGGCGCTGCGTGGCCTGGAAATCGGCAAGAACGGCTTGAACCCGACGGGTCTGGACCTGACTTCCGACGAAGGCATCAACGCGCTCAAGCGCGAACTGCGCGAGCCGCGTCCGGACCGCGTGTTCCACCTGGCTGACGCCTTCCGCGCTGGCCTGTCGCTGGAAGACGTGTATGGGCTCAGCCGCGTCGACCCGTGGTTCCTTGCGGCGTTCGAAGACATCGTGCTGACCGAGAAGGAAGTGCAGTCGCAGGGCATTGCCGCCATCGACGCACTGCGCATGCGCGAACTCAAGCGCATGGGCTTCTCCGACGCGCGCCTGGCCGAACTGCTCGACACCAACGAAGCGGCGATGCGCCACCTGCGTCGCACGCTGGGCGTGCGCCCGGTGTACAAGCGGGTGGACTCCTGCGCCGCCGAGTTCGCCACCACCACGGCCTACATGTACTCGACCTACGAGGAAGAGTGCGAGGCCAACCCGACCGACCGCGACAAGATCATCGTGCTCGGCGGCGGACCGAACCGCATCGGCCAGGGCATCGAGTTCGACTACTGCTGCGTGCACGCGGCGCTCGCGATGCGCGAAGACGGCTACGAAACGATCATGGTCAACTGCAACCCGGAAACGGTGTCGACCGACTACGACACGTCCGACCGCCTGTACTTCGAGCCGCTGACGCTCGAAGACGTGCTCGAAATCGTCGACCTCGAAAAGCCCAAGGGCGTGATCGTGCAGTACGGTGGCCAGACGCCGCTCAAGCTGGCGCGCGCGCTCGAAGCCGCGGGTGCCCCGGTAATCGGTACCTCGCCCGACAGCATCGACCTGGCGGAAGACCGCGAGCGCTTCCAGCAGATGATCGAAAAGATTGGCCTCAAGCAGCCGCCGAACCGCACCGCACGTACGCCGGACGAAGCCTTGGCTTCGGCCCGCGAAATTGGCTATCCGCTGGTGGTGCGCCCGAGCTACGTGCTGGGCGGCCGCGCGATGGAAATCGTCCACAGCGACGCCGATCTCGCGCGCTACATGCGCGAGGCCGTGAAGGTGTCGAACGACTCGCCGGTGCTGCTCGACCGCTTCCTCGACCACGCGGTCGAAGTAGACGTGGACATCATCGCCGACGCCGAAGGCAACGTGCTGGTCGGCGGCATCATGGAGCACATCGAGGAAGCAGGCGTGCACTCGGGCGACTCGGCCTGCTCGCTGCCGCCGTACTCGCTGTCGCAGGAGGTGCAGGACGAAATGCGCCGCCAGGTCACCGCGATGGCGAAGGAGCTGAAGGTCGTCGGCCTGATGAACACCCAGTTCGCCATCCAGGGCGACACCGTGTTCATCCTCGAAGTGAACCCGCGTGCCTCGCGTACCGTGCCGTACGTGTCCAAGGCCACCGGCGTGCCGCTGGCCAAGATCGCGGCGCGCGCCATGGCCGGGCGTTCGCTGATCGCGCAGGGCACCACCAAGGAAGTGATCCCCGAGTACTACTCGGTGAAGGAAGCGATCTTCCCGTTCCTGAAGTTCCAGAACGTCGATCCGATCCTCGGACCGGAAATGCGTTCCACCGGCGAGGTGATGGGCGTGGGCCGCAGCTTCGGCGCCGCCTTCGCCCGCGGTCACGATGCCGCCGGCATCAAGACGCCGCCGAAGGGCAAGGTGTTCGTGTCGGTGCGAGATGCCGACAAGGATCGCCTGCTGCCGGTCGCCCGCGAAGTGCTGGAAAAGGGCTTCAGCCTGGTCGCCACCGAGGGCACGGCCAAGTACCTGGCCGAACACGGCGTGACCTGCGAGCGCATCAACAAGGTGATCGAGGGCCGTCCGCACATCGTTGACCTGATCAAGAACGGCGAGATCGTCTATATCGTCAACACGACCGAGGGCAAGCAGGCGATCGCCGACTCGTTCTCGATCCGGCGCGAGGCCCTGCAGCAGCGCGTCACGTACTCCACCACGGTGGCAGGCGCCCGCGCGCTGGTGCATTCGCTGGACTACCACGGCGACGGCTCGGTGCACAGCCTGCAGGAACTGCACAAGGAATTGAAAGCATGAGTCGAGCTCCCATCACCAAGACGGGTTCAGAGCGTCTTCGCGGCGAGCTGGAAAAACTGAAGTCCTCCGATCGGCCGCGCATCATCGCGGCCATCGCGGAAGCGCGTGCGCACGGCGATCTCAAGGAGAACGCCGAGTACCACGCCGCGCGTGAGCAGCAGAGCTTCATCGAAGGCCGCATCGCCGAGCTGGAAGCGGCGCTGTCCACCGCGGAAGTCATCGACGTCAGCCGCCTGGCGGCCGGTACCCGCGTGGTGTTCGGTGCCACCGTCGACCTGGAAGACGAGGAAAGCGGCGAAGCCGTGACCTACCAGATCGTGGGTGACCTCGAAGCCGACATCAAGCAGCGCTTGATTGCGGTTTCCTCGCCGATCGCTCGTGCCCTGATCGGCAAGAGCGAAGGCGACAGCTTCGAGTTCAAGGCACCCAACGGCATCAAGCGCTACGAAATCACCGGCGTTCGCTACGCCGGGTAAGAAACTCGCCGCTGCCGAATGTAGGAGCGCACCCAGTGCGCGACCGCAGAGCCGGGTGGTACCGCTTCCTGAGGTCGTCGCAGAAGAGTGCGCTTCCACGGATCAAGAACAAAGAGGCCGCGTAAGCGGCCTCTTTGTTGGCGACGGACTACGAACGACATGTCGTGCAGGGACATGCGGGTGCACGGTGCGCACGTACCTGATGGCTGATGACACGAAAACGGCGAGGCGCTGGGCGCGCGCACTGGGTGCGCTCCTGCAACATGGCCCCAGAGACGGAGGCAACAAAAAAGGGCCGCTTACGCGGCCCTTTTCGTCGACTCATCGCAGCTAGCAATTAGCGCTGACGAGCCTTGAAACGCGGGTTGCTCTTGCAGATCACGAACACCTTGCCGCGACGACGCACAACCTTGCAGTCACGGTGCCGCGCCTTGGCGGACTTCAAAGAGGAAAGCACCTTCACGGCCAGCTCCTGAAACTAACGATATGAAAAAGACAAGACAGAAATAGTAAACAATTTGATGACTTGACACAAGTCCTTGGGCCGCAGGACAAAACGGGCCGATTCATGAGGGTGGGAACGGTGGCCGCCCGCCTGTTCATTGGGGCTCCATCATCGCGCTCAGGAAGCGGCGGACGACCGGAGAGGGGTCGTCGACCCGGCTTGCCAAGGCCAGCAGCATATAGGCATCGGGGTCTTCCAGTCGCAGGTAGCTGACGCCTGGCAGGCTGACGGACCGCATGGACGCCGGCACCAGGGCGAGGCCCATGCCGGCGGCCACCAGCACCAGCAGGCCATTGATTTGTTGGGCGTGCTGGCGGATCTGGGGGTGGAAGTTGGCCTTGGCGGCGATCTGCGCCAGGCGGTCATACAAGGTCGCCGCCAGTTCACGGGGCTGGACCACGAACGCCTCCATGGCGGCTTCCCGTAGCCAGATGCTCTCTCGGCCGGCCAGGGGATGATTCGAGGGCAGGGCCAGCAGCAAAGGTTCGCGGTCGATCACATCCAGCCGCAGGTGGCGAGCCATGCCCGTGTGTTCGGGCTCGTCGCGCACGAAGCCCACGTCCAGCTCGCCCGCCAGGAGCGCTGCGTATTGCTGTTCGGTGTACATCTCGCTGAGGATCAGGCGCACCTGTGGCGCGAAGCTGCGATAGCGCAGGAGGGTCTGGGGGAGGGCGGGGTGGAACGTCACCGAGACGGTGTAGGCCAGGCGCAGCTTGCCACTGAAGCCGGTGGCGGCGTCCGCCATCTGGGCCCGGGCCTCCTCGGCCTTGTCCAGGATCTGGCGAGCCTGTTCCAGGAACAGCTTGCCGGGTTCAGTCAGGGACACGTTGCGTTTGTTTCGCTCCAGCAAACGAACCCCGAGATCACTCTCAAGTGCTTGTATCTGCTGCGAAAGAGGGGGTTGGGAAATGTACAGTCGCTGGGCTGCCCGGGTGAAGCTCAGTTCCTCTGCAACCGTTACAAAGTAACGAAGCTGACGGAAGTCGAACATGGCGGGGCCTTTAATATGAAATTCGAATAAGTCTGGCTCTAAATATATATTTGTTTCTATAACGGGTCGATCATAAGATTCTCCCCGTCCCGCCACCGTCCCCTCCCCCCAGGTGGCGGCGACCCTCGCCCCGCTACGACGCTATCCCCGCGATATCTGGTCTTCCTCCCCCCTGACCCATATCGACGCGTCGCCCAGCGGGGCGCTTTCTTTTCCAGGCACGACGCCCGGCCCAGCGCCGGGCGTCGTCGTTTCTGCCGACCACGGTTCTTTTCTGTGGGAGCGCACCCCGTGTGCGACGGCCGAACGGAGCCGAGACCTTTATTGCCGCGGTCTCGCACAGGGTGCGCTCCCACGGCAGCACGGCACGGAGTCCGCTCTTACAGAGCAGCAGCCAGCCGCGTCCCCTGATCGATCGCACGCTTGGCATCGAGTTCGGCAGCCACATCCGCGCCACCGATGATGTGTGTCTTGATGCCGGCCCGGATCAATGCGTCCGCCAACGTGCGGTTCGGTTCCTGGCCCGCGCAAACGACCACATTGTCGACCGGCAAGACCTGTGCTTGGCCGTCGACGGTGATGTGCAGACCTTCGTCGTCGAAACGCTCGTAGGTGACGCCGCCAAGCATGGTCACGCCCTTGGCCTTCAGCGTGGCGCGATGCACCCAGCCGGTGGTCTTGTTGAGGCGCGCACCGGGGCGTCCTTCGCTGCGCTGAAGCAGCCATACTTTTCGCGCCGCTGCTTCAGGCCTTGCGGGTGCGATTCCACCTCGCGTATCCAGTTGCATGTCCACGCCCCATTCGCGCGTCCACCGCGTGACGTCCAGTGTCGGAGAAGGCTGGTGTTCGACGAGAAATTCGGCGACATCGAAGCCAATGCCGCCGGCGCCGATGATGGCGACGCGTGATCCCACTGGCCTGTCATGTGCAAGCACATCCAGATAGCTCAGCACACGGGGATCATCGCTGCCGGGAAAGCTCACGCGACGCGGCGTGATGCCGGTGGCGATGATGACTTCATCATGGCCTGTCAGCGTTTTTGCTTCCGCGGTTTGACGAAGTTGGACGGTGACGCCGGTGTCTTCGAGGCGATGGCGGAAATAGCGCAATGTCTCGTGGAATTCTTCCTTGCCTGGAATGCGCTTGGCGTAATTGAACTGGCCGCCGATATCGCTGGCCTGGTCGATCAGCGTCACCGCATGACCTCGTTCGGCCAGCGTCGTCGCGCATGCGAGCCCTGCAGGACCCGCGCCGACTACTGCGATGCTTTTCCTGGTCGTTACCGGGTCGATGCGCAGTTCCGTTTCGTGGCAGGCACGCGGGTTGAGCAGGCAGCTCGCGCGACGATTCTGGAAGACGTGATCGAGGCACGCCTGGTTGCAGGCGATGCAGGTATTGATGCGTTCGCTGCGACCGGCCTTGGCCTTGTTGGGCCACTCCGGGTCTGCCAGCAGCGGGCGCGCCATCGACACCATGTCCGCTTCGCCGTCGGCCAGGATCTGCTCGGCGACCTCGGGCATGTTGATGCGATTGGTGGTGATCAGCGGGATCGCCACTTCGCCCTTGAGCTTCTTCGTCACCCGCGCGAAACCGGCGCGCGGCACGCTGGTGACGATGGTCGGCACGCGCGCCTCGTGCCAGCCGATGCCGGTGTTGATGATGCTCGCGCCCGCTGCTTCGATGGCCTTGGCCAGCGTGACGATCTCACCCCAGTCCTGCGCGTTGTCCACCAGGTCGAGCATCGACAGGCGATAGATGATGATGAAATCGCGGCCTACCGCCTCACGCGTGCGACGCACGATGTCGATCGGCAAGCGCATGCGTTTTTCCGCGCTGCCTCCCCATGCATCGGTACGCTGGTTGGTACGTGCCGCGAGAAACTGATTGATCAAATAGCCTTCCGAACCCATCACTTCGACGCCGTCGTAACCGGCATCCTGCGCGAGCTTCGCGCAGCGGACGAAGTCGGCGATGGTGCGCTCGACGCCACGGCTGGAAAGCGCGCGCGGCGTAAATGGCGTGATGGGTGACTTGATCTTCGATGGCGCCACCGACAGCGGGTGGTAGCCGTAGCGACCCGCATGCAATATCTGCATGCACAGCTTGCCGCCTTCCGCGTGGACCGCACGGGTCAGCTTCCGATGGCGGCCGACGTGCCAGGGCAGGGTCATGCGTCCGCCAAAGGGCTTCAGCCAGCCCTGGATGCTGGGCGCGATACCGCCGGTCACCATCAGGCCCACGCCGCCGCGCGTCCGCTCGGCGAAATAGGCCGCGAGCTTGTCGTAGTCGGCTGCCTTGTCCTCCAGTCCCGTATGCATCGAGCCCATCAGGATGCGATTGGGCAGCGTGGTATGCCCGAGGTCGAGCGGGGAGAACAGGCGAGGGAAATTCATGGCGACCGTTGATGGGTTCAAACGATCGTATGAATGTGCCTGCTGGAAGCGTTTGAAAGCAAGGGGTGCGTGGCTGGCCGGGGATCTGGGAACGCATGTCGGCGCGCGCCTTGCCACCACGGTCGGCCGAAACATGAAGCTTCAACCTGGTCGGGTATCGGCCTTGGCGCCAAGTGCCGATGCCACGCCCCAGCTCGACTCACGCCAGCAGTTCGCGTACCAGTTCGATGTAGCGCTGCATCGCCTCGTCCTCGGACACGCCGCGCAACTGAGCCCACGCTTCGTACTTGGCGGTGCCTACGAAATCGAAGAAGCCAGGCTGCTCACCATGGATATTGCCTTCGGAACCCTGCTTGTAGAGGGCATAGAGCTTGAGCAGGGTGTCGTTGTCTGGCCGCTGGCCAAGCCGCTGGATGTCTTCGGCAGCCTGTTCGAATTCGTGGCGCAGATCGGTCATGGTGTGGACGTGCATGGTTCTGACGGACTTGAGAGAGGGCAACTGGACAACCCGCGTTCCGTGCGAGGACCAACGCGATAGCATATGCGTTTTCCTTCCCCGCCGTCAGGAGACCCCATGAGCCCATCCGCGTCCGTTCCCGTGCTGACCATCGACGGACCGTCGGGATCGGGCAAGGGCACCATCAGCCGTCTGGTGGCCGAGGAACTGGGCTGGCGGCTGCTGGACTCGGGGGCGCTGTACCGGGCGGTGGGCTACGCGGCGGGTGCCGAAGGGCTGGACCTGTCGGACGTGGACGCCGTCACCCGCTGCGCCCAGACAACCAAGATCCGCTTCCACGCAACAGCGGATGGCAGCGATACCCGGGTGCTGGTCAACGGCCACGACGCCACCGACGAACTGCGTACCGAAACGGCGGGGGCAGCGGCCTCGGCGATCGCCTCGATTCCCTCGGTGCGTCAAGCACTTGTGGACATGCAGCTGGCTTTCCGCAAGACCCCGGGACTGGTGGCGGACGGTCGCGACATGGGTACGGTGATCTTCCCAGATGCCCGGTTCAAGGTGTTCCTGACCGCCAGCGCCGCCGAACGGGCCAAAAGACGCTATAAGCAGTTGAAGGAAAAGGGGCTGAGCGTTACACTTGCTACCCTTCAGCGCGAGATCGAAGCGCGTGATGCCCGCGATGCCTCGCGGACGGTCGCGCCGCTCAAGCCGGCCGTGGACGCGGTTTTCATCGAAACCACCGGCATGGGCATCGAGGATGTCGTGGCGAAAGTATTGGCTGTCGTGCGGCCCTGAACGGGTTGCCGGCGGCTTTTGGTGCCCCTGAAGTGATCAGGGGTGTTTGGGTCAACGGTGACAAGGGAGCGATCCCGCGACACCCATAACCGGTGGGCCGACCGTCCGTGCGCCATGTCATCCAGGGCGTGCACAGGACCTAAGGCCTTTTCTCATTTCTGGAATCAACATGACTGAAAGTTTTGCCGAGCTGTTTGAACAGAGCCAACAGGCCATCTCCAAGCTGAAGCCGGGTGCCATCGTCACCGGCATCGTTGTGGAAATCCGCAACGACGTCGTCGTGATCAATGCTGGCCTCAAGAGCGAAGGCATCGTCCCGATCGAGCAGTTCAAGGACGAGGGTGGTGAGCTGGAAGTGCAGGTTGGCGACGAGGTGAAGGTTGCCCTCGACGCCCTCGAAGACGGCTTCGGCGAGACCAAGCTCTCCCGCGAGAAGGCCAAGCGTTCCATGGTGTGGGACGACCTCGAGGCAGCCTTCGACAAGGAAGAGACCATCACCGGCAAGATCTCCGGCAAGGTCAAGGGCGGTTTCACCGTCGACATCAAGGACGTCCGCGCATTCCTGCCGGGCTCGCTGGTCGACGTCCGTCCGGTCCGCGATCCGGTCTACCTGGAAGGCAAGGACCTCGAGTTCAAGATCATCAAGCTCGACCGCAAGCGCAACAACGTTGTGGTCAGCCGCCGCGCCGTCGTCGAGACCGAGTTCTCCGAGGAGCGCGAGAAGCTGCTTGAGCGCCTGACCGAAGGCGCAGTGGTCAAGGGCACGGTCAAGAACCTCACCGACTACGGCGCGTTCGTGGACCTGGGCGGTATCGACGGCCTGCTGCACATCACCGACATGGCGTGGAAGCGCGTGCGTCATCCGTCCGAAGTCGTCAACGTCGGCGACGAGCTGGACGTCCGCGTGCTGAAGTACGACCGCGAGCGCAACCGCGTGTCGCTGGGCCTCAAGCAGCTGGGTGACGATCCGTGGGTCGCCATCGCCCGTCGCTACCCGGTCGGCAGCCGCCTGTTCGGCAAGGTCTCCAACGTCACCGATTACGGCTGCTTCGTCGAGATCGAGCCGGGCGTGGAAGGCCTGGTCCACGTGTCCGAAATGGACTGGACCAACAAGAACGTCAACCCGGCCAAGGTCGTGCAGGTTGGTGACGAGACCGAAGTGATGGTGCTGGACGTGGATGAAGAGCGTCGCCGCATCTCGCTGGGTATCAAGCAGACCCGCTCGAACCCGTGGGAAGCCTTCGCCGCCATGCACAAGAAGGGCGACAAGGTGTCCGGTCAGATCAAGTCGATCACCGACTTCGGCATCTTCATCGGCCTGGACGGCGGCATCGACGGCCTGGTCCACCTGTCCGACATCTCGTGGCAGGCCTCGGGTGAAGACCTCGTCCGCAACTTCAAGAAGGGCGACGAGATCGAAGCCGTGGTGCTGGCCGTGGATCCGGAGCGCGAGCGCATCTCCCTCGGCATCAAGCAGATGGAGCAGGATCCGTTCGGTCAGTTCATGGCCACCAACCCGCGCGGCACCATCGTCAATG
Source organism: Dyella jiangningensis (assembly GCF_003264855.1). Taxonomy (NCBI): domain Bacteria; kingdom Pseudomonadati; phylum Pseudomonadota; class Gammaproteobacteria; order Lysobacterales; family Rhodanobacteraceae; genus Dyella; species Dyella jiangningensis. Next base: position 29,801 of record NZ_NFZS01000004.1, on the reverse strand, counting down.
GCACCGTGAAGGAAGTGGATGCCAAGGGCGCCGTGATCGATCTGGGCGAAGGCGTCGAGGGTTACCTGCGCGCCAACGACATCGCCAAGGAGCGCATCGACGATGCGACCCAGCACCTGAAGGTGGGCGACAAGGTCGAAGCCAAGTTCACCGGCATGGACCGCAAGGGCCGCCAGCTGCAGCTGTCGATCCGCGCGAAGGACGAAGAAGAACTGCACGACGCCATGGCCGAGTACTCGAACGCCTCCGGCGGTACGACGAAGCTCGGTGCGCTGCTCAAGGAGCAGCTCAACAAGGCTGACTAAGCAGTAGCAGAAGGAAAGGCAGGGCGGCCATACGGCCGCCCTGTTTGGTTCACGTCACGGACATTGGGGACCCATGACCAAATCCGAATTGATCGAGGCGCTGGCACGGCGTCAGACCCATCTCGCGTTCGCTGATGTGGAGCTGGCGGTCAAAAGCGTGATCGAACAGATGAGCCATGCTCTGTCCCACGGCGAGCGCATCGAGGTCCGCGGTTTCGGCAGCTTCGCGCTGCATTACCGCCCGCCGCGCATGGGCCGCAATCCCAAGACGGGTGAAGCGGTTGCTCTGCCGGGCAAGCATGTCCCGCACTTCAAGCCGGGCAAGGAATTGCGCGAGCGAGTCAACATGGATCTGGTCTGATACCCGCACGCGGATATCACTGAAGAGATCAGCGAAGGCAGGCGGCGACAAGCCGTTCCTGCCTTCTTTTTTGCCTGCAGGTGACCGATTTGCGCGGCGAAGAGTGCGTCTTGCCCTGTTCCTGAACGGAGGGGCGATTTCGCGCCTGTGCCGGCCATCGGCAATCGGTTAAAGTCGCCGCATGCGACTGATCGTGACGCTAATCCTCCTGCTCTTCATTGCCGTGGGCATCGTGCTGGGCGCTCTGAATGCCGACCTGGTCGGCTATGACCTCGGCTTTGCGCGGCTGGAAGTGCCCAAGGGGGCGGCTCTGCTGCTGGCCCTCGTGATCGGGTGGCTGCTGGGTGGCCTCACCGCTTGGCTGGGTGTCAGCTTCCGCCACCGGCGCCAGCGCCGCCAGGCGCCCGCCAGCAAGACCAAGACCTCGCCGGCCGGCGCATGAGCGCACTTCAGTATGTCCTCATCCTGCTGGTGCCCGCAGCATTCGCCAGCGGCTGGCTGACCGCCAGGAAAGCAGGAGCGCGCCGCTCGGGTGCGCAGGTCAGCGAACTGTCTTCCGATTACTTCCGAGGCCTCAACTACCTGCTCAACGAGGAGCAGGACAAGGCCATCGAAGTGTTCCTCAAGCTGGCCGAATACAACCGCGACACCGTGGAAACGCACTTAGCGTTAGGCAACCTGTTCCGTCGACGAGGCGAAGTGGACCGAGCCATCCGCCTGCACCAGCATCTGGTATCGCGCCCGGGCCTGTCGGACGCGATGAAGACGGTCGCGCTGCTGGAACTGGGCGAGGATTACATGCGCGCCGGATTGCTGGACCGTGCGGAAACGCTGTTCTCCGACCTGGTGGCGATGGACGCCCATGCGCCTTCGGCCTTGCGCCACCTGATCGCGATCTACCAGCACGAACGCGATTGGCACAAGGCGATCGAACATGCACGCCGCCTGGAGGCAATGACCGGCGAAGACGAAGCCGACATGGTCGCGCAGTTCTATTGCGAGCTGGCCGAGCAATCGCGACAGCACGGTGCGCGCCAGGACGCGCGCGAATATCTCCGCCAGGCCTTTTCCTGCCAGGCGAACTGCGTGCGCGCCTTCATGTTGACCGGGCGGCTCTACGCGGAAGAAGGCCAGCACGCCGAAGCCGCCAAGGCCTATGAGCAAGCCGTGGAGGCGGATATCGCCTTCGTGCCGGAGATCCTGCCGCCGCTGCTCAACAGCTACGCACGCTCGCAGCAGATGGAGCATGCCGAGCATTTCCTGCGTGACATCCTCGATCGCTATCACGGCATTTCGCCAGTGTTGGCGCTGACGCGCCTGTATCAGCAGCGCGATGGCGAACGCACCGCGATCGAGTTCCTCACGTCGCAACTTCGCCAGCGTCCTTCGGTGCGCGGCCTGATGGCCTTGATCGACGCCACCATGGACAAGATCGAGGGGGAGGCGCGCGAGAACTTCCTGATCCTGCGCGATCTCACCAAGAAGCTGCTGGAAGGGCAGGCGATGTATCGCTGCAGCCGTTGTGGCTTCGGCGCCAAGGCCCATCACTGGCAGTGTCCCAGCTGCAAGAGCTGGAGCACGATCCGCCCGATCCACGGCGTCGCCAACGAATGAGGCGCGGATGAGCCCGACTTCGCTGGCGATAGGGATGGTGCTGGCCTCGTTGGTGATCTCCCTGGCCGTGGTGCGCGGCGCGATCGCCTATGCCCATCACCGGGGCATGATGGACCTGCCCGGGCAGCGGCGCTCGCACACCATTCCCACGCCGCGGGGTGGCGGCATCGGTATCGTGGTGGCTGCGCTGGCGACCCTTCCTGCCGCCTTGGCGCTATTGCCCGGAGCGTGGTCCGCGCCGGTCGTGGCCGCATTGGCCGTGGCCACCGTATCGGTCGCGGCGGTGGGCTGGTGGGACGATCATCACCCCTTGCCGGTGCTTCCGCGCTTCGGCATCCAGTTGCTCTCGGCTTCGCTCGTTGCGGCAGCGTTTGTCATGGGGGGCATGTCAGTCTGGTGGCTGCCCTTGGTGGTGCTGGCCGGCACCTGGAGCATCAACCTGCACAACTTCATGGACGGCATCGACGGCCTGCTGGCCCAGCAGGTGGTCTTCGTCAGCCTGGGCCTGGCCCTCCTGGCCTGGGGGGCGGCTCAGCCTGCCCTGGCCGGTGCGGCGGCTTGTCTGGCCGGTGCGGCATTGGGCTTCTGGTACTTCAACCGGCCCCGGGCCCGTATTTTCATGGGGGACGTGGGCAGCGGGACCATGGGGCTGCTCCTGTTCGCCCTGACGGCCATGCTTTGGCGGGTCGATTGGCACCTGCTGTGGTCGGCCCTGATCCTCAGTTCATCTTTTGTAGCGGACGCAACCCTTACTCTGTTGGCCCGTATGGCGAGTGGTCGCCGTTGGTACACTGCCCATCGCGAGCATCTGTATCAATGGCTGGTTCGCAGCGGCTTCACGCATGCAACGGGGGGAGCGTGCTATCTGGCCTGGAATCTGTTGGTGGCGGCGCCGTTGGCCGCGCTGGCGTGGTTCCGGCCGACTTGGTCTGTACCGTTGTTCCTCGGTACCTATCTGATAGCGGCCACCGTATGGATACTCATGAAACGCCAGTGTCTTGGGCGTGTTTCGAACAAGGGCCGTCATGTCATTTCGTAAGCTGATCGGTGTCATCCATCCGCGCATGGCCGTGGTCATCCACGACCTGCTGATGGCTGCGCTGGCCTGGTGGGTGGCCAAGGCCTTGCGCTACGCGCTGATCGACAACGCGGCGATCAACTTCCACGTGCTCGAATTCCCGCTGGTGCTGCTGGTGCAGGGCGCCGTGCTGAGCTGGACGGGCCTGTACAAGGGCGTGTGGCGGTTCGCGAGCCTGCCTGACCTGTGGAACATCTTCCGCGCGGCCGTACTGGGCGCGCTGGCTATCGCCGCCGCGCTGATGCTCTACAACCGCCTCGAGGACGTGCCTCGTTCGGTGCTGCTGCTGTATCCGATGGTGCTTGCCGTCCTGCTGGGCACGCCGCGGCTGGCCTACCGCTTCTGGAAGGACAGCCGACTCGACCTGTTCCAGGACAAACCCCTGCAGCGCGTGCTGATCGTGGGCGCGGACCGTGCCGGTGAGGCCCTGTCCCGCGACCTGCATCGGGACAGCGGCTATACCGTGGTCGGCTTCGTCGACGACAAGGAAAGTCTGCGCGGTGCCAGCATCAACGGCCGCCCAGTACTCGGTCGCATCGACCAGATTCCGCAGCTCGCGCGCGAAGTGGCCGCACAGATGCTGCTGATTGCCATGCCCGGCGCCTCCACCCAGGAAATGCGCCGCATCGTCGAACTGTGCGATCAAAGCGGGTTGCCTTACCGCACCGTACCGAAGCTGGAAGACGTCGTTTCCGGCCGCGCGCACTTCAACGAGATCAAGGAAGTCGCCATCGAGGACCTGCTGGGTCGCGACACGGTGGAACTCGACTGGACGGCCATTCGCGTGACGCTGACCGGCCGGCGCGTGCTGGTCACCGGCGGTGGCGGCTCGATTGGCTCGGAGCTCTGCCGCCAGGTGGCGCGCCTGGGAGCGCAGTCGCTCTGCGTGGTGGACAACAGCGAGTACAACCTCTATCGCATTTCGCAGGAGCTTCGCGCGGAATATCCCGAGCTGCTGTACGAAGCCGTGCTGGCCGATTGCGGCGATCCGGCCGCGATGCGCAAGCTGTTCGGCGAATACAAGCCGCAGGTGGTGTTCCACGCTGCCGCCTACAAGCATGTGCCGTTGCTGCAGGGCCAGTTGCGTGCAGCCTTCCGCAACAACGTGCTGGCCACGCGCAACGTCGCCGATCTCGCCGACCGTCATGCGGTGGAATGCTTCGTACTGATTTCCACCGACAAGGCGGTCAACCCGACCAGCGTGATGGGCGCCTGCAAGCGCATGGCGGAAATCTGGTGCCAGAACCTCAACGAGCATTCGCAGACGCACTTTATCACCGTGCGTTTCGGCAACGTGCTCGATTCGGCCGGCTCCGTCGTGCCGCTGTTCCGCCAGCAGATCCGCAATGGTGGGCCGGTCACCATCACGCATCCGGAGATCTCGCGCTACTTCATGACCATTCCCGAGGCCTGCCAATTGATCCTGCAGGCGGCCAGCATCGGCAAGGGCGGCGAGATCTTCGCGCTGGACATGGGCGAGCCGATCAAGATCCGCGATCTGGCCGAACAGATGATTCGCCTGGCGGGCCGCAAGCCGGGCACCGAGATCCCGATCGTCTATACCGGCCTGCGCGCGGGCGAGAAATTATTCGAAGAGCTGTTCCATCCCCTCGAGAACTATGTCGAAACGACGCACGCGAAGATCTTCCTCGCGCAGTATCGTCAGGTGAAGTGGGACGTGCTCAATGCACAGTTGGCCAAGGCAGCCGATGCCGTGGTCGCTTATGACGAGGATACGTTGCGCCAGTGCGTGTCCAACCTGCTGCCCTCGTTCCGCTGGAGCGAGACGCCGCAACCGGACAACGTGGTGACGCTGCGTCGCAGCGAATCAGGAGAGAAGTAAGTGAGCAAGCCGTTGCGCAAGGTGGTGTTCCCGGTGGCCGGTCTGGGCACGCGTTTCCTGCCCGCCACCAAGGTGGTCGCCAAGGAAATGCTGCCTGTTCTGGATCGTCCGCTGATCCAGTACGCCGTGGACGAGGCCGTGGATGCCGGCGCGGATACGCTGGTGTTCGTGACCAATCGCTACAAGCACGCCATCGCCGATTATTTCGACAAGGCCTACGAACTCGAGGCCAAGCTGCAGGAGAAGGGCAAGGACGAACTGCTCGCGCTCGTGCAGGGCACGCTGCCCAGGCACGTGCGTGCGATCTTCGTGACCCAGCCCGAGGCGCTCGGCCTTGGCCACGCGGTGCTGTGCGCCAAGCCGGTGGTGGGTGATGAGCCGTTCGGCGTGATCCTTCCTGACGACCTTATCTGGAACACGGGCAAGGGCGCGCTGCGCCAGATGGCCGAGTTGGCCGAAACGCAGAACGCCGGTGTGATCGCGGTGGAAGAAGTGCCGCAGAACGACACCGACAAGTACGGCATCGTCGACGCCACCCCGATCGACGAGCGCAGCGCGCAGATCCGCCACATGGTGGAGAAGCCCAAGCCGGCCGACGCACCGTCGAACCTGGCCGTGGTTGGCCGCTACGTGCTGCCCGGCCGCATCTTCCAGTTGCTGGAACAGACCACCCCGGGCGCCGGCGGCGAAATCCAGCTGACCGATGCCATCGAAGCGCTGCTCAAGGAACAGGGCAAGGTGCTTGCCTACCGTTTCGAAGGTACCCGCTTTGACTGTGGCAACAAGGCCGGCCTGGTGCGTGCCACCATGCACATGGCCCTGCAGGACCCCAAGCTTGCGCCGGTCGTGCGCGAGCTCATGGCAGCACTCTGAGCAGCGGCCGGCCACCGGCCGCAAGGCCGGTGGCTCTCCCTTGCCGGACGTTCCGGTTTTTGCCCTGCTGCAGGTCGGGCTTCTACCCGCGAGGCATCAGCCGGCGGATGGCGAACCGGTAAGAATCAGACTTATCCGACTGCGTCTTTGACGGGCGCGTGCCAGAATCCTTCCCGCGTTCCGCCATCTTCGGCGGGCAATCTAGTCATGGGGTTCACCGATGATCGTCGGGTCCGCTTCGTAAGAGGCGGGCGTTTCGGCGTATCCGGTGCATAGCCCGGGCCGGCTGCCGCCGTCTTCGTGTTCATTGGATGAAAACCAGGGAAGCATCATGGATCTGTTGCGGTTTCTGCTGCTGTTGCCGTTGCGCCTGCTGCGCGGCTTGTTGGCTGGCATGGCGCTCGTATTGCGGCCCTTGCTGGGGCAGATCAGCTGGTCGGCACCGGCGTGGATGCCGGCCACAGGCAGATGGATTCGCCACCGTCCCCTGCGTGCCGCCGGCACGCTGGTAGCCGCACTGGTACTGGGTGCGGGCGGGTGGTTCGGCTGGCAGTGGTACCAGAACCGGCCCAAGCCGGTGGAACCTTTGCGAATCACCTGGTCCGTCGACGCGCCGGCCATCACCGACTACACCCAGCAGCCCATCGTCATCCATCCCCTGACGGTGAATTTCTCAGGCTCCGCCGCGCCCATCGAACAGGTAGGCAAGCCGGTGACGACCGGGGTCGTGATGCAACCGGCGACCAAGGGCCAGTGGACCTGGGTGGACGATCACACCCTGCGCTTCACGCCGGCGGAAGATTGGCCGGTCGGGCGCCACTATGAAGTCCGTTTCGACACGGCAAAGGCTTTCGCCGGCCATGTGCTGATGGCGGATGACCATTTCAGCTTTGATACCGTCGCCTTCTCGGCGAAGGCGGAGCGTGGCGAGTTCTATCAGGACCCGCAGGATGCCACCGCGAAGAAGACCATTCTTCCGGTCACCTTCAACTATCCCGTCGATACGGCCGACTTCGAGAAGCGCATCAACGTCGGGCTGGCGCAGCGCGGCAGTCGCGATACGGTACTGAAGTACACGGTGACCTACGACCAGTACAAGCTGCACGCGTGGATCCATTCGCAGCCCCTGTCGCTGCCGCGCGACGAAAGCAGCGTGAACTACAACATCGACAAGGGCGTGCGCAGTGTCCGTGGCGGCGATGGCGTGGCCGATGCAATCAAGGCGCAGATACGTGTTCCCGGCCTCTACAGCCTCACCATCGACGGCATCGATCCCACCCTGGTCGACAATGAAAAGTACGAGCCCGAGCAGGTACTGGTCGTCAACGTCGGCGGCACAGTGCGTGACAGCGAACTCGCCGGCCTGACCAAGGCCTGGATTCTTCCCGCTCGCAAGGCCGGCGTGGAGCGGGCGAGTGATGCGCCGCCTTATGACTGGACGACCGCTGACGTCGGTGATGCGGAACTGCGCCAGGCGCAACCGCTGAAGCTCGAACTCGTGCCCACCGAAAACGACTACGAGGCGGTGCAAAGCTTCAAGTACCACGCCGAGCCGGGCCAGCGCATCTATGTACGCGTCGACAAAGGCCTGAAGTCGTTCGGCGGCTACATCCTGGGCAAGCCGAGCGCTGCAGTGGTCGAGGTTCCCAATTATCCCAAGCTGTTGCGTTTCATGGCCGACGGCTCGCTGCTGTCGATCTCCGGCAGCAAGCGCATTTCCGTGGTGTCTCGCAACCTGCCTGGGCTGCGCATGGAGATCGGCCGTGTGCTGCCCGATCAGCTGCAGCATCTGGTGAGCCTCAACCAGGGTAGCTATGCGCGTCCTGAATTGAGCTATGCCTTCAGCGAAGACCATATCGTCGAGCGCTTCGAGCAGAAGCGCAGCTTCCCCAAGGGCGATCCGGCCAAGGCCCATTACGAAGGCATCGACCTGGGCCAATACCTGAAGGAAGGCAAGCGCGGCGTGTTCCTGCTGCACCTGTCCAGTTATGACGCCGTCGCCGAGAAGAAGCGCGAGGACGCGCGCAAGGCGGCGGAGAACGAACCGCAGGCCGCACCTCGCAACGACAGTGCCGATGCGGAATCGGATGGCGAGGAAGCTGAGCAGGGCGAGATGTCCGAAAACGACGTTGACGACAGCTCGGTGCCCACCGATACCCGCATGATCGTCGTCACTGACCTGGGCATGCTGGTGAAGCGTTCGCTCGATGGCAGCCAGGATGTGTTCGTGCAGTCGATCCGCACGGGACAGCCGGTGGCTGGCGCCAATGTGGCCGTGCTCGCCGTCAACGGACAAACACTGTTCAACGAGACGACGTCCGCCGATGGCGTGGTGCATTTCCCCACGTTCAAGGGGCTGGAGCGCGAAAAGCAGCCGACGCTGTACGTCGTGAAGAAAGCGGACGATCTGTCATTCCTGCCGATCGGCGGTTCCACCAGCTATGACCGCAAGCTTGATTTCTCCCGCTTCGACGTGGGCGGCGAGCGCAACGCGCAGAACGATGGTCAGTTGTCGGCCTATCTGTTCTCGGATCGCGGCATTTATCGGCCGGGCGATACATTCCACGTCGGCCTGATCGTTCGTGCTGCCAGTTGGACGCGCAGCGTGGTCGGCATTCCGCTACAGGCGGAGATCGTCGATCCGCGCGGCATGACGGTGAAGCAGCTGCCGATGTCGATGGATGCGACAGGCTTTGGCGAGCTGGAGTACGCGCCTGCCGAAACCGCACCCACCGGCACGTGGACGGTGAACCTGTACATCGTGAAGGACGGCAAGGCTGGCGCGCAGATCGGCAGCACCACCGTGCAGGTGAAGGAGTTCCTGCCTGACCGCATGAAGGTCGAGGCGCGCCTGGCCGGCCAGGTGTCCGAAGGCTGGGTCAAGCCTGATCAGGTCAAGGGCATCGTGGATGCGATGAACCTGTTCGGTACGCCGGCGGCGAACCGCCGGGTGGAAGCGTCGCTGACGCTGCGTCCGGCATGGCCGGCATTCCGCAGCTGGAAGGACTATCACTTCTATGACCCGCGCCGGGCCAAGGAGGGATACGAGGAGCCGTTGCAGGATGGCAAGACCGACGACAAGGGCCATGCCGAGTTCGATCTCGACCTGAAGAAGTACGCCGACGCCACCTACCAGCTCTATTTCCTGGCCAAGGCCTACGAGCCCGAGGGCGGACGCAGCGTGGCCGCGGCCGCGCAGACCCTGGTGTCGAACAACGACTGGCTGGTCGGTTACAAGGCGGTCGACAACCTCGATTACGTGAATCGCGATACGCCGCGCAGCGTGCATCTGGTGGCGATCGACCACACGGCCAAGGCGATGGCACTGAAGGAGCTGAAGGCGCGGCTGGTCGAGCGTCGCTACATCTCCGTGCTGACCAAGCAGGATTCGGGCGTCTACAAGTACCAGTCCAAGCTCAAGGAAATCACGGTCAACGAACAGGCCTTGTCGCTTCCTGCGGAGGGCATGGACTACGCCTTGCCCACCGACAAGCCCGGCAACTACGCGCTGGTGATCCTGCGCAGCAGTGACGGCATCGAAGTGAACCGCGTGGAGTATTCGGTGGCGGGCGCCGCCAACGTGTCGCGCTCGCTCGATCGCAACGCCGAGCTGCAGCTCAACCTCAGCAAGGAAGACTATGCACCGGGCGAAACGGTGGACATCGCCATCCGCGCCCCGTATGCGGGTAGCGGCCTGATCACCATCGAGCGCGACAAGGTGTACGCGCATGCGTGGTTCCATGCCGACACCAGCAGCTCGGTTCAGCACATCACCGTGCCCGCCAGCTTCGAGGGCAACGGCTACATCAACGTGCAGTACATCCGCGATCCGTCCTCGGACGAGATCTTCATGAGTCCGCTCAGCTATGGCGTGGTGCCGTTCTCGGTCAACCTCGACGCGCGTCGCAATGCGATCAAGGTGGATGCGCCAGCGGTGGTGAAGCCTGGCGAAACGGTAACGCTCAAGTTGAGCGCACCGCAGCCTACGCGTGCGGTGGTGTTCGCCGTGGACGAGGGCATCCTGCAGGTCGCGCGCTACAAGCTGGGTGATCCGCTGAAGTTCTTCTTTCGCAAGCGCATGCTGGAAGTGGGCACCTCGCAGATCCTCGACCTGATCCTGCCGGATTTCGAGAAGCTGATGGCCATGGCGGCGCCGGGCGGCGATGCGGATGCCGCGATCGGTCGCCAGCTCAATCCGTTCAAGCGCAAGCGCGACAAGCCGGTGGCCTATTGGTCGGGCATCATCGACGTGAACGGCGAGACCGAGCTGCGTTACCAGGTGCCGGACTACTTCAACGGCAAGCTGCGCGTGATGGCTGTCGCGGTGTCGCCGGAGCGCATCGGTACTTTCGAGGGCGCCACCACGGTGCGCGGTGATTTCGTGCTGTCGCCGAATGTGCCCACCACGTTGGCACCGGGCGACGAGGTCGAGGTCAGCGTGGGCGTGGCCAACAATCTCACCGGGCTCGGCGGCAAGCAGGTACCGGTGGCAGTGACGCTGAAGACGGGGCCGCAGCTGCAGGTAGTCGGTACGCCGACGCAGAACGTCAGCCTTGGCGAAATGCGCGAAGGCGTGGTCACGTTCCGGGTCAAGGCGACCGACAAGCTGGGCTCGGGCAACCTGAGCTTCGTCGCCGGTTACGCCGACAAGTCGGCGCGGCAGAGCGTGGATGTGTCGGTGCGACCGGCATCGGCTTATCGCACCCAGGTCGACGTGGGGCGCGTCGATGCGAACAGCAAGGTGGACCAGCCGGACCTGCGCCGCATGTACGGCGAGTACGCTTCGCGCGATGCAGCCATCTCGAACATACCGGTGGTGTTGTCGGGCGGCCTGACCAGCTATCTCATCAACTTCCAGCATTACTGCAGCGAGCAGATCGTTAGCTCTGCGATGCCGCGCCTGGTGTTGTCGAAGTGGCCCCAGGTGAAGGTATTCGCCGACGCACTGCAGCCGAAGCTCGAGGGCAAGAAGCTCAGCAATGAAGAGGCGCTTGCGCAGTTCCTCGATGTGCTGCACACCCGCCAGAACGGGCAGGGTGGGTTCGGTCTGTGGTCGGCAACGCCGGACGCCGATCCGTTTGTCTCGACCTATGCCATGCACTTCCTGCTGGAGGCACGCGAGCGCGGCATGACGGTGCCGCGTGACATGTTCGATGCGGGCAACCGTTACCTGCACCAGCTGGCGGCCGACGATACGCTCGATGGCCTCGACCTGGTGCGCCAACGCGCCTATGCGGTCTATCTGCTGACCCGCCAGGGCAACGTCACCACCAACGACCTCGCGGCCGTGCAGAAGCGCCTGCAGGAAGCCTACCCGGACCAGTGGCGCAACGATCTCGCGGCGGCGTGGCTGGCTGCGTCGTACCAGTTGCTGAAGCAGGACAAGCAGGCAGCCCAGCTCATGGCCGGCCCGCAGAAGCTGCTGGAACGTACCTCGGCGGACAAGGATTACCGCTATGGCTATTACTACGATCCATTGATCCGCGACGCGAGCACCTTGTACCTGCTGAGCAAGCACTTCCCGGAGCGCGCCAAGGCACTGTCACCGCGCGTGATGGAGAACCTGACCTGGCCGCTGGCGCATGGCTGGTACAACACGCTGTCTTCATCGATGACGATGCTGGCCCTGGATACCTATGCCACGCAGGCCGGCGGCGATCTGGACAAGCTGCACATCGACGAGGTGCACGCTGACGGCAGCGTCAAGGCCATCGCTTCCTCGCAAGGCAATCTGTTGCAGGCAGGCAGCTGGGATGCCGCGGTGAATCGCCTGCGCTTTACCAACGAGAGCGCGTTGACGGCCTGGCGCGTGGTGAGCCAGGGCGGTTACGACCGCGACGTGGCGAACAAGGCGATCAAGGACGGCCTGGAGATCACCCGCGACTACACCGACGTGAATGGCAAGGCGATCGACCAGGTGACGCTTGGCCAGGAAGTCGACGTGCATCTGAAGATACGCGCTACGGGTAACGACGGCGTGGGCAACGTGGCCATCGTGGACCTGTTGCCGGGTGGCTTCGAACCGGTGATCCAGCCGCCGCCGGTCGTGACCGACCAGTCGTCGAATGGCGATGCGCAGGAGGACGCGGGCGGCGACAGCACAGCGAAGCCTGGCGAATGGCGTTCGCCCATCGGTGTCGGCAAGGCGACGTGGCGTCTGGAGTACGCGGATATCCGTGAGGACCGCGTGGTGCTCTACGGCGATGCGCTGCCGGATGTCGGCGAGTTCGTCTATCGCATCAAGGCCACCAACGCCGGCAAGTTCATCGTGCCGCCGGCCTACGGTGAATCGCTGTACGACCGGCGCGTGCAAGCGCGTACGGCTGGCGGCGCGATCTTGAACGTCGTGCGTCAGCCTTGAATTGATGACGCGCCCTCCGAGAGGAGGGCGCGCCTTCGGTGATTGGTACATGCCCATGCTCGCGACCCTCCAACGCATCGGACAACGCCTTCTGCGCTGGCTGCTTCGCTGGCAGAACTGGCTGGCGGGCGCCGCGCTGATCATGGTCGTGCTGGTGGGCTTTCGGTGTTGGCCGCACAAGGCCTTGCGCGAGTGGCTGCCATCGTCGACCGCGGTCTATGACGCGCGTGGCCGCCTGCTGCGACTGACGCTCGCCAGCGATGACCGTTATCGGCTATGGGTGCCGCTCAAGGACATCTCTCCGGCCCTGCTGGATGGCGTACTGCTGCACGAGGATCGCTGGTATCGCTGGCATCCCGGCTTCAACCCTTACGGTCTGGCGCGTGGTGCGTGGGTGACCTACGTGAGCCATGGCAATCGCCAGGGCGGGTCCACCGTCACCATGCAGCTGGCGCGCCTGTTGTGGCGCCTGAATACGCGCTCACCTTGGGGCAAGCTGCGGCAAGTGGCGCGTGCCGTGCAGCTGGAGCTGTTCTATTCCAAGGACCAGATTCTCGAGGCATATCTCAACTACGCGCCTTACGGGCGCAATGTCGAAGGTGTCGGCGCGGCCAGCGTGGCGTACTTCGACAAGTCGGCCAGTGCGCTCAGCCTGCCAGAGGCATTGACCCTTGCCGTGATTCCACAGGATCCCTCGCGACGCCTGCAGGCCAATGACGGCACCACGGAAGTGATCGGCAAGCAGCTCGCTATGTCGCGCAATCGCCTCTATGCACGCTGGAAGGCGATTCATCCGCAGGACGCAGCGCTGCAGTCACTGTTTGCACTGCCACTGCGGTTGCGCCCCTTGTCGCAACTCCCGTTCGAGGCGCCGCACGCCGTCGACCAAATCCTTGCAGCACGACGCACCGATGCCATCGATGCCGATAGCCGCGTCGCCAGCACGCTCGATATGGACCTGCAGCATGTGTTGGAGCGTCAGGTCGAGCACTACATCGAGCGCAACGATGCGCGCGGTATCCGCAATGCGGCAGCCATCCTGGTCGATACCCGCGACATGGGCGTCAAGGCGCTGGTGGGTTCGGCCAACTATCGCGGTGCCGACATCCAGGGCCAGGTCAATGGCACCCTGGCAAAGCGCTCGCCGGGCTCGACCCTCAAGCCCTTCATCTATGGCCTCGGTTTCGACGAGGGCGTGCTGCATCCGCAGACCGTGCTGCGCGACGTGCCCACCGCGTTCGGCCCGTATACGCCGGAGAACTTCGACGGTCACTTCCTGGGGCCGGTGACCGCCACCGAAGCCCTGGTGCGCAGCCGCAATATTCCCGCCGTGTGGGTGGCCTCGCAGTTGCAACAGCCGAGCCTCTATCAGTTCCTCCGCGATGCGGGCGTCAGCCGCATGGCCAGCGAGAAGCACTACGGCCTCGCCCTGGTGCTCGGCGGCGGCGAAGTGACCATGCAGGAGCTTGCAGGCCTCTACGCGATGCTCGCCAATCGCGGCGAACTGCGGCCGCTGCGTCTGCTGGCCACCGATCCGCTGGTGTCGGGCACGCGGCTGCTCAGCGACGAGTCGAGCTTCATGGTGATGGACATGCTGCGCCAGAATCCGCGCCCCGACGAAACCACGGGCGCCCAACCTGGACGGCTCCCGGTGTACTGGAAAACCGGCACTTCATGGGGCTTCCGCGATGCCTGGACGGCTGGCAGTTTCGGTCCCTACGTGCTGATCGTATGGGTGGGCAATTTCGATGGCAGCAGCAACCAGGCCTTCGTCGGCGTGGAAGCCGCGGCGCCGTTGTTCTTCCAGATGGTCGATGCGTTGAAGGCAGCGCAGCCGCGCATGACCGAACCGCTGCGCCATATGCCGGCGAACCTGCGCCGGGTGGAAATCTGCCTCGCCAGCGGCGATCTCCCGAACCAGTGGTGCCCGCAACGCGGCATGACATGGTTCATTCCGGGGAAATCGCCGATCCGCGTCAGCCAGGTGCATCGCCCGGTGGTGATCGACGATACGACGGGCCAGGTGGCTTGCCCTCCATATGCCGGCAAGCATACGCATGTAGAGGTCTACGAGTTCTGGCCGTCGGAGCTGCAGCGCGTCTTCGTGCAGGCGGGTATCCCGCGCCGCATGCCTCCGCGCAACGATACCTGCGGAAACCTGGGTGCGGACGGCGAAGCGCCGGCGATCACCTCGCCATTGCGTGGCAGCATCTATGCGCTGCGCCTGAAGCGCGCCGAGGAGGGACGCATCGCTTTCTCGGCAAATGGCGACGCCTCGGTGCGCGAGATGTACTGGTTCGTCAATGATGCCTATGTCGGGCGCAGCGCGCCGGGTGAGTCGTTGTTCTGGCAGCCGGGTGCGGCAGGCAACTATGAGGTCCGCGTGGTGGATGATCGCGGACGCAGCGATACGCGCCCGCTGGGCGTAAGCGTGGTGGACTAGCTGAGGCATCGGTAGGCTGCGCTAGACTGGTCGCTTCTCCGAGACCAGTGCAGCACATGACCTCGTCACCGGCAGCCTCCTACTACCGCGCCAAGGCCACACCTTACGAGCCATACGCGGCCCTGCAGGGAAAGGCCGACGCACGCGTGGTCATCATCGGTGGCGGCTTCGCCGGCTTGCATACGGCGTTGGGCCTTGCCGAGCGCGGTGTGCGCGATGTCGTGCTGCTGGAACGCGAACAGGTGGGCTTTGGTGCGTCGGGCCGCAACGGCGGTTTCGTCTTTGGTGGCTATTCGCTGGGCGAGCAGGCCTTGCTCGACCAGCGGGGAGAACCGGCTGCGCGGGCCTTGTTTGGTCTGACCACGCAGGCGGTGGATCGCATCCGCGCACTGACTCAGCGCTATGCCATCCCTTGCGATGTGGTCGACCAAGGCGTCATCTGGGCCAACTGGTTCCGCGATCCGAACGTGCTGCGCCAGCGGCAGGAACTCTTGGCCAGGCATTACGGCGTGTCGTGGGAATGGCTGCCTCAGCACGAATTGCGCGGCCGCATCCATACCACGCGTTATTTCGATGGCTTGTACGAGCGCCATGCGCTGCACCTGCATCCGCTCAATTTCGCCATCGGCCTCGCAGGCGCGGCAGCCTCGCAAGGCGTACGCATCCATGAGAACACCGACGCGTGGCAACTGAAGCGTGATGGCCTGCGTTGGCGCGTGGAGACCGCGCAGGGCGCCGTGCACGCCGACCAGGTGGTGCTGGCGTGCGGCGGTTACCTGGCAGGGCTGCGCCGGCAGGTGGATCGGGCGATTCTTCCCATCGCCACCTACGTGATGGTGACCGAGCCGCTCGGCGATCGCATGGCCGATATCCTGGAGACGCGTTCGGCGGTCTACGACACGCGATTCGCATTTGACTATTACCGCCCCTTGCCCGATGGAAGGCTGTTGTGGGGTGGGCGTATTTCCGTGCGCGACCGTTCGCCGACATCCGTCCAGCGCCTGCTGATGGCCGACCTGTTGCGTGTGTTTCCCCAGTTGAAAGGCGTGCGCGTCGACTACGCGTGGTCTGGCCTGATGAGCTACGCACGCCACCAGATGCCACAGATCGGCAGCACCCCCGATGGCTTGTGGTGGGCACAGGCGTTTGGCGGCCACGGACTCGCGCCAACCTGCGCCGCCGGCGAGCTGCTGGCATCCGCGATTGCCGAGGGCGATGATCGCTGGAAGCAGTTCGCTGATTACGGTCTGGAACGCACCTATCGCCCGTTCGGCTATCTGGGCGCGCAGGCGAGCTACTGGTGGCAGCAGGGCAAGGACTGGTTCAAGACGAGGTTGGAAGGATGAGCGAGACGGCGATCCCGACGGAGATCAGCTGGGCCGATTTTGAGAAGGTCTGCCTCGTGGCAGGCACGGTAACGCGCGTCGAGGCGTTTCCCGAGGCACGCAACCCGGCCTGGAAAGTGTGGGTCGATTTCGGCCCCTACGGCGAGAAGAAGACCAGCGCGCAGATCGCGCAGCTGTATCGCGCGGAAGATCTGGTCGGACGGCAGATCGTCGGCGTGATCAACTTTCCGGAAAAGCAGATCGGACCCTTCCGCTCGCAGTTCCTGCTGACCGGTTTCCCCACCGATGACGGCGTGGTCATCACCACCATCGAGCGACCCGTGCCCAACGGTACCCGGCTGGCCTGATCAGCCCGGCGCGGGCATCAGCTCCGCACGCGGACGGCGGCGGATCAGCAAGGCGATCACGGCGGCAATCACGCCGCTCATGCCTGCGACCACGAAAGGCTGCAGGTAGCTGCCACCCTGCGTGCGCATGAAGCCGGCGAAGAAAGCGGCGCTCGCCGCACCGATCTGGTGACCCGCCGCCACCCAGCCAAACACCACCGGCGCATCGCGGTCGCCGAAGGCTTCCGTGGCCAGGCGCAACGTCGGCGGCACCGTGGCGATCCAGTCCAGGCCATAGAACACCCCGAACAAGGAGAGGCTGTAGAACGAGAAGTCGGAATAGGGCAGCCAGATCAGCGACAGGCCGCGCAGCGCGTAGTACATGAAAAGCAGCTTGCGCGGGTCATAGCGATCGGTGAGCCAGCCCGACATCGTGGTGCCGATCAGGTCGAACGCGCCCATCATCGCGAGCAAGCCGGCGGCGCGCACTTCGGGGATGCCATGGTCACCGCACATCGCGATGAAGTGCGTGCCGATCAAGCCGTTGGTGGTGAATCCGCAGATGAAGAACGTCGCGAACAGCAGCCAGAACGTACGTTGCTTCGCTGCCGTCACCAAGGTGCCGAGTGCGATCGACAGCAGGTTGCGGCGCGGCGGTTCGACGGCTTCATCCTCGGTGGCGCCATAGGGGCGCAGGCCGATATCGGCCGGGCGTTCCGGCAGTAGCCACCAGGCGAGCGGAATCAGCAGCGCGCAACCCGCGGCCACCGTCCACACCACCGGACGCCAGCCGCCATGGTCGGCGATCGCCGCAAGAGCCGGCAGGAACGCGAGGGTGCCCGTGGCCGTGCTGGCGGTAAGCAGCCCCATCATCAGGCCGCGATGGGTGACGAACCAGCGGTTCACCACGGTGGCACCCAGCACGATGGCCACGCAGCCCGAGCCTATGCCGGAGAAAATGCCCCAGCTCACCAGCAGGTGCCAGGGCTGCGTCATCCATGCGCTGGCCGAGATCGATACAGCCATCAGCGCCAGCGCACCGATCAGCGTGCGCCGCACGCCCACGGCCTGCATCAGCGCGGCCGCGAACGGACCGACCATGCCGTACAGGAAGATGCCCAGCGCCGCGGACAGCGAGATGGTGTCCCGACTCCATCCGAAGGCATGGCCCAACGGAAGGATCAGCACGCCCGGCGCGGCGCGTACGCCGGCGGCGGCCAGCAGGGCGAGAAAGATCACGCCGGCAACGACAAAGGCGTACTTCTGGCCGAAGGGGCGGGTGCGCGGTATAGTCATGTTACCGACCGGTACGTTGGGTCTGCGGATCATACGTACCGATCGGTAACATAGTCAACCGTATTCGCCATGCCGACCAAACGCCCCGAATCCTCCACGCCCGTTCCTCCGGACGACGCCAAGCCCAAGGCCGCCGAGCGCATCCGGCGGACGGCGCGCGAACTGTTCTATCGCGAAGGGATCCGCGCCATCGGCGTGGAAGAGATCGTCACGCGCGCCGGTGTCACCAAGCCCAGCCTGTATCGCAGCTATGCATCCAAGGACGAGCTCGCGGCCGAATACCTGCGCGACTACGAGCTGGCGTTCTGGAAAGTGTTCGAGGCCGGTGCGGAGACGCATCCCGGCGATGCGCGTGCGCAGTTGATGGCCTACTTCGAAGGCCTGGCGCACCGGGCCACGCAGACCGGCTATCGCGGCTGCGGGCTCACCAACGCCGTGGTGGAGTATCCCGGCGACGAGCATCCCGCGCGCAAGGTAGCGCAAAGCCACAAGCGCAAGCTGCGCGCGCGACTGGTGACGATGTGCGAAGCGATGGGAGCGAAGTCGCCTGACCTATTGGCGGATGGTTTGCTGCTGCTGCTGGAAGGCACCTATGCATCAGGCCAACTGTTCGGCAAGCAGGGGCCGGCGCGTTCGCTGGTGGCGGTCGCGGAACAGCTCATCGACGCATCGTTGCGCTGATGCCGCGCGCTTTCAGGACGCGCGTTTCTGCATGTTGTCCAGCCATACGCCCAAACCCTGGGCGTTGAGCTCGATATCCATGCCGATCAGCTCCAACAGATCGTCTCTACTGCCCTCCCAACCATGCGCCCACGCGCGCGCGCCATAGAGACCGGTCAACTCTTCCTTCATGACGGCATGGCGTTGCGCACGATCCGCATGGTCGTGTTGCGCGGTTTCCGCAATCGCCACCATGGCGTCGATCTGCGCGTGCAGATCATGGCTCAGGCGTTCGATGTCTTCGACGCGGTTGTAGTGCGTGAGGTACATCGCCGCGGGCTTCAGGGCGACCAGGCGATCGATGGAAGCATGGAGGGCCTGTGGATCGAACTGCACCGGCGAAGTGGTGGGAAGGATGAATGGTCCGTTGGCCGTGTCGAACTCGCGATAGGAAAGCCCAAACACGTCGCCGGTGAAGCACACGTTCGCGCGCTCGTCGTATACCGTGAGGTGATGTCGCGCGTGTCCGGGGGTTTCCAGGCAGCGGAGCAGGCGGCCGGCGAGATCCACTACATGTCCATCCGGGGCCTCGACCACGCGTTCGGCGCGAATCGGGCGAAGCCGCCCGTAGGTCTCCTCCATCACCGACTCGCCGTACACGGCGCTGGCGCCCGCCCAAAGCTGGTTGGGATCGATCATGTGCCGTGCTCCTCGCGGATGCACGACCAGCTTTGCGTTCGGCAATTGCGCGATCAATTCGCCCGCGCCACCGGCGTGGTCCAGGTGGACGTGGGTGAGGATGAGCCAGTCGACATCCGCCGGCGAGAGTTCCGCGTTGCCCAGTGCTTCGAGCATGCGAGGCACCGCGTAGTGGGTGCCGCAGTCGATGAACGCGCCGCGGCCGTTTTCCACGACCAGATAGGCAGCGTCGAAATGCGGTCGCACGAAACCCGTGTCGATGGTGTGGATGCCGTGATTCATCGCCAACCTCGCGCTGAGTGGATCAGGCGAGGTTAGCAAGCTCGGCAAGGCGAGGCACCTCCACCTTGGTCGAGAACGCTCAGGGCGCCGCGTCGACGAGGACGAGCTCGGCATCCTCCAGCGCTGTCACCACGACCTTCGATTCGTTGTGGATGGCTGCACCGTCGCGGGCGTCGAGCGTGACGCCGTTGACGTCGATCTTCCCCTTGGCCGGCACCAGGTAGGCATAGCGATTGGAGCCGAGCTCGTATTCGGCCTTTTCCCCGGCCTTGAGCGAAGCGCCAAGTACGCGGGCGTCGGTGCGGAGAGGAAGCGCATCGTTGTCGTCCTTGAACCCGCTGGCCAGCGCAACGAAGCGGCCGGAACGTTCACCCACCGGAAATGGCTTGGTGCCCCACGACGGTGGATTGCCCTGCTGGTTGGGAATGATCCAGATCTGGAAGATGCGCGTCACGCCGGGCTCGAGGTTGTACTCGGCGTGCGTGATGCCGGTTCCCGCACTCATCACTTGCACATCGCCCGCGACCGTGCGGCCCTTGTTGCCGAGATTGTCCTGGTGCGTGATGGCACCTTCGCGGACGTAGGTGATGATTTCCATATCGCCATGCGGATGCGGCGGAAAGCCGGTTTGCGATGCGATGGTGTCGTCATTCCACACGCGCAGCGTGCCCCAGCCCATGCGCGCAGGGTCGTAGTAATTGGCGAAGGAAAAATGGTGCTTGGCATCGAGCCAGCCGTGGTTGGCTCCGCCCAAGGCATCGAAGGGTCGACGTTCGATCATGCTGCACTCCTGGTAAATGGCTGCGCCTGTCGGCTTCCCGCCAAGATAGGGCAGAGTGCGGTCGAAACCAGTCGCTTCCTGACGAACGGACTGTTGCCCAAAAGCCACGCAACGAGAATTAGCCGGCGCATGCGACGCGGCCGTGAAAAACGCGGGCGGCGACGATGCGTTTTCGGACGGCCCCCGGCCCGTCGACTTTCACACGAGGAGAAAAAAATCGTCCCGGACTCTTCACAAATGCCGCGGTTCTGTTACTATTTCTGACTCCGATGCGGGAATAGCTCAGTTGGTAGAGCACGACCTTGCCAAGGTCGGGGTCGCGAGTTCGAGTCTCGTTTCCCGCTCCAGTTTCCTGCAAAACCTCGGCTTTCCGAGGTTTTGTTTTTTCAGCGGATATGACCTGGATTTTCGGGTTACGATTCGCGCGCAATGGCCTGGTGGCAGAGTGGTCATGCAGCGGCCTGCAAAGCCGTGTACGCCGGTTCGATTCCGACCCAGGCCTCCATTGCGCAATACGCTCAACCCGCCGAAAGGCGGGTTTTTTATGGCCGGAGGCCGCCCCGCGGTCCTCAAGACGCGCATGTTAGGATGCGCATCCCTCCGGGCCCGGATGGCGAAACTGGTAGACGCAAGGGACTTAAAATCCCTCAACCGAAAGGTTATGCGGGTTCGATCCCCGCTCCGGGCACCACGAAGAAGTCCAGGGTGGGTCGATAAGAAAACTCGACAGTCTCCAAAGCCCGCTCTGGCGGGCTTTTTCATGCCCTAGGTGTCCATGGAGGGTCATTTAAGTCTATGGGCAGCTAGTCCAAACTGTGAGTAACTTGGGGAGTATCATTGGCGTTACTCACAACCCGCCCCAGCAGTTACTCACATGCTGACAGACACCAAATTGAAGGCCCTGAAACCGAAAAAGGCCCTATACCGCGTCACCGATAGCTCCGGCCTGGCGATCGAAGTGCCCGTCACTGGCGCCCTGCGCTGGCGCTATCGCTACCGGTTCGCTGGCGCGGCCAAAATGCTCAGCCTGGGGACCTATCCCACGGTTTCCCTTGCTCAGGCGCGCCAGCGTCGAGATGCCGCACGGGCTCAGTTGTCCGAAGGCATCGACCCCAGTGCCCATAAGCGCCAAATCAAGCACGAGCGTGCGAGGGCGCAGGAGTCAGCACGCACGTTCAAGCAAGTTGCTGAGATCTGGATGAGCCGCCAGCACGTAGCCGAGGCGACGGCCCGCAATGCCCGATGGATGTTCGAGAGCTTCCTCTATCCGGATCTCGGGACTCGGCCCATCCGTGAGATCACCTCCAAGGAGTTGCTGGAAACGCTGCGTAAGGTCGAGGGCAAGGGGCTGTTGGATACGGCCCGGCGCTCGAAGATCAAAGCGGGGCAGGTGTTCCGGTTTGCGCTGGTGGAAGGCTGGGTAGATAGCGACCCGACGGCGAGCCTGCGTGGCGCCCTGAAGGCGCCCAAGGTCAAGCACCATGCAGCCATTACCGATCCGGCCAAGATGGGCGAGCTGCTACGGGCCATCGATGGATTCTCTGGCCAGTTCGTTACCCAATGTGCCCTGAGGCTCGCGCCGTTGGTGTTTGTAAGGCCAGGCGAGCTAAGGCAGGCCCAATGGTCAGAGTTCGACCTTGATGGGGCCATTTGGCGCATACCGGGTGAGCGCATGAAGATGAAGGCTGCGCACCTCGTGCCTCTCTCTAAACAGGCAGTGGCTGTTCTGCGCGAGCTGCAGGGCCTGACGGGCAAAGATGCATTCGTATTTCCTGGCCTGCGTTCGGCTAGCCGCCCCATGTCTGAGAACACCATCAATGCAGCCCTTCGTCGACTTGGCTACAGCAGCGATGAGATGACCGGCCATGGCTTCCGCAGCATGGCGGCGACTCGCCTTAATGAGCTGGGCTGGAACCCGGACGCTATTGAGCGTCAACTGGCTCACGCCGAGTCCAACAAGGTCCGCGAGGCCTACACCCATGCTGCCCAATACCTGGATGAGCGCAAGCGCATGATGCAGGCGTGGGCCAATTACCTGGACAACTTAAAGGCTGGTGGGAAGGTCATTTCGATTAGGCGAGCGAAACGCTCAAGCCCATGAATAAATGCTGTGGGGCGGCTTCCTTGCCGCCCCAGCATCCTTGATCAGGATGCAGGGTCACCCAAAAACTTGATCATGGAAAAACCCCCTTTGTTGAACGCGAATGTTCAACGCTAGAGATACTAACAATCTGGCGCTGTACGGCTGCTTATTTTTTCCTCCCCAAGAAGGCATATGCCTTCCTGGCGTGGCTGGCTTCCGCATGGTTCGAGAGCCGAAAGCTAAGACCGTGGACAAGGTCACATCATTTCGAGCGCTTGCCTTTAGTAGCCTTCATCGCTTTCGCCTTCGGGGCCTTGAGCGCGGGCGTCCTGAACTCAGTCAGCAATGGCGATACGATTTTCTCCAAGTAGGGGAGCGCCTTCTGGTCTCGCATACCAAAGTATTCGGTCGCCTTGGTCGGCATCCAAACTTCATGGAAGTGCTTCCTAAATTCATCAAGGAAACCGACCGGGTAAAGCTTGGCATCGACTACTCGCCCATCTGCATACTCGTGCTTATATGTGGGCAACGTGTCGGTATCAACGTCGTACTTTTCTCGAAGCCACTTGGCGAACATCTTTCCTTGGGAAATATCCGGGACCATGTTGTCCGGAAGCGTGTACCCCTGATCCTCCAGAGGGGCAATAAGGCTGATCGTTAGCTCATTCAGAACAGAGAAATGCGTATATGGCACGCGCGTCCGGTTCTTCATATACCTCTGCAAGTGGTATGGCATTGCTCCACCGGCATGCCTTCCACCGGCTAACCATTCG
This sequence comes from Dyella jiangningensis, assembly GCF_003264855.1. Lineage (NCBI taxonomy): Bacteria > Pseudomonadati > Pseudomonadota > Gammaproteobacteria > Lysobacterales > Rhodanobacteraceae > Dyella > Dyella jiangningensis. Next base: position 6,677 of record NZ_NFZS01000004.1, on the reverse strand, counting down.
CGGACCCACTTCGAGACCATCACTGCGAACTTTGGCGACAGCCACTGCGCCAAGTGAATTGCTAGGTCTGGGTGCACCCAAGAGCCTTGCCGGGATGTGTCGCCGCCCTTAAATGTTTGAATTAACTCCGAAACGGGAATTCCCGTTTCGTCGGAGAGGGCATCCACATACTCTCTGGTTGAGGCTAGCCGAGTGTAGTCATTGAATTGCTTTCCGACGGCTTGGCACATTGCCGTCGCGTTGATGTAGCCGTCACTTTGGCGCTGGGCAATGATCAGCCCGTTATCGACCTTGTGCGGAATGAGAGCCAGCGAAAGCTGAGTTGATGCCATAAGGATTCCCCCGAACCAATATGCCTGCCGTGGGACTGTATCGGGCGCCGCCTCCCAAGTCTGTAGGGTAACGCTGACTGCTGGGCCTGTGGCATCTCATCGCTTTGGCGGGTAGGGCTGGGTCTCTTGTACGCGTCGCGTGCCGCAAGTGTCTTAGGCCTTAGGCTGACTGTGGCGGCAAGCGAGATGCTGGGCGAACTGCGGGCGGAGGGCGGCGGACATTCGTGTACCCCTTGGCCTCCTTGCGCCAGAGGAAGGCGTGTCTGACCATGGAATGGTGAAAGATACGGGGGGGGGGAAAGGCATGGACGTAGTCGTTTCGGAGCGAGTGCGCGCCTACGCTCGCTCCCTTCTCGTTGTAGTTTTCTCGGGAGTGGCGGGCGGCAGCTTAGGGGGCGCTTGGTCACAATTGAGTGCGACTGATAGGCCTGCCTGGGCGAGCGCTGTAGGTTCGATTGTTTCTGGCCTTGGAGCGATGGGGGCGGCAGCCGTAGCGCTATATATATCTGATCGCGACAGGCGGTCTGTCGCACTGGAAAAAACGGAAAAAGGCCGTCTCTGCGCTTCCTATCTCACGACGCACTTGCAGCGGATGGGCGAGTTTTGCATGAGGATGCATAGAGCATATCTCGCCATTGATATCACTCGGCCTGACGCCGGATATGGGAGTCAGGTCCTTGAGATCGAAATGGCTGCCACCGAAATTCGTGGCGTAATCGATCGGATCGATATGCACATGCTGCTCTTGTTGCCGCCGAAGATTGGCAATGGAATTGCCTTGGCCGTCGGAGCGTTGCCTTTGATCTGCGATGCCGCATCACTGATTGTTTTTAGGATGCGCAACGCGGACGAACTCATCATGGCTAACGAGGAAAACTTCACGGGTTCTGCCAAGATGCTAGAGGTCCCACTGCGCCAAATAGGCAACTTCTTCATATGGCACGGTCAGGAGTTTCCCTCAGCCTTGGAATCCACATCGAACCCTATTGTTAGCCGGATCAGGGAGGTGTTGGTCGATGGCGGAAAGCGATATGGTGGCGTTGATCTAACATCGCCTTGATGCCGCACTGCGGGTGTACTATCCACACCATGTGGATCTGCATTCGCTGCCATACCGAGTTCCCGGAATTCACGGGAGGCGCCGAGGCGAACATCGACAGCTTCGGCCTGCACTTCATGTGCCCGGTTTGTGGTCGCAGGAATCGTCTGCGCAGCTTGGGCCACGACGAAGAAGGGTTCCTCCGATTGGAGCAGATTGACGAGCCTGAGTAATTCTGCAGAGACGAGATATTACTCGTCGGAATCAGTCCACCAATCCGATTCCGGTTTTTCGTAGTGGTTCATGCCCTTGAACCATTCGGGCACCTTGACTGAGAGGGATAGGAGTCTTTTTAGATCGCCCGATAAGGGATTCAACAGGTCGGCCTGTTCTCTAGCCCAGGACAACCAGACCACAGCTTGCACGCTCTCCTGATCACGGGAGGCTGTGGCTTCGACAGCGTCACAGAATCGATGGATGCGGACGGACTGCTCCCACCTCTGCATGTGATTGATCATCCGCTTACGGACGAGCCTGAGGGCCTCAGCTTTGCGTTTGGCATCTTCTTCGCGTTGCGCTTCCTCTTCGTACTCTCTCCGCCTTGCTTCCGATCGCTCTCGAGTGTCCCTAATTGCTAGTGCCATAACCGGGAAGGTCGAGACTATGTCATGGACTCTGTCTTCCATGGTGACGACTTTGGCGTCATTCCAGTTCTTGCGCACAAAGACATCGACGTACTCGTCAATCGTGAACGTGAGTTGGTTTGTCGAGATCCAGTCATACTCGGGGTGCAGTGCTGCGAAATTCGGCAGCTGGCGCTCGCCTGGACGCACCGGAGGGGGCGGCGGTCTTGGCCTCTCCTTCTTGGTTAGTCGCTCCTTGAGCCCCACCTTCATGCTTTCGCCATCACAGGTAACCACCGTCTTCCCTTCGGTCGTTACTCTCCAGGTGCAGCCTTTGGCCTGCGACCATTTGATGATGGTGTCAAAGATTCGGATTGCTCTGTCGAATGCTTCTGGAGAAACCCTGACGTCTAGTCCTTTCTTGAGGACGAGGCGACCGTCATAGGGTTTTATTCTCTTGGCGATGTTTAGCGTGCGTTCGATCAGCGGGTGATGGTCAGAAAGTTTTGCTGGAACCGGAACGCGATCCGCAGGATTGCCTGTGGGCTTTGGCACCTTCAGCACAAACTCGGGTTTAAGTACTTCGAAAGTGATCGGCTGAGCATCATGCTTCGCCGTTCGCTTCGATCGGGTTCTAGCACGTTCTCTCTCGGATTTAGCCCAATAGCCTCGGCCAGGAAGCGGAATCCCCGCTTTCCTGCAGGCTTTGCCTAATGCTACGTCCGATACGCCAATCTCCTTGGCGATCTGGAGAAGCGGCTGCTCCCATACCTTGTCGAAGAGTTCTTGCCAGGTGTAAGTGACCGTCTTGTAGTTGCTCATCTACAACCCTCCAGAGGCTTTCGCACACCCTAACGAAAGTGCTTGACTGCTGTGCGAATCGGAGTAGGTTGGTGCTGTCGCCGCCAATTCGGCGACCAGGTTTGGCGACCTGAAACTTACTAGGCGCAACGGCGCCGGTGGCGCTTTTTTTGTGCCCGTTGCGCAGCATGCCCGCTTTCTATGGTGGGCGTGTAGGGCAGCCTTCGGGCTGGCCGGTTTCCTAGTAAGCCGGTTCGCCAACCCTGCACGTCCGCCACCTTTGCCGCAATGGTGGGGTGGTTCATGGAACGCTACGGGGGTACACCATGACAACGTCCGCAAATATTCCTGGCATCCACAATCTTCTGGATCGGGACAAAGATTTTCACAATCTGGATCGGCGCATCCTTGCTGTCGATAACGCCATGCTTCCCATCATGGAAGGGATCGGCGCGATTGGCTGCCTGATGTCCGCCCGCGACAAAGTTTCGGGTTTAGCGGAAGAAGCTTTAGCGGATACGGGCTACCTGTTGACCTTTCTTGCTGATCTGGCCGGCAAGCTTCAGCAGATCAAGGATGAGGCGATTTCCGACCAACTGCTGGCGGTTCGTGCGGAGATGGCTCATGAACGCCGCTAAGCAAAGTAACAAAATGGTCCGCGCCATCGGCGACAGCGGAACGATGGAGTACGTGACGCAAGAGGAAGTCGTGGAGGTCCGGGCGATTTCTGGCCTCAAGAGTAGTTCCGGCGGCGATGGCTGGCTTTTCACACCGCCCGTTGCTCGGCAACTCGGCTTTGGACACAACCCCTTCAAGAAATACCCGAAGAAAGAAGATCCTCGGGTGGTCACGTTAGTCGCCATGAATCCGTCGGAGGGTGGCGACGGGTACTGGGATATCACGGTATGTCGTGCCGATGGCGTTACCCAGGACCTCGTTCTGTCGTGTGCGCGGGATGCAACTGACAAGCTCTTTGACGAGCTGTCCTACGCCGACAAGGCTGCGCTTCGTGCTCCATGGGAGACGGCACATGCTTGCTGAAGTCATCCCGTTTCCTCGTTGCGCCATCGTTCGTGAAATCGGCCCGCACAACGTGCCCGCTCACTGGACCGGCTGGCACGAATATCTCTATGAGCACTTCCAGCGATGCGACAAGAACACGCCTCGTGAGGCCTTCGAGCGTGTCGAGCAGGAAATAGTAGACAGGTGCGCAGCGGATTCGCTGCCACCGGGCGAGGACCAGCTCCTGTTTCTCGCTCGGCTTGCCTTTGGTCGGCTGCGGGTGTCTTCAGACGTACTGTCTGGATAGCCTGGTAGTGTGACCAAAGCGGGGGAAGGTGGGATTTGTAGGGTTTCCAGCACGCGCTCAGGGCCAGCTGCGTGGAAAGACTTTCCAACTGTGGACTTAGTGCGATAATGGCAGCCATGCACAGACGCGCCTTCGGGTGCGACGTGCATTCCCCTGGGAGGGGGGTCAAGCGGCAAGGTTTGGTTGCCCGAGGTTTGGGCGATTAGGTTGAGGTGGGCGGTGTTCGAGACCGCCCACCTCAGTAGTGAACCACCAGCAGTGCTAGCGACCCACCTCCTTAGTTCGAAACTGTAGCCCGTCCCGGCAGTAGGCACAACAAAGCGTCACGGAACGGTTACACGGTCACTAGTGCTGCCTCACCGAGAAGGTTGAGCAGCATGGAATCTAGAACGTCGGTTGTATTGGCTCCTGCCAATGGCGGGCCGCTGTCTCGTGGAATCGCTCCCACGGAGACTGCCTCTGTCGTCCCGATCCGCCTGATCCGCATGCCTGCGGTGCGGGCCATCACAAGCCTGTCTAGAGCTTGGATTTACGCCCTCGAAAAGCAGGGAAGGTTCCCCAAAAGGCTCAAGATCGGGGATCGCACCAGCGCGTGGGTTGAGGCCGAAGTCATCGCATGGGTACAGGCCCAAGCGGATGCGCGGGAGGTGGCGGCATGAACAAGCCCACCCTTCGCGGACCTCGTTGCCAGTGCTGCAGCTGCGGCGAGTACTTCACTTCTGAACGAACCTTCGACCTTCACCGCGTGGGCCCACATGGCCCCGGTCGTCGCTGTCTGACCGTCCCGGAAATGCTGGAGGCTGGATGGGGGAAGAAGAGGGAGCACTACTGGACCAATGACCCTCTGAGACCCGCGCGGTTCGTTCTAGAACCGTCGCGCATGGGTTACCCGGTAGGGGAGCAGGGGGTGGCCCTGTGAGCCGCCTTATCCCCATTGTGCGCGTCGATATCGATGTGCCGCTCCATGAAGTCCTGGACCTACTGGACCAGGCTAGCAGTCGGCTAAGCATCTACGCCAAAGACAACCGTGACTTGTCCTGGAATGTGGTCATGGCGGCCGACCTCGTGGGCCAGGCACGTCAATACACGGCTCGGGCGATCAAGGAGGCGAGCTGTGAGTAACCGCATCGCTAGTCTCCCTGCCGCCAATGATGCTTGGGATTTCCTTGACGCCCTCGGAGGGCGTGACAGCGTCTTCACCTTCCAAACATTTGATGATTCCAAGCCGGCGCGTCCGCGGCTCGCCCAGATCATGCACGGCAAGCTAAGCCAGAAGATGGCAAGCCTGTCGGGCTTGAATGCGCGTGGCGCGGGCATTTTTGTAATGGTTAATGCCGGCGATCTTCGGGGGCGCGCAACGCGCAACGTCACCGCTGTGCGTGCGTACTTTGCCGATCTCGATGGAGTCGATAAGTCCGCGCTCTCGCGATTCACCCTGAAGCCTCACATGGTCATCGAATCCTCCCGGGGCAGCTTCCATGCCTATTGGCTTGTCCACGATGCTCCCCTGGATGTGGGGACCTTTAAGAGCATCCAGCAAGGTCTGGCTAGCCTCATTGGGTCAGATCCCAAGGTGTGCGACTTGCCCCGCGTTATGCGGGTACCCGGTTTCATCCATCGCAAGGGAGATCCGATTCCAAGCAGGATCATCGAGCTAAACCAGCTTCCCAAGTATGCCCACGCAGAGGTGGCTGGCGCACTCGGGCTGATCGGGGCCGCGAATGACGAACTGGGGGACGTGCCACCGAAAGTCGAGAGGCTGCCAGGGCGGATTAGCCTCGGGCATCGTAACGAAGTGCTGTTCGCGGCTGCCTGTGGCTTCGTTCGTAAGGGCATTCTTGGGGACACGCTGCGTAGCCGTTTGCAGACGCTCAACCAAGATCGGTGTGAGGTGCCCCTTAGTGATCCGGAGGTGGCCGCAATAGCAGAAAGTGCTGCTTCCTATGGGTCCGATGGCTACTCGGCCATTCCTCACCGTGTCTTCGATAGTGCCGCGTTTGTCGAACTCGAAGTACCGGCCAAATTGATCGTTCTGACGGCCTACCGCCGCTACAACGGGCAAAACAACGGCGATATCACTCTGTCGTTCAACGACTTCAAAGGGCAGCCCGGGTTCTCTAGCGAGAACACTTTCTACAAGCACCGTAGATCCGCCATCGAGGCTGGATTGCTGGTTGAGACGGAGCAGGGCGGCATGACACAGCAAGGCAAAAAGGCCGCGAAGTTCGCGATCCCTCCGGAGGGTTTGGCTTTCGGAGAGAAAAGGGCTGCATCTCGCTTACCTCAAATATTGGGGTTAGCGCATACCCCAAATTCTTTAGGTTCTATAGAGATAAACAGCCCTGAGCCGTCTGAAGCTCATACAAGCACCGTGGCCCCCATTCGCAAGACAGGAACCGACCATGGCTAAGACAAAACTGCCTGGTACGCCCCCGCTTTCGTAGACGGTTAGCTGCTGGATTTTGAGTTAGCCGCCTCGAACATCATTGGCGCAAGGCCACCCAGATGTCCATGTCGGCGTTGCCGGTTGTAGAAAATCTCGATGTAATCGAACACATCGCTGCGTGCTTCCT